>JBLFWX010000001.1:0-282600 GCA_047611805.1 Gammaproteobacteria bacterium
CTGAACTACCACTCCTGTGATCATCGCTGGTGGGTGCTGAGGGGATCGAACCCCCGACCTTCGCCGTGTAAAGGCGACGCTCTCCCAGCTGAGCTAAGCACCCTTGGGAAGCGCGCTAGTTTACGGCATCCTTCAGTGCTTTTCCAGGTTTGAATCCAGGAACATTCGATGCCTTGATATGAATAGTTTCGCCAGTTCGCGGATTGCGACCTGAGCGTGCGGCTCGCTTGCGTACGCTGAAAGTTCCGAACCCCACGATAGTAACTTGATCGTCCTTCTTCAAGGAGTCAGCAATGGCTTCCGTTACTGCATCGACTGCACGTGCAGCACTGGCCTTAGATAGATCAGCCGCCTCAGCGACGGTATCGATTAGATCTGCCTTGTTCATATGTGAACTCCCCTTCAAATAACAAACCCAGCGTGAGTAAGTTTTTGGTTGATATTAGATTTATTTCCGTTCCCTGGTCAGCAGCCGTAAGACTCGGCCGTTATACCAAGCACCCTAAACACCGTCAAGCAAACAACTAATTGACGCCGCAGTAGAATTTTAATGTGGTCGCACGACGTCAGTATCGTCGTCGGAGTCTCCACCGTCATTCGAAATATTCGTCTTAGCAATTTCCTCATCCGTGAGTGGCGTCGGTACAGTTTGTAATGCTAGTGCAAAGACCTCGTCTATCCACCGAACCGGTTTTATATCGAGACCTAGCTTGATGTTAGCTGGAATCTCTTTTAGCTCGCGCTCATTCTCGATGGGGATCAGCACTGTCTTTATACCGCCGCGCAGCGCCGCGAGTAGCTTTTCTTTTAAGCCTCCGATCGGCAAAACCTCACCGCGTAACGTGATTTCGCCTGTCATAGCGACATCGGCGCGGACTGGAATTCCAGTCAATGCGGAGACCAAGGCAGTAGACATTCCAACACCGGCACTAGGGCCATCCTTCGGGGTCGCTCCCTCCGGAACGTGAAAATGAATGTCGATCGTGCGGTAGAAATCCGGTTTAATTCCAAGGGACGACGCACGGCTGCGTATGACGGTCATCGCGGCCTTTATAGATTCTTGCATCACGTCGCCGAGTCTACCGGTGTACGTTTCTTTACCCTTGCCCGGTACTACGACCGCCTCGATCGTTAACAAGTCGCCACCAACTTCGGTCCACGCCAAACCAGTAACCTGTCCAACCCGATTTTCAACTTCTGCAAGTCCGTATCGGTAGCGCTTAACACCGAGGTATTTTTCTATCGATTTCCCGGTGACCGAGATAAGTTTTCCTGGATCCTTTTTCAGGATCTGCTTAACGACCTTACGACACACGTTTGCGATTTCGCGCTCTAGATTACGCACACCGGCCTCGCGCGAATAGTAACGGATGATCTCGCGTATCGCCGATTCAGCGATTTTTATTTCGTCTTCAGTTAGACCATTATTCGTTATCTGTTTTGGAATTAGGTATTTCGTCGCAATGCTTACCTTTTCGTCTTCGGTATATCCCGCGAGCCGGATCACTTCCATTCGATCGAGCAATGGTGCAGGAATGTTCAAGCTATTCGCCGTTGTAATAAACATCACTTCGGAGAGGTCGTAGTCGACTTCCAGGTAATGATCGTTAAACGCGAAATTCTGCTCCGGGTCTAGGACCTCGAGCAACGCTGACGCTGGGTCGCCTCTGAAATCCATTGCCATTTTGTCGACTTCATCGAGCAGAAACAGTGGGTTTCGCGTCCCAACCTTTGACATGTTTTGTACGATTTTTCCGGGTAACGAACCGACATAAGTTCTACGATGCCCGCGTATTTCTGCCTCGTCTCGCACACCACCTAATGACATCCTGACGAATTTTCGGTTCGTTGCCCGTGCGATTGAGCGACCCAGTGACGTCTTGCCGACACCTGGCGGGCCAACTAGACACAAAATTGGCCCCTTCATCTTTTTAACGCGTTGTTGAACCGCTAAGTGTTCCACAATTCGTTCTTTCACTTTCTCGAGTCCATGATGATCTTCGTCAAGGATGGCCTCAGCTCGATTGATGTCCTTAAAGGTTTTGGAGCGCTTCTTCCAGGGGACGGCCGTGATCCAATCGATGTAGTTTCTCACTACAGTCGCCTCTGCGGACATCGGTGACATCATGCGGAGCTTCTTTAATTCGGAATCGGCTTTTTCGCGGGCCTCTTTGTGCATTCCCGACTCTGCGATTTTATCTGCAAGCTCATCGAATTCGTTCGAACCGTCTTCGGACTCGCCTAACTCGTTTTGAATCGCCTTAATCTGTTCATTCAGATAATACTCGCGCTGGCTTTTCTCCATTTGCTTTTTGACGCGACCGCGTAATCGTTTCTCAACTTGGAGTAAATCAATTTCGGATTCCATCAGACTAATGAGATGTTCCAAGCGCTCCCGAATATTCACGAATTCTAGAACGTCTTGTTTATCCGGGATCTTAATCGACATGTGAGCGGCAATCGTATCGGCTAAACGCGACGGATCATCGATACTCGACAACGACGATACTATTTCTGGCGGCACCTTTTTATTCAGTTTTACGTATTGATCAAACTGACCCATTAACGAACGAGTCAAGACCTCGGCTTCCCTATCTGTAATCGCCTCGGGTTCTAATGGCTCGGTGCGGGCTGAGAAATATTCGTCGGTATTCAGGAATTCAACTGTTCGCGCGCGGCGCACGCCTTCAACAAGGACTTTAATTGTTCCATCGGGGAGCTTGAGCAGTTGTAAGATGTTGGAAACTGTACCGACCTCGTGAATCTCTTCGATCGAAGGGTCGTCGTCCGCCGCACTACGTTGGGCTACAAGCAGAATCTGCTTGGCGTCCTCCATCGCCGACTCGAGCGCCTTAATTGATTTCTCACGACCAACGAACAGCGGAATAACCATATGCGGATAAACCACAACGTCGCGCAAAGGTAGTACCGCAAGAATATTGGATTCTGTCATTAGCTAGGGCCTCGGCGCCTTAAGAATTTGCAAATTAGTGTTCGGGAAGTTCTTCACTGAGCGATACGGCGGGCGTATCGTTAGGATGCGGGCGAGTGTGTCGGGCTCGTCAAACGTTCGTCGTCATGCCGTGGGCATCCACCACCAGCGCTCAGCCCGGGTTTCGTCTCAATCGGAAGCGACCTTTGCGATTTCCGTTCCTTCGTAGATGATCAACGGCTTACTTTCGCCCGTAATCGCACCTTCATCCACCACAACCTTTGTTACATCGTCTAACGATGGTAGCTCGTACATCGTATCCAGCAAATTTTGCTCGATTATCGAACGAAGACCACGTGCTCCCGTTTTTCTTTCTACCGCCTTGCGGGCAACCGCGCGAAGCGCTTCTTCACGAAATTCCAGTTCGCATCCTTCCATCTCGAAGAGCTTGCCGTATTGTTTCGTCAGGGCATTCTTCGGCTCGACCAATATTTGTACCAGCTGATGTTCATCGAGCTCATCGAGCACTGCTACAACAGGCAAACGACCGACAAATTCTGGAATTAATCCATACCGGATTAGATCTTCGGGTTCGACTTGATGCAACATTTCGCTCGTCGTCTTCTTGTCGTCTTTGCTTTTCACTTCTGCCGAAAACCCAATGCCGCCCTTCTCCGAACGATCCCGGATTATTTTGTCCAGGCCGGAAAATGCTCCGCCGCAAATGAATAATATGTTGGCGGTGTTGACTTGCAGGAATTCTTGCTGGGGATGCTTTCTACCACCTTGCGGCGGGACAGAAGCTACAGTCCCTTCAATTAACTTCAATAGCGCCTGCTGCACGCCCTCTCCCGATACGTCACGGGTGATGGACGGGTTGTCGGACTTCCTAGAAATCTTGTCGATTTCGTCGATGTAGACGATGCCAGTCTGCGCTTTCTCGACATCGTAATCGCATTTTTGCAGCAATTTCTGGATGATGTTTTCGACATCTTCACCGACGTAACCCGCTTCGGTTAAGGTTGTCGCATCGGCAATCGTAAACGGCACGTTAAGTAACCTAGCGAGCGTCTCAGCTAGTAAGGTTTTGCCGCTGCCCGTCGGACCGATGAGCAATACGTTGCTTTTAGAGAGCTCCACATCGCTCTGCTTGACCCGAGTGTCGAGACGTTTGTAATGATTATAGACGGCCACGGCTAGGATCTTCTTCGCCTGCCGTTGGCCAATCACGTACTCGTCTAATATGTGATTAATTTCTTCTGGGATCGGGAGTTTACTGCCGCTAGCGCCGCCTGATTTTTCTTGAATTTCTTCGCGAATGATGTCGTTGCACAATTCGACGCACTCGTCGCAAATGAATACCGACGGTCCGGCGATCAATTTGCGAACTTCGTGTTGGCTTTTCCCACAAAAGGAGCAGTACAAAAGTCGGTCGCCGTCGCCGCCCTTTGGATTCTTACTGTCGCTCATTGATCCCGCCTCTGTTTTGAATTAGCTGTTGGCCACAATACTTATGGTCAGTCAAACGTTAACTATCGATGCTTTTTGGGCCAGCCGCGTCTCTATTGCCCAACACCTCGTCGATTAAGCCATATTCCTTTGCATCGGTCGCGCTCATAAAGTTGTCGCGCTCGGTGTCCTTTGCGACGTCTTCGATTGCCCGACCCGTATGCTTCGCCAATATCTCATTGAGTCTATCGCGGATCGTGAGGATTTCTCGGGCATGAATATCGAAATCTGATGCCTGCCCTTGGAATCCGCCGAGCGGCTGGTGAATCATGACTCGGGAGTGCGGTAAACAGAAACGCTTGCCACTCGCCCCACCGGCTAACAGTAATGCGCCCATGCTCGCGGCCTGACCGACGCACATTGTGCTCACCGCAGGTTTGATAAACTGCATCGTGTCGTAAATTGCCATTCCCGCTGTCACCGAGCCGCCGGGGGAGTTGATGTATAAGTGGATATCTTTGTCGGGATTTTCCGATTCGAGGAACAGCAACTGTGCGAGGATAACGTTCGCCACATGGTCCTCAACCGCGCCGACCAAAAAGACCACCCTCTCTTTCAACAGCCTCGAATAAATGTCGTAGGAGCGCTCGCCACGCGCGGTCTGTTCAACCACCATCGGGATCAGGTTAAGTGCCTGAATTTCTGCGCTAGAGCTGTTGTCGCCGTAATTTGTCATGAGTAAATAATCGCCTCGAATTTGTTAGTCAGTCTGCCCTGGATTCATGAGATCGTCAAACGAGATTGACACCTCATTTACGGTGGCGCGCGCCGTTATCCAGCCTACCGCCTCATCCTCAAGACACATCGCCTCAATCTCGTGCAGTCGTTGCGGATCTTCGTAATACCACTTAACAACCGCAGCCGAATCCTCGTAGCTTGATGCCATAGCTTCTATCGTGCCTCGCACTTTCCCTGGGTCGGCGGAAATTCCAGCTGATTTAATCATTTCGGCCATTAGTAACCCGAGCTTTACTCGTTTTTTTGCCGGCGCCTCAAAAATCCCCATCATTTGCGACGGATCGAAATCCTGAGGGCTGCCTCCGCGCTGCATCATTGTCTGCATCGCCTGCTGCTGCATCCGCATAGTTTCTTGCTGGACCAACGCCTGCGGGATGGGAAGTTCGTTCGCCTCGTTCACTCGGTCCAAAACACCCGAATTGAACCGTTGTTTCAACGCACGATCGCGCTCTCGTTCCATGTTCTCGCGGATTTCAATCTGGAACGCTTCCAGCCCACCGCTTTGGACCCCAAATTTGGTAAAAAATTCGTCGTCCAGCGCTGGCAGAACAGGCTCAGACACTTTTTTCACTGTGACTTTGAATATGACGTCCTTGCCAGCCAGGTTCTCGTTTTGATACGCATCAGGAAATTTTAAATTTAGTTCAGTCTCATCGCCCGCCGCTTTGCCAGCCAAACCTGCTTCGAAACCGTCAATCATACGGCCCGCGCCGATAATCAATTCAAAATCGGTCGCGGTCCCGCCCTCGAACGGCTCGCCGCCGATTTCCCCAACGAAGTCGATCGTCGTCTGGTCATCGTCTGACGCGGCTCGGGTGACTTCAACCCATGTTTTGTGTTGCTCGCGTAACGTTCCAATCATTTTTTGAACGTCCGATTCGGCGATCTCGCACGCCGGCCGTTCTAGATTCAAATCCTCCACCGGCTGCAACGCCACCGTCGGGTAAACTTCAAACGTCGCAACGTAACTCAGGCCCTTGCCCGACTCGAAATTTCCAGGCTCGATCGAAGGTTCCCCGACGGGGCGCAGATCTTGTTCTGTCATCGCTTCGGAAAAGCTAGACCGCAGGACGTCACTCAGTATTTCCTCGCGAACGCGGGCGCCATAACGCTGTCTGACGACGCTAAAGGGTACTTTTCCTGGACGGAAGCCGTCGACTTTGGCGGTTCGACCGAGTTCTTGAAGACGTACCTTAATGCGATCGGCAATTCGATCTTCTGGCACCTCAACTGTCATCTTTCGTTCAAGATCGCCGGATTGTTCAACTGATACGTGCATAGTTATTAACAAACGTTTTAAGTTTCAGACAACGCCATAAAGCAAAGCATTAGCCGCTTTTAGGCCCAAATTTCAAGAATTCAAAGATTGGACAATGGTGCGAAAGGAGAGACTCGAACTCTCAAGGGTTGCCCCACTGGCACCTAAAGCCAGCGCGTCTACCAATTTCGCCACTTTCGCCTAAATTGTCCAATTATCGTATGTCTTAAAGTTTACGTACTCACACCGAAGCGTGATTGTAGGACGTACGACGGTCAGCGCGTTAGCCAATTCAGCGCCGGTTGGGGAACAATGACAAGAATCTGTGCCGCTCTTCGCAATAACCTACTCGCAGCTGCATTTGGCGGCGCTTTGACTAGACGCACGTTCCCCACCCCTATAATCTTCAACGGTGGTAGCGTTAGCCAACTAAGCGAATATTATAGTGGTTGGTTTCGGGGTTTGATAGCCCCGAAAGGCACGTGTTGCGGCAACGGCTGATATAGTTCCGCCTGGATGGCCTTGTTGTCGTCAGATACATGATGCAAGGAGTATTTGCGCTATGAAATTACTGAATTATAAAACGATTTTCGGAATGCTATTGGTCGTTCTACCTCTTCCGGGGTCGGCGATCACTGTGGTCGAGTGCGTCGATAGACATGGAAACGCTTCGTTTCGAGACAATTGTCTTCCGGAAATGTCCCTCAAATCGACGAAGACCCTGCGTGGCGATAAAAAGGAAGAGGCAGATTCCCCTCCGTCCGGCCAAGCAACCGTCGACTCGCCTGTCGTGTTTTATTCTGCGCCAAGTTGTGAAGCGTGCGAGCTAGTGCGTGACCAACTTAAAGGGCGCAATATTCCCTACACTGAGAAAGACGCGACGAGTGACAAGACAGTCCAAAGTGAACTCGCCGCCGTTACCGGAGGGCCCCTAACGGTACCCACAATAACCGTCGGTGAACAAAAATTTACGGGCTACAACCGGTCCGATCTAACATCGGCTCTAACCGACGCCGGTTACCCTTAAACTGTCATGCCCGGAGCAGCTTGCTCGATTAGCGATGCGTTTCGATAGTCCACTTAGCGCCGAAAACGCGTTTTACGATGCGTTTGACCGTGGCGATCACGTGGCCATGATGAACGTCTGGGGATCTTCTGACGACATCGTCTGCATCCACCCGATGGGGCCACGGCTGATCGGCAGGAAGCTTATTTCAGAGAGTTGGAAACTGATTTTCGCCGGACAATCCCGACGAAAATTCGATATCCGCGCGAAGTCGCGGACGCAGGACGAAAATGTCGCGGTTCATATTCTCGATGAAGTAATTTCTGTACCAGGCAGTGACGCGCAATTCATTCCTGTTTTGGCAACCAATATATATCAGCGGATTGACCAATTTTGGTTTTTGATCTTGCACCACGCCAGTATAGATTCAACCCCGCGTAAGGTAGAGCCGCGCAAGCGGCACAAATTCGAGCTCAATTAGCGGTTCGCATCGATCGCTTGTTTTGATGCAAAATTTGCTATTTTTCCCTGCTGCGGGCAACGTTGTATACAATAACGGCGTCCCGAAAGCCGCGCACTTTGACTTCGCAAGGTGCCGTAAAGAAAAAGTCAGACTCCATCCGAGCGCTGTCAACAACGCTTTCGGAAACAACTATTGATAATGGCTCGGCGAATCCACAAAGCCTTGCCGCGAGGTTCACGGTCTCCCCGATAACCGAGTAATCGAGATGGTTGTCTGAGCCGATATTCCCGACCAATGCGGTTCCGCAATGGATGCCGATACCTAGTTCCAACACCCTACCATCGTCGCTCATTGCCCTTGATTGTGTCGCTTCCATAATTTCAAGCGCACATCGGCACGATTCTGCGACACGTCGATCCGAGTCGAATACCGCCATGATGCCATCGCCTGCGAACTTATCGATGTAACCGCCGTGGCGATAAACGGAATCGACCTGCATCCCTAGATGATTACTCAACACGTCGAATAAGATCGTCGGCTCCAACTCCTGACTGAGCTGAGTAAATCCGCGCACGTCAGAAAACATCACACAGACGTCTTGTGGTTCTGGGAGAGGGAGGATCCCTGTGATCGAGTAAGCCTCGACCATGGTTTGCGTACGACGCGAAATGTAGCGATTCAAGTTTTTTCGAACACGCTCCATTTCCTTCATGTAGTCCATTTTCTGAAGGTGGCCCGAGAGCCGCGCATGTAGGGTTGTCGGGTTAACCGGTTTCGCGATGAAGTCGTCGGCCCCGGCTGCGAACGCCCGGCTTACGGAGTTGTCGTCGGAGTTTCCCGTGACACAAATAATTGGCGTCAATTTGTGCCGTTCCAGCGATCGGATCCGACGGCAAACTTCGACGCCGTCGAGACCGGGCATATTGAGATCGATTAGGAACCCATCGATAGGTTTTTCCATCGATAGGAAGAGACATTTCTCGCCCCTTTCCGCCTGTAGAACTTTGAAACCTTCGGCTTCGAGAATACGGGTGAGTACGGCTCGGACTGTCCGATCATCGTCGGCCACCAAAATTGTTTTTGCGACGTCTCGTCCCTGATACGCATCGTGGCTAGACCACTGCGTTTGCACTCGCTACCCTCCTGAACCCTGCCAACGTTCTCGGCCGCCCTTTATAGCTTGGGTGGTCCGAGGATTAACTCCGCCTGGCGCCCGTGCCAGAAAGGAAGTCAGACCGCTTGTCGTCCGAGTTCTTGCCAGTGCCATCGCTGTGCGGAGCGCGATCGCACAACGAGGTGAGTGTGACAGCAATCACAAATTCGATGATTAAGCGATTGGCCGTTAGTAAGCCCTGTTCTCTACACCGGTGAAATGGTGGGCCATCGCGGACTCGAACCGCGAACCTACTGATTAAGAGTCAGCTGCTCTACCAATTGAGCTAATGGCCCCCGTCTGGGTTCGACTTGAGAACGTTCGTATTGATCTCGCATCGCGGCTTCCTGCAAGCGATCGTCGTCGCTCCATCTTGCGAGGTGTTAGGTGGGGTGAGCGACGGGGTTCGAACCCGCGACCTCCGGAGTCACAGTCCAGCGCTCTACCAACTGAGCTACGCCCACCATTGTTTGCCCTTGGTTCGCGATTTAGATTCATTTGGCAGCAACAGCCGCCATAATTTTAATCTTAAGAATTCGCAAGCGAATGGCTTTCGCATTAGTAGTTCTCTAATTTCGTCCTATAGTCGTTTCGCGTGACCACCATCAGTGCGGGACGTCGTCACACTTAGTTGCATTGTCCGATGCGGCATATCAGGTGGTGCCGCGCGGACAAGAAATCCACACTTGCGATCCCCCTACCTGCTGCTCGACTAAACCACTCCCCCTGCACTAAGACGGCGCCACAGCTAGTTGGCGCGCCTGGCAGGACTCGAACCTGCTACCCTCGGCTTAGAAGGCCGATGCTCTATCCAGATGAGCTACAGGCGCTCATGGCCTTCCAATCTGTCGACGATTTGGTCGGGGCAGAGGGATTCGAACCCCCGACCCCCTGCTCCCAAAGCAGGTGCGCTACCAGGCTGCGCTATGCCCCGAAATAATCGCGATCGAAACCCGCTTCCAACGGGAGACGGCGATGATACGCAGGACCCCTAGGACGGTCAATTGGCATCGCTACCGTACGGTCACTGTTTGCATCGCGGATTGTTGAAGCGGTCGAAATTTCGTGAGCCGATTCTGCACAATCTGGACATGATGGCCAACGGCTCACGGTCGGATCGTGTCGAAATACTTGCGCAAGATTTCCGGTCGCGTCAACATGTCACCGCATTGAAACGTTAAACGAGATATCGAAGCTATGACTGCCAACCAAGTAAAGATTGAGACGACAATGGGGTCTATTACACTAGAACTTGATTCCGCAAAGGCCCCGAAAACAGTCGCTAATTTTCTTCAATACGTTGAAGACGAATTTTACACCGGAACGATTTTTCATCGCATAATCGACGGTTTCATGGTTCAAGGCGGTGGGCTCGACGCCAAAATGAACAACAAGCCGACTCAAGCGCCGCTAGAAAACGAGGCCGACAACGGACTCAGCAATCTCGATGGAACGGTGGCCATGGCGCGCACCAATGATCCGCATTCGGCGACCGCACAATTTTTTATTAATGTTAAAGACAACCTTTTCCTCAATCACTCGAGTCCGACACCGGACGGTTGGGGTTACTGTGTATTTGGTCGAGTGGTTGATGGTTCCGACGTGGTCACTGCAATGAAATCCGTCGAAACAGGACGGAGCGGCGGAATGGGGGACGTCCCGACGACGCCTATCGAAATTCTCGGAGTGACATTACTAGAACAATAGAGAGATTCGACCATTGACCAGCGTCTTCGCCTCTGACCTTCACCTCAGTGGATCGACTCCAGAGAAAATAACGCTATTTGAGGCGTTCGTCGGCCACGCAGCGAAGTGCGCACAGGAGCTATTTATCCTGGGTGACCTGTTCGAAATTTGGCTCGGTGATGACGACGATAACTGCGCAAACGTGCCGATTATCTCGGCACTAAAACGCTTCTCCGATGTCGGCGGGAAGCTTTTCGTCATGCATGGTAATAGAGATTTCTTGCTTGGAGAAGATTTCGCTCACGCAACTGGCGCAACCCTGCTGTCTGACTGGCATATCGTAAAGCTAGCCAACGAGCCCACGTTACTCACGCATGGTGACCTTCTATGCACCAAAGATGTGGAGTATCAAGCGTTCCGAAAACATGTCCGAAATCCAGAAACGCAATCTGCGTTTCTGGCATTGCCGCTCGCTACTAGACGTGACGTTGCTGCAAACATGCGCAGCGGAACCCAAGCTTCCATGCTCGAGAAAGACGAATTTATAATGGATGTCGACCACACGACAGTCGATCAAATCATGCGTGAGCATAATGTCGCACAAATGATTCACGGCCACACCCACCGCCCAGCGACGCATAAATTCGATGCCCACGGAACCACTCGCGAAAGAATCGTGCTGGGTGATTGGTATGAACACGAGTGCAGCATAATCGTGAGTAGTAACCACGAATTGAAACGAATGTCGGCCACCTCCTTTATAGGAAGTTAAAACCGACAGCAGCGTTGCCCAAGCTCGATATCAAACAACGCCGGCGGCTGTACTCAAGGCAAGCACGGCGAGCCAGACGACGAACGCCCGCTTCACCAGCGCGAACATCGAATTTATCAGCATCACGTGCTCGTCATCGTCGGCTCCTTTATCGCTAATTTCACCCAACGCCGCGACTGCCGTATCGCCGACCAACGTCGTTCCCTCAGCCAACCCATAACTGCGTTCTCTCAATAACTTTAGAACCGGACCTAATGTGCCGGCGAGCCCTAGTGCAAATGCCAAAAGTCGAGCTGGTAGCCACAGCAAAATCTGATGCAGTCTGTCTGCCGCTACACGTTGTGACTCTCCAGAACCCAAATTCCGCGCCAATACACTAGCCATACGGTAGCCCAGCGCGCCTAGTGGCCCGAGGACTACGAACCAAAAGGCCGGAGCAAATATTCTTTCATTCGTGGCAACTGCGACTGCTCTTAAGAACGGCCCGTCCGGATCGGCAGCTTGGGCTGCAACGGCATTCAAGAAATTATGGTCATTTGGAGAAGTGACCGTATCAGTTGGATCACGGTAGGCCTGCACGTATCGCTCGATATCAAGTCCGGTATCGTCAGGTCCGAAACAAAACATCAATACCGTGACGCCACCCAATAGCGTCAGGAAATGTGAATCGATCCACCACGACGCGAATAGGTAGGCTAAGGCCGCAACGGGCAAAGCGATGGTGACCAACACGGCAGTCGCACCGACGAATCTTTCCAAACCAAGTTTCGACTGAAGCCATCGATGCCAATTGACGATCCAATTCGATTTGCGAAGCGGGGCGAAACTCGTGAAAGTGAGCTCAATCACACAGCAGATCAGGATGATTAAAAAACTCATGATTAGGGCCTCGCCGGACGCAATCGATTCAATTCCGTCACATCGTCTCGCATTCTCGCCCATTCAAAAAAAGGACCCGGATCGGTCTTGCGCTCAGGAGCGATGTCGCTATGACCGACAATACGTTGCTCGGTCACCGCCGGATAACAAAACATAAGTTCGCTCACGATGCTTGCAAGTGTGTCGTATTGAGGGGTTGTGAAATGTTGCTCATCGCAGCCTTCGAGTTCTATACCGACGGCGAAATCGTTGCACGCGCCTCGCCCACCAAATTCCGATTCGCCGCAATGCCAGGCGCGATCGTCGGTCGACACAAATTGCTGTGCGCTGCCGCACCGTTCAATAAGCAAATGTGCAGAAACTTTTAGATCGGTAATTGAGAGGAAAAAACTGTGCGCCCCGGGTTCCAGTTTGTTCTGGAAAAACTGCTCGATGCAGTGTCCGCCAAACTGACCTGGAGGAAGGCTAATCGCATGGATAACGATAAGGTCGATTGGACAATTCGCAGGGCGCGCGTCGAAATTTGGAGAAACCCGCGCCGCTACGCCGCGGAACCAACCCGATCGCAAATCTAGCGAGATATTGACTCCCAACCCATCATTTCCTTAACTAGGCAGGCCGCGCCAGGACCAAGGAAAATGGGTGGGCCGATGCCTCATAGTGGGATACAACCTTAAACCCCGCACTGCGGAGTAATTTTTCCAGCGTTTCTCGCGTAAATTTCCGACTAATTTCCGTTCTAATGGCCTCACCTTCCTTAAATTGCAGCGAGCGCTGCAACTTCTCGAACCAAACCTCTTGGTCCTGCATGCACACTAGATGCATTTCAATCTGATTTTTGTCCGGATTGTAGAACGCGTAGTGTTCAAAACTCGACCGATCGAAGGTGGCCCCAAGCTCTCGGTTTAGCACATCCAGTAAGTTCAAGTTAAATTCGGCAGTAACCCCGGCCACATCGTTATACGCAGCATGCAATATGTCCGGTTGTTTTACCCGATCTGCACCAATTAATAGCTGATCGTCGATACGCATCAGTTCGCGCAGTTCACTCAAGAAAGCGGCGGCCTCCTCTTCGGGAAAATTACCGATTGTCCCACCTAAAAACATCAGTAGATTGCGACCAGAAGATATCGGAACATTGCCTAGTCCGGCAGTGTAATCGCCGGACAATGGCGCAACATTCAGCCACGAATAAGTTTCTGTTAGTTGCTCTCCGCTCTTAATCATTACGTCATCACAAACGTCGAACGGGATGTAAGTTGGATAGCATTCAAGTTTTGAGCAGGCGTCGAATAAATGCCGGATCTTTCTTGACATCCCGCTGCCAAATTCGATTATTCGTGACGGCTCAACAGTTGCAATGATGTCGTGCGCAGATTGTTGCAACAGCGCGTCCTCGGTACGAGTCGGATAATACTCAGGCTCATCGCAGATACGATCAAACAACTCCGAACCTCGATCATCGTAAAAATATTTCGGTGGCAATTGCTTTTGCGACGAGAACAAACCTGCGGCAACATCATCGATCAGGCTCGGCACCGATTTCGTCGGGCGAACCGATTGACAGGTAATTTCGTTTTCGATTTGGATTCCCATAGATCTGCACCAACTCTTCTTATTACGGTAAAGTAGCTCTGAACACGCATTAGTTCAGCACGTTACGTGTCGTAGATTACCACCCGAACGCCCAAAACGACATAAAATCAGTTGATATTGTCGCGATACTGTCACGCATGATCATTGAACCCACTAGCCAATGAATAGCCCACGGCGCCTAGGTGCCGCTATGTATATTGTTGCGAGCATACTTGTTCTTATACTTCTGACTAGTCTGTTTGGCGACGCGCTCGAGCATCAACGAAATCCGAATCTATCACCAATCTCTGTGAACCCGAGCGACAGCACGGCCTCGATATTGCTACAGAGAAATCGCGCCGGGCATTACGTGTTTAATGGCACAGTGAACGGCGTGACTGCAGAATTCCTAGTTGACACCGGGGCAACAGCTGTAGCCGTGCCGCAACAGTTAGCGGATTCCCTAGGCTTGAGTCGAGGGGCACCCATTCAAGCGCTGACCGCTAACGGAATAACAACAGCGTACGCAACTCGCATCGACAGCTTAGTAGTCGGAGATCTTGAGGAACGCGATGTTGACGCAAGCATCATTCCGAATTTCCCCGGCGAGCAAATCTTACTTGGGATGAGTTTTCTAAAACGCTTGGATTTTACCCAACGTGGCGATACGCTGATTTTGCGCCAGCGCGCTACTGACGATGATCCGCGATAGCGCTAACCCGCCTAAATAACCGTTGAGAACACCATTGGAAAAAATTGAATCTGCATTAAACACGCTGGTCGAATTCATCTGGGGAGAGTTCGTTCTCATTCCCCTACTGTCCCTGGTTGGCGTGTATCTCACAATCGGCTTGCGCGCCGTACCGTGGCGTAAGCTCCCGTACGCCGCGACGCTCCTGTGGCAGCGTTCACCATCAGACGCGCCCGGCGAAATTTCTCCATTTCAGGCACTCATGACCGCGCTTTCCGCAACAATTGGTACAGGCAATATCGCCGGTGTCGCCACGGCAATTTATTTCGGCGGACCCGGCGCGCTGTTTTGGATGTGGATTATCGCACTGGTTGGAATGGCCACGAAATACAGTGAAGCGCTGCTTGCGGTGAAGTTTCGACAGGTCGACCGCAACGGCCATTTCGTCGGTGGCCCGATGTACTACATAAAAAACGGCCTGGGAGTTCGTTGGCAATGGCTTGCACGACTGTTTGCAATATTCGGGATGATAGCCGCATTCGGTATCGGCAATATGGTGCAATCAAACTCAGTAGCGGATGTCCTCGCAACGACCTACGATGTCCCGACGCTCGCAACCGGGCTGATCATAGCGCTTATTGCTGCCATCGTGATTATCGGTGGAGTTCGTCGAATCGCCGACGTGGCCGGGCGACTTGTTCCGTTAATGGCGGTTGGATACCTCGTCGCTGCCTCGACGATATTGATCTTGAACTACGAACGAGTACCCGGTGCCTTCGCTACGATCATCAGTAGCGCTTTTAGCGGCCATGCCGCAACCGGCGGGTTTCTCGGTGCTTCAATTTGGATGGCGATTAGGTTTGGCTTCGCGCGAGGCATTTTTTCTAACGAGGCCGGGCTAGGCAGTGCCGCGATTGCGCACGGGGCAGCGAAAACCAATAGCCCCGCGCGCCAAGGATTGGTCGCTATGCTAGGTACCTTCATAGATACGATCATTGTGTGCACCATGACCGGGCTCGTACTCATCGTCACCGATGCTTGGCAATCAGAATTTCAAGGCGCCAGTATGTCGGCATTCGCGTTCTCCTCGACTCTCGGCGAGACTGGCGGACATATTGTTGCGATTGGATTAGCCGTCTTCGCGTTTACGACCATTATCGGTTGGAGCTATTACGGCGAACGCTGTGCGGCTTTTCTATTTGGGACATCCATAATCTCTTACTATCGCGCAGTGTGGATTGGGGCGATAATCGTTGGTGCGCAAAATAATTTGGAAGTCGTCTGGGCTTTCGCAGATGTATTCAACGGCTTAATGGCAATTCCTAATCTTGTCGCGCTCGCGCTATTGAGCCCCATTGTATTTTCGGAAACGCGGCAATTTTTGATGAACAAGAGCATCACGGCACGCACCGATACCGCGAACGATTAAGTGAAAATGAAATTACCGAACGATATAACGCGAGTGGTTACCAACGCCCTGGACGAAGATGTCAGAGACGGGGACATTACAGCCCAGCTAATTAAAACGACGGCTTGGGCAAGCGCAGAAGTCGTGTGTCGCGAGCGTGCGGTAATCTGCGGTCGCGCCTGGTTTGAGCAAGCGTTTCATCTGCTTGATCCGACTTGCGTTGTTACATGGCATCGAGCCGATGGTGAGTCGATCGAAGCCGACGAAATCGTTTGCAAACTTGAAGGGCCGGCTAGGGCACTAGTGACCGGCGAAAGAACGGCGCTAAATTTCCTTCAGACCTTATCGGCAACAGCAACCGAGACAAGAAATTACTCCGCTTGCCTCAGCGGGACGAATACTGTGCTGCTAGACACGCGCAAGACCATTCCAGGTTTGCGCAGCGCGCAAAAATTTGCGGTCCTGTGTGGCGGTGGACAGAACCATCGAATTGGACTGTTCGATGCCATATTGATAAAAGAGAACCACATTGAAGCTGCCGGCTCGATTGAAAACGCGATCAATCAAATGCGTTCCCGGTTCTCCGATTTGCCCATAGAAATAGAAGTTGAATCACTTCCCGAACTGGAGCGGGCGATTGCCGCCAAGGCGGACATCGTGTTGCTCGACAATTTCTCGAATGCCGACCTTAGCGAGGCAGTGAGAGTGAACGCTGGTCGGATCAAACTCGAGGCATCTGGTGGCTACGACTTTGATGGGCTTCGGGCAATCGCAAATATCGGTGTCGACTATGTGTCTGTTGGCGCGTTGACTAAACATATCCGCGCAATCGATTTTTCAATGCGATTTTCAAATGACGCGCAAACGGAGCGCAGTTAACGACTAAATACGGCGTTAAAAACGATCTCAATGACGAACTCAATTTGACATGTGCGGCCGCTACACACTTGCGACGACCGGACAAGACCTTGCCGATGAATTTGGCGTAAGTGACCTCGCAAGCTGGCTGCCGAGATACAACATTGCGCCCACTCAACGCGTGCCCGTGCTCGTGCAGACCAATGGAACGAGTTCTGCCAAACAGCTGCACTGGGGTCTCGTCCCCGCGTGGTCCAAGGACAAGAAAAGCGGATCCAAAATGATCAACGCGCGCGCCGAGACGGTCGCCGAAAAGCCGTCGTTCCGAAATGCTTTTCGCATCCGTCGCTGTCTCGTCATTACTGACGGATACTACGAATGGATCAAGCGTGGAGATGCTAAGCAACCTTATTACATCACGAACGAAAGCGGCCAACCGTTTACATTTGCCGGTCTGTGGGAATCGTGGGTAGGTGATGATACGCCGGCGTACGAATCCTGCTCAATCATCACATGTCCTTCGAATGATGACCTCGTCCCACTACATACGCGCATGCCGGTGTTGATTTCACCATCCGAACGGGGCGCGTGGTTGGACGACAACAATTTGAAATCAGCGTTACTTGGATTACTAAGACCCGCGCCAAATGGTATCTTTCATGCTCGCCCTGTCAGCACTTTTGTTAATACGCCAACACATGAAGGACCCAACTGTACCAAAGCGCAATAAATCTAACCGCAGAACGCGGGCTGAACTTATTGCCGGGATATTAATTGTCCTAAGCCTGGGCGGTGGTTGGGGCAGTTACGTGCATGCGAACAAGAGCCTTGAATCTGCCCTCGGGGCCCTCCAACGCCTCGACTATGACAGCGCCGCGAAGATCTTGAATCACCTCGCAGCATCCGGCGATGTGCGTGCCAAAGCGGCACTAAGTGCCCTTATCGAATCAGGGGAGTTGTCGGAAACCTACCCTATGCCAGCGATCGATCTCCTGCGCGACGCCGCAAATTCCGGATTACCAGAAGCTGCATTGGAGCTTGGCAACCGTTACTACCTGGGCGGCGACGTGCAACGCGATTATGTCGAGGCCGTTAGTTGGTGGACAAAGGCTGCCGAGAACGGCTCAGCAGCGGCTGCGTTTAATGTTGGTCTCGCATTCGCTAAAGGTCATGGCCACAAGATCGACTTAGACGCAGCTAAACACTGGTTTTCGCAGGCCGCGGAAAGCGGCTCACCTGAAGCCCACTTCGCTCTCGGCGTCCTGCGCGTCGAGGGCCATGATTATGCCGCCGCATACACACATTTCGAGACTGCCGCAGAAGCACGATTGGCGTTCGCCGCATACAACTTGGGAGCGATGCACGAACACGGCCTAGGTACTTATGTCGACCTAACCAAAGCTGCCGAATGGTACCAGCGGGCCGCGACAGCGGCCGACCTTCAAGTTGCGCGTGACGCGCTGCAAAGACTCGCTGCACGGTCGATCGAGGAATCCGCAGGACCTTCGCGTCAGATTCACGGATCTGAATGGGTTCTTGGGCAGGCAGCGGATCGTTTCGTACTACAAGTCGCCACAGGGGCATCGCAGCGCGGGACGATCGACATACTGGATCGTTACGCCGATGACGACGTTGATCGCGGCTATCTTGAAATTAACCACGACGGTCAAATTCGGTTTCTAGCGTTAATCGGTTCCTTCGAAACGTATCTTGATGCCGTTTCGTATCTCAACGCGCTGCAACCTAACCTGCGAACGGATAAGCCTTGGATCCGGCGCTTCGGAAGCGTTCAAGCACTTTCGAACAATGCCTCGACATCCAATTGAAGCCGTTTAGGGACGCACCAAAAACGAGTGATATCATGTTCCACTCGAATCTCGGACTTGCATCCTGACCATGACGATTTTTCAGGAGATATTAACTTCATCTGGCGAAAGCCTATTGAAATTGCTGTATAAATCGAGCACGAATGGCAGCGGGCGATCAGCCAGCAATCCTCAGGAGTACGCGAGAAATCTACGCTTGACCCACGCGCAGCTCGTGTGCGCATTGGGGTTTAATCGGCATATCCAAGATCTCCCAGATGTCATCTCAATAATCGGTTTTGATTCATACGAAGACCTCGCCAAACAGCGCAACCATTTTTTTAGTAACGACATCTACGATCGACTCGGTATCAAAGACGTATTGGCGATTTACAGTTACGTTCCAAATGACCCCAAGATCCTGTCGATAATGCAGTACTTATTAGCCGCGCGACTTTCACAAATTGAAAATCGGATCGAAGCGACGGTTAATTCGATAGTTATCGAACGCTACAAGAAGGAGATGCGCGCAATCTACAGCGATGGGGTTGCTCAAATAGATTTCGCCGAACAACGTCTCGACAAAACCCACAGTGGGTTTCGCGCACTCTTAAACGAGGTGTCGATGATCATCCAAGCGCGACTGATTCCTATCGGCGACATATTTTTTCGCGACAATATACTGCCAGAAGAAAAGCGTCGATTAATTATCAAAGGGTTTATCCCCAAAGATTTAATCAAACTGCGCTTAGACGATAGCGTCGTGCCCGAGTTGGAACGAATCATGTTGGAAGAGCAGCTTGCGCGTCTCTAAGCACGAGCCGTGCGTTAGAATTAACCGCCGTCTCGGGCTATTTACCGTCAGCCAAGCTAATCCATGTTTCAACCACGGTATCTGGATTTAGAGAGATACTGTCTATTCCTTGCGCCAAAAGCCAAGCCGCCAGATCCGCGTGATCGGAGGGCCCTTGACCGCAAATACCAACATACTTTCCTGCCTTCTTGCACGCCGTAATCGCTTGGCTCATCAAAGCCTTCACTGCGTCATTTCGCTCGTCAAATGCGCCGGCAACCAGTCCGGAATCCCGATCGAGGCCGAGCGTTAATTGCGTTAGATCATTAGAACCGATCGAAAAGCCGTCGAAATATTCCAGGAAATCTTCGGCCAGCAACGCGTTTGAAGGCAGTTCGCACATCATGATGACCCGCAGACCATTGTCGCCGCGCTTAAGGCCGCACGCGCCAAGAAGTTCCGTTACTTGTTTCGCTTCGTCCACTGTCCGAACGAAGGGCACCATTATTTCCAGGTTCGCGAGTCCCATTGTGTCCCGGACGAATCGTAACGCTTCGCATTCCATCTCGAAACATGCGCGGAACGATGTCGAAATATATCTCGAGGCACCGCGAAAACCGAGCATGGGGTTTTCTTCCTTGGGTTCATAAAGTGAGCCTGCGATTAAATTCGCGTATTCGTTCGATTTAAAATCTGATAGACGCACGATTACCGGTTGCGGAGCAAACGCCGCACATAGGGTAGCAATGCCTTCCACCAGACGAGTAACGAAAAATTCCCTCGGCGATCGATACGCGGCAATTAATGGATCTATTTGGCTGCGCAACGCAGCATCCAATCCATCATATTCAAGTAACGCACGCGGATGAATTCCTATCATGCGGTTGATAATGAATTCGAGGCGGGCTAACCCCACTCCCCGGTTCGGGAGTTTCGAAAACGCAAACGCGCGATCGGGGTTTCCCACATTCATCATGATATTGACCGGCACTTCGGGCATCGCATCAAGTTTTATTTCATGTCGAGAAAAATCGAGCTTTCCCGCATAAATGAATCCCGTGTCACCTTCTGCACAGGAAACTGTTACCTCGGCTCCGTGTTGAATTTCACGTGTGGCATCACCGCACCCCACGACCGCCGGCACACCGAGCTCTCGAGCGATAATGGCGGCGTGACAGGTGCGCCCCCCGCGGTTTGTTACGATCGCGGCCGCTCGTTTCATGACGGGCTCCCAATCGGGGTCGGTCATATCGGTTACTAGCACGTCGCCATCACGCAACTGATCCATATCCGTAATGTCAGACATCACGACGGCGCTGCCGGCGCCGATACGCTGCCCAATGCTTCGGCCTTCGCTCAGCACTGTTCCTGCACCATGCAGTTCGTAGCGCTCAATAATGTTGCTTCCGTGGCTTTGAACTGTTTCGGGTCGTGCTTGCACGACATAAAGCTTCCCAGACTCTCCGTCTTTAGCCCATTCAACGTCCATCGGTCGACCGTAATGCGCTTCGATCGCGACCGCGATTCGGGCAAGCTCCTCGATTTCTGAATCGTCGATTGAAAAGCGCAGACTATCTGCCGGATCCACTGCATGTGTGACGACCCGTTTGTCCGAGGACTGCGCGCCGTACCCCATCCGGACGTGCTTACTACCCACGTTACGACGCAATATCGCTGGACGCTTTTTGGCCAGCGCCGGTTTGTAAACGTAGAATTCATCTGGGTTTACTGACCCTTGCACGACAAGTTCGCCCAGGCCGTAGCTGGAAGTAATAAAAACAACGTCGCGGAATCCGGACTCGGTGTCTAAGGTAAATAAAACACCGCTCGCGCCGAGGTCGCTGCGCACCATTCGCTGGATCCCAGCCGATATGGCGACTTGATCGTGATTGAATCCCTGGTGCACGCGATACGAAATCGCCCGATCGTTGAACAACGATGCATAGACGTCTTTGATTCGTAAGATGACTTCATCGATGTTGCGGACATTCAGATAGGTTTCTTGTTGTCCTGCGAATGACGCCGTCGGTAAATCTTCGGCCGTTGCTGACGATCTAACAGCAACCGAAAAATCCTGTGTTTCTCCATCGCGCATCCGCGCGTAGGCCGCGGTGACCGCCGCCTCTAGCTCACTGGGCAATGCCGTTTCCATGATCCATCCACGGATATCCTTACCTGCTAATGTCAGGGCACCAATGTCGTCCACGTTGATTTGGATTAAGCGTCGTTCGATTTTCTTTCCCAAATCGCCATGCGTGAGAAACTGTCGGTAAGCCGCAACGGTAGTAGCAAATCCGCCCGGGACGCTGACACCAGCGGTGCTCAGATGTCGAATCATTTCTCCGAGCGAAGCATTCTTGCCGCCCACCCGCTCCAGATCCGCCATACCGATTTGATCAAAAGAAACGATATAATCCGTCATTCAAGTACCTACATATACAATTGGGAGATGCGCTGCCGTATTGTAACCGACGTCCGCCGAACGTGGACTCATAGCGAAATTAAACGGAGACATCATGGTGGGGACCAACCTAAGGTGCATGGATAACATGATTCAGATCGGCGCGATTTGCGCATGGGTAGTCAATCGGACATGAGTGCCAAGAGCCGCCGAGTCTTTTTTGTTTCCGACCGCACAGGAATTACGGCTGAGACGCTCGGGCGCAGTTTATTGACGCAGTTCCCAGGAACGGAATTTCGCATCACGAATGTGCCTTTCGTGACCAACCAGTTAGCCGCAGAAAAAGCCGCGGCAGCCATCCGCGGCGCATTCGAGTTAGATGGGGTAGAGCCGCTGGTGTTCAGCACCCTGACGGATCCGGCGACACAATTTGTGATCTCATCTAGCAATAAATATGTCTTCGACTTGTTTGGCACATTCATTGAACCGTTGGAAGACGCACTCGGCACCGTATCTTCTCACACGGCGGGGCGCATGCATGGAATCGGAGACGGCGCGGACTACGAGCGACGTTTGGCCGCGTTGAATTTCACATTGAGTCACGACGACGGACTAAGCCCACGAGACATCGACGTGTCCGACGTCGTACTTGTCGGCGTATCGCGCTGCGGGAAAACCCCAACGTGTTTGTACTTAGCCATGCACTATTCGCTCGCCGCAGCGAATTATCCGGTCACCGACGATGATTTTGGCCAGCGTGGGCTACCGAAAATTCTCGAAATATGCCGCGATAAGATCTACGGCCTCACCATTGTCCCGGAACAATTGAGCCGAATCCGTCAGCAACGTCGTTCCGAGGGCGTCTATTCGACATTATCGCAATGCCGTTCTGAAGTAGCGCAGGCCGAAACCTTGTTTCGCGATGAGAATATTCCGTTTCTAGATACGACTACCATTTCGATCGAAGAGATTGCAGCGACCATCGTTAGGGATATGAATTTGCGATGAATAAAACTTCACGCTGTAGCCCCGGATGGCTCCGACGGGCCCGGTTCATTCCCAATAGCGCGCGATTCGCCATTGGGCTAATTAGGAATCAAGGCTCAATTTGATGAACATTGACAGCTATCTTCGGCCCGTTCGTTTAGTGGCCATTGGTCTGCTGACGCTCGCTTGCGCCACGACTTTCGCCGCCGGTTCAAAATTTTACGATATCGAATATCAGATTATTTCTGCGGCCCTGAATCACGGTACGGGTGAGGCAAACGACGAAATCATAATTGACGTCGCAACCGCCGGCGGTGACTTCCGCGTCGACGGCGCGGATCGTGATCACACGACGCTCGCCGAAGAACTTGGCGCGACGGTGAAGGCACTACGCGAATCCTTGCGTCTGAATCGCCGCTCCTACACGCTACAAACAGAACTAAAAACGAAGGCAACCTACCAACTCCTTGAAACAAGTCGTCGATCTGAAATTTTCAACAATGAGGACCCAACGATTAACTGGCAGCAGTTCCGTCGGCAATTTCCGGACGCCGCGGGCATCATACGAGTATCCCGACCGGGAATCGACGAGACGACAAAAACAGCGCTTGTCTACGTTGAATTCGAATGCGGTGCCGAATGCGGCTCGGGTCGGGCCCTTAATTTAGCCCAACAAAGCGACGGAACTTGGGCGGTTGTGAGCGGATTTCTACTCTGGATTACATCTCCCGAACAAACGCCTGAAGGGACTTCCCGTGACTAGAATTTGCGTTTTCGCGGGCGCACAGCTCGGCGTTAATTTGAACTACGCAGCGTCCGCCACCGAACTCGGGCTCGCGATCGCCGACGGGGGCCATTCGTTAGTCTACGGCGGTGGCAAAGTCGGACTAATGGGATGTGTCGCGCAAAGTGCTCTCGCCCGAGGCGCTGAGGTAATCGGCGTCATTCCGGGTTTTCTTGCCCACGACGAAGTTCTTCAAGGCGGTCTTACTGAGACGATAATCGTAGAAGATTTATTCCAGCGTAAGGCCACCATGATCGACTTGAGCGACGCTTTCATCGCGCTACCAGGGGGCATCGGAACTTTCGACGAATTGCTAGAGATAATGACCTGGCGTCAACTAGACCGAGTTAACGCACCGATAGGCGTGCTGAATATCAACAATTATTTCGATGCCCTGTTAGAGGCGTTCAATCGCGCGGTTGATGAGGGCTTTGTTCAAAGCCTCCACATCAGCTCAATTGCGCGATCGCACGATATCGGCGAACTCTTCGAGTTGCTCGAAATAACAAAAGTGACGCTGTCTCCTTAGTTAGAAGCGTGAGGACAAACGATGAAGCTCAATTATCGCCGGTCTGGCTGACACGCCCTATGGAATTCCGCTTTGAGCTACACTCGATACTTGCGTTCAGTT
Source organism: Gammaproteobacteria bacterium (assembly GCA_047611805.1). GTDB lineage: Bacteria > Pseudomonadota > Gammaproteobacteria > UBA11873. Next base: position 24,330 of record JBLFWX010000001.1, read on the forward strand.
TTAGTCCCTGGTGACGCCGGGATGACCTTGTAGTTTTTTCGGCGTCCTTTGAAGGTCTCCATTGTGTTGGTGAAATTGTGTCTCAGATGAACAAACCGGATTCGAAATTCTCAGCCGTTATATTCGACCTTGACGGTACGCTTATTGATTCAGAACCGGTGTTTAAGTTGGTCGCTAAAAAGGCAGCCAGTGAGTTTGACCAGTGTTTCACTGACGAGCTGTATCTTAACTTAATTGGCTTACCAAACGTCGAAGTAGCACGCGGCATCGTGGCGGCATTCGGGGAAGACTTCCCGCTAGACGATTTCAGGGTTAGCTTCGAGCAACACTGGCGCTCGCATGTGGACTGTCACGGAATCCCGGTGAAAAGCGGAGTCCTAGACCTGATCGGCTTATTGAATCAAAAGGGCGTGCCCTACGCGATCGCAACCTCTACTCCGCACGAACGCGCTCGCCATTCGCTCAAACTTGCCGAGATAAATCATCATTTTGATTATCTGATTGGCGGAGACGAGGTAGAAAACGGTAAGCCGGCACCGGACATCTACGTTAAAGCGGCACAGGCGATCGCGACGTCGGCAGAGCACTGTATTGCACTTGAAGATTCGAAAGTAGGCGTCAGTTCAGCTGCAGCTGCGAATATGTACACCATTATGATCCCCGATCTGAAACCACCTGATGAACAGACCACCGCACGCGCTAACGGGATCTTTGCTTCAATTGACGACGCGACGGGACATATATTGGAGTTACTTCAATGTTAAGTTCAGACCTATGCTGTGAAGTAGCGAATAGTCATCGATCGACGCGCTCATCGTTGTGAATAGAGACGCTCATCAGTGGGTATAACGAAAAACAGTCAGGCTTCAGAGTGCTTAATTTGAGCAAATATAAGAAACGCTACTACCTCCTGTTCAGCTGCGTACTTTGCGTGACTACCGAACTTGCAGCGAAAGATTCAATTGAACAACAAGCTGCGGATACCGCCGAGGCCTTCGTATATGGGCAGCAATCGAAGAATGAAGCGCTGCTGCGCGAAATATCCGGTCCCGCTGAATTTGAGGCGATGGCGAAAGAACGGGCGGAAAGTAACCAACGGCTCAATGAAAATGTAGATGTAGATGTAGAACACGTCGAAATCACAGCAATTGATGGCGACCGAGCAGTAGCCAAAACGACGTACTCTGAAAAACATCGAAAGGGTACACATCAGTCTGATGTCCACCTCTAGCGAATCAATGGTCAATGGCGATTGACTACGCCACCTGAATCCAAGCGGGAATGAAGTTACCGGTCGCCCTCGTGACCAGGCGGTTATTTCGCACTATCTGTTGTTTATGCCTTGTATCGATTGCCGCCGGCGATAAGTTCGGAGCGGATTCTCCTCGATCCGCCGGGGAACGCGCCATGAGCGCATACGCCGAGCGTGACTACGGGACGCTGTGGGATACGATGTCCGAAGATCCTCGGCAAGGTACGATGCGCGTGCTCTCACACGTTAAGCAAGACGCGAAATACCGCGAAGTAATGCAGGCGAAATTCAATATTTCGGAACACGTTTTACCGAACATAGGACCGCGCGAGTTTTTCATTGCCTTAATGACTGGGGTCGAACGCGCATCCCCAAAAATGATCAAGCTGCGCACACACGGCCAGGACGGCAGAGTTTGTGAGCGAAAATATCCAGGGCCACAAGGCCCCAGCATCCTGGACTTCGCCGCTTGGCGGATCCGAGTCGATGACGTTCGTACTCGAAGAGAATCGATGGAAGCCTATTGTCGAACATCGTGCCGCCCCCCACGCCAGTGAGTGACGGTTTTCAAAATCGAATTCGACTAAAGATATTGAAGTAACCACCGCTTAACTACAGATATCACGCAGTGATCAGCCGTCCTAACACACGCGATAAGATCGCGGCCCTGCTTGTCGATATCACGTCCTTGCCAGTCGATGTTATCGTGAACGCAGCAAATAATTCGCTATTAGGTGGCGGCGGCGTCGATGGTGCAATTCATCGTGCGGCCGGACCCGAATTACTGGCGCGCTGCCGACAATTAGGTGGCTGTGCCACTGGGGCTGCTAAAATCACCCCTGGATTCGACTTAAAAGCCAAACACATCATTCACACGGTTGGACCTATTTGGGCGGGCGGCAACGCGGGTGAAGATGCGCTGTTAAGCCGTTGCTATCGGGAATGTCTTACGCTTGCTCGTGAATATAAACTTAAAACTATCGCGTTCCCGGCAATTAGTTGCGGAGTTTATGGTTATCCGTTCGAAATGGCGACGAAAGTGGCTTTAAGAACCGTATTAGACGAAATTAAAACAGGGTGTCCTTTTGATCAAATCGTGTTCGCTTGCTTCAACGAAGATATTTTGCGAAGTTACCGAGACCAATTGGCTACCGTTTGATGATTCTCGTTAGCCCTGCCCGAGCGTTGAAATGATCATGACTAAAGAACTCAAAAAGCGCTTTTCTCGCAATACGCTTGCAATGGTGTACGACTTCGACGGCACGCTAACGCCGCAGCCGATGCAGGAATACACCGTCTTGCCGGAACTTGGCATCAGTGGCGACGAATTCTGGGCCGAAGTAAACGCGGAAGTAGCACGCACCGGCGGCGATAGCATCCTGACCTATATGAGGCTTTTGGTCGAAAAAATCGATCAGAATAAAAAGCACTTATCACGCGACGCTTTGCGAAAATTGGCCGCGAATATTGTGTATTACCCCGGCGTTGAGACTTGGTTCGATCGAATCAATCAGTACGTCGAAGACAAATCACACGGTAAAGTTCAAGTTCGCCACTACATAATTTCTGCGGGACTTGGAGAGATACTCGAGGGCGTGAGCATTAAGTCGAAATTCGAACGGATTTATGCCTCTGAGTATTTTTTTAATCATCATGAAGCAGCGTGCTTCCCGACAATTGTCATAAACGACACAAGCAAAACTCAGTATTTATTCAGAATCAACAAAGGCCGCGAACGCTCTGGCGAATCCATCAACGAATACATGCCTGAGCCGGAACGCCCCATCCCATTCGAAAACATGCTTTACATAGGTGATGGGCTGACGGATGTTCCGTGCATGACGGTAGTGAAAAACTATGGCGGTTTCGCGGTCGCAGTACATCACCCTACTAACAAAGCGTCAGTTGCCGTGTGCCGGGACCTCGCAAACGCAAATCGAATTGATTACTTTGCGCCAGCCGACTACAACAAACGCCGCAAGCTTGAAAAGCGCGTCCACACAATTCTCGATTTGATTATCGCGAAAATTCAATTTGAGCGTGAAAAATTCAAATTCCAACAAGAATCTACTGATTAAAAATATTCGGCCTCTCAATTATGCATTTGTTTCGACCTTTCGTTTCAATTCCACTCAATCGATTACTTAGGGCGTTGGTCTGGATAACAGTGGCAGCGTCTCTCATTGGGTGTAGCAAACCGGATTTCGTCAAGCGCCTACCTTCGATCCGCAAGCCAGAGGTTGTCGTAGCACCTGTCGATTCTCAGCTTACGCCACGAGAGCTGTTAACCGCTCGTCTAGTTAACGCTCCAGCGAAGAGTGACTCGCCACGCATTACGGTCGGTAAACTAATCGAGTTCGCGGACCGATATCTATCCTGCGATTGTTCTGGACAGCGATTCGTCAAATCTTGGGAGAGAAATGGAAGCGTTTATCAGCTGAAGACAAATTCCGAATTCGTCCGCCCGCTCACGCTTGCCTGTCGGACCGAAGGGGAGTCGACTGATTGTTTTCTGGCAGAGATTGACCGTGGCTCGGGAGTCGCCGATTTGCGAGAGCGATTCGTCCCTGGATCGCAGTTTATTCAGTTCATTTACGACAACGGCTTGCAATGCGAGCGCGAGGTTCCTTGTCGGGCACAAAATGACGGGTCATGAGCAGCGCCGCTCGCTCGCTAACTCCAGCTATAAACACTATCTCGTTCGACTGAACTTGCAGAGCGAGCGAACAATACGGGTCGATAGGCCTAAATATTACGCCTATTCTCGCGTTTAATGCTTGAAGGAAATTGGATTCTAAGTAGCATAAGATGTCGCTAAAGATCGGCGGTGCCAGGCCCACAAAGACAACGACTACCGTGGTTGTGCACCGCAATTAACGCCAGTAACCTTGATAAGGGAAAACGATGTCAGCGACTCCAGATATAGATCCCCAAGAAACCCAAGAATGGCTTGAAGCACTTGATTCGTTGATCGAAGCAGAGGGCTTAGACCGTACACACTTCATGCTCGAACAACTGATTGCTAGGGCCCGAGCCTCAGGGGCCTATCTCCCCTATTCAGCGAATACCGCTTACATCAACACCATTCCTGCGGACAAAGAGCAATACACACCAGGCGATCCCGCGCTTGAATGGCGCATTCGTTCGATCAACCGTTGGAACGCGATGGCCATGGTGGTGAAAGCGAACCGCAAAAACTCGGAACTTGGCGGTCACATTGCGAGTTACGCCTCGGCGGCGACATTGTACGAAACGGGATACAACCACTTTTGGCACGCGCCGAGTGAAGATCACGGCGGCGAGTTGGTTTTCTTTCAGGGCCATTGCGCGCCCGGCATTTACGCCCGCGCCTATTTGCTCGGCTTGTTGTCGGAGGAAGAACTCGACAATTTTCGTCAAGATATCGGCGGCAAAGGCATTACTTCTTACCCTCACCCCTGGCTTATGCCGAAGTTCTGGCAGTTTCCTACCGTCTCGATGGGCCTCGGCCCGATCATGGCCATTTATCAAGCGCGCTTCATGCGCTATCTCGAAAACAGAGATTTGAGCAACACCGGAAACAGAAAAGTTTGGGCTTTTATGGGCGACGGGGAGATGGACGAACCCGAGGCCTTCGGCGCAGCCTCTCTGGCGGCGCGGGAGAATCTAGACAACCTCATTTTCGTCATTAACTGCAATTTGCAACGCTTGGATGGTCCTGTGCGTGGCAACGGAAAGATTATCCAAGAACTTGAATCGGATTTCCGCGGTGCCGGTTGGAATGTAATTAAAGTTATCTGGGGCTCGTATTGGGATCCCTTATTCGCCCGCGATACTAACGGCCTGTTGGTCAAGCGAATGGAAGAGGCCGTTGATGGCGAATATCAGAACTACAAAGCCTTCAATGGTGCCTATGTCCGCGAACATTTTTTCGGTAAATATCCAGAGCTCAAAGCGATGGTCGCTAATATGAGTGACGAGGATATTTGGCGACTCAATCGCGGCGGCCACGATCCCCACAAGGTTTACGCAGCCTATGCGCAGGCAATGACGGCGTCTGGCAAACCGACGGTGATTTTATGCAAGACCGTCAAAGGCTACGGCATGGGTGAGGCTGGCGAGGGCAAAAATATCACGCACTCGCAGAAGAAAATGGGTGAGGACGCCCTGAAGCATTTTCGCGATCAATTTAATATCCCTATCTCCGACGAAGAAATCGCCGACGCACCGTTCTACAAACCGGCAGAAGACTCTCCGGAAATGATTTATCTGCGCGAGCGTACCAGTGCGATGGGTGGCTTCGTACCGCAGCGAAGGAATTCAGCTGAAGCACTGAAAATTCCCGACATCAGCATATTCGACAACATGCTCAAAGGGACGGGCGAGCGGAAAATTTCAACAACCATGGCATTTGTGCGCTTGTTAACGGCCCTAACTAGAGACAAAGAGATCGGTCCAAGGGTAGTGCCGATTATTCCAGACGAAGCTAGAACCTTCGGCATGGAAGGCATGTTTCGGCAACTTGGCATCTACTCATCGGTTGGCCAGCTTTACGAACCTGTCGATCACGACCAAGTGATGTACTACCGCGAGGATAAGAAAGGCCAAATTCTCGAAGAAGGTATTAATGAAGCAGGGGCAATGTGCTCCTGGATCGCGGCGGCTACTTCATACACTAACCACAATCTGCAGATGATTCCGTTCTACATTTATTACTCAATGTTCGGTTTTCAGCGGATTGGGGATCTCGCGTGGGCGGCGGGAGATATGCAAGCGCGCGGTTTCTTATTAGGCGGCACCGCTGGGCGGACGACATTGGCCGGTGAAGGATTGCAACATCAAGATGGGCACAGTCATCTACTAGCTGCGACAATCCCAAATTGCATTTCCTACGATCCAACCTATGCGTACGAGCTTGCCGTCATCGTTCACGACGGAATGGAACGGATGTTTGCGCGACAAGAGAACGTTTTCTATTACATCGCGGTGATGAACGAAACTTACGTGCAGCCGGAGATGCCCGAGGGAGTCGCCGATGGCATCGTGAAGGGAATGTATTGCCTACAGCGGCGCGCGAATGCGCAAGTGCAATTGCTTGGCAGTGGCACGATACTGCGCGAAGTGATCGCTGCTGCCGAACGTCTAGAGCAGGAATTCGGCATCGCATCGAACATTTGGAGCGTTACAAGCTTTAACGAATTACGTCGCGAGGGCTTAGACTGCGAGCGCTGGAATATGTTGAATCCAAGCAACGTGCGCCGGGTAAGTTTCGTGGAAGACTCACTTGCAGATGAAGCGGGGCCGGTAGTCGCCACAACCGACTACATGAAGGCCTACGCGGATCAAATTCGCCAATTCGTTCCACAACGTTATCGGACCTTGGGGACCGATGGCTTCGGGCGTTCGGATAGTCGAGAACGTTTGCGTGAATTCTTCGAAGTTAATTGCGACTATATCTGTCTAGCTGCGCTGACCTCGCTTGCGGACGACGGCGCGATGGATGCTGACGCTTTAAAATCGGCGATTGCAAAATTAGATATCGATCCCAATAAACCTAATCCGGTAACGGTTTAACCAGAGGCGCCGCGTGGTAAACGTATGAGTACAAATATCTCAGTTGCTGTTCCCGATATCGGTGACTTCGAAGAAGTGGAAGTTATCGAGATTCTAGTCGCGGTCGGTGATCAAGTCGGCGTCGAAGACCCACTCGTTACCTTAGAAAGCGACAAAGCGACGATGGACATCCCTGCGCCTCAAGCAGGTCAAATCGTTGAAATTCTTGTATCGCTCGGAGATAAAATTGCCGAGGGCTCGGCGCTCGTAGTTATCGCATCCGCGCAAGGTGAAGAGACGCCAGCACCACCGGCATCTTCCCAATCGCCAGCCCCAATAGCGCAAACGCAGGCGCCGATTGACGTACCGAAGAGTACCTCCGCGGCACCCGTGACAATTCCCGTTGCGGTTCCTGATATTGGCGATTTCGAATCCGTCGATGTGATCGAAATTTTGGTTAAACCGGGCGATGTCGTTGCACTTGAGGATCCGCTCCTAACGTTAGAAAGTGACAAGGCGACCATGGACATCCCCGCGCCTAGTGCCGGCAGGGTCGAACTGATTTTGGTTGCTGTTGGCGACAAAGTTGCTGAAGGCCACGTCATTATTATGTTTACGCCGAGTGGCGAACAGTCCGATCCGCCGGCGCCAAGCGCGCTTACTACGGCATCGACACAAAGTGCGGTTCAGACGCCGCTATCACCCGATCCGAGTCCGGTTGCCGCGAGCAAGGAAATAGCCCCAGCGGCGGCAGAAACGTCGAAAAACGCCTATGCGAGCCCAAGTATTCGTAAATTTGCGCGGGAGCTTGGCGTCGACATTAACGCGGTGCAAGGTTCCGGTCGAAAAGGGCGTATTGTTAAATCAGACGTCCAGGCGTTCGTAAAATCCGCACTAAAAGACGGTCCGAAATCGTCGGCCGGCGGACTACCGATGATCGCGGCTCCGAAAATAGACTTCTCGAAATTCGGGCCCGTTGAGACGCTGCCGCTCAGCAAGATCAAGCGCTTGACTGGACAAAATTTACATCGGAGTTGGCTAAGCGCTCCGCATGTCACGCAGTTCGACGAAGCCGACATTACAGAACTTGAGGCGTTTAGAAAATCTAAGGCCGAAGACGCTAAAGCGCACGATGTGAAACTCACGATGCTCGCGTTTCTCATAAAAGCGGTCGTGGTTGGGCTAAAGAAGTTCCCAGACTTCAATGCGTCTTTATCAAGCGATGGCGAATCGATCATTCATAAGAAATATTTTAATGTGGGAATTGCGGTCAATACGGATCGCGGTTTGGTTGTGCCGGTCGTTCAACAAGCCGATACAAAAGGATTATACGAATTGGCCGGGGAGCTCGGTGCACTTGGCGAAAAGGCCCGGAATCGAAAACTAACCCCTGCGGATATGCAAGGTGGATGTTTTACAATCTCAAGTCTTGGGGGCTTTGGCGGCACTGCCTTCACGCCGATCATTAATGTTCCTGAAGTTGCGATATTAGGTGTCTCGCGATCCGCAATTAAACCCATTTATCAACACGGAGAATTTGTCCCTCGGCTGATGCTCCCCTTGGCGCTGTCCTACGATCATCGGGTTATCGATGGCGTTGCCGGGGCTCAATTCACATCCTACCTTGCAACGGTGTTGGGCGATATTCGGCATATCTTACTTTGAGACACTGCGGACCAATGTCCAGCATCTCGTTTTGCGCGCAATGGTCTCCAGCGGACAGTGAGAGATCCGGCGAATAATCTGCGCTACTTGTGGTGGCCGGCGCGTGGTTCCAAACAATTTCACGCGACATTGCGACGATCTCGCGTATTAATCGCAAACTTCCTTACCATGCGGTGCCCGCTCCAATGATGCTGTCACCTAAAGCGCGATTTTCGATTTGCGTGATCGAAGATAGCGACGGCCGGCTTCTGTTCTTGAAACGCTCGACGAGCGCATCAATTGGCGCCGGACAATGGGCCTTCCCTGCCGGACACATCGAGGAGGGGGAAAGTGCCGCACAATGCGCGAAGCGCGAGGTGGACGAAGAAATCGGGAAGGATCACCAACTTGTAGATCTTCAGTGCAAGGGGCCCGTGCGGGACACATTGTTTGGCGGCAAATTCGAAATTCACTTGTTCCACTGCCGATGGATGTCCGGCTCCGTGACGCTCAATGAAGAGCACACGGACTTTGCCTGGATTTGCGCACAAGATTTCGACCGCTACGACACGATGCTCGGAGTCGAGCAAGACATCGTGTTACTCGATATCTGGCCAGCAGACATTTTCCGCGAAGATCGCTTAGGCGTGCTTCCCTATGAATGAGATTGTCGCTTTAAATTTTCAAGAGACCGGCAATGGGCCGCCTGTTGCGATCCTACATGGGCTTTTTGGGTCGCTACGAAACTGGCGCTCGATTGGCGCTGAGCTGTCCGATCAATATCGTGTGGTCTCCATCGATCTAAGGAATCATGGTGACTCACCTCATATCGGATCGATGAGTTACTCGGCAATGGCTGCCGACGTTGCGATGCTACTGCGACGGCTGTCTATAGGTGACGCGTCAATTATTGGACACAGTATGGGCGGCAAAGTGGCGATGACCTTAGCGTTGAGCGAACCACAATTGGTGAATCGATTGGTCGTTGTGGATATCGCCCCTAACGGATACGCAAATGAATACACTGATTTGATCGACTCAATCGACCGATTAGATTTGAATCAAATTCGCCGACGTTCCGATGCGAGCGCCGCCCTCGTGGATGGCATACCGAACGAGGAGATCAGGAGTTTCATCTTGCAAAATTTGGTCTTTGCAACGGGTTCGCAACCGTTCTGGAAAATCAATATCGAAGGGATCAAACACGCAATCGACGACTTAGTCGGACCGATACCCTATACACGATCGAGCAGCTTCCGCGGGCAAACACATTTTTTGCGCGGCGCTTTGTCTGATCGTGTCCAGGAGCAGCACCGCGAAACAATCGGCACGATCTTCGCTAACTCGCACATCACGAGTATCACCGGTGCGGGTCACTGGCCGCACGTGCAAGCGCGTAGCGAATTTCTCGCGCACGTTCGACAGATATTAGAATCAAAATAACGACCGCGATGTAGAGAAACGGTGGCGTCGCTGCAGATTATACGAATCGGGATCGGCCCCACCTGTGGCTCGGTGTTTTTGCTACTCACGCCATCTGGACGATCCTGCGCCGGGCAGGCACAATGCGCCCTCCTCAACTAGCATCGATCGATGAAATGGCCTCAAAATCTATCAAAAAAGTCGTTCTCGCTTACTCCGGCGGACTCGATACATCTGTCATCCTAAAATGGTTGCAAGACAAATACGATTGCGAAGTCGTGACATTTACCGCCGATATAGGGCAAGGCGAAGAATTAGAACCGGCTCGGGCGAAAGCCGAACAAATGGCTGTGAAAGAGATCTACATCGATGATCTCAAAGATGAATTCGTCGCCGATTTCGTGTATCCGATGTTTCGGGCGAATGCCATCTACGAGGGAGAATATCTTTTAGGCACATCAATAGCCCGCCCTCTTATCGCGAAACGACTGGTTGAAATAGCAAGGGAAACCAACGCGGACGCCATTTCGCACGGTGCTACCGGCAAGGGTAACGACCAAGTGCGGTTCGAACTGGGCGCCTATGCGTTGCAGCCTAATATTTCTGTTATCGCACCATGGCGAGAATGGGACCTAAACTCGAGAGAGAAATTACTTGCCTACGCCGAGCAACACGCAATCCCGATCGAATACCAAGCCGGTAAAAAATCACCCTATTCTATGGATGCGAACTTGCTCCATATTTCGTACGAAGGCGGCGTACTTGAAGATCCCTGGGCCTCTCCCGAGGAAAGCATGTGGCGCTGGAGCGTTGCGCCAGAGCAAGCGCCTGACGAAGTGCAAATTGTCGAACTTGAATTCGAACGTGGCGACATCGTAGCCATTGACGGTGAGACGCACAGTCCGGCGAGTGTTCTTGCGACATTAAATAGTATCGGCGGATCTCACGGCATTGGCCGTTTGGACATCGTCGAGAATAGATATGTCGGCATGAAGTCGCGGGGATGCTATGAGACACCGGGCGGAACAATCATGCTCAAAGCGCACCGTGCGATTGAATCGTTAACTTTAGACCGCGAAGTTGCGCACCTCAAAGACGAACTGATGCCACGCTATGCGTCGCTCATCTACAACGGTTATTGGTGGAGTCCAGAACGCGAACTGCTCCAACGACTGATCGATGACTCGCAGCAGCGAGTTAATGGCTCGGTGCGGTTATCTTTGTACAAAGGAAACGTAATGGTCCTCGGCAGACAATCTAATGCGGACAGTCTGTTCTCTGGTCAACTTGCAACTTTCGAAGATGACGCGGGATCGTACAATCAAGCCGACGCTGAAGGATTCATTAAACTCAACGCGTTGCGCTTGAGAGTCGGCGCGCAACGGGCGCTAAAGTAGCGTCCGTTAGAAAGCCAGGAAACCGAGGCTAATCGCGCATTTTTGGGTCAAGTTCGCAATCTGCACTCGGTTTAAATTCGCTCACTCTCGCCAGATGCAAACGAGGCGATATCTGCTCATCGGTGAGCCAGTCGGGCAAAGATCGTAATCTTTAACATTCAAAGTTAGTGTTTGTGACTGACGTCACGCCCCGCAAATTGACCATGTGAAACTCATCACAGCAACGCGGGAGCTAATTAATCGCTTAGAGACTAACCTCTTCGTTCACAGATGCCATTTGGCAAGCAATCCATGCCAATGAATAAGTTGAACGAAACGGTAGTCCGAGAGAGACCCACATTGATTAGCAACAAACCAATAACTCCAGAAGATGTTCGCGGCTCCAGGAACGTTTCAACTTCGAAGATTCCACACGAGCGCATGGCGCGCGCGGGACACAATGGTTCGATGCGCATTGGCAACGGAACTATGAGTCAGTGCTATGTGCGTCACGCTAGTTCCTGGTGGGCCGCAACCAACATTATTGCCGCGCTTGCCTGTGCCGTCGTTGGCTGGGATCACGCGACATCCGCAACTTTAATGACGTGGTTGATTTTTTGCATTCTTAACGCGTTTTTGTACATGGGGATTTCCCATGGGCTGGTTCCCGCTATTCACGGTCGCGGATCAGCGGGTTTCATCACGAACTGGGCAGTAGCGCTTACGTTTGGAGCCATTTGGGGCATCGTGATCTTTGCACTCGGACCTCAGCTTCCGATCGGTCCTGCCTTATTACTATCCGGAATCATTTTAGCGGTTACGGCGGCCGCGCTGATTGTGTTTTCCGTTCACGTAGGGGCCTACCCCATTTTCCTCGTGCCCGTCGCCCTGCTCGCAACATTAGGCCTAGGACAGAACCCTAATCTTGATTCCGCGGCTTCGGTCATCGTAGGCTCCTCAGCACTCTTACTCGGCTTGTCCGCAGTTTTCGCGAAGCTCGCGAGAACAACAGTCAACGCGATTGACAATATAATCAGCATTACTGGCGTCGACAAAAAGCTCGCTCCCTCAGAATTGGGAATATTTTTGAATCTTCAAACGCGCCGCCTGAAGCAACTTGTCCGCGATAACCGCCACGCTAAATCGACCTTAGATGCAATCGGTGAGGCCATTATTACGACGACGGAAGGCGGCCTTATCGATTACATGAATCCTGTTGCAGAAGTTCTAACTGGAGTCCAGTTTGCTAACGCGCACGGTGAACGTATCGATAGCATCGTAAAATTAAATACCGGCGAAAATTCAACGTTACTAACGTCGCTTATCGAAACATGCCGCTTAGAGGGTAACGTAAGAAGCACGGGTAATAGAGTTAATTTACTGCGCAATGATGGCCTTGAGTACGATATCGAATACCAAATTTCTGTGATCCGCGATGATCGAAATGGTGTCGCCGGCATGACTTGCCTTTTGAGGGACGTCACTACGAGGCAGCACTTAATTAGGAACGCCCAGTGGCGCGAAACACACGACCCGTTAACGAATCTCATCAATCGGACAGAATTCGAGCATCGAATAAATAATCTACTCGCGAGCGAAAATTCCGACCAGAAACAGCACGCAATGTGCTTTATCGACTTCGACGATTTCAAACTGGTGAACGAAACGCACGGTATCAACGCAGGAAACCAGGTGTTGAAATCTATTGCTATCGAACTGAAGCAAAAGATTCGCGGCGCGGACACCCTGGCAAGAATCGGGGAAGATAAATTCGGTGTCATTCTCTATAGCTGTCCGATGGACAAGGCGAGCTTGATTGCGGAGGGCCTGCGACGGATTGTTGAAGATTTTCAGATGCAATGGAACGATATACATTTATCGTTCAGCGTCAGTGTGGGGGTTATTCCGGTGATTCCTACCCGAGACAATCTCACGAATGTCCTGGGCCTAGCAGAAACGGCCTGCGAGCGAGCGAAGAAAGATGGCGGCAACAGAGTTCATAGTTTCAGCGACAAACAAGAATCGCAAGTAAATGGCCATGAAAACATTTCTCGAATTAGGGAAATTCAGGCCGCGATTCAATCCGATAGTTTCGAATTGCATTTTCAGCATATTCATCCGATCAGAGGCGAAGGTCATCGCCCTAGTACTTGCAAACTGTTGCTGCGGATCAAAGATTCGAGTGGCGAGATTTATTCGCCGCGAGAGATTCTGCTCGCCGCGGATCGATATCATTTGATGCCTACGATCGACCGTTGGGCGACCAAAGCCGGAATCGATGCATTAACAATGAAGCATCCTGCTCTGGTCGGGATGGATATGATATGCATTAATATTTCTGGACGATCCCTCAATGACGATAGATTCCTCGAATACATCGTAAACCTACTTGAGGAAGACGTAGACAGCAGTAGAATTTGTTTCGACATTTCTGAATCCAGTTTGATCTCGAGCGTGGAGCGGGCGCAATTCTTCATCGCCACGTTGAAAGAGCTCGGGTGCAAAATCGCACTCGATGACTTTGGCTTCGGAATGAGTTCGTTCGAATTATTGAAGCGACTACAAGTCGATTATTTAAAAATACATCGAGATATCGTTAGCAATATGACTTACAGCTCTGTCGATTACGAGATCGTCCTCGCGCTCAGTAGAATCGCAAAGACATTGCATATTCAAACGATCGCAGAAGGCGTCGCAACGTTAGCAACAAAAGATTCCTTGTTGGGAATGGGCGTGGACTTCGTTCAAGGCATCCTGATCGACCAACCCCAACTCATTTCGTTCAGTGAGTGTCACCAGCGCTAATCGAGGCCGTCTGCGCTAGCCGCGAACCGCAATGATCGTGCTGCCGCAGTAATGATCTACGACCCGTTGCAATACTTTCCTAGCGATGCGCTAGCTTTGCATGTGTTTTCGCCGAATCCAATAATCAACGCTGACGAACCGCCCGCCACCCAGAAAAAGTAGCGCAACCAACATCGCAAAATAAGTCGCGGCCCATTCGATGCCATTGTTGGATACAACAAAGCCACCCTTTTCCGTTAGCCAGTCGTGATTTCCATGGCGTTTCAAGAGCCCTTTTGCAGCGCTGAGACGTTCGATCGCGCCTTCAGCGTTGGCTGACGCATAGGGACTTTCAAGATCGTGGACGGCCTGCCAACCCTTGTCCCAATGAACTGTCGTTGCTGCAACGATCATCGTAAACATCAGCGGAATACAGACCCAGCGCACCGCAACTCCGAAGGCTAGGCAAATAGCGCCGAAGTATTCCGCAGCCCACGCCAAAATGGCCATCAATAGTGGTGCCGGCAAGCCAAGACCCCCATCAGGATTACCGAACCACTCGGCGATGTCTTTTAAGCCTTCCGCGGGATTCAACGTTCCGTTCTCAGCAAACGGATTCCATTTGTTACTACCTGCCACGAAAAATACAGGAATAAGGTAAATGCGGAGCAGCAACGGTGCGGTGAAATCCAACCCGTTGCGTAGCTTATCGAATAAATTCTGAACCCAAATGATGATGCCCATACCTTGCCTCCGTCGTTGATAGTAATCCGGCGTGTCCCGAAACTTAAGTTACTTATGTTGTCGAACCCTGAATTTTTCCTACTGCGTGTTCAGAGTACAACTCGTTTAAAGGCGAAGAGATGCCGTTGTCGCTGATGATATTCGGACACACAGGTATTCATCCAACAACCGGCCATTCTCGCCCCGTGTGAAAGTGCCAACACGGCAGCTCTCGAGATAGCACCGAAACTCATTTCGGAGATATTGATGAGCGACGTCGTGCTGTAGCGAAATCCACAGCGTTCGCCAATTCTCACCGTCTTCCGCTCCACTGCGTTCTCTGTAAGTGTCGGATAGGGGCAGTCAACCAATATGACAGAACCATTAACGCGCAAATCGCGCGTCGAGCCGAATGCTGTCGTGCTGTCGATATTCTTTGCAGCTCGATAACACCAGCTTCGCTGGGTGCGATTAAACGGGAGTTCCTCGCGGTCCATCGCGAAAAAGTAATGGCGGAAAAATTCGCCAATGTGTTCGAAAAGATATCGGAACCTTCCAATGACGGGATAATTTCGTCGAACAGCGTGCGCCGTCTGATTTCTATCAATAAAGAACAGAACAACGACCACAGCCGCAATGACCACGAGAGAAACGACGAATAGCGCTGCGAAGCACTCTAGTGAGGCAAGCAAAAATTTGGGGGAAATGCTGCTGTCCATCTACATCCCTACGAATTTTGCTACGATCTTAATCTTTGTCCGGCATTGATATTGTTCTGACAAAGATCCTAAGCTATGGGTGGACGGCCCCGATAATCACATCGCGAACAAGCAGTTCTGCGAGAATGTCTTTTCCGCCGGCAACCACAATTGCGGGGTCAGGATGCTCCAATTCGCATGCGATCATTTCGAGCAGAGATTGTCCAACGGACCCAGTGTTTTGCACGATTAGATCCACCAGCCTCGCGGTAATGGCGTTTAGCTGCATGAATCTGACGTCATCGGTTCGATCGCGATAAACAACGAGGTAAGTCGTCTCCCCGCTCCCCTCAGCGGGTTGAAAGGCCGGGCCAATTCGGTGTACGGGATATTCATAGGCATGAGCACGTGCGGTTGGGTTTAAGACAGGAATGCCGCTCAAACAATCGGCCGCGAGATCGATCACGCAGTCGCCAAGTTCGCGCTTATCAAGGGACGCCTCCAGTTCCAGCCATTCGTAGTGTGAGAGTTCTTGGATAAACTTAGGACCGTGATCTGGCGTGCTCGGGTTAGCCAGATAGTGTAAAAATTCCTTCGGGAGTTGCGGAAATAATGGAGTTCTCGCTCGATGAGTGGCGAAATAATGGCGGATCATTAAATGCCATTGCGAATCATTAATAACGCTGCGCAATACCGGAAAGCTGTTCGACATGAATCCCTCGACGTTTCGGTACAAGAGATCCCGGTATATTTCGACTCGTCGGTCTTCCACGTCAGTGGGTGCAGGAACCTTCGCAGGATCGCGAATGTGAGCAGTGAACGCGTATTGAATTGAGCGGAAATCCGTATCCGGTTCACCCATTGCTCAGCGACTCGCGATATTCGGGGGCCGATTTAAAGCGCGCTTGCGCATCTCCAATGCGGCTAACTTCGCCGAGTAATGTCTGCACCGCAGGAAGATTGAAATCGCGCTCAAGCAAAGTAGGGAACACACCAAAATGTCGGTATGCCTCGTCGAGCAGATCCCATACGGGATCGATCACGTCCGCGCCATGCGTATCAATGATGAGATCGTCCGCCTCGTTATAATGGCCGGCAATGTGTGCGTAAGCGATTCGATGCGCGGGTAGCTGATGTAAATACTCGATCGCGTCGTATCCATGATTGATACTATTAACGTAGATGTTGTTGATATCTAGCAGCAACTCGCAATCCGCTTCCTCCAACACCGCGTTTATAAAATCTGTTTCGCTCATTTGCGCACCTGGCGCGCAATAATACGAGACGTTTTCGATAGCGATTTTTCGCTCGAGAATATTCTGCGTCCGCCGGATCCGTTTGGCGACATACGTTATCGCCTCCGCGGTGAATGGGATAGGCAACAAATCGTATAGATGACCATCATCCGCACAATAACTCAGATGTTCGCTGTAGCATTTGATTTGATGGTCATCGAGGAATTGTTTGATTCGATGAATAAAGGGTTCATCGAGTTCACCAGGACCGCCGATGTTGAGTGAAAGGCCGTGGCAAACGAACGGTAGTGCTTCGGTAAATTGGCGAAACCGGCGGCCGAAATGGCCGCCGACATCGATCCAGTTTTCCGGCGCCACTTCCATGAAGTCAATCGGTCCAAGCGTGTCCGACCGCAAGGACTTCAGCAATGAACGCCGCAGGCCGAGCCCTCGGCCGGATACCGGGTATCGCTCAGGCATTAGCTAATGGACTTATTTGTCCCCGCCGCATTTACCTTCGCCACATTTGCCTTCAGCCTCTTTGTCGCCGCCGCATTTGCCTTCAGCACCTTTGTCGCCGCCGCATTTGCCTTCAGCACCTTTGTCGCCGCCGCATTTGCCTTCAGCACCTTTGTCGCCGCCGCATTTGCCTTCAGCACCTTTGTCGCCGCCGCATTTGCCTTCAGCCTCTTTGTCGCCGCCGCATTTGCCTTCAGCCTCTTTGTCGCCGCCGCATTTGCCTTCAGCCTCTTTGTCGCCGCCGCATTTGCCTTCGGCATCGCCGGCGACCATATATCCGGTCTCGAACGACGTGACTGAAAAAGGATTCTCCCCAGCACTCACCATTGACGACGCCGCCAGTGTTACCGCAAAAGTAGTCCCCAACGCCGCTGCAACTGGCTTCAATTTCATGTTTTTAGCCATTTAAATCAATCTCCTCAGCATAATTATGTAATACGAAATGCCTTCAAAATGCATAAAGGCATAATTAACGTCCCGCGAAGAACTTCCCCCAACACGGGCAGGTGTTTCAAAACTCACAAAATAGACCACACATTTCACCATAAGGTTCCCGCGCGTGCCATTTTCCGAACACTTTCTAATTTCCCCCCAAAGTAGGGCGCATCTGCGGGAACAGAAGGACGTCACGGATTGACGCGGAATCGGTTAACAGCATCACCAGACGGTCTATGCCGATGCCCTCGCCGGCCGTCGGAGGCATACCATACTCGAGCGCCTGAATGTAATCTGCATCGTAGTGCATTGCTTCGTTGTCGCCGGCGGCAAAAGAGTCCACTTGCAACTGGAATCGCGCGGCCTGGTCGTCTGGATCGTTTAACTCGGAAAAACCATTCGCAATTTCTCGCCCGGCCGCAAAAAACTCGAATCTATCAGTAACAAACGGGTCGACATCATTGCGTCGAGCCAGCGGTGATACCTCGGCTGGGTATTGAGTGATAAATGTCGGCTGAATAAGTCGCGACTCGACGGTTTTCTCGAATATCTCAGTTTGAATTTTCCCTAGACCATAATGCTCATCGACGGGAACATTCAGCTGCCTTGCAAGCGCTCTAGCTTCCGTCAGATTATCCAATTGTTCAGAACCTATGTCCGGGTTCAACGCGACGATAGACTCCTTCATCGTCATGCGATTGAATGGACCAGAGAAATCTAACGTCTCTCCTTGGTAAATGACGGTCGCGGTTCCGATCACTTCTTGGGTAATGCTGTGCAATAGTTCTTCTGTTAGAGCCATGAGGTCTTCGTAATCTGCGAAGGCTTCGTAAAATTCGAGCATCGTAAATTCGGGATTATGACGAGTCGACAGGCCTTCGTTGCGAAAATTTCGATTTATTTCGTAGACTTTTTCCATACCACCAACGACGAGGCGTTTGAGATAAAGCTCAGGTGCGATGCGCAGGTACAACTGCATATCCAATGCGTTGTGATGCGTCACGAATGGGCGTGCTGTCGCGCCGCCAGGAATGGGTTGCATCATCGGCGTTTCGACTTCCACAAATCGCCGTTGGCGAAAAAACACTCGAATGCATTCGATAATCTTTGATCGCGTTTCGAACACTTTCCGACTCGATTCATTCATGATCAGATCGAGATAACGCTGACGGTAACGCGCCTCAGTGTCCGTTAGACCGTGGAATTTTTCAGGCAAGGGTCGCAACGACTTAGCAAGAGCGCGGACGCTGTCAACCATGACTGAAAGCTCGCCTTTCTGAGTACGAAAAACCGTACCCACAGCCCCGATAATGTCGCCTAAATCCCATTTCTTAAATTGAGCGTAGGTTTCTTCCGGTAAGTTATCGCGCTTTACAAATAACTGGATCTGACCGGACATATCTTGAACATGCGCAAACGACGTCTTGCCCTGAACTCGCTGCGTTAACATTCGCCCGGCGACCGCAACGCGAACGTTGTCCACGACCAAATCTTCTGCGCTACGATTGGCGAATTGAATATGCAGATCGCCGGCCAAGGAATCGCGACGGAAGTCGTTCGGATACGCTTGTCCATTCGCTTGTAGTTCTTTCAGCTTGGCGCGCCGCTGAGCGATGAGCTGCGATTGTGCCCCGGTATCAGTTTCGTTCGTCATTTAAAATTCTTGCTTTCGTTATGTCGCTGAATGTCGACGCAAATCTTGCATTGCGCCGCTGCTTTCTTACAGTCCTTGTTTTAAGCTCGCCTCGATGAATTGATCCAGATCACCGTCGAGCACTGCCTGCGTATTACTCGTCTCGACCATCGTGCGCAGATCTTTTATACGTGATTGGTCGAGCACGTAAGATCGAATCTGACTACCCCAACCGATGTCCGCTTTCGAGTCTTCAAGCGCCTGTTGTTCGGTTTTTCGTTTCGACATCTCTTGTTCATAGAGCCGGGCGCGTAACAATTTCATCGCCTGATCGCGGTTTTTATGCTGCGACCGTTCGTTCTGACACTGAACCACGATGCCGCTGGGATTATGCGTTATACGCACAGCGGAATCCGTTTTATTGATGTGCTGTCCGCCAGCGCCGCTTGCCCGGTAAGTGTCAACGCGCAAATCTGCCGTATTTATTTCAATATCGATATTATCGTCGACCTCGGGCGAAACAAAGATTGACGCGAACGATGTATGCCGCCGACTGCCGGAGTCGAATGGGGATTTCCGTACTAAACGGTGCACACCCGATTCCGTGCGTAACCAGCCAAAGGCGTATTCTCCGTCGAATCTTACTGTTGCGCTTTTTATCCCGGCCACGTCTCCCGGCGATACTTCGATCAGCTCTGCGTGAAAGTCGTGATCTTCACCCCAGCGCAAATACATGCGCAGTAACATTTCTGCCCAGTCTTGTGCCTCCGTCCCGCCCGAGCCGGCTTGGATGTCAACAAATGCGTTTGCGGAATCCATATCGTTAGAAAACATACGGCGAAATTCGAGCGGTTCGAGCTTCGCCTGCGCCGCGTCTAAATCGCTGGTCACAGCATCAACGGTTGCGACGTCGCCCTCTTCGTCCGCGAGTTGTAGCAATTCGACGGCATCTTCTAGCCCACCACCCAATTCACCTAGGGTCGAGACGATTCGTTCGAGTTCCACTCTTTCGCGACCCAATGTCTGGGCTTTGTCTGGATCATCCCAAATTTTCGGGTTCTCTAACTCGCGAGTAACCTCCACGAGGCGTTCTGCGCGTCGATCATAGTCAAAGATACCCCCTGAGCGACTCAACTCTATTCTTTAAATCTTTGATTCGAACAAGTATGAGGTTGAGTTCCATTATTTAGGCTCTGACGATGATTTCACAAAGCACGAATTGTATCGGCTGCATAGAAACTAGGGAATCGAATTCATTTTTCGAACGCTTGTGCGAAGGTCACGATCAGCTGCAGAGTCCGCGATCCTCGATATTCATTGACTGAAAGCCGATAGGCGGCATGAATTACCTCGGCGTCCCGTGCCCATGGCTCGTCAACTGCCCCAAAGGCAATTGCCTCGACGACACCGGATTCGTCGGTTGCCTGGAGTTTCATACGGAGGTGCGATTCACCGACAATCCGCTTCTCGACTATTCTGAAGATGCCGTCGAACAAGGGTTCCGGAAATAACTGCCCCCACGGCGCAATCTCGCCAAGACGCGTGGCTAAATCTAAATCAAAATCAACGCCGGATAACGCACCATCGGTGGTAATTTCCTCTGTGAGGCCGGCTTGCCCTACTTGGCGATTGATTTCAGCATCGAATGCTTCGCTGAACAGTTCGAACTCACTCAGCCCTAAGGTCAATCCGGCCGCCATCGCGTGACCGCCAAACTTGCTGAGCAGTCCCGGATTGGCAGCGGCGATTGCATCAAGCGCATCACGGAGATGGACACCAGGGATCGAGCGCCCTGAGCCTTTTAGCTCCGTGTCACTAACAGGCGCAAATGCGATAACCGGACGGTGATACCGTTCTTTTATCCGCGAAGCAATTATTCCGACCACCCCTTGGTGCCATGATTCATCGATCAGACAAATCCCCGACCGCAGTGCCGCCCCGTCGCTCAGTCGCATCGCATCGACGAACTCCACCGCCTGAGTTTTCATCTCGGATTCGATCTCGCGCCGTTCTCGATTGAGATCGTCAAGTTCTATTGCGTAGCGATCGCAAACAGCCGCGTTGTCTGAGATAAGACACTCAATCCCTAACGACATGTCCGCGAGCCGTCCTGCCGCGTTAAGGCGAGGCGCAACGGCAAATGCGAGATCGATCGAATTCAGTCGTTTGATATCTTTGCCCGAAATTTTCAGGAGCGCGCGAATTCCAGCGTGCGCCTTGCCGAAGCGGATGCGCGCTAATCCTTGGGCAACTAGCCGACGATTATTTTGGTCTAGCGGAACAACGTCGGCGACCGTGCCAAGTGCCACCAGGTCCAACAACTCGGCAAGATTGGGATAGTCTATGTTCTGTGCTTTAAACCAATTCGTTTCTAGCAAACGTTTGCGCAAAGCCAACATGACATAAAAAATAACACCAACACCAGCCAGGCACTTGCTAGGAAAAGCGTCGCCTGGAACATTTGGATTAACGATCGCATTCGCATTTGGCAAGATCGCGCCAGGGAGGTGGTGATCGGTAATGATCACATCAATACCTGATGCCCGTGCAGCAGCGACCCCATCGATGCTTGAAATGCCGTTGTCGACTGTAATCAGCAAATCTGGCAAACCTGCCTTGGCAAGCTCCACAATTGGCGGCGTTAGGCCGTATCCGTACTCAAAGCGATTCGGCACTAAGTAGCGAGGATCCCGAGCGCCCATAGCTGTTAATGCGCGGATGGCGACCGCGCAACTTGTCGCCCCGTCCGCATCGAAATCTGCCACGATGACGATGTTTTTAGAATTAACGATCGCGCGTTCAAGCAGAGTCACGGCCGCATCAACGCCGCCTAACGAATCGGCGCGAAATAACCCGTCGAGAGACGTATCGAGGTCGGCTAATTCGAGAACCCCGCGCGCAGCCAAGACTCTTTTAACCACGGGGTGATAGTCGTCCGGCAGGCGACTTGTGCCGCCAAGCGGACGACGGACAATCGTTGGCTCACTCATTGGGAACCTCAAAGGGAATGGCTTGCCGACGCCAGATTTTTAACATGTCCCATGAGCTTAACGAATACCGTTCCCGGTCCGTAATAATGTCCACGGAGCGAATTTTAAAACGCCGCAAAGTACGCATCACATAACCGGCCCAAACGCTCTCAAAGTGATCGAGCGACGCCGGCGCCGTACCCATATCGATTTTTCCATTAGGCGATCCAATCACGATTAACGGGCAAATTTGTTCACTCATCATCCGCTTTGTCAACTCATCCGGCGCGAGCATCGGTAACCAGTCGATTCCATAGGACTCCCCGATGCCAGCAAGCAATACGTCGTCGCCGACTAGAAGATCCGGCGTCGGCGATGCTCGCGAACCGAGCTCATCACCGCCCCAAGGCCAGATCGAATTGATTATTGGCACACCGCGATCTTGGCGAAGCGTGTTCACGGGCGCGCTGTGCAAAATCATTTGCGCCTCGTTCATCAATCGTTGCAGCGCCTTCGCGTCAGGACCACAGGGTAGGAAATCCGCAATCGAGCGGCCGTTCGCCGCATTCGGCGAACAGGTCGACAATGTCTGTTTAGTGTTACTCACAAAGTACCAACGGCCCGGGTGTCGCCCTCGAATGAGCGAGATCTCGGGTAATCCGGCGTTCAGAGCGCTGATCAATTCATCTGCCTCGTGAACGGACGGCATAATGCTCTGATCATTGAACAGGAGGATTTGATTGGGATCAGCACGCAAATGAACAGGATCCGCGCGCCAGAGCTTGTCCCGCGGTGGCCCTTCGAAATCGATCACAGAGGTCAGTTTTGCAACGGCCGCAGAGCGCGAGTTGAGGTCTTCGAATCCGCAAAGCTCTAACACACGAGATTCCGTCGATGTCGCTTCTAGGGTGTCGCAATGGGATCGCGCGACTAACAGCGCTGTCAGCGGCCAACGATGGACGTCGATGTCCGGAAAGCCGAGCAGATCGACGAAAAGACCCGGTACAAATAAGGTGAGTCGCGCCACTCGGCGTTACGTTAGCGGCGTCGCCACAGGAGCAAAAGAGAGATGGGTAAAACCTTCTTATAGGCGCGGTTGATCGAGAGGCGGCCGTTCATAAATTTTCAAGAATCGCGCGTTTAACGGCATCGAGTTCCGCTGGAATTTCGATGACACTGCCCCGACTTTGTTGGATCGCAGTATCAGGATCCTTGAGTCCGTGCCCCGTTAGAGTACACGTAATAAGCGAGCCCTCAGGAATGTTACCGTTTTCAATGTCGCGAAGAACGCCGCCAATTGAGATTGCCGATGCGGGTTCGCAGAACACCCCTTCTTTTTCAGCTAGTAGGCGTTGTGTTTGCAATATTTCTTCATCCGTTAGACTCGCAATAGCACCACCGGATTCATTGATCGCGGCCCACGCAAGATCCCACGATTGGGGGCGACCGATGCGAATTGCGGTCGCAACGGTTTCCGGATCGTCGATCATTTTGCCAAGCACAAACGGTGCCGAGCCGGCTGCTTGATAACCGAACATACGTGGCCGCCTGGCGACAACGGCCGGCCGCTCGTAGTGGCACACATCATCACAATAGGCACATGCCGATGTCGCTGGCGATACAGCTGCGTATTCGCTGAACCCAACCCAGTAAGCGCTTATGTTACCGGCGTTGCCAACCGGTATGCCGTGAATGTCTGGCGCTCTACCGAGCGCGTCGATGATTTCAAAGGCAGCGGTTTTTTGCCCTTGGAGACGATAGGGATTAATCGAATTAACGATCGTCACCGGTGCAGCAGATGCCACTTCCTTCACAATTCGCATCCCGTCGTCAAAATTCCCCTTAATTTGGATGACGCATGCCCCTTCGATCATTGCCTGGGCAAGCTTACCAAGGGCGATTTTCCCTTCAGGAATTAGGACGAACGCGCGGATCCCAGCACGTGCAGCGTAGGCCGCCGCAGACGCCGAAGTATTACCCGTCGAGGCGCAAATTATGGCTTCGCTGCCTTGCGATACGGCTTGCGTAACCGCCATAGTCATGCCGCGATCCTTAAACGAACCGGTAGGATTTTGGCCTTCAAACTTCGCGTATAACTCGATGCCACGGCCGATCATTTTCTCGATATTCGGCAGTCGAATTAACGCAGTGTCGCCTTCACACAGACTGACGATTCGGGTGCTGCTTGCGACGGGTAGACGATCGCGATAACGCTCGATCAAGCCCTGGTAGTGATAGGGTTTATTCACGCAAGTGGTTCCATTCGTATTCGAACGATTTTAGACGTTATTTGCGACAAGGCTTCAATTTCAACAATGGCCTCATTCATCGCTCGTTCGATAACCTTATGCGTCACGATGATCACTGGGACGGGTTGCGCACCGCCGGCCGGCTCTTGCTGCAATATCGCTTCTATGCTGATGCCGCCGTTACCGAGTATCCGCGTGACGTCAGCCAACACACCGACTTGATCGAGGACGGCCAAGCGTAAGTAATAGGACGTCTGGACGTCGCGCATATCGATTATCGGTAATTCGGCAAGTGCATCTGGTTGAAACGAAAGATGCGGCACGCGGCTCTGCGGATGGCTATTTAATGCTCGCACCACGTCGACCAAATCCGCGACCACTCCGGACGCGGTGGCCTGCCCTCCGGCGCCAGCACCGTAGTAGAGCGTTGGGCCGGCGGCATCACCGCTGACCATGATGGCGTTCATCACGCCGTCAACATTGGCGAGAATCTGGCGTTCAGGAATCAAGGTCGGATGGACTCTTAACTCGATACCCGTGGCACCCTGATTAGCCAATCCTAGGTGTTTTATCCGATAGCCAAGGCGTTTTGCATATTCGACGTCGACCCGTGAGATCTGACTGATCCCTTCGATGTAGACGCGGTCGAACTGCAGGGGTATACCGAATGCGATGGCTGCAAGAATCGTTAGTTTGTGCGCCGCATCGATTCCGTCGACATCGAAGCTTGGATCTGCCTCGGCATAACCGAGCGATTGGGCTTCGGCGAGAACCTCGGCGAAATCCCGCCCTTCGTCGCTCATCGCGGTGAGAATGTAGTTGCAGGTGCCGTTAATAATGCCCGCCAACCATTCAATCCGATTACCGGCTAGCCCTTCGCGGACCGCTTTAATAACGGGAATCGCGCCAGCGACGGCGGCCTCGAATGCGACGATCGCATTCGCTTGGTGGGCGACCTCAAATATTTCATTGCCGTGCAGCGCAATCAAAGCTTTGTTCGCCGTCACGACATGCTTGCCGCTATTGAGTGCGCTAACGACAAGCTCGCGCGCCGGATCCGTGCCCCCAATTAACTCTACGATCACGTCCACGTTGTCATTGTTTACAACGTTAAACGGGTCGTTGGTTAACTCGATGCCTGACAAATCGACCGGGCGTGATTTTTTGATATCTCGGGCGCTCGCGGCCACGACTTCTATTGCACGGCCTGCACGTCTAGTAATGGCATCGGCATTGCGTTGCAACACCTCGATCGTGCTCGCACCAACCGTGCCAAGGCCAAGTACGCCAATCTTTACCGGGGGTAGTGACGACATGTTCTTCTCTAATTGTCCCTGAAACGGTTTGCGTTTATCCGAGCGCCGACTTTCCGTCGCGAAGCATGTCCTTTATGCCACGGACAGCTTGGCGTGAGCGGTGTAAATTTTCGATCAGCGCGAAGCGTACAAATTCGTCACCGTATTCTCCAAAACCGACACCGGGCGAAACGGCAACACCGGCCTCCTTGAGCAACAGCTTGGTGAACTCCAGAGATCCCATTTTGCGGTATTGCTCAGGTAGCCTGGCCCAAACAAACATAGTTGCTTTCGGAATATCAACTTCCCACCCCGCGCTGGCTAATCCATCGCAAAGCACGTCGCGACGGGTTTGATAGAGATTACGGATCTCTTGCACACAATCTTGGGGTCCCTCGAGGGCTGCGATCCCGGCAACCTGAATGGGCGTGAATGTACCGTAATCCATGTAGGATTTCAGTCGCGCTAGTGCGTGCACTAGATCACGGTTTCCGACCATGAACCCGAGCCGCCAACCCGGCATGTTGTAGCTTTTGGAAAGCGAAAAAAACTCGACCGCGATGTCCTTCGCGCCCGGCACTTGCATAATCGACGGTGCGACATAGCCATCAAAGACCAGGTCCGCATAGGCGAGATCGTGGACGACGTAAATTTCATGTTCGCGTGCTATATCGATAATTCGTTCGAAAAATTCCAATTCGACACATTGAGCCGTGGGATTGCTCGGGAAATTCAGTAATAGCATTTTCGGCTTGGGCCAAGAATTTCGGATCGCGGCTTCGAGTTCAGCGAAGAAATCAATGCCAGGCCCGATTGGAACGTGGCGAATGTCGGCCCCGGCAATGACGAACCCGTAAGGGTGTATCGGATAGGCAGGATTCGGCACAAGAACACCGTCACCTTGTTCAATCGTCGCGAGCGCAAGATGCGAGAGTCCTTCCTTGGAGCCAATCGTGACAATCGCTTCGTCGTCTGGGTCTAATTCGACGTTGTAACGGGCGGCGTACCATCGACAGATCGCGCGACGTAAACGCGGAATTCCACGCGATACTGAATAGCGGTGCGTGTCGTCACGTTGTACTACCTCGATCAACTTGTCGACAATATGCTTTGGGGTTGGTTGATCGGGATTTCCCATACCGAAGTCAACGATGTCCTCTCCACGCCTGCGCGCCGCGAGTTTCAATTCGTTGACCTGATTAAATACGTATGGTGGGAGGCGCGCGATCCGCGGGAAGTCTTTAGCCAAAATGATTACACTACGTTGAGTTAATG
Source organism: Gammaproteobacteria bacterium (assembly GCA_047611805.1). Lineage (GTDB taxonomy): Bacteria > Pseudomonadota > Gammaproteobacteria > UBA11873. The sequence continues at coordinate 51,371 of JBLFWX010000001.1, forward strand.
GATTGATTGTTACTGCGATCCCGGCGAGCTTCACGGGTACGACCGTGAAATATACCATGAACTGATATTCAAATAGCCCTGCTGAATGTCAAAAATCACTACAAGGCGAATGAACATGACTGCAGCGCTGAACGACCCCGCAACGCAAGCCTTGCTCGCTCCAGCAGGGATCGAAATTCATGATTTGGAAAAAGTGCTGGGGTCCTTGTCACTTCAGTCAATCGACCTCGCCGATTTATATTTTGAACATTCAACGGCCGAATCGTGGAGCCTTGAAGATAGTATTGTCAGAGATGGTTCCTTTTCGATCGACCAAGGTGTGGGTGTTCGCGCAGTCAGTGGTGAGAAGACCGGTTTCGCCTATTCAGACGAACTGAATCTTTCGGCACTTGAGCATGCCTCACGCACTGCTCGTGCGATTACCCGACAAGGCCAATCCCGCGACGTTCAAATCGCCTCGCACGCGACTAGCGCGGCGCTTTATGCGCCACTCGACCCGCTAGCGAGTATCGCTACTGAGGCAAAACTCGACTTATTGAAGTCTCTGGATAGCCGGATACGCAGCGCCGATTCTCGCGTGTCAGAGGTCATGGTGAGCTTGACCGGGAGCTTTACGTCCATTTTAGTTGCCGCATCCGACGGTACCTTGGCGACCGATCAAAGACCCTTGGTCAGACTTAACGTCAACGTGATTGTCGAGCAAGACGGTCGTCGGGAATCAGCGGGCTATGGCGGCGGTGGACGCACGACCTACGAGTGCTTCTTTGGCAATTCCACGGCAACCGACATAGCGGACGAAGCACTGCGCCAAGCGTTGGTCAATCTGGAGGCGCAGAACGCTCCGGCCGGGGAAATGGTCGTGGTCTTAGCCGCAGGCTGGCCTGGGATCCTGTTGCATGAAGCAATTGGCCACGGACTCGAGGGTGATTTCAATCGCAAGGGGACTTCTGCGTTTTCAAATCGAATTGGCGACAAAGTAGCAAGCGAGCAATGCACGGTAGTTGACGATGCGACGTTGTTAAACCGACGCGGCTCATTGAATGTCGACGACGAAGGCGTTGTCGGACAGAACACCGTGCTAATTGAGAACGGGATCTTGCGTGGCTACCTACAAGACAAGCAAAACGCACGTTTAATGGGCGTTGCTTCAACTGGCAATGGGCGACGGCAGTCGTATTCCTACCGCCCCATGCCGCGCATGACCAATACCTATATGCAGCCCGGTTCATTCGACCCCCAAGAGATAATTAAAAGTGTTGATAAAGGCCTCTACGCAGTTAGTTTTGGCGGCGGCCAAGTCGATATCACCAACGGGAAATTCGTATTCAGCGCGAGCGAAGCCTATTTAATCGAAAACGGCAAGATCACGGCCCCCGTAAAAGGCGCGACTTTAGTTGGCGATGGACCGGATGTGCTCACTCGCGTGAGTATGGTAGGAAACGATTTAGCGCTAGATAACGGCATCGGCACGTGCGGGAAAGACGGTCAATCAGTGCCGGTGGGCGTCGGCCAACCGACCTTGAGAATCGACGGACTGACAGTCGGTGGGACTGATTCCGCATAGTTTAAGACCACGAGAGATCACCTACTGCGTTGTCAAAACGTACACAGGTAAAAACGACTGTCTAGTAGCTAAAAACGTTCAATCTCTGGATGCGGGAGCTGCCCGCCATGAACGTGCATCGCGCCGAACTCCGCGCAACGGCTCAAGGTGGGGATAGCCTTACCCGGATTCAACAGTCCGGCGCCGTCAAATGCTTCTTTCAACTGATGGAAGATTCTCAGCTCGCCGCTCGAAAATTGCACGCACATCTGGTCGAGTTTCTCGACTCCAACACCGTGCTCGCCGGTTATCGTGCCACCCACAGCGACGCACAATTCGAGGATCTTTCCGCCGATCTGTTCAGCCGCTTCAAGTTGTGCATCATCGTTTGCGTCATAGGCGATGAGCGGATGAAGATTCCCATCACCGGCATGGAACACGTTCGCGACCGGCAGACCATATTGCGCCGACAACTCAGCGATGCGGGTTAGAACGACACCGATATGCCGGCGCGGAATCGTTCCATCGATACAATAATAATCAGGCGCGATCCTACCCATCGCAGGAAATGCGGATTTTCTTCCCGCCCAAAATCTTAGACGCTCAGCTTCGCTATTGGACACCTGTACGCTAGTGCATTTGTTACGCGAAAAAATCGCCTCCACTGCATCGATCTGGCTATCAACCTCCCCGACCGTGCCATCAAGCTCGCAAAGTAAGATCGCTGCCGCATCGCGCGGGTATCCCGCATGGCAAAAATCTTCGGCGACATTGATTGCGAGATGATCCATCATTTCGAGCCCTGCGGGGATAATGCCGGCTGCGATCACGCCAGCCACTGCGGCAGCTGCCGATTCCACCTCATCGAACGCACCGAGGAGAACTCTTGCGACCGGTGGAATTGGCAATAGTTTCACGGTTACCTGCATGATAATGCCAAGTAGACCTTCCGAGCCGTGCAGTAGCGCGAGTGAATCGTAACCCGGGCTGTCTAGCGCATCGCAGCCCAAAGTGACCCAGTCACCATCCGCCGTTAACATGTCGAGTTGAAGTACGTTGTTGACGGTTAGGCCGTATTTCAAGCTGTGTACGCCCCCGGAATTTTCCGCCACATTGCCGCCGATAGAACAGGCAATTTGAGACGAGGGATCCGGTGCGTAATACAACCCATGACGAGCTACTGCCTGAGAGATCGCCAAGTTGCGAACCCCGGGTTCTACCACCGCAATGCGGTTTTCAAGGTCGATTTTGATGATACGATTGAATTTTGCGAGGCTCAGCAAGCACCCCTCGGCGAGCGGCAGCGCGCCGCCGGACAATCCGGTTCCGGCCCCTCTTGGAATTATTGGCACACCGAATTCGGCGCAGACTTTGACCACGCCGCGAACTTCGTCCTTGGTCGACGGCAAAACGACGACTCTGGGGATTTGCTGATAGGCGGAAAGTCCGTCACATTCGAACGGGCGCTTCGCCTCCTCGGACGTCAGCAACGACTCTGGCGGTAGAATTTTTGCTAATGCCTGTTCGAATGTCACCGCCGCGTCTCTTCAGTTAAACGTTGCGTCCGATGGTATCACCACGACGCCGTTGGGCGTAACGGTAAAGCGCTGCGCATCGAGTTTGCGATCGAGGCCAATCTCTTCGTTGGCCGGAATGACTACGTTGCGGTCGATCACGCAGCGGCGCAGCTGTGTGCCTGCGCCAACTTGGACTCCCGCGCTTAGTATGGAGTCCTCAACAGTAGCGCCGTCGTCGATGTAGACACGGTTGCCCAAGATACTGCGGCTAACACCGCCGCCGGCAATTACTGTGCCGTTGGCAATGATCGAATTAACGCAAATGCCTTCAGTACCGGAAGGACCGGAGACAGTCCGAGCCGGCGGGCCCTGGGTCTGGTGAGTTCGAATCGCCCAATCTGCCTGGTAGATATCTAGCGGCGGCTCATATTTGAGCAAATCCATATTGACGTCGTAGTAGTCGTCGACGCTCCCGAGCATCCGCCAATATTTGTCCTGCGTGACGCGACCATCCGCACCACCGAATCGGTAGGCGTTGATTTTCTCAGAATCTAGCCAATGATCTTTTATTAGATCGATGATCGCTCGTCCATTGACTTCTGGGCGACGCGCTTGCTCCAGTAAACGCATCAATGCGGCTTTCTTGAAAACGAATACTTCCATCGGTCCGTGGCTAGAATCGCCGTCTTGATCTGCGACGAACGGCTCGATCCCGACCACTTTGTGACCACGGAGTTTTAGCACCGCCGACAATTCGGCGCGGTTGGTACACGCCGTATCCAATGTTCCGACCGTAACCGTGCTGTCGTGCTTTAAATGGAACGCAAGGACCGCAGCGTAGTCCATTCTGTATATCTGTTCACCGGAGACGACGATAACGTGGTCGGCGGATGTGCGCTCGAGTAAATAGGCATTCTTGACCAAAGCGTCGGCGTAACCGCTGTAAGTGGTCATTTCGTTTTCAATCGGGGGCGTCACGGGCATCACGTATTCGTTGAGATCGGCGTTAAACAATGACCAGCCATCGCGGATATGATTGTGAAGGGATAGCGCGTTAAATTGCGAAAACACCATAACCCGTCGCAATCCGGAATAGAGGCAGTTGGACAACGCAAAGTCGATCACTCGATACGCGCCAGCATACGGAATCGCGGCCACAGTGCGACGCTGCGTTAGCGGCATGAGTGGCTTGCCATCTCCCGTCGCTAAAACGACGGTCAGGACAGAATTTTGATTGGATAACAACATAGGGATTGCAGCGTCGCGCATTATACGCACTTACATGCAGCTGGGAAGCGCCACCCAACTACACGACAATCGTTCGTATGTTGGCTGTTAGTTACGCCCTAATTCGGTGCTGCTTCGCGCTAGCAAGCAGTTCCGACAAATCGGTACAATGACTTACGAATTAGATGCTTATGGCCTACCACAAGAAAACCCTGGATACTTATAGAACCCTATGACCGAGGAAATTTTGGTTAACGTGACGCCCCACGAGACGCGGGTCGCGTTGGTAGAAAATGGCGTACTGCAAGAAGTTGTAGTCGAACGTTCGCGAAAACGCGGACTGGTAGGCAACATTTATTTGGGCCGAATTTCTCGTGTTCTTCCTGGTATGGGCGCGGCATTCCTCGACATTGGGCTCGATCGAACGGCCTTCTTGCACGTCTCTGACGTTAATCACGCGCACGCTTCTGAAGGCACGAACGGCGCTGACGTGCCAATCGAGCAATTGTTACACGAAGGTCAGGATTTGCTGGTGCAAGTAGCGAAAGATCCGCTCGGCACAAAAGGTGCCCGCCTGACAACGTTTCTGACCATTGCATCCCGTTATTTGGTTTTTTTGCCGCACTCAACGAGCCTAGGAATATCACAACGAATCGAAAACGAATCCGAACGCCAGCGGCTTCGAGATTCATTGTACGAGCTAGCACCGAATTTGAAACCGCAGTGCGACGACGAGCTTGCGACGCAGTCGATAGTCAGTGATCAACCGCAGACCTCGAAACAACCGTCGTCGAAAAACCACGGCAACACGGGAGGCTACATCGCGCGCACGGCCGCCGAGGGTGCGGACATCGAAGAATTCCGCAACGACATGCTATTCCTGAACCGACTTTGGGAGTCGATTTCCGAGCGGCTCCGTGGAGCGCCAAGTCCATCGCTAATCTATGCGGATCTGAATCTCGTATTGCGTACTTTGCGCGACTCTTCTTCGACGAACGCCGAAAGAATAAGAGTCGACTCAAAAGAGACCTACCAGAAGGTCGTGGAGTTCGCGCAACAATTTACGCCTGAGTTGTTGCCGCGCATCGAACACTACGTCGGTGAACGTCCAATTTTCGATTTGTACTCGACTGAAGATGAAATACAGCGCGCTCTGCATCCTAGAGTCGACCTTAAATCTGGCGGTCATTTGGTAATCGACCAAACTGAAGCCATGACGACTATCGATGTGAATACAGGCGGTTTCGTTGGAAATAGAAACTTCGAGGAAACAATTTTCAAAACGAACCTCGAAGCGGCCCATGCCATTGCACGGCAACTTCGCCTACGAAACTTAGGCGGAATAATTATTGTGGACTTTATCGATATGTCGGGCGAGGACCATCCGCGTTTGGTCTTACGAGCGCTCGAAAAAAGTCTTGAGCGCGATCAATCGCGTTTCACAGTAAGCGAAGTCACCTCGCTCGGTTTAGTCCAGTTGACGCGCAAGAGAACGCGCGAGAGTCTCGAACATGTCCTATGCGAGCCGTGCCCAACGTGCGCTGGACGCGGCTCGGTAAAATCCGCCGAATCAGTCTGTTACGAAATTCTGCGCGAGATTCTGCGCGAAGCTCGTCAATTTGAAGCGCAGAAACTTCTCGTTGTTGCCGCCCAAAGTGTGGTCGACATTCTCCTCGAGGACGAGTCGACGAGTATTGTCGAACTCGAAGAATTCATCGGCATTCCGATCCGGTTTCAAGTTGAGTCGGCGTACACGCAGGAGCAATACGACATTGTTTTGCAATAGTCCTGGGGTTTGATCCGAATGTTTGCTCGGCTAATTAGCGCTCTGTGGACAGGGTTTGCTGCGCTCACCATCGTCCTGGCGATCGTTGTTACGATAATTCGGCTAGCACTACCCCATATTGACCACCAGCGAATCGCTATAGAAAGTTGGTTGAGCGACTTGACTCAGCGCCCGGTCCAGATCGGAGAAGTTAGTGCGTCGTGGCGTGGATGGGCGCCCACCCTAGATGTCACCAATTTCGTTGTTCGTACCTCAGATGCTAGCGAGTCGTTGGTTCGATTCGATTATGCGATTGTCAGCATTTCGCCATTAACGTCGTTGTTCAATCTCAGCCTAACGCCGCGTAAGCTAATTGTCGGCGGCATGAAGATAAGTTTGGAACGCGATATTGACGGCAAAATTTCAGTGGCAGGCATGCCGCCGAGCCGTTGGCCGGTCGCCGAGTGGCTTCTTCAACAACAAAATTTCTCACTGAAAGACGCCGAGATCACATTCACCGAGTCGGGCTCGACTTCGGCGCCGGCCTTATTCAGCGACGTGACGATCAGCATCGCGCACGATGCATCTGCGCAGTCGATAGTTGGTAGTTTCAAGCGCAGGGATCAGGCTGAGGGGAGATACGCCTTTGCGCTTCGCGCGACCGGAGACCTCTTCGGTCCAACATGGGACGGTGAGCTCGTCGTAGACCTAGAACAGGTTGAAGCCGAGTCGGCCTTGCTCCTTGCGGGCTGGCACGATAGTCATGTTTCCAATGGCTCATTGGACGCTCGAATTTGGAGCCGATGGGAGAACGCCAAGCTACAGCGCGCTGTGATGAAATTCGCAGCCTCGGATATCGAGTTTAAAGAGGCTGCCCCGGACGGTCGATACCTGGGGAAATTAGTCGCCAGGGTAAGTGCCGATCGGCAAAAGGACGGCTGGTCGATGGAGGTCGACGAACTGGAAATCGGAGAAAGCCTGCATTCGTCGGATTCGAGGATCGGTTTTCGGTTGCGAGAGCGACCGGGCGCGACAGAGGTCATTGGTTTGCGCGCACAAAATATCAACGTCTCGGAACTAGCGTTGTTAGCGCCAGCCGATCTCACGGCCCGCGGATTTGAACTCAACCGGCTCATATCACCGTCACTCGAAGGCACGTTACATCACGGCCTCGTAGGCGTCGCAACGAATGGTCACAGTGCGCCTCGCTTCTACCTAGAAAGCCGCATGCAAAATCTTTCGCTCACCGATTCGTCAAGCGCAATGGGTGTCCAAGGTCTCGATTTTGATGTCCGCGCCAACCAATTCGGCGGCGTCGTGAGCCTCGATCAACCGGACAGCGTCATCATTGAAAGTCCGCGTCGTCTAGTTCAGCCATTAAAGCTGCAAAAATTGATTGGTGATTTGCGGTGGACTTGGTATGACGGGGATCTGCGAGTCACAACTGAGCAACTCAATATCCAAGCGGCAACGATAGATTTCACCACCCGTGGGAGCGTGCTTTGGAACGCTGATGAAAAACCTGAAGTAACGATCGTTAGCCGCATTAATTCCGGCGATGTTTCGCAATTCCACTTACTAATTCCAAAAGGCAGCCTCCGTCCGCGCGGAGAATCCTGGATGCGCGCAGCCTTCGCATCGGGTCAATTTAAGCCAAGTCACTTAGCCATCAACGGGGATCTCGGCGACTTTCCGTTCGATCACGAATCTGGGACTTTGAAAGCGGAATTTGTTCTTACCGATGTCGATCTAAAATACAGCAAGAGCTGGCCTGCCACGAAACATATGGACGCCACCATCGCGGTCGATGGGCGCAAGGCCACAACGACGATTCGACACGGGCAAGTGTATACGTCCAAGATCGACAAAGCGACCATCGAGATGCCGGATCTATTTAGCACCAAACCAGCCGTTCGCGTTCGTGGAAAAATTCGCGTGAGACCTGACGAACTGAGTCAGTTTATTGATGAAAGTCCTCTCAAGAATACCAAAGCCGCCCGCTATTCCGATGTGGAAATAGCGAAACCGTTTGCAATAACGCTAGATATGAATTTGAGCCTGTATCCCGCAGGCGACAAGGAAATTCTCGGCTTAGTCCACTTTGATGGCAATCGCATCGCACATAGGAAACAAAATATTACACTCGACGACTTCACTGGCGATATCAGTTTCACGCGAGCAGATTGGTACGGCGAGGGGCTTCAAGCAGTATTCGACGGCATGCGGGTTGGCGTCGTTTTAAACGGGGGGCTGGACGATCCGAATTACGATACCGAATTTCGCATGACGGGGACATCAGATGCGACGCAACTTTCCAGCTACCTCAAACGGTATTCGCCGTTGATTCACGGATGGCTCACGGTTGGCCGCGAGAGCAGTTCCATCGTGGGACAGTTGCCGTGGAAGGCCGTGTTGACGATACCCGCGATGAGCTCTGGGCAGAAGAATGCACCGCAACGCCTAACCATCGAATCAAGCCTACTCGGGCTTGACGTCGATCTGCCGTGGCCGTTCGGGAAATCTCGTGGCGAACGCAAACCACTAGTTATTCGAAGTGACACGTTCGGGAACGGAGACCGCCACTTACGCGTAGATTTCGGTTCGACCGTAGATGTCGAAGTCGCTCAGGGAAAGCGCCCTGACGGGAGTTTCGAGACACATCGAGCCGAGTTTGTGTTCGGCGAACAGATACCGAACTTTCTGGATAAACCAGGCTTTACAGCGCACGGCGAGATCGATCGGCTGCCCTTGAACGAGTGGATCGTGTTCGCCAATGCCGCGCAGAAATCAATGGTGCACGCCACCACCGATGTACCCGCGACGTTCGATGTCAAAGTGCAAAAACTTGAAACCCTCGGGAGAACATTCGCTGATACTCGGCTCGTCGGGCAACGCAATGCGGCGGGGTGGTCTATCGACATTTCCGGACCCAAGGCACTCGGCACCATTTCTCTTGCCCGAGATTCACAAAACCCGCCGCTGACGATGAGCTTTGAACGATTGTGGCTGGACGAGCTAGCGGCCGGTAGTCAATCAGAATCTGTCGACCCACGGTCATTGCCGTCCGTCAATTTCGATTGCAAATCGCTCCATTTTGGTGACATAGACTTAGGCGTTTCCGAGATCGTTGCCGGTAAAGTGACGTCGGGACTAAATCTCGAGAAATTGAGTTTTTCGCAGCCTAATTTTTCCCTCCGGGGGAGCGGCGAGTGGAGTTATAAAGCGAACGTGCATCGTTCAGCGGTGCAGGTCGTGGTCGAAGGTGAAACGCTTGCCGGATTACTCAAGAGTTTTGGCTTCGAAGTCGCGAACATAGATGGTGGAAAGTCGGCCATTTCAATCGCGGCCGACTGGCACGGAATGCCGTCGGAATTCACCCTGGACAAGCTGTACGGCAGTTTCGATTTAAACGTCGAGCAAGGACGCTTCCTAGACATAGAGCCAGGCCCGGGGCGGTTGTTCGGCTTGCTCTCGTTGCAAACGCTGCCGCGCCGCATCTCGCTCGATTTCAATGATCTCTTTAAAAGGGGATTTTCATTCGACGTGATCGATGGGACGTTCCAATTAGATAAGGGCAACGCGTATACCAATAGTTTAGCGATGACAGGCCCGTCTGCCCGGATCAACATATCGGGTCGTACCGGGCTTGCTGACCAAGACTATGATCAACGAGTAATCGTGACCCCCGCATTATCAAATACAATACCCGTAGCAAGTGCGTTATTCGGTCCCGCCGGCATCGGCGTCGGTGCGGTGATCTACCTTGGCCAGAAAATGTTCAAATCGATTCCCGAAACGGTCGATAAGCTATTGAGTCGCGAATATTCAATTACAGGCAATTGGAAACAACCGATAATCGAAAGAATTTAGACACCTACGCTTGACCATCCAATAACTATTACAATGGTGCTCCGTAACATTCACACTGCGCCCAACATGCCGAATCAATGGTCAAACTACTGATAACCCCTGCCTGGTCGCCGCGCGTTACCGTAAAATCTAATGGACTACCAACTTAGCAACGAATCTCTGGAACAATGTCGCGACCGATCCGATCCGCACATCATCGTTGCGATGTCCGGTGGCGTAGATTCTTCCGTGACAGCGCTGTTGCTGAAGCGCGCAGGATATCGCGTCTCCGCGATATTTATGAAAAATTGGAACGAACCTCGCGACGACCAACCATGCGAATGGGAAAAGGACGTCGAGGACGTGCTCGCCGTTTGCGAGCCACTTGATATCCCTGTCAATACGGTCGACTTATCGAAGAACTATTGGGACAGCGTTTTCGAAGAATTCGTCGACGAGTACCGCCGCGGTCGGACACCCAATCCGGACATCTTGTGTAACCGAGAAATAAAGTTCAAAGCCTTCTTAGAGCATGCCACCAGCCTCGGCGGCGACCTGATTGCGACGGGGCACTATGCGAGAATTCAGCAAGACGAAAATCGCCACTGTCAACTGATGAAAGGGCTCGACCCAAGCAAGGACCAATCTTATTTTTTGTACGCAATCGGCCAGGCAGCGCTGCACCGAACGATTTTCCCGATCGGGGGATTAGAAAAACGCGACGTCCGCCAGATTGCTAGCGAAGCGGGACTGGCAACCTCCAGGAAAAAGGACAGCACGGGAATCTGTTTCATCGGTGAGCGGCGATTTCGCGATTTTCTCGGTCAGTATTTGCCAGCCAAACCTGGCGACATTCGCGATACCAACGGCGTTGTCATCGGTCGGCACCCGGGCGCCGCGTTCTACACACTGGGTCAACGCGAAGGCCTAGGCATCGGCGGCGTACGTGGATCGGTCGAAGGTCCGTGGTTTGTTGTTGCGAAAGATGTTGGGAAGAATGAGTTAATCGCCGCCCAGGGCCACAATCATCCGCTGTTAATGACGCGCTCGCTCTCAGCCGATACCTTGTCTTGGATCAGTGGTGAAGCACCGCGAATTGGTTTGCAGTGCCGCGCGAAGACGCGCTATCGCCAATCAGATCAGCCGTGCACCATAAGAGAAATCGATGGAAACCGGCTGACAGTGAATTTTTCAGAACCTCAACGAGCCGTGACACCAGGACAATCTGTCGTTTTTTATGTCGACGATCGATGTATCGGCGGAGCGATAATCGACCAAACTGAATAATTTATGCACGTTAGACCAAAATTGCGCTACAACATAACGCCGTAATTACCGATAATGGGGCATCAGCCGTCGCATTCTCATGGAGCCATAATGAACAACAGCTTTGACACACAGACAAATTTAAAGATTGGGAACACCGAATACGAAATTTTCAGTGTTAAACGCCTCGCCGATCGGTTCCCAATCGAGCGACTACCTTTTGCTCAAAAGATTCTGTTGGAGAACTTACTGCGCCATGAAGACGGCATTAATGTCACACGCGACGACATCGAAGCCCTCGCTAATTGGGACCCCGCCGCCGACCCATCACAAGAAATCGCTTTCACTCCCGCGCGAGTATTAATGCAGGATTTTACCGGCGTCCCGGCCGTCGTGGACCTGGCTGCAATGCGCGACGCGATGCGTAGCCTCGGTGGCGACCCGAATAAAATAAACCCGCTTTCGCCAGCTGAACTGGTAATTGACCATTCTGTGCAGGTCGACGTCTTCGGTACCGCAAACGCGGCCGAGGAAAACGCAAAAATTGAGTTTGAACGCAACGAAGAGCGCTATGGGTTCCTTCGTTGGGGTCAAGAAGCATTCTCGAATTTCAAAGTAGTACCACCAGACACGGGTATCGTCCATCAGGTGAATTTGGAGTATCTAGCGCGCACGGTTTTTTCTGCAGACAAAGACGGCAAACTGCGGGCCTATCCCGATACCGTCGTTGGGACCGATTCGCACACCACCATGATCAACGGTCTCGGCGTACTTGGCTGGGGAGTTGGCGGCATCGAGGCAGAGGCGGCCATGCTTGGCCAACCCATCACAATGCTTATTCCGCAAGTCGTCGGCTTCGAGCTAACGGGTAAGCTCCCGGAAGGTGCGACGGCAACCGACCTCGTGCTTACGGTCGTTGAGATGTTACGCGCGAAAGGGGTGGTTGGAAAATTTGTGGAGTTTTTTGGTTCTGGTTTAGACCATTTGCCGCTCGCTGATCGCGCCACTATTGCGAACATGGCTCCGGAATACGGTGCAACCTGTGGAATTTTCCCAATCGACGTAGAAACCATACGCTATTTAGAATTATCCGGACGCGCGCCGGATCAAGTTGAACTCGTGAAACGCTACGCTCAAGAAACTGGGATGTGGAGAGAACCCAGCAGCCCGAGCGCAGCCTATTCCGATACGATGCGCTTGGACATGGGCGATGTTGAGCCTTGTCTGGCAGGTCCAAAGCGACCGCAAGATCGAATCACGTTGAAGTCCGTCAAACAGGAGTTTGATGGATTTATCAAAGACGCAACGAAAAATCGTAGCGGCGGCGGCACCAGCCAAGTGGGCTCTGGGGCCGACGCTTATTCTTTGACCGATGGGGCCGTCGTGATCGCAGCGATTACGTCCTGCACCAATACTTCTAATCCGTACGTCATGATGGGTGCCGGGCTACTGGCGAAAAAAGCGAACGAACGCGGACTCAAGTCGAAGCCGTGGGTGAAAACGAGCCTCGCGCCAGGGTCGATGGTGGTCAGCAACTACCTTGACAAAGCCGGTGTTACGGAACATTTAAGCGCATTAGGGTTTCAAACCGTTGGTTTCGGTTGCACCACTTGTATCGGTAACTCCGGGCCACTACCTGCAGAGGTAAGCGCCGGGATCAAGGAAGGTGATCTGGTTGCCTGCTCGGTGCTGTCCGGAAATCGAAACTTCGAAGGGCGTGTACACGCCGAAGTAAAAATGAATTTTCTCGCCTCTCCTCCGCTCGTGGTCGCCTATGCAATTGCGGGGACTATGAACATCGATATGTTCAATGATCCGCTTGGTGAGGATAATTCTGGTGCTCCGGTTTACTTGCGCGATATTTGGCCGAGTACAAAAGAAATCGACGACGCGGTTAACCAGACTATTGATTCGCAAATGTTTGCATCAAGTTATGCCAACGTTTTCAGCGGCGATGCGCGCTGGGCTGGCATTAAGGTCCCCGCATCAAACCAATTCGAATGGGACGAAAACTCAACCTACGTTAAGAACCCGCCCTACTTCGTCGGTATGGGGATCATTCCAGAACCCATCAAGCCGATCGAGAACGCAAGAGTGTTAGCGCTCCTAGGCGATTCCATCACGACGGATCATATCTCCCCGGCTGGCTCAATTACGGCCGACAGCCCCGCAGGGAAATACCTCATTGACCATGGGGTCGATAAGAAAGATTTCAATTCGTACGGCTCGAGACGCGGGAACCACGAGGTCATGATGCGCGGAACGTTCGCCAACATTCGCTTACGCAACCAACTCGCTCCCGGAACCGAAGGCGGCTGGACGACGCATCAACCATCCGGTGAGCAAATGACAATCTTTGATGCGTCAATGCGTTATCAGAACGAAAACGTTCCGTTGGTCGTGTTCGCGGGGAAAGAATACGGGACGGGATCGTCGCGCGATTGGGCCGCCAAAGGCACTCTCTTGCTTGGTGCCCGCGCTGTAATTGCCGAAAGCTTTGAGCGAATCCACCGCAGCAACCTGGTCGGCATGGGTGTCCTGCCGCTGGTGTTCGCCGATGGGCAATCTGCGCAGGGCTTGGGCCTTGATGGTACCGAGACAATTACGATTGAAGGCCTAGCGGATGGCGTGAAAAGTGTCACAGTGGTTGCGACCGCAACTAGCGGTACCGTGACGCGCTTCGATTGCCGCGTTCGAGTAGACACCCCGAAAGAGTGGGAGTACTACCAAAACGGGGGTATTTTGCAATATGTACTTCGCCAACTTGCCGCTTAGTTCGACCCTATAAAATAAGATCGAGCTTTACGCGGCGGGCACCCTGTCGCGCGAAAAATTAAGATTTCGCGCGATACGGCGATAACCTCCTAAGATACTAAATCAGCTACTCGGTTTGGCATCTTCAGTGAGGGCCATCTGGCCAATACGCTAACCACAAGAAACGGGGACGGATCGGTATGCCGACTATGAGCCTGACGCAGGCGTTCACCATGAATTTTCTCGGTCAATCACCGACTTGGTACAAGTACACAATCGTCGCATTTCTAATCGCGAATCCGATATTAGTCCACACAGTCGGTTCATTCGTGACTGGGTGGATCCTGATTGCTGAATTCATCTTCTGCCTCGCGATGGCGCTCAAGTGTTATCCGTTGCAGCCTGGTGGGTTACTCGCGATCGAGGCCGTGGCTATCGGCTTGACGTCACCGATGTCGGTTTATCACGAAACGGAAGCGAACTTTCCGGTCATCATGCTGTTGATGTTCATGGTTGCAGGAATTTACTTTCTCAAGGAACTGCTGCTATTTACCTTCACAAAAATTCTTTTGAAGGTTCGCTCGAAAGTCATATTGTCGTTATTGTTTAGCATCGTGGCCGCGGTTCTGTCCGCGTTTCTCGACGCGTTAACCGTCACGGCTGTCGTGATCACAGTGGCCGAAGGTTTCTACCTCGTCTACCACAAAATCGCGTCCGGCAAACAATATCACGACGATCACGACCATAGCGAAGACCGACAAGTCGGCGAGCTTGCGCGCGCTGATCTGATCGAATTCCGCTCCTTCTTGCGCAGCTTAATGATGCATGCCGCTATCGGTACTGCCCTTGGCGGCGTCACAACATTAGTCGGTGAACCGCAAAACCTACTGATAGCGAAAGTCGCAGGCTGGGAATTTGTAGAATTTTTTATCCGAATGGCGCCAGTTTCGATGCCCGTATTAGTCGTCGGTCTGCTGACTTGCGCGCTGCTTGAAAAAACCAAAACCTTCGGATTCGGAATGGCATTACCGGAAAACGTCCGCATCATTCTCGTTGGCTATGACGCGAATCAAACTGAACGTCGAACCACCCAAGATATCGCTAAACTCATCGTCCAAGGGTTCACAATCGTCTTCCTCGTCGTCGCGCTGGCATTACATTTGGCCGAAGTCGGCGTCATAGGATTGTGCGTCATCGTACTCGCGACCGCGTTTAATGGCATCGTTGAAGAGCATCGAATCGGTCACGCGTTTGAAGAAGCATTGCCATTTACTGCACTATTGGTGGTGTTTTTCGCCATCGTCGCCGTTATTCACGATCAGCATTTGTTCTCGCCAGTCATTCATTGGGTCCTACAACTCGAAGGTAAAAACCAGACCGCCGCGTTCTATATTGCGAACGGCCTGCTCTCTGCGATAAGCGACAATGTATTCGTTGCTACCGTCTACATAACGGAGATTGCGAAAGCGCTGGCCGACGGGCAGATAACACGCGAGCAATTTGAATTGCTGGCAGTAGCCATCAATACGGGGACGAATATCCCATCCGTGGCCACGCCAAACGGCCAGGCTGCGTTTCTCTTTTTGCTAACATCTGCCGTCGCTCCGCTCATCCGATTGTCCTACGGCACGATGGTCTGGATGGCGCTTCCGTATACAATCACGATGTCGTTAACGGGACTCGCGGCGGTGTGGTTTTTTCTCTAATTCACGAAACCCGATTTGCTCATGGCATATTTACTTTAGCGTGGGGAAGCGACAATCCGGTCGGGATTGTTCGCTTCTCGTAGAATGTCTGCACAAATCACCCCGTAGCGCTCGTCAGCCTTGCCGAAATTGGTCCATTTACGATCGATTAATTCAATGATTTCACTAGAAGCTTCGTTGAATTGCGAGAGCGCAGCGTCCGCACCAACAAGATTAACGGCGCCGTTGTACGCGTATTCGCCACCGGAATAGTAGTCGTTAAATTGGCCCATCGACTTCGTGTTCGCAGCCATAAAAAAATAAGCCGAGCAGCGCGCTGCCAACTCTGGGGTTTTCAATTCGTCGGCGTAACAACAAACGCCTAAAGCGAACAGAATTGGGGTGAGCGAGAGCGTCCGATTAAGGCGATAGGGTTTTCCAGCAATCGTACCTTTCATCGTTGCAGTATCCACTACTTTAACGAGGTTTCAATTCGATTTCGGTAAATACCATTTCGGAATTCCCTGCGTTTATCACGTTGTGTTCGACGCCTACGTTGCGAAAATAAGGTTGCCCAACGGTTAGGCTTGCCTCCACATCGCCGTCCTTTGTCTCGAGTAGCAAGCTACCATTGGTGACCGGACAAACGACATAGTCATGTCCGTGTCGATGCCATCCGGTTTCTGCACCCGGCGCGAAGCGCCACTCGGTGACGATGATCTGCTCGTTTTCGATTTGAATAGTCGGCACTGCCGCGGCTCTTGTGGAGTTCATGAATTTATTCCAGGTAATACGGGAATCTGGCTGGACCTAGCCCGACGACACCGCAAGGGTTTGCATTTCAAATTAGCCGTCATTGGAACCACGTTTCGCGCCCGATATCGTCACGTAGCTCGGTAGATTAAGTGCCGAAAGGTTAACGTGCGTCGGCTAAGACTCGACCATAAACGTCTGCTTCCACTCGTTGCCTTTCGAATCGACCACTTCGGCCCGAATTTCTCCGCCACCTTCGGGTTTAAAAAAGAACCGGAAGCTAGGATCCGAACTGATCGAGAATCCCGTATTGGCAGTCAAAATGTGCTCGTTGTTGAAATAGATTTTAACGGTTTCGACATAGTGTGCAGGGCGGATTAGCTGGGTTTTCTGATCTTTCTGCATGCCCGTTATATTAGGATGGCTCAGCATGAACTGTGCAAGCATCGTACTGTCTACTTGCTTGTCTCCGAGCAGCCTAAACTTCATATTACCGATCGACTGCATTGCTTTAGCGAAGTCCGCAGCCAATGGGGCAGAGCAACCTCCTTGCGCTTTAACGAAATTCGTCACGAGATGGTGTTCCCCGTTATCTAATACTGCGACCGCGCGGACGTTCGAGTATTTGTCGACTCTTATGCGCATCGCCAAATCCGCTCTGCCCATTGCTGACGTCAGGTGAAAAATGCCTACCAAAGGTTGCGGATTCTGCTCCACGAACAGGTAGATCTTATCGATAAATCGTGAACTCGATTGCGAGAAGCTCGCTTTGATCGAGAGCGGCGTCACTGTCGCGTCTTCGGCGCGGTAGGGCGTCTTTAGCGTGATTACGTTACTATTTTCGATTAACGCTATCTCCGGGAAATACGCTGGCCTGAGCAAGGTCTCCCAGATATCGATCGGCGAAGATTGCGCATTCGCGCTTATCGTAAAGCACATCGAAAGAGCGGCCATTAATTTACACAGACGTTTCATTACACGCTCCGAAACTTAACATCACCATGGAATTCGCGAATCCATCGCTTGCGACTAAATATCTCGATAGTAAGAACAGCAAGGTCGAATGGTCGGGAATGTAGCTCATTTATCGGTATCCTAGTAACGCCGCGTCGTTTGCTTTCGTAAATTCGACGGGCTGCATACACGACAACGCATCTCAGCAAATAATACGCGTCGAGTTCTAAACTTCAAGCACGCCAACAATGATACTTGCAAGCTTGGAATTCGACTTGAGGTTGCACTGTCAATTCTGTGGTAGCAGGAGAATGCGCCGTTTGGATCAAATCAGAGAAGCGTTTCCGGAATAAAATACTGGCCAATCTTTGTCATCGTCGCTATTGCGACCGGCGTGGTGTTCACATCATTTTCTGAGGACCTCAATACCCCGTTGATTTCCGGTGCAGTAGTGGCCAGCCCTACTCCAGCGGTTAACAGAGCAGACGCAAAGCTCGCGGAGAAACCGAGCGCCGCCGTACGTGCCATTGACTCCAACATTGCAATTCATTATCTATTTGATGTGCATGACCATTCGGCGACGGAAGTTCATGAATTGCTCAATCGCGCGCGCGACACCTACGATAATTTACCGTTCGAATTGCGTGATGGCGTAAGAATCGCGGTCGTTCTACACGGCCCGGACGTAGCCATCTTCGCGACGGAAAATTACGAAAAGTACAAAAATTTAGTGGATCTCGCGGCCAGTCTAGATGCATTTGGGTTCGTCGACCTTAAAGTTTGCGCGGCATCCGCACGAAATACAGGTATTGAACCGACGAGCTTCCCGCCTTTTATTGAGCTAATTCCTTACGGACCTGACGAAGTTTCACGTTTGACGTCTGAAGATTACGTCGATCTGTAGCTTCACGCACGAGTCCTGCGATCCGGAATCGCATCTGATTATTGGAAATGACGATAGCCTTTATCACCAACTGAGACTCGCATCCCTGCGTCGTCGATTAGTCGAACGTCTGCGCCGGACACGAACCGCCCAACGCGGGTCGCGACTACGCCGTAATTTGACGTCACCTGTTTGAGCTTCGTCTCGCACTCGGGAGGCAGACTAAAACAAAGCTCGTAGTCGTCCCCCCCGACAGCGGCAAATAATCTCGCTGCGTCGAGCCCCGCGATGTCGATCAGCGGTTCCGCGATAGGCAGCTGGGTCAATTCAACAACTGCGCCGCAGCCGCTCGCGCGCACAATATGTCCAAGGTCCGCTAAAAGTCCATCCGAAATATCAACGCAGCTTGTCGCGAGCGCACGCAGAGCCTGACCGAACGCGAATGGTGGCTCTGGTTGCCAATACCGTCTCAACAACTCTTTTTCTGCCTCGTTGCATTCAATTTTCTTTAGGATCGAGAATTCGACCGCAGCGGCCGCCGCGCCCAGCGTTCCGGTAACGTAAATGTCGTCGCCAGGTCGCGCACCGTCACGTCTCATGGCGCAATCGCGTGGTACTTCGCCGATGATGCTCCAAGTGATTGTTAGTGGTCCCTGAGTGGTGTCTCCACCGATCAAACATGTTTTGTCTAGGTCCAGGGCAACTTTTGTTCCTCGCGAGAATCCTGCCAACCACTGCTCGTTTACCGCCGGTAATGTCAACGCGAGACTCGCCCATCGCGCCGTGCCCCCCATTGCGACGATGTCGCTGAGACCTGTTGCGCAAGCGCGATAGCCGACCCGAGCTGGATCCGCATTTAGAGGAAAGTGCACCCCTTCGACGTGGGTGTCTGTGGTGACGATAAGTTGAGCATTTTCGCGGCCGCGAATTATCGCGCAATCATCACCGATCCCGAGCTGGGTTCCGTCATCGAGTCTTGAAAGCGGACGAAGGTACCGCTCAATAAGTTCGAATTCGTCCATCGATCCGCCCCTTAGAAAGAAAACGACTTGATGATTCGAACGAAGACGTTTTGAGCAATTGGGCTAAAGTGCAACCAGCGAGCCCCATCCGGCACACTCTCGCGAATAGGGTTTTATAAACATCAATTATCGGCGGAACTCATCCCTGAAATTTCCGCTACTCTCGAGGTCCGCGCAAGTTTATCAAGTACGCCGTTGATATATTTATGGGCATCTTCGGCACCGAACATTTTACATAACTCAACCGCTTCATTGACCACTACTCGCCATGGTACGTGCGGACAAAAACGCAATTCATAGGTTCCGATTAGAAGTATCGCCTGCTCTACAGGATCGACCTGCGTCCACTTGCGATCAATTGCTGGATTGATTTCTTCAAGCAACTCGTCAAATTTTAGCGGGATCGATCGGGTTAGTTCGGTGAAGTATTCAATGTCGACTTTAATCAATTCTCGATCTGCAACGAATTCCCGCACGATTTCTGCAGGCGGCGTTCGTGCAACGATCCATTGATACAATGCCTGCACGACACAACGTCTAGCTCGCATCCGACCGTGATTGGATCCCGCAGCGCCCGGCACTAAAGTTGCCGCATCAACGAGATCATCTCAATTGCCGTTGCAGCAGCGTCCGCCCCTTTGTTGCCTGCCTTTGTGCCGGCCCGTTCGATAGCTTGCTCGATAGAGTCGACGGTTAAAACACCAAAAATGACTGGCAGGCCCGTCTCTAAAGCGACGGTTGCTATGCCGCGCGCGCAAGCTCCGGCAACGTGCTCAAAGTGCGGCGTTCCTCCACGGATGACCGCTCCTAGTCCGATAACCGCCGCATACTCGGTGCCAGCGGCTAGCTTCTGTGCAATTACTGGCAGTTCGAACGCGCCGGGGACTCTAACGACCGTGATGTCGGACTCCGCTACCCCAAGTCTCTTTAAGGTATCGAGGCAGCCCGACTCCAGTTGATCAACGATAAGGCTATTAAACCGAGCGCTGACGACTGCAATTTTTGCGCTATTTTCCAGGTATAGCTTACCCTCTACGATTTTCATTTCGGACATTGCTTTACGCCTTTTTATTTCACGTATTCGACGACTTCCAAACCAAAGCCGGAAATCGCGTGGTACTTCCGTCGGTTGCTCATAACACGCATTTTCTTGATGCCCGTGTCTGCCAAAATTTGTGCCCCAAGCCCTACTTGGCGCCAAATTCCGACTTCAGCTGGCTCGGATGCGGCATGCGTCTCGGGACCCGATCCTACAGCGTAACGCTGAACTTGCTGGATCAATTCTTCACCCGAGATTTGATTGCATAGCACCACCACGACGCCACTTTCTGCTTCGGCAACCCGACGCAAAGCATCGCGCAACGGCCATCCCGTGTGAACATTAGCCGTAATATCTTCTAGCGGATTGTGAATGTGGACACGAACTAAGGTGGGTACCGCGGGATCGATATCACCGCGTACCATCGCAAAATGGACGTCGCCATGAAGGTCATCTCGATACGTAAATAAACGAAACTCGCCGAACTCTGTCTGTATCGTCGTCTCCGCAACGCGATTAACGGTTTTCTCGTTTTCTATTCGAAATCGAATGAGATCCGCAATCGTGCCAATTTTTAGTCCGAGATCCTTCGCTATAATTTCGAGATCCGGACGGCGCGCCATAGTGCCATCGTCGTTCAGTATTTCGACAATGACCGACGCCGGCTCAAGCCCGGCGAGACGCGGCAAATCGCAGCCCGCTTCAGTGTGCCCCGCGCGCGTTAATACGCCACCGCTTTGCGCCATTAGAGGGAAGATATGCCCGGGCTGCGTGAGATCTTGAGCCGTTGCATCAGCTTTCACTGCAGCCTGTATCGTCAGTGCCCTGTCGGCGGCCGATATTCCAGTTGTCACGCCGTGCGCGGCCTCAATGGAGACTGTGAAATTCGTCTGATGCGAAAACAACGTGTCTTGCACCATCAATGGAAGCTTTAGCTGTCGGCAACGAGCTTCCGTCAACGTTAGGCAAATTAGTCCGCGACCGTAACGGGCCATAAAATTCACGTGTTCCGCGGTCACGTGCGTTGCCGCGATGACGAAATCGCCTTCGTTTTCCCGATCTTCGTCGTCCATCATGATGACCATGCGGCCCTCGCGCAGATCGGCGATGATTTCTTCGATAGAATTTATTGCCATTTTGTTAGTCGTGTACTCGTTTATTAAACATAGCGATTAATTGGAAACAGCGGTGCTGCAGACGGTATTGTTATTCGAAACCGGCCCGTTGAAGCGCGTCCATCGACAACTTATCGGTTAGATGTGGGTTCGTATTCACTAGTAACTGTTCTAGATATCTTGCCACGATATCGATTTCAAGATTCACTTCATGACCAGGTTGCGCGTCGCCGAGGGTCGTTTCTTTCAGCGTATGCGGGATAATCATGAGCTCGAACGTAGTCCCTTCGACAGCGTTAACCGTCAAGCTAACACCGTCGACAGAAATCGAACCTTTTGCCGCAATATATTTAGCTAGCTCGATCGGCGATCGAATTCTAAATTTCACGTATTCGTCAAGCTTCGTCCGCTCGACTACAGTGCCCACTCCGTCGATGTGGCCACTAACGATGTGTCCACCGAGTCGATCAGATAAGCGCATTGCCTTCTCAAGGTTAACCGATTCACCGGTTTTCTTTTTCCCGATAGTTGTCCGCGCCAAGGTTTCACTCGAAACGTCGACGACGAATTCTTGGCTGCCGAGATCCACGACCGTCAAACAGGGACCTGAGACAGCAATACTATCGCCCAACTTTACGTCGCTGAGGTCCAATTGCGTGGACGCAATGCTGATCCGCGCCGAATCACTCGCCATCTCGATTCGGGCGATCGTGCCAAAGGCTTCTACTATTCCAGTAAACATGCGTTAACTATCGATTAACCATACGATAGCGTCAAGTCGAGCTGAGTTCATGATCGGCTCAGGACAACCCGCAGATCCGATCCAACCCGTCGAACGTCGACAAATTCAAGCGCCAGCGCATCGTCGATGAGCGATAGCGACGGTAATTTGAACCCATCTCGCGCGCTATCGCCAAACAACTTAGGCGCCATATAGAGGATCAATTCATCAAATAGGCCCTCACGAATAAGGGCCCCTGCTAATGATGGACCTGCCTCAACGAGAACGTCGTTCACTTCGTAGTCGGCGAGTCGTGCGAGCACTGAATTTAAGTCTATGCCGAGTCGACCACGAGCGCAGTGCTCAATAATTGCCCCCGTCGCGCGCAACTTACCTATTAGAGCCTCATCATCGCTCGCGGTAAAAACTAAAACTTGGCCTGGAAGATGAAAGATCTGGCTTGTGGCTGCACACCGAAGTCGCGAATCAATGACGACCCTTAACGGTTGCTGGCCGGCGGTGTCGTAGCTCGCGTCACGTAAATTCAAACTCGGGTTGTCCGCGAGCACCGTCCCGACGCCGGTGAGAAGCGCACCACTTTCGGCTCGCAATCGCTGCACATCTGCCCGCGCAGCCGTTCCGGTTACCCATTTACTCGCGCCCGACGCTAGTGCGATCTTACCGTCCAAGGTCGTGCCTAATTTTACCTTGACGAATGGTCTTCGGCGCTCCATCCGACTAATGAAACCGCGATTCAGGTGCCCCGCTTGAGCGCTCATCACGCCTTCGATTACCGTAATTCCGACCTCACGTAATTGTTCCACGCCGCGCCCGGCGACCAGCGGATTCGCGTCGCTGCTCGCGCATACTACCCGTCCGATGCGCGCTGCAATCAACTTAGTCGTGCAAGGTGGCGTACGCCCCGTGTGACAGCACGGCTCCAAACTCACGTATGCGGTAGCGCCTAGCGCATTGTCCCCAGCTGCTCGCAAGGCATGGACCTCGGCATGCGCTTCGCCTGCGCGATAGTGAAACCCCTCGCCGACAACTTCATTGTCTTTGACAATGACGCACCCGACTCTGGGGTTCGGTCGTGCGGAATAATATCCGCGTTTGGCCAATTCAAGCGCGCGGGCCATCCAACGATAATCATCAGCAACAGTTACCGTCATTAGTTATTTGCCATAGAGTCGATGCTCGTGGTCTGAACAGCTTGGAACGGCTTGAATCATAAATGGCGTTTCTTGCAGCAGCTCAATCGCTCGGCGTATCAACATTCCTAACTTTCCTTTTTTCGCTGTTCGGGCGGTAGTAGATCGAGTTGTTGCTCGCGCAGATCGGGTGGCAGATCATTTTCCAGTCGTTTTATTTCGTCCAGAAACGCACGTACATCTTCGAAACTGCGGTAGACGGATGCGAATCGGACGTAAGCAACTTGGTCTAGATTTCTCAAAGAGTCCATTACGAGTTCGCCAAGTTGGCGCGAGCCGATTTCTCTTTCGCCCGTCTCACGGACCTTTTTCTTCACCTGATTTATCGCATTCTCAATTCGTTCCATCGGTACCGGACGCTTTTCTAACGCCTTGAGGATCCCGCTTCGGAGCTTTTCATCGATGAACTGTTCACGTCGACCATCGCTTTTTATTATCCGAGGCAAGCTCAGCTCCGCCGTTTCGTAGGTGGTAAATCGCGATTTGCAACTTTGGCACTCGCGTCGGCGCCGCACTTGATCACCCTCGCCAAGTAAACGAGAGTCGATTACGCGCGTATCCTCGTTAGAACAAAACGGACAATGCATTTGCGCCCCAAAAATATCGGTTGATTAAATATTACTGACCATAGACGGGAAATTGACTACAAATCTCTTCGACCATTCCACGCGTTGTCGCAATCAATTTCTCGTCATCAATTGACTCGAGCACGTTACAAATCCATCCGGCCAAAACGCGTGCATGTTCTGTTTCGAACCCACGGGTCGTGATAGCTGGCGTTCCGATTCGAATGCCGCTGGTCACGAACGGCGATTGAGGATCATTCGGTACCGCATTTTTATTTACTGTTATGTGGGCTGCGCCAAGGGCCGCATCTGCAGCCTTCCCCGTGACCCCTTTGTCGACAAGATCGAGCAGGAACAAATGGTTATCCGTTCCGCCGGATACGACCTTAAATCCGCGCCGCATAAATTCTTCGGCCATTGCGCGCGCATTCGCAAGCACCTGCAGTTGATAGATCTTGAACTCTGGTTCCATTGCCTCCTTAAACGCGACCGCCTTTGCCGCAATGACGTGCATCAATGGACCACCTTGGGTGCCTGGAAAAACAGCCGAGTTTACTTTTTTCTCAAGCGCTTCATTCGCTCGCGAAATGATCAAACCGCTCCGCGGACCACGTAGCGTTTTATGCGTGGTGGATGTGGTCATATCTGCCAGAGATACGGGGCTCGGGTAGAGACCCGTCACGACCAAACCCGCGACATGTGCGATGTCCGCAACCAGCAACGCATCGACTTCGTCGGCAATTTCGCGAAACTTCTGCCAATCAATAATGCGCGAATAGGCCGAAAATCCCGTCATGATCATTTTCGGGCGGTGCTCGCGTGCCTTGGCTACGACATCGTCGTAGTCGATTTCACCCGTTTCCGCATGTAGGCCGTATTGCACGGCATTGTACGTTCGGCCAGAAAAGTTTACTTTCGCGCCGTGCGTAAGGTGGCCACCATCAGACAAACTCATACCCATGATCGTGTCACCCGCGGACAACATCGCCAGATACACCGCGCCATTAGCCTGCGACCCTGAGTGGGGCTGAACATTCGCGAAATCTGCTTCAAATAGCGTTTTTGCGCGTTCGATTGCTAATGCCTCAACGACGTCAACGTGCTCACAACCACCGTAGTAGCGTTTGCCTGGATAACCTTCTGCGTATTTATTCGTGAGCACTGTCCCTGCTGCCTGAAGGACTCTTGGGCTGGCATAGTTTTCCGAAGCAATGAGTTCGATATGATCTTCTTGTCGACGTTCCTCGTCGGCGATGGCACTGGCAAGTGCTGGATCGTAGGTCTCAATTCGCATTTCTTTCGCGAACATAGCTATCGAACTCCTATTTCTGGGATTGACCAGGACGTAGTCCCTGGTGTGCTTCAATGATTGGGAATGGTCTCAACCCGTTTGTTGAGATTCCGCGCTCGAGTGATTCGGGTACCTCTAGCATTGCTGGCCCCGCAAGTTTTCGAGAGAAACGAGGCCACGTGCAATTATGGCTAATTTCACCGCTACACTCAACGAATAAACCGGGAAACAGGCAATTGCAAATTGCTTAGTAATAAGCGGGCGTCGCCAACGAATGGTCGTCTCTCCAGACCATCGAATCATTGAAAAGCTGGCTCCTAGTAGCGCCTCTTGGGAACGCTCAGGAGCACGACACCTCTTTGCACCTAGATCGGCAGTAGTCATCCAAATGCCGTCCAAGTTGCTGGAAGGCAGGCAAGTCTGATTGGGACGACTGACATGAACAAGATGATTCGCCCACACGAGAGCTTAGGGTTCTACTTTTGAGAAGGGAATTGTCTGACCGATACGCTGGTTGAGTCTCTACATTGGGGAGTACCTTTAGGGCAACACGAACCGTCACTATCCAGGTAAGATTACGCCAGGACAATCGTCACGCGCCGTTCAAGCGACACGCGTGATGCACTTAGTTCGCTAAACCACAACAGCGAAGACACCGACCGACCATCTGTTGTGCCGATCGGGAGTTCTTATGGCCGAATAGTTGCCAGCAACCTCGAACCCTATGCAACAACCCATCGCGGATCTTCTGAGCCCTATCCGATTCTCATCACAGAACTCGAATTTTCGAATTGCTGCGGATTGCAAAACGGCATCGACTCTCAGCAAACCATCCACTTGCTTAACTACGAGAAACGATTCGAATTTCAATTGACCCGCGCACTTGGAGATTCCGCTATGCGGGCACTTCTAATAGCTGAGGCGATAGTCGCAAAAATGATAGATTAGTCCCGAGTTGGGCCTTAGAAATCAGCGTAGTCTACGCATCCGATTCCCGGCTCAGCGTGGCTCGGCAATGAACTATCTAAAGAATTAATGGTTCCCACCCGGACCTGAAAATTATTCCCGCCTGCGGTTTAATTCCCGACCGTGCGCGCGAATGCGTTAACATGGCTCCCCATCATGAATTCGTTTAGCCGATTTCGAATATGACAGACGCAGAGATGTTTTTTCGCCGCGCAGAGGCCATTCTGGACCGCCTGGAAAGGTTCATTCCGGCTCCAGTAACAGTCGATCTGGATCACGGCATCGCCTGGCGCTGGCGCAAGCACAACAACGTCGGTGGACTCCAGCGCATCGAGCGTTTTAACGCTATTGCTCTCGAAGACTTACACCATATTGACCACCAGAAACAAGAGCTCATTCGAAACACTAAGCAGTTTATAAATGGTTTGCCGGCGAACAATGCGCTTCTATGGGGACCTCGCGGCACGGGGAAATCTTCTCTCGTCAAGGCCATTCTGAACGCGTTTTCAAGCGCGGGATTAAGACTCATTGAAGTTGAACGTCGTGACCTCGTCGATCTGCCCGAGATCGTTGAGAGCCTGCAAGGCAATTCCGGAAAATTCATTGTTTTCTGTGACGACCTTTCCTTCGACGAACAAGATAGTACTTATAGAGCGCTGAAAGTCGTACTCGACGGATCCGTACTCACCACACCGGATAACTTGATCATTTATGCCACATCGAATCGTCGGCATCTTGTTCCCGAACGCCTAAGCGACAACCAAAACGCGAGACCGGTAGATGGTGAGATTCACCAAAGCGAGGCCGTGGAGGAAAAAATATCGCTATCCGAGCGCTTCGGATTGTGGCTATCGTTCCATCCTTTCGATCAAAATAGTTACTTGAAAATCGTCGGGCATTGGCTAGACGAATTTGGCGTGACGTCACGCGAAAGCGAAAACGTTCGTCGCGCCGCACTTCAGTGGGCCTTGTTACACGGTTCACGTAGCGGACGTTCGGCCTACCAGTTCGCTAAAGATTGGGCTGGTCGGGAGGGGTTAGAACGAGTAGGATTTTCAGGCACCGTCCGATGACCAATCTAACAACTGAAGAACTAGAAACCGTCCGACAGAACGCCGATCAGTTATTTTCGAATGCCGAGGTCGCGGCTGCAATGGATAAAATTGCCAATGAAATTACCCATGATCTCAGCGATCGAAACCCGGTAGTTCTCACGGTCATGAATGGCGGCATGGTCCCGGCCGCTATGCTCTTGGAGCGTTTGCATTTTCCGCTCGAGATCGACTACATACACTTGACGCGCTACGGGGATCTCGCTACCGGAGGCGAAATAGAATGGATCCGGCGGCCATCAAAGAAAATTGCCGGTCGCACCGTGCTATTAGTCGACGACTTACTCGACCACGGGGTGACTTTGCAAAGCGCGAGCGACGCGTGCATAGAAGGTGGTGCAGATCAAGTGTTTACCGCTGTTCTGTTGATTAAGTCCCTACTCAATAGACCTGGATTACCAATGACAGACTACTTTGGTCTAACGGCACCAGATCGCTACGTCTTTGGCTGCGGTATGGACTACAAGAATTATTGGCGAAACTGCCCAGGAATCTTTGCGCTAAAAGACGATGACTAACATAGCGATAATCGGCGGCAGCGGACTCGATAATTTTACCGCGCTCAGGGACGTTCGTGAGCTTCGCCAAGTTACCCGTTTCGGGCAGCCTTCCGGATCGATTCTCTGCGGAAAATTCGCAGGCCGCGAGATCTTGTTCCTCGCGCGGCACGGCAGCGGCCACACGATCCCGCCACACAAAATCAACTACCGAGCAAATATCGCGGCCTTGCGCGATTTAGGCGCGACCGAGATTATCGCAGTCACCGCCGTAGGCGGAATTGCCGCTACCGCACCTCCGTGTCGTGTCGTCATTCCGCATCAAATAATCGACTACACCTATGGTCGCGAGCACACCTTTAGCGATGGGCTCGATGACGTTGTGCAACATATCGATTTTACGTATCCCTTTTCCGATCGATTGCGTGCCGAATTAATTCGCGCTGCAGCCCAGATCTCACTGCCGGTTGAACCGACTGGCGTCTACGGTGCGACGCAAGGACCGCGGCTGGAAAGCGCAGCAGAAATTTCTAGAATGGCAAATGACGGCTGCACAATTGTCGGCATGACGGGAATGCCTGAGGCAAGCCTGGCGCGTGAAGCCGGCTTGAGTTACGTCAATTGTTCCTTAGTCGTTAATTGGGCAGCCGGCGTCGTGGACGGTACGATTGAACTCACGGAGATAGAACAGCATATGAACCTCGGTATGACTAGCGTACAGCGCCTGATCAAAGCGTGGTTAGAGACGCGTAGCGATCCAGATTCTGAGATTTAGTGGAAAATTAATGGCTGGTCTCAGTCGAATCCGGTTCTTCGGCTACATTCCCGGCTCGATACGGTGTTACTTGCACGATAATTCCGAACGCCGGATCATCGAAATAATGCAGTTCCTTAAATCGAATTGCGCGACGTTCCGTTAAGCGCCCGCTGGATACGCCATCGTCATTAAAAAAATCAACCGCAACTGAGATCTGTCGGCCGGATTGCACACGTAGCGTCCCTTCGACTCGCCGCCCCTCGTCAACAGACATATCAAGAGCAGTCGCTTCGTCCCGGCCCCGAAATGCGCTTCCCCGGGGATTATCTGACAACAACACACTGTACGTTCGTCGGGCGCCCCGTGCCGGTTGCCTCCATCCAACATGCAGCACGGGGTCGTAGGCCTGGAGGCCCCTAAGACGTTGGAATACACCGGACGTTGTTAATTCGCTTCTCGGGAGCGATTCAAATGCGCGCGGCCCCGGAATCTGGACCTCATTGGGACGCGTACGCGATGCGTCATCATGCGATTGCGTTTCTTGATCAACTAACGGTAGCGCATCACCAAAATCCGGGGTCGATGCTAATTTCGGATATCGTTCATCTCCAGCGACCACCGCATTCGTATAGCGAAACACTATCACTTCGACTTGATACCAAGGAGCATCCGCCATCGCGGCTTCAGGAGACAACAGTACGAATGCAAGTGTAATCGCAACACCGAATCGCTTAGGAACGAATTGAGCGCAAGGTTCTAATCCCCATCGACGCAGCAAACCAAAGTTCAGAAACGGATACATCCTCAGCTCGCCGTATCGGTGTCTATTTCGATATTTCATCTAGGAATTCATCCAACTGCCTGAGTCGCGATTCTGCATCTGGCAACGGCTGCCGAACACGAAGTGTGCTTTCCCCATCCAGCCGATAGGTCGAATCACGTTGGATCAGATTAATGATAACAATCGGATCGATGTTTGGTTTCGCCATAAAATCAACCCTACCACCCTTACTGCCGAGATCGATCCGCTTAATACCGATGGCTTGGGCACGCAGCTTTGCGGCGGTGACGCGGAATAAATTTTCGACCGCGACAGGATACAGACCAAAACGATCGATAACTTCTTCCTTCAACATCACTAGATCTTCAACATTCTCGGCACCAGAGATACGCTTGTACAAAATCAATCTGGTGTGGACGTCAGGTAGATAATCTTCAGGAAAAAGCGCCGGAATATGCAGCGTAATTTCTGTACCGTGGTCGCTTGAGAAATCGAGCGACGGTTGCTGCCCAGATTTCAACGCTGCGACTGCTCGATTCAATAGATCTGTATAGAGTCCGAAGCCAATTTCCTGGATCTGGCCGCTTTGTTCTTCCCCAAGGATTTCTCCTGCGCCACGAATTTCCATGTCGTGGGTCGCTAGCGTAAATCCGACGCCTAAATCTTCCAGCGACTCAATAACTTCCAGGCGTTTTATTGCATCTGGCGAGATCGATTTTCGATGCGGAACAATCAGATAGGCGTACGCGCGATGATGAGATCGGCCGACTCGTCCGCGCAATTGATAGAGTTGTGCAAGACCGAATTTATCCGCACGATTAATCACGATCGTGTTGGCATTAGGAATGTCGATGCCGGTTTCAATAATGGTCGTGCAAACCAGAATGTTACAACGACGGTGGTAAAAATCTAAAGTTACTGCCTCGAGATCTTTTTCACGCATTTGTCCGTGCGCGTATCGTACGCGTGCCTCTGGGACAATTTCCGCGATTTTCTTTGCTGTCTGCGCGATCGTTTGAACGTCATTGTGTACGAAGTAAACCTGTCCACCACGGCTGATCTCCCGGAGCAGCGCTTCGCGAATAAGTGAATCAGACCATTCACGTAAAAACGTCTTAATCGCCAGGCGTTTCGATGGAGCAGTCGCTATAATCGACAGTTCTCGAGTACCCGACAGTGCGAGGTTTAAGGTCCTCGGTATTGGCGTCGCCGTCAACGTCAAAATATCCACGTCGGTGCGTATCGCTTTGATTTTCTCTTTCTGCCGAACCCCAAATCGGTGCTCTTCGTCGATTATTAGCAAACCGAGATCTTTTATCACGACGTCTCTGCTTAATAACTTATGCGTCCCGATAACGATATCAACGGTCCCGGCTGAGAGTCCGGCCAGCGTCTCGCGTGTTTCTCGACTATCCCGAAATCTGGAGAGCTGCTCAACACGAACTGGCCAATCGGCGAACCTATCAATAAATGTTTGATAATGTTGTTGTGCGAGTAACGTCGTTGGCACGAGCACGGCGACTTGGCGTCCTTCATTGACGGCGACGAATGCCGCGCGCATGGCGACTTCGGTTTTACCAAATCCTACATCTCCGCAGATCAATCGATCCATCGGCCGCGAACTTTGCATATCTTCTAGAACTGCTTCGATCGCTCCTTGCTGATCTGGAGTCTCCTCAAATGGAAAATCCTGCTCGAATGCCGCATACGCATCGCGCTCGACAGTGAACTGATGACCAACCCTAGCCGCGCGCCGCGCGTGGACCTCGAGGAGTTCGGCTGCCACATCGTATATTCGTTCCGTCGCCTTCTTCTTTGCTTTCTCCCACTGCCCGCTGCCAAGCTTGTGCAGTGGTGCCCGCTCCGGATCGACCCCAGCGTAACGACTGATTAAATTTAGGTTTGCGACGGGCACATAAAGCTTGTCCGAATCTGCATATTCGAGTTTGATGTACTCGTTCTCGACTCCGCCTGCAGAGATAACTTCTAACCCTAAGAAGCGCCCGACGCCATGATCCTCGTGAACCACCGGAGAGCCAATCTGAAGTTCCACGAGACTTTTAATAATCGCGTCTTTATCGATGTCGGAGCGGCGCCGACGGCGGCGCTGCGAAGCTCTTTCGCCGAATAGCTGTGATTCCGTGATGAGACAAATAGCTGGATCAGAAAACTCAACACCGGAAGATAATGACGCTACGGCCAGTCCGATCGGCGCTTGTCCGACTAAAAAATCATTCCACGTTGCGTACGGTTTTGGCTTAAGGCCGTTCGCCCCAAACATCTCCAACAAGGTTTCTCGACGACCCGTCGATTCTGCCAAAAACAGCACCCGACCTTCGTAAGAACTCAGAAATGAACGCACAGCCGCGTAGGGTTCCGATGCACGCGCGTCGATCGGCAGTTTTGTTCCGGCGCGAGTATTAAATCGATAATTTCGCTCGTGTTCGCCTAGGTCGAGGCCAGACATGTGCACTCTCGGGTGCTTAGCGATAGCGTCGCTTACGCCCTCCCATTCGATGAAAATCTGTGTCGGCTCTAAGATCGGGCGATCGATATCGTGGCGCAACTGTTCATGCCGCTCGGTTATCGACGTTCTAAAAGCGTCAGCTCCGGCATCGACAGTTTCGTCAATAACAAACATCGCGCCATCCGGGATGTAGTCGAACAAGGTGTTGAGTTCATCGAAAAACAGCGGCAAGTAATATTCGATACCAGCCGGGGCAAGGCCTTCGCTGATATCCGAATAGATCGTGCTATTGGTTGGTAACCCATCGAACGACAACCGCCAGTTACGCTTAAACCGCGCAATCGCTTCCGGATCGAGTGGCGTTTCCCGCGCGGGCATGAGGTTAAGAGAATCGATTTCCTCCATAGAACGCTGCGTCTCGGCATCGAAGACGCGTAAGGTTTCGATCTCGTCGTCGAACAAATCGATTCGAAACGGATTCGACATGCCCATTGCAAAAATATCTATAATCGAACCACGGACCGCGAAATCACCATGGTCCATCACTTGCGAAACATTTCGATAGCCGCCTTGTACAAGCCGCGTTTGGAGCTCCGTGCGATCAAGGCGATCACCTTTGCACAAATTAAATGTTTGAGCGCCTAGCCATGCACGCGGTACAACTCGATGCATCAGTGTTGCGGCAGATACGATGAGTAGTCCGCTGGTTAGTTGCGGTAGTTGCGAAAGTATGGAAATACGATCCGAGATGATGTCCTGATAAGGACTGAATTGATCGTAGGGCAAGATCTCCCAATCAGGAAGGTGATAGCGTGGAATGTCCGCTGCGAAAAACGGAATCTCGTCTCCGAGCTGCAGCGCGGTGTTCGTGTCGCCCACAACGACGACCACGAGGCCCGGGTGGCGCCGGACAGCCTCGGCAATCGCTAAGGATTTTCCGCAACCGAATAACCGCGTCCAGGCGAATTCATCGTCCGCAGACCGAGGCAAAGGCGGGTTTAACGCGGAAGAAGAACCTATTGCACCGTCAGCCGGCATGGTTGAGATAGGTTCCGTGCATAACGCTCAACGATTTTCCGCCGAATGATCGGCACGCAATTCGGAATATATTGCGGTTAGTGCGGCCGCACAATCTGCGGCTCTCGAAATCGGCCTCCCGATCACCAAGAAATCCGCGCCCGCCGAGAACGCTTCGCTCGGCGTTGCGACACGACGCTGATCGCCGAGGTCTGAACCTTTCGGTCTGACCCCAGGGGTGACGGCCAAAAATTGGTTTGAGCAGCATTCTTTTATCATCCGAATTTCATGCGGCGAACACACGACACCATCAACACCGCAATCGTGACTCAGCCTAGCCAGACGTTTGACCAGGGCATTCGTATCGTCCGCAAAGCCAAGCTCGCGGACGGCGCTATCGTCCAGGCTGGTCAAAACAGTCACCGCAACTAAAAGCGGGCGCGAAGATAAATGTGCTAATTCCTCGCGGGCGGCCTCCATCATCTGGCGGCCGCCACTGGCGTGTACATTAACCATCCAGACGCCGAGATCTGCGGCAGCGCGGCACGCCGCTGCGACCGTATTTGGGATGTCGTGAAATTTCAAATCTAGAAAAACATCGAATCCAGAATCGATTGCGCGACGTACGATATTCGGTCCAATACTCGTAAATAACTCTTTGCCAATTTTTACGCGACATTGCGACGGATCGAGTTGATCAAGCAGCGCGCAGCACGATTGCTCGGTAGAGAAATCTAAGGCCACGATAATCGCCTTTGGAACAGTGTGAGCAATCATTATTCGCCATCAATACCATGAATAGGTTTAACTGTATTCCACGATTTGCAACTCGGGCATTGCCAATGCAGCGACCTACCAGAGAATCCG
The DNA here is from genome assembly GCA_047611805.1 of Gammaproteobacteria bacterium. Classification (GTDB taxonomy): domain Bacteria; phylum Pseudomonadota; class Gammaproteobacteria; genus UBA11873. The sequence continues at coordinate 84,996 of JBLFWX010000001.1, forward strand.
CAATTTCTGCATTTATAGTTCAACTTATCTGCCACAAGTTTGCGCGTCGTTTCTTTCAACAGCTCGAGGTTTTGTCGGGCTTCGCCGACGGCCCCCGCTAACGAATAATCGATCAATCGATCAATGCCGCGAATCGTTGGTCGCATTTTTAGCTCAGTGACGATGTGATCCTTCGCTTCCTTTAATCCAGTGCGTTCTGCCGTCAGCTCTGCCAATACCAAAACCGGCGTAATTCCACTATGGAGCTTCGAGAGCTGCATTAGGTAAGCTGACATGTCGTCGATCCGGTCGAGCTGGCGGTAGTTGTTCACTAATCTTGGGATCGCTTCCGGCAGGAAATCTATGTCCTGGTGTTCGATCTTCTTCAAACTCGAAATTGCGGCTTCATAATCGCCCAACGATGTCGACATATCTGCGTACAGAAGTTGGGCACGTACGCAATTTTTATCTTCTTTCAGCGCTTTAGAGAGCGTTCGAAATGCTTCCGAATAATTTTTGGCTTCTCTGAGCTGCGCAGCATTCTCGCAATAAAAGTGGGCTCTGACATGACGTAAGTCCTCGCCAGATACCCGCTCGTAACGCCGTATGTATTCAAGTGCGCAATCCCAATCTTGTTCTTGTTGATAGATATCGACGAGATTGCGCAACGCCTGCTGCTCATACAGTTTACCGTCGATTAATTCTTTAAATAAATTTTCTGCACGGTCGAGTAGCCCGGAACGCATGTAGTCAATTCCTAACTCGTGTAGAGCAAGCCCGCGATGTTCCTTATCAAGCGTGGGTCTAGCTATCAAATTTTGGTGTATCCGTATCGCCCGATCGACCTCACCACGGCGGCGAAACAAGCTGCCGAGCGCTAGGTGGGTTTCAACGGTTTCAGTCTCCACTTCTAACACTTTAATGAAAACTTCGATCGCTTTATCTGGGCGATCGTTGAGCAAGTAATTTAGCCCTTCGAAATAATCGGGAGACATCCCGCCGCGATTAAGCAGATTCGTGCTCGAGTTTCGCGAGTCCCTGCGGCCGTAAAACCATCCCGACAGAGCAGCAATAGGCAGTAATATCGCGACTAAACCAAATAGCTGCTCAGGGGACATCGTTAATCGGAATTGCGCGCAGATTCGCGATTTCCTTAGTAGCCATCTCATGCTTCTTTGTGAGACGACGAAGCTCGCGTTGGAGCCTGAGATAGGTATTGAGCATTGCGAATAAACCGAGTGTAGCGCCTAGCGAAAACGCTACGACAACCACCCATGACAACGGAATGTCGATCGTGCGGACGTAAAAATCTAACGTGACTGGAGAGTCGTTCTTGATGTGAAATGCTAAGCCGAAGAACACGATCAGCAGAGCGAAAACGATATGAATAACACGACCCATCCTGGCCTCCCTCAAGTTGTTCCTAGCTACTTTGCTATCTGAGCGAAGACGACAAAAGGAGTCGCGTCGGCCGCCTTGCGACGATTATTTAACCGAGGCGATTCGTGTGCAAGACGAGTCGAGTCGTTATTTTCGCTCAGAATTGTAAGCGCCAGATAAATTTCAGATTGCTCGAATTTGGGAAGCAGCCCAATTAATCGTCAGGATCGTAATCGGCGTCGTCCGAGGAGTCATGCACTTCTTGTGGCGTATAGCTCAGCGATTCTTCTGAATTAACCCGCTCGCGTAATTCTTTACCCGGTTTAAAGTGTGGGACGTGCTTGGCGGGAAGGGACACAGGATCCCCAGATTTTGGGTTACGCCCAACCCGCGGCGGCCGATAGTGTAGCGAAAAGCTACCGAAGCCCCGAATTTCGATCCGCTCGCCGCTCGCTAAAGTTTGGGCCATGTGCTCTAACATGGTCTTTACGGCGAGTTCGACGTCGCGGTACCCGAGCTGCGATTGCTTTTTTACTAGCGCTTCAATTAACTCTGATTTGGTCATTATTATTCTCGACCACCCCGGACATAGTGTGTTCTATCGGGGCCGCACGTGGGCCCCGATTTACATTGGACGGTTACTGCTTGTCCAGTTCTTGCTTCAATAAATCGCCAATCGTGGTCGGTGCCGAAACCTCGTTGTCAGCTGTATATTCTTGCAATACCGCTGCTTCATCCTCGCTCTCTTTCGCTTTGATGGAAAGATTGATGACCCGACGTTTGCGATCGACACCGACGATCATCGCCTCAACTTCCTCGCCGTCTTTCAACACCTTGCGGGCGTCATCGACAGGGTCGCGTGAGATTTCTGAAGCCCGCATCAGTCCTTCAACGCCGTCGCCGAGATCAATAGTAACGGTTCGAGCATCCATTTCGCTGATTTTACCGGTGACGATAGTTCCCTTGCCGTTATCTGCAACGAATGAGGAGAACGGATCTTGCGCCATTTGCTTAACGCCTAGAGAAATCCGCTCACGCTCCGCGTCCACTGCAAGAACGACGGTTTCCAATTCGTCGCCTTTCTTGTAGTTGCGAACCGCCTCTTCACCCGGAAGATCCCAGGACAAATCTGATAGGTGAACGAGACCATCGATGCCACCATCGAGGCCGATAAAGATTCCAAAATCGGTAATCGACTTAATCGTTCCCGAGACTTTGTCGTTCTTATTGCGCGTGGCCGCGAACTCTTCCCAAGGATTCGATGCACACTGCTTCATACCAAGAGAGATACGTCGACGTTCCTCGTCGATATCAAGCACCATGACTTCGACTTCTTGGCCAAGATGGACAACTTTCGACGGATGGACATTCTTGTTCGTCCAGTCCATTTCAGACACGTGGACGAGTCCTTCGACGCCTTCTTCAATTTCGGCGAAACAGCCGTAATCCGCGATGTTCGTCACCTTACCAATCAAACGTGAGTTTTCCGGGTAGCGGCGCGCGATATCGACCCACGGATCTTCGCCCAATTGCTTAAGGCCAAGAGAAACGCGGGTTCGCTCGCGGTCGAATTTCAAAACTTTAACTTCAATTTCATCGCCGATATTCACAACCTCTGAAGGATGCTTTACGCGACGCCAAGCCATGTCGGTGATATGTAGTAATCCGTCTATGCCGCCTAGATCGATAAACGCGCCATAGTCCGTAAGATTCTTAACAAGTCCTTTAACGCTTACGCCTTCTTTCAAGTTGCTTAGTAATTCGTCGCGCTCTGCACTATTTTCGATTTCTACAACTGCACGTCGTGACACGACTACATTGTTGCGTCGCCGATCGACTTTAATTACCTTAAATTCGAGTGGTTTACCTTCAAGGTAACTTGTGTCGCGAACTGGCCGTACATCGACAAGCGATCCAGGCAAGAACGCCCTTATCGTGCTGATATCGACCGTGAATCCACCTTTTACCTTGTCACTAATAATGCCCGTGATATTGACATTGTCTTCGCACGCTTTCTCGAGTTCGTCCCAGGCCCGAGCTCGCTTAGCTTTCTCACGAGACAGTCGGGTTTCGCCATATCCATCCTCGACGGCATCTAAGGCGACGTCTACGTAATCACCGACGTCAACCTCGAGCTTACCGTCCGATCCCATGAATTGTTCAGCGGGAATGACTCCCTCTGATTTCAAACCGGCGTTGACGACAACGAATCCTTGGCGAATTTCCACAACGAGTCCGGCAACGATCGTGCCTGGCTCCATGTTTTGTTCGACTTGGCTCTGTTCAAATAATTCTGCGAAGCTCTCCGACATTTTATGGGCTTATCCGAGTGGTGACCGACGACAGTAGCGACACTACTGATGGGCTGACCACGCTGTTAGTGAAAGTTAAAAGTTACGCCTGGCCGCGAGCGTTAGTCCTCACAACCAGCCATGTTCTTGTGCCAGCGCCTTGACGGATTCCTCAACGCTGGCGATATTAAGCGCGGTGGTATCGAGGATTATTGCATCAGAAGCTGGGTGCAATGGGGACACCTCGCGCTGCTCGTCTCGCCGATCGCGCGCAGCGATGTCCTCCGAAAGCCGCGCGAGATTAACATCAATTCCTTTTTGCTTCAACTGCTTATAGCGCCTTTGGGCGCGCACTTCGGGGCTCGCAGTAAGAAAAATCTTAAGTGCTGCAGTGGTAAAAACGACGGTTCCCATATCGCGCCCATCGGCTACCAAACCGGGTGGTCGTAGACATTCTCGCTGGTAGACCAGCAAGGCGTCGCGCACTTTCGGGATCGCCGCAACCTCAGAGGCATCACTACCGGCACTTTCTGAGCGAATTTTGTCGGTCACATCCTCATCATTAACAAGAATTTGCACGCTATCGTCGCCGAGTCGAAATTCTAGCGCCAGTGAGCTTGCAATGTCGCTTAGAGAATCGGTCTCGTCCAGGGCGACTTGCCGCTGCCTCGCTACGTAGGCAACCACCCGATAAAGTGCGCCGCTGTCCAATAAGTGCCAACCAAGTAATTTGGCAAGTCGTGCGGCCAAGGTTCCTTTGCCAGTGCCACTCGGACCATCGATTGTAATAATGGGAATAGCCATTACCTTTGTTCGATTTTTAATCCGGCCTGACCCGCTATCTCAACGAAACCTGGAAAGGAGGTCCCAATCGCGTGACAGTTTAGAATCGTCAACGGGCGATCGCATTTCAAAGCCGCCATCGCGAACGCCATCGCGATACGATGATCTCCGCGGCTCTCGATTGCGCAGCCGCCCGAAAGTCCATTGCGCCCGGTTATTTGAATGCTATGTGCACCTGTTAAAACCTCGACCCCTAGCGCACTCAAACCAACTGCCATCGCCTCGATTCGATCGCTCTCCTTGTGGCGCAATTCACCCGCGCCATTCAGCCGGGTGACCCCTTCGGCGCAAGCAGCGGCAATAAATATTGCTGGAAATTCATCGATAGCGCTCGGAATTAACCGAGCGGGGATGTCAATTCCGCGAAGCCGAGCCCCGCGTACCTCGATATCGGCAACCGGTTCACTGCTCGCGTTGGTTTGATTGAACAGACGAATGTTCGCGCCCATTTCGCGCAATATCTCGATCACGCCGGTACGCGTGGGATTTATGCCGACCCCCTTCAAAGTCAGTTCAGATCCTTCAACAATCGCGGCCGCGACCAAGAAAAACGCCGCCGATGAGATATCGCGCGGAACGTCGATGTCCGTGGCACGCAGTTGCTGAGGGCCGAGTAAGCTGATCTCATTGTCAGCGGTTGCTAACTCAACGCCGAATGCCCGTAGCATTCGTTCAGAATGGTCACGAGTCGCTACGGGCTCGACAACGACAGTCAAACCCGCGGCGTTTATACCGGCTAGCAATAGCGCGGATTTCACTTGCGCACTCGCTACCGGTAACTCGTAGCGGATCGCGGTGAGTTTTGAACTCGCTAGGATGTGGAGCGGTGGCGTCCCTTGCGACGTGGTGCGTATGTTTGCACCCATTAATTCTAGTGGTTCAGTCACTCTTCGCATTGGACGACGCCGTAGGGAATCATCGCCTGACATCTCAATCGCAAACGGCGCACTTGCCAATAATCCGGCTAACAGCCTGATCGAAGTTCCAGAATTACCCATATCGAGCACGCCAGAAGGGGCCCGTAGAGCGCCAAAGCCGCGTCCATGGATGCTTAGCCGTTGGTCGCTGTGCTCAACGATATCGACACCCATGGCCCGAAAGGCCGCGATCGTCGATCGCACATCATCACCCATCAGGCACCCACTCACGTTGGTCGTCCCGTGCGCAATCGATCCGAGCATGACTGCCCTATGCGAAATCGATTTATCACCGGGAACGTCTACCGTCCCTGTAAGGCACCCTCCTGGGGAGACCACCAACTGTTCTAGGTCGTTCATTTAACGGTCCCCGCCGAAGGCATCTCGGGCGGACTTCGCGCGGACAAATAATTCTAGCAGCGTATCTTTATCACTAGCGGTTAGGGCTCGGACGAGATCGTCGTATGTCGCAGAAAAACTAGTCAGCGCGGCTAGTAATGCCTCGCGATTATCTATCGCAATGTCACACCACATTTCCGGACTACTTGAGGCGATGCGAGTGGCGTCGCGAAAGCCACCCGCCGCAAACTTAAATATGTCTGCCGAGGCATTCATCGATGACAAACAATCCACTAAGGCATAAGCCAGCATATGCGGCAGATGACTCGTCGCAGCCAGCACGGTGTCGTGCTGATCAACGTCCATTTGCGCAACGACGGCCCCGGTCTCTCGCCACATCTGAGTGACCTTATCAAGCGCGTCTGCATCAGTGGTGGCATCCGGCGTGAGGATCACTCGATGCTCGCGAAACAAATCCGCAAACGAAGCCTCGACCCCGCTTTTTTCGGTTCCGGCTATCGGATGGCCGGGGACAAAACGGGCCACGCCGTCGCCGAAACTTGCCTTAGCGGCGTCCAGGATCCGACGTTTAGCACTACCCACATCAGTTACAACCGTGTCGTCCATCAATTTCGAGGCAATACTATCGAATATTGCCGGGCTTGCGCCTAATGTCGTTGCCACAACAACCATATCGGCCCCTTCGACCGCTGTCGTTGGATCGAAACTGTATTCATCTATTACCCCAAGACGAACCGCAGACTTCAAATTCGCCTCGCCACGACCGCAGCCAATCACACTGTTGACGGCCCCTGCCGAGCGCAAGGCCCGTGCCAATGACCCGCCAATTAAGCCGACACCGATGATGCACAAACGTTCGATCATCCTAGTGCTCCCAACCTGCCATATTTGTCCTCACGATAATTTCATCTCGGCCGAAAGTTGCACCGGTAATACTCAATTAACCAGTGCTTGTTAACGCGATGTAGCGATACCCCGAAGTTCTTCATGGCCGATGGAGTCAGTCCACGCCAAATACCGTCTATTGATGCGTCAATCAGATAGTCGCTCGCGGATAAGAACCGAGAATTTTCAGCGACGAAGTCTTTTCCTCAACGAGCGCTAAAGTGTCGCGGATGTTTGCGACGTCCGCGTGTCCCTCGATATCGACAAAAAATACATAATCCCAGGCTTCTCGCCGCAATGGCCGCGATTCGATACGGGTCATGCTGATATTTTCGGCGGCAAGAATACTCAATATTTCGTGCAGCGCACCTGGACGGTTAGGGGTCGTGAACATTAGCGATGTAACATCGCGACCACTCGGAAGCGGCGATTTAGCGCCGATAACAACAAAACGCGTCGTGTTGCCAGGCTCATCTTCGATATTTGTACGCAATATGCTTAAGCCGTAAAGTCGCGCAGCAACCTCACCGGCAATCGCCGCGGCATCCGCCTCACCTTGGACTTTGCGCGCGGCCTCGCCGTTACTGCTCGATGGTAAACACTCGATACCAGGTAAGTTTATGCCAAGCCAACGTCGGCATTGCGCCAATGCCTGAGGATGGGCGTAAACCCGCTTAATATCGTCCATCTCGCTTGCTACTGAGAGTAGCTGGTGATGAATGTTAAGCACGACCTCTCCGCAGATTTTTAAACGCGACTCACGCAGCGCATCGAGCGTTTGATTAATCCCGCCTTCGAGCGAGTTCTCAACTGGCACAACCCCGTAATGCGCACCGTCGGCTGCCACCTCACGCATCACTTCGTCAATCGAGGTAACACCGATACCTTTTATCGCACCACCAAAGTGTTTCAATGCAGCCAAATGCGTGTACGTACCCTCAGGACCGAGATACGCGACTGTTAGTGGATGCTCAAGCGCCAAACAGGCTGACATGATTTCGCGGATTAAGCGGGCCGCTTCTGGCGCAGGCAAAGGACCAGGGTTTTGCGCGAGCACGCGACGAAGGACTTCTGCTTCTCGTTCCGGACGATAAAACACGGCGTCGGCGTCGCTCGATCGCTTCAATACGCCAACCTCGATTGCGACCGCCGCGCGCTCGTTGATAAGTCGAAGTAACTCGATATCAATAGCGTCTATTTTTGCGCGCAGGGTGTCGAGTTCTTTTGCCATTTTTCTAAATCAAAGGACGACTGTGACGAAAAATTACCGCGTTGGTTCACGGCCAGACCGGGGTCGGCCCGTGACAGTTTCCTATCGCTCAGCAATTGAATCGAATTGTGCTCTTATTGCTCGCCTGGATCATCACCTTGTTGGCCATCGACGTTTGACTCACTGTCTTGTGAATCATCGACGGCGGAGTCATCACCGCCTTGATATTCCGCAACGGGCACAACACCGACTAGTTTTTCGTCGTCAGCGATATTTATTAGCCTGACCCCTTGAGTATTTCGACCTAGCACCGAGATACCGCTCACTGGTGTGCGAACGAGGGTTCCACCGTTGCTGATCAACATAATTTCTTCGTCTTCGAGCACCGACACAGCACCAACAACCCGTCCGTTACGAGAACTCGTTTGGATCGCAATCATTCCCTTGCCGCCGCGTCCTTTAGTCGGAAACTCATCGACCAAAGTGCGTTTACCGTAACCATTCTCAGTGGCAAAGAGGAGCGCTTGGCTCGGATCGATCGGGATCAAGGATATAACTTCGTGGTCTTCAGGCAAGTTGATGCCACGTACACCGCGCGACGACCGGCCCATCGGTCGGACCGCTGTCTCGGCGAAACGCACCGCTTTTCCGCTCGAACTGACCAGCATGATGTCACTACCACCGTCAGTTAACGACACGCCGACGAGACTATCGTTGTCACCTAACACGACCGCGATGATCCCATTTGTACGGGGACGGGAGAACTGGTCAAGCGCAGTTTTTTTGATCGTTCCCCGACGCGTTGCCATCAATACATAGAGTTCCGGATCAAATTCCTTGATTGGTAACACCGCGGTAATTCGTTCACCTTCGTCTAAGGGCAACAGGTTAACCAGCGGTCTACCGCGAGCTGTGCGACTCGCTTGCGGCAATTCGTAAACCTTTAGCCAATACACTTTTCCATGCGTTGAAAAGCACAAAATTGTATCGTGCGTGCTTGCGATAAATAACTTATCTACAAAATCTTCTTCCTTCGTCGTGGTCGCGGTTATCCCTTTGCCTCCACGCCGTTGCGAACGGTAGACATCAATCGGTTGTGACTTCGCATATCCGGTGTGCGAAAACGTCACAACAACGTCCTCCTGGCTTATCAAATCTTCTAAAGATAAGTGCTCGTGGTTTTCAAGGATCACCGTACGGCGTTTGTCGCCATACTGTTCGCGAATCTCAAGGAGTTCGTCGCGAATGACGCGCATGAGGCGTTCCGGACGCGCAAGGATATCGAGTAGATCGTCAATCCTGACCAAGATTTCCTTGTACTCGTCGAGTATCTTATCGTGTTCGAGTGCGGTTAATCGTTGCAACCGCATTTCGAGAATTTCTTTAGCCTGACGCTCAGACAAGCGATATTTGCCATTGTGCAATCCGCAGTCTTCTGGCAAATCGTTGGGCCGCGACGAGCTTGCGCCGCTGCGCTCTAACATGGTCACCACGACCCCAGGTTCCCAGTCCTGCTCGAGTAAGGCGACACGAGCGTCGGCAGGTGTCGGCGACGCCTTGATCAGTGCAATTATTGGGTCGATATTGGCCAGCGCTACGGCTAAGCCTTCCAAGACGTGGGCGCGCTCGCGCGCTTTGCGGAGCTCGAATAAGGTCCGACGCGTGACAACTTCACGGCGATGGCGCACAAAGCAATCGAGGATCGTTTTGAGGCCAAGGGTTTGCGGTTGGCCGTCGACCAAGGCCACTGTGTTTATGCCGAACACAGTTTGCATTTGCGTTTGTTTGTATAAATTATTCAGAACCACGTCGGCGATTTCGCCGCGTCTCAGCTCGACAACCATCCGCATGCCATCTTTATCTGACTCGTCGCGCAACTCGCGGATGCCTGACATTTTTTTGTCTTTAACGAGTTCGGCGATCTTTTCTAACAAACGCGCCTTATTGACCTGATAGGGCAGTTCGGTGACAACGATGCGTTGCATCTCACCCTCTTCGCCTTCGATTTCGGCGCGCGCGCGAACATGGATTCGACCGCGACCGGTTTGGTAGGCTTCGAGGATACCTGCCGACCCGTTAATAAATCCGGCCGTTGGAAAATCCGGACCTGGCACGATCTTGAATAACTCCGACAATTCGATACCAGGGTTATCAATCACGGCAATACACGCGTTGACCACTTCGGTGAGATTGTGCGGCGGAATATTCGTCGCCATTCCAACGGCAATCCCGCTCGAACCATTGATCAGGAGGTTCGGCAAGCGCGCCGGGAAAACTAGCGGCTCGCTCAGAGAGCCATCGTAGTTTGGCTGGAAATCGACCGTGTCTTTGTCGATATCGGCTAGCAATTCGTGAGCAATTCGTGTCATCCGTACTTCGGTGTAGCGCATCGCCGCAGGTGCATCGCCATCAACCGAGCCGAAGTTTCCTTGACCATCTACAAGCATATAGCGTAGGGAAAACGGCTGCGCCATGCGCACGATCGTGTCGTAGATCGCAGAATCGCCATGCGGATGATATTTACCCATCACGTCACCGACGATACGCGCCGACTTTCGGTAGGGTTTATTCCAATCATTACCGTTTTCGCTCATCGTAAATAGCGCGCGACGATGAACCGGTTTGAGACCGTCGCGGACGTCCGGAAGCGCACGACCGACAATAACGCTCATCGCGTAGGCCATATACGAATCGCGCATTTCGTCTTCGATATTAATCGGGATTAAGTGGCGAGCAAAATCAGCCATATTAGAGTCTTTAAGTGTCTAATTTATAAGGAATATAGTTAGGGGCACGAACGGCGGAATTGTACCACGTGGAGCGCAAAAACGCACGACTAAATGGGACTATTTATGAGTCTCGAAAAGTCGTTGGATGGATTCAAGGTTTGGATTGCGCACGACCCCTTTTTCTGTCACTAGAACGTCAATTAATTCAGCAGGAGTCGTGTCGAAAACTGGATTGTATGCATCCACTCCAGGGGCGGCGATACGCCGATCGTGAAGCGCCAGAAGTTCGTCGCCGGGGCGCTCCTCAATAGGAATGTCGCTGCCGCGCGCTGTTGTTCTATCAATCGTCGATAAGGGCGCCACGACCATAAACCCTACGCCGTGCGCGCGGGCGTTTACGGCTAGAGAGTAGGTGCCGATCTTGTTCGCGGTATCGCCGTTCGCCGCCACTCGATCTGCCCCAGTAATAACCCAACTGATATTTCCACTACTCATTAAATGGGCAGCTACGCTGTCCGCAATGAGGGTCACAGGGATGTTGTCGGCATGTAGTTCCCATGCGGTCAGGCGCGCACCTTGCAACCAGGGGCGTGTTTCCGTGGCGAAAACTCGCTGAAGTTTATCAATCTTCCAGGCGCTGCGGATCACGCCGAGCGCGGTTCCGTAGCCGGCCGTAGCCAAGGCGCCGGCGTTACAATGCGTTATCACCTCACTGGCCGGTCCGAGCAGCGCCGCGCCAAATTCGCCCATCGCTATATTCGCAGCGACATCGGCCTGAAAAAGATAATTAGCGTGTGCCAGTAATCTCTCCGACGGGTCGCCTTGGGTGCGCTGGAATTGTTCTACCATGGAGTCGATTGCCCAAGCCAAATTGACGGCCGTGGGACGCGCAGCTCGCAGCGAGTATAACTCCGGCGCTACCGCCGCTTTCCAATCGGCACCATGCTTTCTATAGGCCGACGATGCGGCCAAGAGAACGCCGTAAGCCGCGGCAATTCCGATCGCCGGCGCGCCGCGCACAACCATGGTTCGGATCGCTTCGGCGATATCGTGAACGCTCGAGCAACGGACGTAGTCGAGGCGATGCGGTAATTCGCGTTGGTCGATTAGGACCAGCGCGTCGTAGTCCCAATGCAGCGTGCGGACGTTTGAAGTGATATTCGACATGGCGCGTATTTTGAAATTAATGGGCTATGTTACCTTAAGCCGCCTAGGCGCCTGTCGGACTTAGGACGCGCTACTGCGGAAAAGCCCGACAGGCTCCTAGGATTTTTGTTTCAGTTAGAGGATCGCTATTGAATCACGTCGATCAAATTCTACACGCGAGTTGGGTCATTCCGGTTGAACCTGGCGCAGGCAGCCTACCGAACCATTGCGTTGCAATTACCGGCGATCGCATTGTCGACGTGCTGCCGAGCGCGATTGCGCGTGAGCAACTAAGTACAGACTTCGAACTCGAACTCAGCGGACATGCGCTCATTCCCGGATTTATCAACTGCCACACCCATGCGGCGATGAGTTTATTTCGCGGACTGGCAGATGATCTCCCTTTGTCGGATTGGTTAGAGCACCACATTTGGCCCGCCGAGTCGCGTTGCGTAGACCGCCAATTTGTCCGAGATGGCACGCTACTCGCCGCCGCCGAAATGCTCCTCGGCGGCACAACATGCTTCAACGACATGTATTTTTTCCCTGATGAAGCAGCGGCCTCGGCGATCGAGGCGGGCATTCGAGCAGTCATTGGCATGATCGTCATTGGTTTTCCAAGCGCATGGGCGAGCAATGCGAACGAGTACCTGCACAACGGGCAGCAAGTGCACGACCGTTACCGCTCGCATCCACTCGTGCGTACGACATTCGCACCTCATGCGCCGTACACCGTCGACGATGAGACCTTAAGGCGTGTCGCAACATTAGCCGAAGAATTGGACGTGCCGATCCAAATGCACGTACACGAAACAGCGCGCGAAGTCGCTGAAGCCACTGCTGAGAACGGTCGCCGCCCGCTCGCGCGGCTCGCCGACCTCGGCTTACTATCGCATCGTCTCATGGCCGTACACATGACTCAGTTAAGCGATGAGGAAATTAGCGAAGTAGCTCGCGCAGGTGTTAGCGTCGTGCATTGCCCTGAGTCGAATCTCAAGCTTGCCAGTGGCTTTTGTCCGGTGGCGAAGCTGTTAAAAGCTGGCGTCAATGTCGCACTCGGTACTGACGGTGCGGCGAGCAATAACGACCTGGATATGCTGAGCGAAATGCGCACGGCAGCACTACTCGCGAAAGGCGTCGCAGACGATGCGAGCGCGCTGCCTGCTGCCCAGGCTCTACATTTAGCGACCCTCGGCGGCGCACAAGCGCTCGGACTTGAGACGGAGCTCGGGTCACTAACCAGCGGCAAGCTTGCCGACATCGCGGCGATTGACTTGAGTGACGTTCGTGCGGCGCCGGTCTTTGATCCGATTTCACAAATCGTCTATGCAGGACACCGCGACCAAGTCAGTAACGTGTGGGTAGGCGGCAGGCATGTTGTAAAGAATCGCGAACTGGCAAATCTTGACGTCGCAGCTTTGACACTGCGTGCCAACGAATGGCGCACGAGGATCACTGAAGGGCATAACTAAGTCCCGACATCGTTCAAACCCCGCCCCCAGTCGATGTCCTCACCGTCTCGAACACGGGGCCGTCATGGACAGTCATCGTGTGCGCTTAGTCAGTGAGGGTCGATTGCTCATTATACGCATCCCAGCGATTGACTATTGTGCAGAACAGCTCGGCCGTTTTTTCCGCGTCATAGACCGCCGAGTGCGCTTCGTCCTGGTCCCATTCGATTTTTGCCGCTTGGACGGCCCGAGCTAAAACGGTTTGGCCCAAGGCCACACCAGCGATTGCGGCCGTATCAAAGGTACTGAATTGATGGAACGGATTATTCTTGATCTTTAACCGCGCGGCCGCGGATTTTACAAAGGCGAGATCGAAAGCCGGATTATGGCCCACCAGAATTGCCCTGGTGCAGCCGTGCGTTGCGACGTCCTCTCGGACTCGCTGGAAAATATCCTTGACGGCTTTGTCTTCCGGAACTGCCATGCGAAACGGATGGTAGGGATCGATTTTGTTGAATTGCAGGGACGCTGGATCGAGGTTGGCCCCGGCAAACGGTTCTATGTGATGGGCAACTGTGCGCGCCCGGTACCAACCCTCCGTATCGCTCCAATCCAAAAACACCGCGGCCATTTCTAGCAGGGCATCTCGTTGAGCATCGAATCCGCCGGTTTCGACATCAACAACCACCGGTAGGAAACCGCGAAAGCGCCGAGCAACAACGTTCTTTTCCAAAAATCTTCCATTTCGTCTAAAGCCGAGTCGCACAGCTTAGCGCCGTTTAGGTGAATTCCATAGGAACAAGGTCGAGCGCCCCGGTTCAATCGACTCAATGCCTTGCGTCTGTGGGCGAGGTTTTCTAATCTGTTTTTTGAAATTCAACTGGCTCTCAAGCATGAACTATCGACCGCTCGGCAATTCTGACACTCAAGTGAGCGAACTTGGCCTTGGCACGATGACCTTCGGTGAGCAGAACTCACAATCCGAGGCGCATCTGCAGCTCGATATTGCCGTCGAGCACGGCGTGAATTTGATCGATAGCGCCGAAATGTATCCCGTACCGCCGAACGCCAGTACGTGTGGTCTAGCAGAAAAATTCATCGGTACTTGGTTGCGCAATCGAGGGCGCCGCGACGATATCGTGTTAGCGACCAAAGCGACCGGTCCTGGTCGCCATCTGCCACATATCCGCGACGGATTGTCCAAATTCGACCACCAAGGTCTGATCCTTGCGCTAGACGGTAGCTTGGCCCGGCTACAAACCGATTACGTCGATTTGTATCAGCTCCACTGGCCGGATCGTGCGACGAACACCTTCGGCCAGCTTGGCTACAAGCCGGCACAGCGTGAAGAACATATCGATATTGGGGAAACGTTGCGTGCGCTATCGGATCTCGTGGTGGCGGGCAAAGTACGTTACATCGGATTATCTAACGAAACGCCGTGGGGTCTCATGTCGTTTGTTGCGGCGGCGCGCGAGTTTAACCTGCCGAGTGTGGTGTCCATTCAAAATCCCTATAATTTATTGAATCGCTCGTTTGAAGTCGGGCTCGCCGAAATTGCCGATCGCGAGCAAATCGGATTACTCGCGTATTCACCACTTGGATTCGGCACGTTGACGGGCAAATACTCCAACAATGCGCGTCCAGCTGGCGCCCGGATCAGCCGCTATTCCCGCTTTCTCCGCTATACTAATGAACAAGGTATTGCCGCCAGCGATAAATACTTGGCGCTCGCACAAGCGTTCGATGTCGACCCTGCTCAACTGGCGATTTCGTTCGTCTTATCACGCCGTTACGTGTCAAGCGTATTGATCGGCGCGACCAACGAAGCTCAACTGCGACATAACCTAGAAAGTTCGCGCTATGCGCTGTCGAAAGAACAGCTCAAAGCTATTGATAAAATCCATAAGCAAATTCCAAACCCATGCCCGTAACCAATAATATTCTCGACCTTAGCTCACTCACTGCGGTATCGCCGATTGATGGGCGCTATGCCCGACACACTGAAGATCTCAGGCCTATTTGCAGTGAGTACGGTCTGATCCGTCTACGTGTGAAGATCGAAATTCGATGGTTGCAACATCTGGCGCGCCATTCGGACATCGGCGAATTACCTGCGTTCTCACCAACTAGCGATGAACACTTAAACGCGATTGTCGGCAATTTCGGACTCAGCGACGCCGAACGTATCAAGACGATCGAATCCACAACGAACCACGACGTCAAAGCGGTCGAGTACTTCTTACAAGAAAAATGCGCCGAACTACCGGAATTAGCCAGTGCCATTCCGTTCCTGCACTTCGCATGCACTTCGGAAGATATTAATAACTTAGCCTACGCCTTGATGTTACAAGAGGTGCGCGACCAGATATTGTTACCCAAGCTCGACAATCTCGCGGCTATCCTCAAAACATTAGCGGCGCGCTGCGAAGCGCACGCCATGCTTTCCCGCACACATGGTCAGTCTGCGTCGCCGACAACGATGGGTAAGGAGATCGCCAATGTACTAGCGCGTGTTAGACGCCAAATGGCCTTCTTGAAAAAGGCCGAATGTCTCGGCAAATTCAATGGCGCGGTTGGAAACTTCAATGCCCATGTCGCCGCCTATCCGGACGTCGATTGGCCCGAGGTCTCTGCCTCCTTTGTTACTGGACTGGGTCTAATACCCAATAAATATACGACCCAAATCGAACCACACGACTTTATGGCTGAGTTGTTCGATATCGTCGCTAGAATCAATACGATTCTGATCGACTTCGCGCGGGACACTTGGAGCTATATTTCGATTGGTTACTTCGGACAGAGTCGGATCGCAGGTGAAGTCGGGTCTTCAACGATGCCGCACAAGGTCAACCCGATTGATTTTGAAAACGCAGAAGGGAATTTCGGTATTGCGAACGCGTTGCTGAACCATCTTGGCGCCAAACTGCCCATTTCTCGCTGGCAGCGTGACCTCACCGATTCCACAACGCTGCGGAACATTGGCACCGCATTCGGCCATACGGTTATCGCACTTAATTCGCTACAACGAGGGATCGGCAAACTAGAGCCCAATGTGGCTGCTCAAACCGCAGATCTAGACGACGCGTGGGAAGTGCTGGCCGAACCCATCCAGACCGTGATGCGTCGTTATGGCATCGCCGATTCGTACGAATCTCTCAAGGATCTCACCAGAGGTGAACGTATAAATCGCGACATCCTGCATCGATTTATCGATTCGTTGTCGCTGCCGGAACTCGAACGTATCCGCCTGAAAGCCCTAACGCCCCGTAGCTACATCGGCCTTGCAACGCAACTCGCCGCTGAACTGTAGACACTCATGATCGAGCCACGCGACGTCGCCGAAATTGCGTTTGAGACGAGTGACGCGTTACGCGCGCTGTCACTCGATATCGTCACGAATTGCCAGCGTACTTTGGATATCACGAGTCGCCATTTGGACCCGATGCTATTCGACAATCAAGCCTTTGTAGATGCGGTGAAGCAGCTCGTATTGAACAGTCGCTTGGCGAAGGTTCGAATACTTGTCGTGGATATCCAACCGGTGGTCTCGCGTGGTCATCGTTTAATTGAACTCGCCTCGCGACTATCGAGTTTCATCACAATCCGCAAACCGGGCAATGATTACAAGCACTTTAATGAAGCAATGTTAATTGCCGATACCCTCGCTTATACACACCGGCGTTTCGCCGATCGCTATGACGGCCTCGGCAGTCATAGCGATATTCGACGCGCCACCGATCTCACAGGCCGCTTTGAAGAAATATGGCAACGCGCAGAACTCGACGAGAATTTCCGCCGGCTGCATATCTAGTTCGGCAGACTATTGCGCTGTGCGTCCTGGCCTGCTCGCTAGTGGACGGTGATGCCGCGCATAGCGAAGAACTAACGCTCGAGATCATCGCCTTGCGCCATTCCCTCGCGCGAGACATAAAACCGTTGATCCAACCATTTCTCGCCGAACACGGCACGATGACAGGAATCGGAGATCAGCTGGTTATCAAAACAAGCCCTGCGAATTTAGTCGAGATCAAGCAGGTACTGGCAGCCTTCGATCGTCCACCGACTACATTGCGCATCACCGTGAAACAAGACGTCACAGGACATTCTACAATCCAAGAAGAGGCCCTATCGGGCCGGCTTCGCTCCGGCGATGTACGGGCAAGGGTTGGTACGCCAGGGCTTCAACGCGGCGCGCAAATCAATATTGGCGACGGGCGAGGTAATGGGATCAGTTATCGTTCGATCAATACGCGTTCGTCGAATGACAATTACAACACCCATTTCGTCAGCGCGCTCGAGGGCCGCCCCGCGCTTATCCAGACCGGCCAATCATTCCCGATCCCATTCGCCAGCGCGACTTACAACCGCTTTGGAACGACACGCCAAGAAGGCGTCGAATATATAGACGTGAGTTCTGGGTTTTATGTCACGGCAACCACGAGCGGACAAAGAGTGACCCTAGAAATCGCCCCGCAACTCGAGCGCGCGGATCCACAAAATCGTGGCGCAATTGATGTTCGATATAGCTCCTCGAGTGTGAGTGGTGAACTTGGGGAATGGATTCCTCTCGGTGGGTCGAATGACGATTCGAGCGACGAACAGCGTCATACGCTAGCTCGCACAAGGCAGCACGGCGCTTCGACCTACGGCGTATGGGTAAAGGTCGAAGAGATTTATTAATTTCGCGCGACGCGGTCAGGCATCAGTGCGGAAACGTCGGCTGAGTAATGCATGCGCATGGATGGGCTTTAAAGTATTATCCGCGCTCCTGTTGCACCGCTTTGAATTATTCATCATTACGTGCTTTTGCCCGCTGTGTCTGTCAGAGCCAAAGAGCCAACTATATCCGCGGACGGCGATCCTGCGTCATGACGAATCGCCCACCGTCTGTAAGCGAGTGACGCTAAAATGCATGTAATGTACGGGGCACCTGCTCTATCCCAATTTCGCCTTACACGATTGCTGGATCAGCTGAACGCGGAAGTCCCCTCGTTAAAGTCAATCGAGACGCAGCTCGTTTATCTTGCCTGGTTCCATTCGACGCCGAATGCGGCAGAGCTTGCGCGACTTGATTCACTCGTGGGTGGCGCGCACGTAGCAGCTCTAGCCGACAACCTCCCAACAACATCAATGCTCGTGACGCCTAGGATCGGCACCGCTTCGCCGTGGTCAAGCAAGGCGACCGAGATCGGGATCAACTGCGGCCTCCAGACCTTGCAACGAGTCGAGCGTGCGACACGCTGGAGTTTTACGGGACTAACGAGCCACGACGCCGTCGCACTGAGACGATACATCCACGACCCAATGACGGAGACCGTTCTAAATGACTTGGATGAGGCTGCGGCATTAGAACGACGCTCGCCAGCGCAGGCGCTCGGCATCGTGGAACTGCACGAGAAAGGCGTTGAGGCGTTGAGTAGCGCTAACGCGGAACTCGGTTTGGCTCTTGCTGAGGACGAAATTGAATACCTTGCGGCCCGTTATTTAGAGCTCAAGCGCGATCCGAGCGATATTGAGCTAATGATGTTCGCCCAAGCAAATTCCGAACATTGCCGGCACAAAATATTTAACGCGCAATGGCAGTTAGATGGCGTTCGCCAAACACAGAGCTTGTTCGGCATGGTCCGCCACACGCATGAGTGTCAGCCGAACAAGGTCTTGTCCGCTTATTCCGATAATTCTGCCGTCACAACCGGATATTGCGCGGATCGATTTTTCGCTGACCCTAGTTCTGGTGAATACAAAACAGTTAGCGAAGACGTCCACATCCTCATGAAAGTGGAAACCCACAATCATCCGACTGGCATCTCGCCCTACCCGGGGGCTGCGACTGGCTCAGGCGGTGAAATTCGCGACGAAGGCGCGACCGGTCGCGGCGCGAAGCCGAAAGCGGGCCTCACCGGATTTTCCGTGTCTAACTTACGCATCCCGCACTACCCCAGACCCTGGGAAATTGATCGCCCATTGAATCCGCGCCTGGCCAGCGCTTTGGATATTATGCTTGAAGGTCCGATCGGGGCCGCTGCGTTCAACAACGAGTTTGGACGACCGGCGCTCGCCGGCTATTTCCGAGTGTTCGAACACGCCAATGCGACGAACGATATCTGGGGCTATGACAAACCGATCATGTTGGCCGGTGGTTGTGGGAGTATCCGCTCCGAACACGTTAAGAAGCTAGATATTCCCGCGGACACTAAAATCGTCGTGCTCGGCGGTCCCGCAATGCTGATAGGACTTGGCGGGGGCGCTGCCTCGTCGATGAGTGCCGGTACATCAAGTAATGATCTCGACTTTGCATCCGTGCAGCGCGACAACCCGGAAATGGAACGCCGCTGCCAGGAAGTCATTAACAGTTGTTGGGCTTTAGGTGAGTCCAGCCCGATCCTCTCGATTCACGATGTGGGTGCGGGCGGACTTTCTAACGCAATACCGGAAATTCTGCACGACTGTGGACGCGGCGGACGCATTGAATTGCGCGCGATTCCAAGCGCAGATCCGGCGATGTCGCCGCTCGCCATTTGGTGTAATGAAGCCCAAGAACGTTACGTCGTCGCGATCGCCGAAAGCCGCATCGCAGATTTTGAATTACTGTGCGCGCGCGAACGCTGCCCTGTTGCCGTGGTCGGGGAAGCGACCGCAAAGGAGCATTTGCTCGTGCACGATAGTCTGTTCGACGTTGCCGTGATCGATTTGCCGATGGACGTCATTTTCGGCAAAGCGCCGAAAATGTTCCGCGACGTCCAGTCGGTTAGTCCGAGCTTGAACGAATTTGAGACCCGCAGTATCGAAATCCGCGAGGCGCTAGGACGTGTGCTTAGTCATCCGAGCGTCGCAGATAAACGCTTTTTGATCACCATCGGCGATCGCAACGTCGGCGGATTGTCGGCGCGCGATCAAATGGTCGGTCCATGGCAAACGCCAGTCGCCGACTGCGCAGTGACCGCCAGCGGTTTCGGCAGCGTAACCGGAGAAGCAATGGCCCTCGGAGAACGATCGCCGGTGGCTTTACTAAACGCGCCGGCGTCCGGACGGCTCGCGGTCGGCGAAGCGCTGACTAATCTTGTCGCGGCTCGGATCATGCACCTCAGTGATGTCGTGCTGTCGGCGAATTGGATGGCGGCAGCAGGTCACCCGGGTGAAGACGCGCGATTGTTTGAAACGGTACGAGCCGTCGCTTATGAATTGTGCCCGGCGCTCGGCATCGTTATCCCGGTGGGCAAAGATTCGATGTCGATGAAGTCGCGTTGGACCGATCCGAAATCAAGTTCTGAAATTAATGTTACTTCACCCATATCCTTAATCATCTCGGCGTTCGCGCCGGTCGTTGATATTAAGCAGACCCTGACACCCGAGTTGAAATTCGTTGACGAACCCACTTGCCTTTTATTCATCGATTTGGCGAACGGAGCACAACGACTCGGTGGTTCGATTCTTGCCCAATGCTATGGCGCCTTAGGCAAAACCGTTCCGGACTTCGACAGTGCTGAGACGATGCGCGATTTTTTCGCGGCTATGCAGCTGCTCAACGAAGACGGTTATATTTTGGCCTATCACGACCGTTCCGACGGTGGCCTGGCGACGAGCTTGTGTGAGATGGCTTTCGCGGCACGTTGTGGTCTCGAGGTCGACATTTCATCGCTCGGGGGGACCGCGCTAGATGCTCTGTTTTGCGAAGAGCTAGGCGCCGTAGTGCAAATTAAAACTAAAGATCTTGCCGCTGTCACGAGCCACTTCCAACGTTCAAGTCACCTGAATTCCGCGGTCCATGTTTTAGGTTCTCCGAGCACTGAGCGGCAAATCAAAGTACGACGCAAGGGTGAACTGGTAGTGAACACGCCGCTATTTGAATTACTCGAAGTGTGGTCCGCGACGTCATCGCAAATGCAGCATGCACGAGATAATCCAAGCTGCGCGTCACAAGAACTTGCATCAATCCTTGATGCGAATGATCCGGGCCTACACCTCGAGGTAGGCTTCGCGCTTGATTCGACTCGCGCCGCTCCAGCGGTTCTCGGATCGCGACCAAAAATCGCAATTCTGCGCGAACAAGGCGTCAACGGTCACGTCGAAATGGCGGCCGCATTCGATCGTGCTGGATTCGAATCCATCGACGTCCATATGTCAGACATAGTCGATCGGGGCAGAACCTTGAAAGATTTTAATGGACTTGTTGCCTGCGGCGGTTTTTCCTACGGCGACGTGTTCGGCGCGGGTGGTGGCTGGGCAAAATCAATCCTGTTCAACGAGCGTGCACGCCAGGCATTCGCGGATTTTTTTGCGCGCACTTCAACGTTTACGCTGGGCGTGTGCAATGGATGCCAAATGCTCTCCCACCTACGCGAACTCATTCCGGGCGCACGGGCATGGCCTCGATTCGAACGAAATTTGTCAGAGCAGTTTGAAGCTCGACTCGTGATGGTCGAAGTCGTCGAGTCCCCGTCAGTCCTTTTTCGCGATATGGCGGGCTCCAGAGCACCTATTGTTGTGGCCCACGGCGAAGGTCGCATCACCCAAGATCAGCCGTTTCAGACAGCGCTTCGATTCGTCGACAACCACGGTTCACCGACCGGTCAATATCCCTATAATCCGAATGGTTCGGTAGCTGGTACGACGGGACTTACTAGCGATGACGGTCGAGTGACCATAATGATGCCGCACCCGGAACGAGTTTTCTTGAGCAGCCAATACTCGTGGCTAGATCCTAGGTGGCGAGGCGCAGAAGGACCTTGGATGAAACTGTTTCACAATGCCCGACAGTGGCTGGATTAATGGGGACTAGTCACAAACACGTGGGCTAGTGGTCGCTTTAATGCGAAGCTCGCAATCTGCCTGCTAAATCCAAATGTCCCAAATCTAAAGGAAACTGGCAATGAGTGATGCGCTAATTTTGGTTGATATCCAGAATGATTACTTCCCCGGCGGCACCATGGAATTAACTGGAATGGCTGAGGCTTCCGATCTCGCGCGGATGGTTGTCAGTTCATTTCGAAAACGTCGTGCCCCACTGTTTCACATTCAGCACCTCGCGCTGAAACCTGATGCCCCTTTTTTCGTGCCCAATACCCACGGTGTCCAGCACCATGAGGCAACAAAACCAAATCCCAGTGAGATCGTCATCCAGAAGAATTTTCCGAACGCATTCCGAGACACCGATCTAGAAGAACAATTAAGAGACAACGGCGTCGAAGACCTTGTTATCCTCGGGGCTATGAGCCATATGTGTATTGACGCGACGACCCGAGCCGCTTTCGATCTGGGCTTCCGATGTACCATTGTGCAAGACGCTTGCGCGACACGTGACTTGGCATTTAATAATCAAACAATTCCGGCTCAACAAGTACACGCTTCTTTTATGGCAGCGCTGAGCGCGCCGTACGCGTCAGTTGTTTCGTGCACCCAATATTTAATGGGTTAAGCGTCGACGACAATCCGCACGGAGGTCGGACCACTAAGGCTAAATTAGGCCGATGGCAAAAGATAAGGACGAAGCAAGCGACGACGTGAGTCTATTCCGCACCGCGATGAAAGACGTCCGTGAATTGGATACGGAAAAGCAAGCGCCGCGAAAACAACCACCGCCGCCGCAAGCGATTCAATCGCGCCGCGATGCCGACGACGCGTTGATTGAAATGGCGAGTGGGCATTTTGATTTCGCCGAACTCGAACGCGGCGACGAAGCATACTTTCAGCGCCCGGAAGTATCCCGTTCGGTGGTACGCCGATTACGTCGCGGCCAGATCGCGGTCCAAGCGGAACTTGATCTACATGGCATGGCGCTCGCCGAGGCCCGCGATGAGCTCGCGGGATTTATCCGTCGATGCCAAACAAAGAGTATTACGTGCGTGCGCATAATTCACGGCAAAGGGCACCGTTCGCCTGGGCGAACCCCGGTACTAAAACCGAACGTCGCGGCGTGGCTTTCGAGATGGGACGATGTACTGGCGTTCGCTACGAGCCGACCTGTCGACGGTGGTTCTGGCGCGCTGTACGTATTGCTGAAAATTCGTTAGCTGAGCAACGCCACCGCGGTCGCAGCGATACCTTCGCCGCGTCCAGTGAAACCCATCTTCTCCGTCGTCGTTCCTTTGACATTTATTCGGTCAATGGATATTCCAAGATCGTCGGC
This sequence comes from Gammaproteobacteria bacterium, assembly GCA_047611805.1. GTDB lineage: Bacteria > Pseudomonadota > Gammaproteobacteria > UBA11873. The sequence continues at coordinate 108,316 of JBLFWX010000001.1, forward strand.
AAGATTGTGTCGCATTGCCTCCACGAAAGGACTAATTTTCGGACGCTCGGCGATCACCGTCGCGTCGACATTTTCAATTTGCAGACCCTTCTCTAGCACCATCCGCACTACCTCGCGCAGCAGTGCTCTACTGTCGGCACCTTTGAAAGCGGCACTAGTATCAGGGAAATGACGGCCAATATCGCCGAGCGCAGCAGCACCCAACACAGCGTCGCAGATCGCGTGCAACAAGACATCACCATCTGAATGCGCTGCCAAGCTTTGCTCGAATGGAATCGTGACTCCGCCCAGAATGACTTCCGTACCAGCCTGGAATCGGTGTGCATCGTACCCTTGTCCGATTCGCATATTGATTAACTCCGACCTTGAATCTGCAGATACATCTCAGCCAAGGCGAGATCTTCCGGGTGCGTTATCTTAATGTTATCCGCGTGACCTTCGACAATCCTTGGACAGCCGCCAGCCGCTTCGATCGCTTGCGCCTCATCAGTTACCATGAGATCGTTCTCGAGCGCCGTGTTGATCGCTCGGCGCAAATGCCCTAAACGAAACATCTGCGGCGTCAGAGCATGCCATAGGCGCGTCCGATCGACGGTCTGCTCGATTTCGCCGTTAGTGCTACAGCGTTTCAGCGTGTCTCGAACAGGTGCAGCGAGAATTCCACCCCATTCGCTATCGTTCAAATTGTTCAGCATTTGGTCGATATCACTCGCGCGCAGACAGGGCCGCGCGGCGTCGTGAACCAAGACCCAATCGCGGTCGTCGGCGAGCTCGCGCAAGCAATTCAGACCCGCCAGAACGGAATGACAACGTTCTGCCCCGCCGGTTACGACATTAAGACGTTGATCGAATTGTTCGGCGACCGCGGGCCATCTTACGTCGTCGTCTGAGACGACAAGCACCACGCCAGTGATGCGGGGATGGCCAATCAAGAGCCCCAGCGTATGCTCGATTACAGGTTTTCCGGCTAGGCTCAGATATTGTTTTGGGATCTCACTACCCATACGTGAGCCTTTGCCGGCAGCAGGGACAACTGCCCAAACTGCAGATTTACTCATGAATTGTCGATCCTTTAGGCTCACCATCGTTAGGCATCGGCTTAACAATCTGAAAGAACAATTCGCCCTCCTTCACCATGCCCATTTCAGTCCGCGCAAGCTCTTCGATAGCTTCCATGCCTTGTTTGAGATCAAGTACTTCGGCTGCCAATGTCTGGTTACGGTCTTTCAAAGCCAGGATTTCTGCGTGTAGCTCGGCCACCGTGCCCTCGAGAATGTGCTCGTCGCGAATGCCGCCTTTGCCGAACCACAACGTGAACTGCAGGTACACGAGTAACGCAAAAAGCACGACTACGACGGCGCGCACTCGCTCATCACCGGTGTTCGATGTTGTAGAACGCGCTATTGCCAGGATACACAGCGCTACTTCCTAGCTCGTTTTCAATAACTAGTAACCGGTTGTATTTGGCGATCCGATCGGAGCGTGACATCGACCCGGTTTTAATTTGACCGGTGGCGAACGCAACCGCGATATCGGCAATCGTTGTATCTTCTGTCTCGCCTGAGCGATGCGAAACAACGGCAGTGTAGTTTGCCGACTTGGCGAGTTTTATCGCGTTGAAGGTCTCCGTCAACGTTCCAATCTGATTCACTTTAATCAAAATAGAGTTGGCGATTTTTTCATCTATGCCGCGTTGCAAAGTCGCAGTGTCCGTTACGAACAAGTCGTCGCCGACAAGCTGAACTTTCTCACCGAGGGCGACGGTTAACTCACGCCAGCCCGACCAATCGTTCTGGTCCATGCCGTCTTCAATCGAGATGATCGGGTAATCGCGACTCCAAGTCGCCAACATGTCAACGAATTCAGTGCTCGATAAATTTCGGTTTTCGCCGTCGAGCCGATACTTTCCGTCGCTATAAAATTCTGAACTCGCGACATCAAGCCCGAGTGCCATGTCGTCTCCAAGACGTAAGCCCGTCGTCTCGATAGCGCTCACAATCAAATCCAACGCTGCCTGGTTTGACGGTAAATCGGGAGCAAAGCCCCCTTCGTCGCCTACCGCGGTTGAGCTACCTCGGCTAGCCAAAATGGATTTCAAGGCATGAAAGACCTCTACCCCATAACGAATAGCTTCACAGAAGCTCGGCGCGCCGACCGGTAGCACCATAAATTCCTGGAAATCCACGTTATTACTCGCGTGTGCGCCACCGTTGATGATATTCATCATCGGCACCGGCATTTGGTAGTCTTGTCCGGGGTTTAGATACGCGTAAAGCGGCCTCCCTTGTTCGAGTGCTGCCGCATGAGCAGCAGCCATTGAAACGGCGAGCATCGCGTTCGCGCCAAGTCGACCTTTGTTGGGTGTTCCGTCGAGGTCGATCATGAGTTGGTCTAGGCCACTCTGATCGTCAACCGCGAAGCCCTTCAACGCGCCTGCAATTTTGCCATTTATATTGGCGACTGCTTGCAACACACCCTTGCCACCAAAGCGCGCAGGATCGCGATCGCGTAGTTCGAGCGCTTCCCGCTCACCTGTTGAGGCGCCGGATGGGACTGCAGCAGACGCTTTGGAGCCAGTAGCGGTCGTAATTTCAGCGCGTACTGTTGGATTTCCGCGCGAGTCGATAACTTCAAGCGCTGTGATTTTTACTATCCCCGACATGGAACTTGTTCACCTCATGACAATTCGAAAAATATTCTGCGAACCGACGGATCGAAGTCGGCCTGTGAGACCTACATTATGGATGACGCTTTAACCGCCTCGTCGATCACCTTCAATGTTTCCAGAAGTCTCGGCAGATCGGCAAGGGCAAGACAATTCGGCCCGTCGCTCAAAGCGCGGTCCGGATCCGGGTGGGTCTCAATGAACAAACCAGAAATCCCAGCAGCCGTTGCTGCGCGGGCTAAGGTCGGTACAAATTCACGCTGGCCGCCAGACGCATGTCCCTGCCCGCCCGGCATTTGCACGGAATGCGTTGCATCAAACACCACAGGGGCGCCGGTCGCGCGCATCACGACGAGTGCGCGCATGTCTGACACTAGGTAGTTATACCCAAAACTCGCGCCGCGTTCACATACCATGATCGAGTCATTCCCCGTCGCGCGTGCTTTAGCCACCACGTGTTCCATGTCGGCCGGGGCCAGAAACTGCCCCTTCTTGATATTCACTGGGAGGCCCTGGCGGGCGACGTTCTGAATGAAATTCGTCTGGCGGCAAAGGAAAGCGGGGGTCTGCAATACGTCCACGACACTGGATACTTCGTCCAGTGGAGAATCTTCGTGTACATCTGTTAACACGGCCACGCCAATTTGCTCGCGTACCGCGCCCAGCGCTTTCAATCCTGCCTCGATCCCAATTCCACGAAAACTTTCGTGCGACGTGCGGTTCGCTTTATCGTAAGAGGCCTTGAAGACGAACGGAATATTCAGCGCCTGCGTTAATTCCTTAAGCGTACCCGCCATTTCCAGCACGAGCCCAACGCTTTCCACGACGCACGGCCCGGCCACGAGAAAAAACGGGTGCTCTATTCCTACGTCAAAATCATGTAAGCGCATCAGTGACCTCGACCGCTTTGGTGGCTTTATAGGCGAGTGTGGCCCTGACAAAAGCGTTGAACAAAGGATGGCCATCGCGTGGTGTCGAGGTGAATTCTGGATGGAATTGACACCCTACAAACCAAGGGTGGTCAGGTATCTCGATTATTTCAACCAGGTTACCGTCCATTGATCGCCCAGCGATGCGCAACCCGGCAGCCTCGAGTTCCATCATGTATTTATTATTAAATTCGTAGCGATGCCGGTGCCGTTCCTTAATAATCTCCGTCCCGTACGCCTCGGCAACGAAACTTCTGGCTGCGAGTTTGCACTCCTGCCCGCCGAGACGCATGGTTCCACCTTTGTCACTGCTTTCGTTGCGGCGTTCTAAAGTCCCATCATTCGTTGTCCATTCAGTTATCAAGCCGATAACGGGATGCGGCGTGCCTTTATCAAACTCGGTACTGTGCGCGCCGGTTAATTTCGCCTTGTTACGCGCGGTTTCAATCACAGCAACTTGCATTCCCAAACAGATTCCAAGGTAGGGAAGCTGTGCTTCTCGCGCATGTTGAGCTGCCAGAATTTTGCCTTCTATGCCTCGCTCACCGAAACCGCCGGGTACCAGGATTCCATCGACCCCGTGGAGGATGCCGAGCCCCTTGCGTTCAATTTCCTCGGAGTCTACGTAATGAATATTGACCCTCGAATGCGTATGAATTCCGGCATGGATTAGCGCTTCAGAAAGCGATTTATAGGATTCCGTCAGATCAATGTACTTGCCGACCATGGCTATGGTCACTTCATCGACGGGATTGCGCATCGCCTCAACGACAGCGCGCCACTCGCTTAAGTCCGCAGGCGGCGCGTCTAAGCCAAATTTCTCAATGACGATGTCGTCGAGACCTTCAGCGTGCAGCATAGACGGGATCATATAAATCGAATCCGCATCGTAAGCCGGGATGACGGCCGATTCTTCGACGTTCGTAAACAGCGCGATCTTGCGCTTTTCGGCAGCCGGTAAGGGTCGATCGACGCGACACAATAAGATGTCTGGCTGAATACCGATTGAGCGGAGCTCCTTGACCGAATGTTGAGTAGGCTTGGTCTTGATCTCTCCCGCAGATTCGATGTACGGCACCAGGGTCAGGTGGATAAACAGGGTGTGTTCGTGCCCGAGCTCCATACGCATCTGGCGTATGGCCTCCAAAAAAGGCAACGACTCAATATCGCCTACCGTGCCCCCTATTTCGACCATCACTATCTCCGCATCACCCGCGCCAGCCTTTATCGAGCGAATGATCTCGTCGGTGATATGCGGGATAACTTGTACGGTGGCGCCAAGATACTCACCTTGGCGCTCCTTGCGGATGACGTTCTCGTAGATCTTGCCGGTCGTGAAATTGGATTTACTGCTAGTTTCAAAGCGCACGAAGCGTTCGTAATGCCCTAGATCTAGATCGGTCTCCGCACCATCGGCGGTTACAAAGACTTCTCCGTGCTGAAACGGACTCATGGTGCCCGGATCGACGTTGATGTACGGATCCAGTTTGATCATTGTGATATCGAATCCGCGCGTTTCCAAAATCGCGGCAAGCGATGCAGACGCAATGCCTTTGCCAAGCGAAGAAACAACGCCACCAGTGGTAAAGATGTAACGGGTCATGTGCGTGATTCGCGGAACAGTTCGCGCGTGGGAAAACGATCGTGTAGGGCTCGGATATTCAGCGCTTTTTTGTTGTTGAAAATCCGTCCCATGTCGCGGCTCAAACTACCAGAATAGGCTGGAATTCTCAACGACCTGAACGACTAAGCCGGTCCCCGGGTATCGCCGAATATCTCGACCGAACGCCGATTCGCGGGTCAGAAACTCAAACGACTACGACCGTATCGCATAGCTAGACTCGATATCCTGAGCCGACCGGATACCGAAGGTTCGATAGCTCATCGGCGCAATCTCGCGGCGGACGTATAGGGCTTGCGCGCCTGATTTCGCGAGTGTAGCCCGCGCTTCCTGCTTCGACGCCTGCATGTGAATCGGCGCAAGTTCTCGACGCTGTGCGGGGATCCCGAGCAGATGGACGAGTTCTTCGTCGTTATCCTCGAGGAATCGAGCCAGATCAGAGGCCGGCAGCAAAGATCTGACATCATCCTCATCGCACACAAGCATCCATTGAGGAGTGTCCTTCAACACCCCCCGCGCGACTTCCATCGTTATCTCATTAGCGCTCTCGACGAATTATCGGTTCATTAGCGAAGACACGCCAATGCGACGCAGGCTTTGGGAAACCGGATCGTTGCGGTAATCAAACCCAGCGTCGCGCATCAACATCGAGAAAACGGAGTCTTGCTTGAAAATCTCCTTCGCGGTGATGTTTGCGCTCACGATGGCGAGCATCGCGGGTAGAATTAAATGCGGGTTCGCTGTTAACTCCAATAATGCGATGAGGCCCGCCAGCGGCGCTTGTAACGCGGCGCTCATCATCGCGCCCATTCCCAGCATAACGAAAAGTCCCTGGGCGGAACTCAGCCCAGGGATATACTCGATGCCGTGGGCGAACAATCCGCCGACCATCGCACCGATAACAATCGTAGGTCCAATGAGGCCCCCCGGGATCCCAACGGCGATACATGCGGAACTGACGATTAATTTCGCAACTAAGATAATCACTAGCGACTTAACCGCGAGGTCGCCGAGGATGGCCGCGTTTACGGTGTCGTAGCCCAGCCCCATCACCTCCGGAACTTCTATTGACACGACGCCCACAAGGACTCCGCTACTAATAATCGCAACGGCGCTTGGGATCCGCGCACTAAGCCGGGCGAAATATCAGATCGCCGCGACGAAATAGGCTGATAATGCGCCAAGACAGAACCGCATTAGCAAGATATATAGCAAGTCCCACATCGTCGCCAAATCAAGCTGGGGTACGTAAAAAACCGAACCTGCTCCAAACACGGCGCGACTCATAATCGTGGCTGCGACCGACGCGAGAATAACCGGGGTAAACGCCGCGATCGTATATTCCATCATCACAACTTCCATCGCGAAGATGACACCGGCAAGCGGGGTGTTAAATGACGCCGCAATCGCTGCTGCTGCACCGCACGACACAAGAATTCGGATACTGTTATTCGGCAGTTTTAAATACTGCCCGGCCAGACTCGCGGCGGCCGCGCCAAGATGGATGCTTGGCGCTTCACGGCCAACGGAGTATCCAGAAATCAAGGCAAATGTCCTTCGTGATATTGCAAGCGTTCCATCACATGGATCACCCCAACGACCCGCGTGCGCTTGTCCAATCGGTGATAAATTAGCGCTATCAACAACGCCCCGCCAATCGGGAGTGCGAACCGAAACTCGGTGGCCAATGCTTCGAATCTTCCAGCGTCCCCGTATGGTATGAATTGCGCTTGCCCCCATTCGATGAGTAACCGAAATAAGACGATCAAACCGCCGGCTAGAAGTCCACCGACTAGTCCAAGCATTGAAATACCAAAGCCGGCTTGAGCACAAGCAAGGCCTAATCGGAAACGTTCAAATGCCGAAATAAGTATTTGGAACAATTTCATTCGCTTGAGTATCAGTGCTGGAAAACTTCTTCGGCTAGAATCGAACTTGCGGTAATGTAATAGTTCGCCGCATAGAGGGGGAAACTTCGACAATGTTCGGAAATTTTTCTTGCCTCCGGCGGACAGAAGAAACTCGAAATTAGCGATGCGGCGCGTAATGATAACAGATGCCGTTTTAGGCGAATAAATTTCCGCAATAACTACCTTTTACCTGATAACGGAGTTCCCAAGATGTCCGACATTGAGATCGCGCAGCGTGCTAAGAAGTTACGCATCATTGACCTAGCGTCCCAAAAACTAGGCATTGCGGCGGAACACTTGGAACCGTATGGGCATTTTAAAGCAAAAATCTCACTCGACTACATCGAATCATTGAATGCACAGCCTGACGGGAAGCTGATCCTGGTAACCGCAATCAGCCCGACCCCCGCCGGCGAAGGCAAGACCACAACAAGCGTTGGTCTAGCGGACGGCCTTAACAGCATCGGCAAAAAAACCATCGTTTGTTTGCGCGAACCCTCACTCGGTCCATGCTTTGGCATCAAAGGTGGGGCAGCCGGCGGCGGCTACGCGCAAGTCGTACCCATGGAAGATATCAATCTCCATTTCACCGGTGATTTTCACGCGATAGGAGCCGCACACAATCTTTTATCGGCGTTGATCGACAATCACATCAACCACGGCAACGCACTCGACCTTGATCCGCGCACTATCGCGTGGAAGAGAGTGATGGATATGAACGACCGAGCGTTGCGCAAAACGATTGTCGCCCTCGGTGGTAGCGCTAACGGGTTTCCCCGCGAAGACGGCTTCGATATCACCGTGGCCTCAGAAGTCATGGCAATATTTTGTCTTGCCACGTCATTGGCAGATCTACGTGAACGTCTTGGTAATATCGTGATCGGTTACACCCGCGCGGAGCAAAGGCCAGTGACCGCGGCGGAACTTCGCGCTAACGGTGCCATGACGGCCCTCCTGAAAGATGCGATCAAACCGAATGTCGTGCAAACCTTGGAAAACAACATTGCCTTCATTCATGGTGGACCGTTCGCCAATATCGCGCACGGCTGCAATAGTGTGTCGGCGACGACAACGGCCCTTAAACTCGCCGATTACGTGGTCACAGAAGCTGGTTTTGGAGCGGATCTTGGGGCTGAAAAATTCATTGACATCAAATGCCGCATGGCTGGTCTCAAGCCAAGCGCCGTCGTGCTGGTCGCTACCGTCCGCGCATTGAAATATCACGGCGGCGTCCCGAAAGATTCACTCAATCAAGAAAATCTTGTCGCACTAGAAAAAGGCATGGTTAATCTTGAAAAACACCTTTCAAATATTACGCAGCATTACGGACTGCCTTGCATCGTGAGTATCAATCACTTCACGCACGATACGGACGCTGAGATTAATTTGTTAACCAGCAAGGTGAGCGCTATGGGTGGTGTAGCGGTCGTAGCTAAACACTGGGCCCACGGCGGTGCAGGTGCCGCAGAGTTGGCGAGAGTTGTGGCACATACCGCTGATCACAGCGACGCCAAACACACCTATGTTTACGAGGACACCGCACCCCTTTGGGACAAACTTGAAGCGATCGCGACCAAGATCTATGGCGCTGCAGGAATCAGTGCAAGCGCGAAAGTTCGCCAGGCAATAGAAAACTTGAATAAGCGATACGGTGCTTTCCCCGTGTGCATCGCCAAGACGCAAATGTCGTTTTCGACCGATCCGTCGATGCTTGGCGCGCCTTCAGGGCACATCGTCGAAATAAGCGAAATTCGCGTTTCGGCCGGTGCGAAGTTTGTCGTCGCAGTCGCTGGCAATATGATGACCATGCCAGGATTGCCGAAGGTCCCTGCAGCCGAGCATATCGACGTCAACGCGAACGGCGAAATCGTCGGGTTATTCTAGTCCCCGTTCATGCCATTGGCGCGAGTCGCGTCCACACCTAAAGTTCTGTGGCGAAATTATGCGAGTACGAAAAATCATTCGGACACTCGGTAGAATATGATGCGCTTGTTATGCGCGGTGTCCGCACTGTTACTTAGTTTTCATGTCGGTGCCCTGGAAGTGAGCGGGATCGCGCAGGTGCTCGATGGCGACAGTCTGCGTATCGGGAAGATCGAAATGCGGCTACACGGGATCGATGCACCGGAGAGCCGCCAAACATGCATCGTCGGCGGCGAACGGTGGGCTTGCGGACGAAGTGCGACTCGCGCATTGCGTGAAATACTAGGGCGCTCGCCGGTCCGTTGTGCGTGGACGATACGCGATCGCTATGGGCGCGCCATCGCGACTTGCTTTAAAGACGGCGTGCTAGTGAATTCTAAAATGGTGAGAACCGGTATGGCGATCGCCTACACCAAATATAGCAATCGCTACATAGCCGACGAGGTCGAAGCGCGTAAGCTGCAGCGCGGTATCTGGCGCTCGACATTTGTGGAACCCTGGAAATGGCGACGCGCTCATCCACGCAGCCAACGCTAGGCGGATTTCCGCCTGCAGCGTTACGATCTGCCCTGCGCGTCGCCGTTTTTTGCTAGCTCACCACCCCAAGGCTTCAGAGAAAGTCTTGGAATAGCGCGCGGCAAACGATTCTCGCGTGAATGAATGATTTTGCGTTCCGGCGCTTTCTATCTTGATAGCGCCACACAGGGAAGCAATCCGTCCAGTGATTTCCCAACCCAAATTGTTCATTAGCCCGTATAACAAACCGGCCCGATAAGCATCACCACAACCGGTTGGATCGACAACCTCAGCGACGCTTGCCGTAGGAATTGTCAATGCGCCGTCTGAGGTATAGACGATCGAGCCCTCGCTTCCCAAGGTGACAACTAGCGCTTTGACACGGGCGGCAATTTCTTGCGGACTCCAGCCCGTGCGTTCTTGCATCAATTCAGATTCATAATCGTTTACGGTTACCCACGTCGCGAGTTCAATAAAGTGTTTTAAATTGTCGCCGTCGAACATTGGTAATCCCTGCCCCGGATCAAACACGAAAGGCACACCGAGGTCGGCAAACTGTTCGGCATGCTGTAACATCGCGTCGCGACCATCGGGTGAAATAATCCCAATAGACACATCTTTGGCGTCCGCTATTTTATTCACCGCCGCGTGATTCATAGCGCCGGGATGAAACGCGGTGATCTGATTGTCGTCTAAATCCGTGGTGATGAACGCTTGGGCGGTAAACGCATCATCGATGGCAGTTACGTGTGCTCGATTTACGCCACATTTATCCATCCATTGTGCATACGGGGCAAAGTCCGACCCAACGGCGCCCATCGGCAGCGGATGGCCCCCCAACAAATTCAAGTTGTAGGCGATGTTACCGGCGCAGCCGCCGAATTCGCGGCGCATTTCAGGCACCAGAAATGACACATTTAACATGTGAATTTTGTCGGGCAAAATATGATTTTTGAAGTGATCTTGAAAAACCATAATATTGTCGTAAGCGAAAGAGCCACAGATTAGCGCAGACATGAACGTTCCTTTTGAGCGAGCAAAATTACTTCCTTTATTATGGCCTAGTGTCGTGTTTGATTGCACATGAATACGAATATCCCGGTCGTTATTTTCTCCTTTCCTATGAGTAGCTAACTAACGTGTCTTTCGTCAATGTGCTAACCAGCAATGAAATCGTCCTCGCGTTCGTTATGTTCGGACTTTTTGCCATCGGCTTCCCTATTATCGAGTATTGCCTGCGAAAAAAATTTAACGTCCCGGCAATGCGCTCGACAATCTGGATCGACCGTGCAGCCTCATGCGCGCGCGCTATGATCGTTGGTGGTTTCGTCTATTTTTGCTATCCAACTATGTTTGGATTAAGCGTGGCGCCGAGCTTAGAATACTTAAGCAGCAACGGTGCTGTTGAATTCGGCAGTGATTTGGCGTTTGTTGCGGTATTTGCCTTGTCGATCCTCGCGACATCGGGTGTACGCTGGAAATTCATCTTGCCATTTCAAGCATGCTTGGCCACGACGTATCTGTTCTTCGAACTCACCAGATATCTCGGAGTCACGACCGCATCTGCATGGCCTGGGGTCAATGTGATGTTGGCAATATTCCTAGTCGCAGTTGTTGCCGATCGCGTTGCTTCTAGTATTTCGGGATCGAGAAATGGATGGGTTGTAGCGAAATTCGATTTAACAGGTCACCACGTCACGATCGGTCAAATTCTTAGCCTACTGGCCCAAGCCCCGATAGTCTTGTTGTTCGCTTATGGGCTTGGTCAACAGATTGCGATCTAGCCGAACGATCTGATCGGCGCGTAGTTTTGGCAGCCCGGCGTCTAGTGATTGCTTGAATTCGTGACCGCAACACCCGGGACACGTCTGGCCCGAACCCACGAGATGTCTACCTAGTCGGTCATCGAGGCCAAAACAATACTCGCCAGTGCACCGATGCGTTCGAAGTGATAGCTGTCTTCCATGAGACCCGTCGACAAGAAAGTCGAGCTCAGTTCGCGCTCCGGGTCCACGGTGAAACCGATGGAACCCGCGCCAAATCCGCCGTACGTGCGCGGCGAATTCATCGGGCTAAATAATCCGCGTAGATTGCCTTCGCCGCGCATGAAAAAGCCGACCCCAATATTCGCCGGATAGATTAGCCAGTTGCGCGTTCCGGTCCACATGTCAAATAAGATATTGCGCAATTCGCCCATATGGTTGCGGGTACAAAAATCGATCATCGCCGGTGACAGAATTCGCACACCATCCGTTTCTCCCCGCGGCGTAACATTTCTGCGAATCGGTGTAAGTCTTGAACGGACGTGACGCTGCCCCCGTCTGGAATTTCGCAGCCCGGAGTCGCTAGTAGAGTACCTAGGCCTTCGACAGCCTCGGGAGGCAAGTGCGCAGGTATATTGTCGTAAGACACTTTAACCGGGCATAGTCGTGGCGCTAAATCCGCTCGTACGCCTAAACCGGTATCGCGCATAGCGAGCGGCTCGAATAAATCTTCACGGAGCAGGCGGTATAACACCGCCCACATCCATCGACCTTCAAACACAAAGCGGCGAGGATGGTGTGGCCAAGCAAAATCGAGTAGTTCACTCGTTCACCTGGTTGAGATTCGAGAGGTAACGTACAGGCGAATTTCACGAGTTTGTCGATATTCATCAGGACATCTGGCTTGACGGGCGGGATCGCGGAAAGTATGCCGCTGGTATGGGTTAGTAAATGGTATAAATTAACCTTCTCTTTGCCCAACATCGCGAATTCAGGAATTATCTCGGCCACCGGCGCGTGAAGCTTCAAAAGACCGCGCTCTACCAGCGACAGAGCCAGCACGTTGGTGAATTGTTTAGCAACGGACATGGTTGCGAATACTGAATTGCTCTGCAGCGCGAGATTCTCTGCGTGATTCGCATAGCCTTCCGTGATGTCGAGCACTATTTCACCGCGGCGCGCGACGATCATCGAAACGCCGTGACACCGTCGCGCCGCAATGTCTGCTACGACTGCGGCGCGCACACGCGCTAATCAATGCGGAGCAAAACCGAGTCCTTCGACGGATGTCGCCTGTCGATCGCTCATTGATGCCGTTCTTTGTGTTGCCATCGGTTGTCTCCTTGTACAGCGTCGCCGAACCTGCGTTTCAACGGTTTACGAAGATCTTAGCGGCGCAATAGATCACGCCGTTTGAGCAGACACCTGTGTAACTTGCGGTACGACTCGATCACCTAGTAGTGGCGCGAGGAATTGACCGGTGTAGGAATTCGGATGGCTCGCGACTTGTTCTGGCGTGCCGACGACCACGATCTCGCCACCACCACCACCACCTTCGGGACCCATATCGATTACCCAATCGGCAGTTTTAACGACATCTAAATTATGCTCGATGACAACAATCGTATTACCGTGATCGCGCAATCTATGCAGCACTTTTAATAACTGTTCAATATCGTAGAAATGGAGTCCCGTTGTTGGTTCGTCCAATATGTACAAGGTCTTGCCCGTATCGCGCTTGGATAATTCACGCGCCAGTTTGACCCTTTGCGCTTCGCCGCCTGATAACGTCGTTGCGTTCTGCCCCAGAGAAACGTAAGACAACCCCACTTCCAGTAGCATTTTTAGTTTGGGATAGATCGTCGGCACGGCCTCGAAGTAATTCACGGCCTCCTCGACGGTCATGTCCAGTACTTCGCTGATATTTTTCCCTTTGTAGAGAATTTCCAGGGTCTCGCGGTTATAACGTTTGCCCTTACAACTGTCGCAAGCGACATAGACATCCGGTAGAAAGTGCATTTCAACCTTGATTACCCCGTCACCCTGACAGGCTTCACAGCGCCCGCCCTTTACATTGAAACTGAAGCGCCCGGGTTGATAGCCACGCGAGCGCGCCTCCTGAGTGCCGGCGAATAGCTCTCGTATCGGCGTGAACAACCCAGTGTAAGTCGCGGGATTTGAACGCGGCGTGCGCCCTATTGGGCTTTGATCGATATCGACAACTTTATCGAATAATTTCATGCCCTCAGCTTTTTCGTATGGGGCGACCTCGTGCGACGCTTTGTTTAATTCGCAGGCCGCCAGGTGATATAGCGTGTCGTTGATTAGCGTTGATTTACCGGAGCCTGAAACACCGGTCACGCACGTCATCAAACCTGCCGGTATTTCCAAATTAACGGATTTGAGATTGTTCCCCGTCGCGCCGCTCAGTTTAAAAATACAGTTCTCGTCGACTGGCGTGCGCTTGAGCGGCACTTCGATTCTTCTTCGACCTGAAAGGTATTGCCCGGTTAGCGACTCCGAACAGGCCGTGACTTCCTCGGGTGTTCCTTGAACGACAACTTGGCCGCCGTGGATCCCGGCGCCGGGGCCCATATCGATTACGTAATCGCCAGCGCGGATCGCTTCCTCGTCATGCTCAACCACGATAACGGTATTGCCCAGGTCGCGTAGGTGAGTGAGAGTCGCTAACAGACGTTGATTGTCGCGTTGGTGCAATCCGATTGACGGCTCATCCAACACGTACATGACCCCAACCAAACCTGCGCCGATTTGACTCGCGAGGCGTATGCGCTGAGCTTCGCCGCCTGACAAGGTGTCCGCACTGCGATCAAGCGACAGATAGTCTAGTCCGACGTTCACTAGAAACTGTAGTCGCTGGCCGATTTCCCTCACAATCTTCGACGCAATTTCTCCTCTATGACCGGGGAGATCCAAGCTAGTGAAGAATTCCTGCGCTTTACCGATTGGCATTCTGGAAATCTCTGCGATCCGTTTTTCGGCCACAAAAACGTTGGAAGCAGCGCGGTTTAGCCGTGTTCCATCGCAATCAGGGCACCGCTTTGATCCTTGATAGCGCGCGAGTTCTTCGCGCACGACATTCGATTCGGTTTCTCGGTAACGGCGCTCCATATTCGGCAAGACGCCTTCGAACACATGCTTGCGCGTATACAGATTACCACCCGAACGAAGGTAGGAAAATTCGATTTTCGTCGACCCACTGCCGTATAAGATAACTTTACGGATCGCCGGCTTCAGATCTTCAAAGGGCGTGTCAATGTCGAAATCGTAATGTTTAGCCAACGCGTTTATCAGTTGGAAATAGTAGGCGTTGCGCCGATCCCACCCGCGGATCGCGCCGGCCGGTAAACTAACGCTCGGCCGTTGCACGACTCGACTTTCGTCGAAATACTGAATGCCACCCAGTCCGTCGCAGCGCGTGCAGGCGCCTGCAGGGTTATTGAATGAAAATAAGCGTGGCTCGAGTTCGCTGATGCTATAGCCGCATTGCGGGCAAGCGAAACGGGCTGAAAAAAGGATCTCTGCTGCCTTGTCGTCATCCATTGAGCGCACGCGCGCGATACCGTCGCCGAGTTCTATCGCGGTTTCAAACGATTCAGCCAAGCGTTGCTTAACATCGTCACGAACTTTGAAACGATCGACGACGACATCAATTTCGTGCTTTTTTTGCAACTCCAGACTTGGCGGATCGTCGAGCATGATGACTTCGCCGTCCACGAGTGCGCGCACGAATCCCTGTCGAGATAAGGACTCGAATACTTGAACGTGTTCACCCTTGCGCCCTCTGACAATTGGCGCAAGAAGCATGAGTCGCGTGTCCGCAGGCATCGACAAAACTTGATCGACCATTTGCGAAATCGTTTGCGCCGCCAGCACCTGACCATGGTCAGCACAACGTGGTTCGCCGACCCGCGCAAACATGAGTCGCAGATAGTCATAGATTTCAGTGATCGTGCCTACCGTCGAACGCGGGTTGTGCGAAGTAGATTTTTGTTCGATCGAGATCGCCGGAGAAAGGCCTTCGATATGATCAATATCTGGCTTCTCCATGATTGACAAAAACTGACGCGCGTAGGCGGACAACGATTCGACATAACGGCGTTGACCTTCTGCGTAAATCGTATCGAAGGCGAGCGAAGATTTCCCAGATCCTGACAAACCCGTCACGATGACAAGCTTATCTCGCGGCAAGTCAACATCGACGTTTTTTAGGTTATGCGTGCGCGCTCCGCGCAGAGAAATCGTATCCATCAAATTGGTTGCGCAGGGCATCAGCCATATTAAAATCAGTCAGCTACTATACGGGCTTTCTACGTCCCTGACCAAGTCGACTATGTCAGGGAGAAAGGTCACACCAGCCTGCGCAGGGGGCCCCGCGAAGCCTTTCCAAGTGCCCAATTGCCGCTAATTGCGGTCCGAATCAGCCTGGTCTGGGCTTAGAATCGAACATCACGGCGATCTGCCCATAGACGGTACCGTCTAGTTAGCAAATGGTTGACGGATTCCCTTGTGGGATCCTCACAAACCACTGGCGGTGATAGCGCCGTTCGGTAGAATTGGGCCGGTAAAACTGAAACCTAAGCAAGGAAGCTTAGCCAAACTCAATATAAGAAGGAGCAACGAATGGCACGCGGACTAAACAAAGTCATGTTGATCGGTAACCTTGGTGCCGATCCCGAGATTCGCTACACCGCGGGAGGCGCTGCGGTGGCAAACATCACTCTAGCGACGGCAGAATCCTGGCGAGACAAAGAATCCGGCGAACAGCAAGAACGTACCGAATGGCACCGAATAGTGTTCTTTAGTCGACTAGCAGAAATCGTCAATGAGTATCTGAAAAAGGGTTCTCAAGTTTATGTTGAAGGCCGTCTGCAAACACGTAAATGGCAAGATCGTGACGGTAATGATCGATACACCACAGAAATAGTCGCGGGCGAGATGCAAATGCTCGGCTCGCGCCCCGGAGGCGGTAGTGGCAGTGCTGGCGGTGGATTCAGCAGTACGCCTCCTGCAGTCGGCGAACCGGCGGGCGGCAATCCAGAATCAGGAAGTCGCGCTAAGGCAACGGCGAAAACCGCTCAAGAGCCGCCGATGGACGACTTCGACGACGATATCCCGTTCTAGCAGCCTATCGGGCTTAGGGAATTGTCACGAAGCGAGTGGGAGCGCGCGGCCAAATCATTGTTCATTTGAGGCGAATAGTTGTTCTATTTAACGACGATGAACGTGGGTTTGAGCCGGCTATCCGGCCGCCGCCGTAGATCCCTGCTAAGTTCGACAGGCTGCTAGCTATCGAGCCGCGACGTCGTCGTGCCGTTTTGCCGGGTTCACGTCGGCCCCGAGCGACAACTACGACGCCGCGGCTCGACGATGTCGCCAATCTGTGATCAATCGGATTAATCTCTTATGGTTCGGAACCGATAATTTCACGCCCTTGTGATCAGCTTTGCGATACTCACTTTTTTCTGATCAAAACTGGCCAACCGCTTATCACAAGTAGCTCGGCGTTGTGTCTTGGCAACTAGCGTTCTCAGAAACTCAGGCTCTGCTAATAATGCAGTCTTGGGGTGAGCAAGGACGGCGAGCTGCATTAGAAAACCTGATCATCGATTTTCCTTACCTCATCACCTAGACCTGGTTGCTGTCACTACTGTGTAAATCGGCGATCAATACGCCGAACCGTCGATTGAATGTACTTGCCGTGTCTTTGTCGCGCTACGTGTGGTTAGCGGCGCTGTTCGATGCGATCGAGAATTTCACGCTTCTATACGAACTCAAGGTGGAGGTAAGTGATTTGATCGCACAGATTGCAGGCGTCGCCGCGTGTGCGAAATTCGCGGTTATCGCACTCGTATTGATGTTTCTAATGTTGTCCTTTAGTTAAGTACTACAAGACCCGTTAGGGACGACTTCAGATGCGATGCTAGATTATCGAGTCGCTACGGGCGGAAGTAACGTGAGATTACGAATACCGTTGCGGAGATTTCGGCCCAATGGAACGTTCTAGATCTGCGGCCACGTCACCGGGAGGACGCCGCGGTCTACTAGGCCGGGCGATTTCTCCAAAATGCGGCCAGAGTCCGTGACGAACATTCTCGGGCAGAACATTTTCCAGATATTCGAGTGCTGTGCCTCGTAAGTTTCGATCGGAGCTTAGTACTGCATGGCGTGACATCATCAAGGCGTCGCGATCAAGGGTTAGGCTCAGTAGCGTGAAGACATGTTCCATCGAATAGTCGATTCTTGGATCGCCCGACATCGCGGTTCCTATCAATTCCGTCGGTACTTCAACACCTGCTTCGATATTGCGCGACTCCCACACGGATCGCTCAACGGACACCTCGCGTTCAACCACATCGAACACGTCGCTTGCGATGATGAGCATATGTGGATCACGTTCGTTCATACGGGCTAGCGCACGCGCGCAGCTATAACGAACATTGAATTCATCGTCGTCGAGGCCAGTAAATAGCCCCTTCACGGCGCGCGGGTTATGCGTCACCTCCAAAATACTTGGGATACGTTGCCGAGCTAGCAACGGCATGTCAGGGTCGAGCAAGGCGTCGGTTAGAGTTCCGATGGTTTGTGGAGCTTTCCAGCGGAGTTCCATCCGGATGTCTTGTGCAACCTCATCGATTGCCAATAACGGTATCAAGTACGGGACAAGCCGCGCGCCCAACAATGGGTCCGCTAAGCAATGTCGAATGCGCGTCGGATTGGCTGACAACAGTCCAGCAACGAGCGCGCCCTCGTTCGCCAGGGATTGAAGTCCCGCTCCATCAGCTCTCGAATGTCTAGATTCGATATCGTCGGCCGTTATCGGAGTATTTCCCGTACCTCGATCGCGCTTCATTTGTTGGATCTTGGCCATCAAGATTTCGCGCTCAGTAGCCACTGAAGCCTCCGCCAAGGTATGGCGAGTAGTCGCATCAATGACGTCTGCCTCACTCAGCGATATCGCACCGTCACGTAAATTTGTTGCTAACTGCCCGATATAGCCGAGGTACAATTTGCGCACCACAATCAAGGTGACAACGGCGATCAAAAGCGCGATGCCGATGACAACGGATGACGGAAAATGTGGGGACACGGCCAACAGCAGCAATAGTAATCCGCTGCCCAACACGTCGCCTAGGCGATCGGAGGCGACATCGATAATGGTCTTGGTCGGCCTTTTCGTTGACGCAGGTAGCGGCGTATAGAGCAACTCGAATGCGGACCGAAAGAAAGAATTTGTGAACGCCACTTGGCTAGCGCGCAGAACCACAATTGACCAAAGCTTGCCGACCGCTGCAATCCCAAAGAGGCCGACACCGAGCACTACCGCCGGCATCACCGCGAGCGTGATCCCGATTCCGTACTTCTTCAGAATACGCGGACCCAATACTGATTGAATTAAAAACGTTAACACCCCGACGGCGGCATAGAATTGGCCGAAAAAAACAACTAATTCCTCGCCGCTAGCGAGCCGCGCCGCTGCCTCCGACTTAAACGCGTAGTCAACAAGGGCCGCCATAACGGCAACCGATACCATGAGCAATCCCATTAACTGCAGGTAGCGATGGGTCAGCAAAAGCTGAAACCTCGATTCGATCGTTGTACTAGGTTGACCGCGGCTAGTCCCGCGGCGCGATTCGCCAATCGCGCGAACCGTTATGCAGCACACTAAGTGCAATCCTCCGAGCACGAGTAACATTGAACGGAGATCAAGGAAGGCAGCGACCTGGCCTGCTAAGAGTCCGCCAAGTACGCCACCTAACGTAGCCGCCGCAGCAACCCGTGCTATCGTGTGTTTCGCTGTATGCGGATCAAAACGCTCATTCACTACCGACCAGAAGCCGCTGATCAACACTGCTCCGAAAATCGCGATTTGCAAATACAACGATACCGCAACGATCTGCGGGGCTTGGGCGTAACCCCACCAATTTCCGACGAAAATAATTGCACTTATACCGAACGCGTACGGGATGACTCGCCATGGACCGTAGCTAACCAGCATCCGCGACATCAGAATCACCGCCAACATTGACAGGATGGCCGCGCTAATAACGATCTTCGGTAAATCTGTAACGTCGTAATGAGATAGAAAGACCGCGTCGCGGGTTGCTTTTCCAGCAACTTGTTGAGCGATCATCAAAGTCGCGGATGCCAATGCGAATAAGGTCGCGCTACTCGTACTCGATTGGCCGAGGCTGCGGATCATTGCCTTAGGCCACATGAACAAGCTGCCGATAAGATTTTGCTAATATACCCGTTGTAATGATCCAGAGCGTGCATATTGCGATTGTCAAAAATGAAAGTTCACTGATATCGAGTCGCAGCGGCGTCCACTGCGTTGCCAGCAGAATCAGCCCC
Organism: Gammaproteobacteria bacterium; assembly: GCA_047611805.1. Lineage (GTDB taxonomy): Bacteria > Pseudomonadota > Gammaproteobacteria > UBA11873. The sequence continues at coordinate 128,019 of JBLFWX010000001.1, forward strand.
GAGCCAAGCACTTTAAAGAGTCGATAACCGAGCATATCAATCCACGCTTTCGCTTGGTACGTCTGGACCGGATCGACAGGAATATAAAGCTGCTCTTTTGACGCGCGATTGATCGAGTAAGACAGTCCACGGTCGCTTATTTTCATGATCGCGGCCGTGCTTAAGCTCGAACTGAAATAGAATCCAAACGAGCAAATAGATAACACCAACGGTTGAACGACGAGCCCGGCGAAAAACCCCAAGTAACGATGGATCAATGGCGTTGCTAGCAAGTTAATGCCAATTGAAACCAAGCCCATAATACTAAAGAATTTTCCAATAAACGCGGTGCGCTGATCGAGGTCGGTGTAGGCCTGCTCGATGGCACTGATGAATTGATATTCAACGACCGGTTGCGCCAATTGAGAAAGACATAAAACAGCGGCGATCAATAGCAAGTATTTATTTTTTAGCAACGATCTCCAATCGGCTTTGATCTGCTGCATTGCTTTCTCCGCCGGGATCTCTTCGTACATGCCCGCGCGCCACATAAATAAATTCAGGACAAATGTCACAATCAGGAGCACGGCGCACACATAGAGCAAGTCAGGGGTTTTGAGTCCCGTATTCTCAAGCAGAACACTCGCGAGATAGCCGCCGGCAACGCCACCGACTAGCCCGCCAGTACCAACAAACCAAAAACTACGTTTCCCGTCCTCCGGATCGGTAATGGATACGGTTAAGCTCCAAAACTGCTCGACCAATACGACGCTGAAAATATCGACAAAGATGTAGAACGCGACGGCAGCGACGGTACTATTTTGTTCCAGGATGGTTCTAAACAGGATGAGTAATGCTGCAAATACCAGCAACGACCCAAGGACTATCCGCGCCCGACTGTAACGTTCAACTATCGCGTGGTAGATGCCGATAAGTAGGGTGAGCATTACTGCCGAGTAGACCCAGGCGTACGGAAACCATTGTGAGCCGCCGAACTCGATCAATAATGAACGCGAAGCAGACTTGACTTGATAATAAGCCAGAATGATGAGGAAGAAATTCGCAAACAGCGCGATGGAACGCTTCAAAAGACGGGATTGTTGCGTTGTCGTCATAATCTATTCGTTTGTAGCCGCTTCGAGCTAAGTCCTGATTTTTATTGCCTATGTCTGCTAACCAGTGATAGAGTCCGGCGCTTATGTGGGATTACCGTAGCATAATCACAGCCGGCATTGGCATGCTGCTTTGTGGCATGGCATGGGCTGATGGGCTCGACGGGCCACGATCGCTAATTGAAAGCCACGACCAGCAACTGCAAAGCGCAGTCGAAAGACGCGTTCAAATGCTGGGGCTTAATGACGCCGCAGCCCGCAAAGACTTGTGCCTAACATTAGTCGACCTATCTAACCCGAATGAACCGCGCGTCGCCGAAATTAACGGTGACCACATGATGTACGCTGCAAGTCTACCTAAGATCGCAATCTTACTCGGCGCGTTCGTCGAAATCGAACGTGGACGAATGTCGCTCGATCCAGAAACGACTGGCTCGCTAACTCGCATGATCCGGAATTCTTCCAACGAAGACGCGACCAAAATGTTAAATCGAGTTGGGAAAAATCGGGTCAATGAGATATTGCAATCCGAACGATTCAGGCTCTACGACCCGTTACTCAATGGTGGCTTGTGGGTCGGTAAAGAATACGCGACCGGGACCGCATTCAATCGCGATCCCCTTCATCATATATCCCATGGCGCCACGGCCTTACAGACTGCGCGGTTCTTCTACATGCTCGACACACAGCAATTGGTCAATCCGAAACTAACTCGGGTGATGAAAGAAATGCTCGGCAATCCGGGTATTCAGCATAAGTTTGTCAAAGGACTTTCGAATCACCCAGGCCTGAGGATCTTCCGCAAATCAGGTACTTGGCGCGAATGGCATGCTGATAGCGCGATTGTCGAAGCACGCGGCGGACATCGCTACATTCTGACGGCCCTCGCAAAAGATCCACACGGCGGTGAATGGCTCTCAGACCTTGCCTCATCTCTTCACGAACTAATAGTTCCGACGCGCCTGGCGAAGCGTTAGCGAATTGAGTCGCTGGGGCTTCCAGGGACGACACCCCACCCCGATCGGATCAGCGTACGATTACACGGTAACTAAAGAAATCGTCGGGATATTGAGTTGCGGATCGGCGCTAAATCCACGCACAAGTACCACGAATTCCCCTGGTGCGGCTAAATTCAACTCCTTTGCAACGGCGCGCGCGACGATGGCGGGCTTATCCTTACCTACTCGCTGACTTAGATGCGGGATCACGCCCCACATCAGACTCATCCGTCGACAAATTTGTTCATCTCTTGAAATCGCGACCACTGGCGCCTTCGGGCGCGCCGCGCTAATGGTGGCTGCGGTCATTCCACGATTTGAAATCACGAGTACCGCTCTAGCGCGGGTGTCGTTAACTAACTTGGCCACCGCATCAGCGACTGCGTCACCGAACGGAATGGCTAGCTCGCCTGTATCAGATGGTTCTCTACGTTGGCTGTGCATCGTATACCAATTGTAACTTTCGGTCTGTCGCGCGATCCGATCCATCATAGCGACCGCTTGCACCGGATAAGCACCGACTGCGGTTTCGCCAGACAACATAACGGCGTCGGTGCAGCTGCCAATAGCGTGCGCCACATCGGTAACCTCAGCGCGCGTCGGCCGCGCATTTTCGATCATCGATTCCAACATCTGCGTGGCGACGATGACGGGCTTATTCGCGGCAATCGCCCGTTTAATCAATTCGTTTTGGGCAACCGGAACTTGCTCAGGATTCAGCTCAACACCGAGATCCCCACGCGCGACCATAACGGCGTCCGTTGCAGCGATAATAGCTGAGGCGTTTTCGAGCGCTTCGCGCTTCTCTATTTTCGCAACAATCATCGGTTGCCAAGATGCGGCATTGATGATCGTCCTGAGACTTTCGATGTCGGCAGCAGTGCGCACGAACGACAACGCGAGAAAATCGACTCGTTGCTGGAGCGCAAATTCAGCGTCCACGCGGTCCTTATCCGTGAGCGATGGAGCAGATACATTAACGCCGGGTAGGTTGATCCCTTTATGGTCGCCAAGACTGCCACCCGCGACAATGATGCAATGCACCTCCGTTCCTTCGACGTGTTCGACTCTAAGCTCGACGGCGCCATCATTCAGCAATATCCGATCGCCGATGCGTACATCGCGCGGCAGACCTTCATATTGCGAGGGAATGACATCGCCATTACCAACCACGTTGCGTGTCGTCACAACGACTTTAGCGTCAGCTATGAACTCCGCGGTGCCGTTTGTGAATTTTCCCGTACGGATTTTAGGGCCACATAAATCTGCGAGGATCGCGGTATGTTTGCCTAGTTGCGTTGCGACCTCGCGGATTGTTCTCATCGCCGCAGCATGGCTAGCATGTTCGCCGTGCGACATATTAATTCGGAACACGTCGACACCTGCGCCGATGAGCTGTGCTATCGTCCCACGAGTTGCCGAAGCTGGCCCCACCGTCGCGACGATTTTCGAGCGGCGGTATTTCAGTAAATCGAGTTCCGTTACGATTGGCATAAGATCGCGTAGACGCCGAGCTAAGAAAAACGTGTTCGAGTATAACCTGGAATGTATTGGGTAATTAATTTTTGCCGATCCGAGGCCGCCAGCCGGTCTCACCCTAGCGAACTCGTCGGATCGCACGTCGCAGAAGCGTAGTGAACCAATTCCAACTACTTCGTTCGCGACGCCTGGCGCCACTGTTCGCCGTGCAATTCTTAGGCGCTTTCAATGACAACGTATTTCGCTTTGCCCTCGTCATCTTCATTACCTTTACACTCGCCGATAAAATCGGCATCGATCCCGGATCGCTGGTTGTCATCAGCGGGGGTATTTTTATCCTGCCGTTTTTCTTGTTTTCGTCATTGGCCGGCGAGATCGCGGACAAGTTCGAAAAGTCTGAACTGATCCGCCGCATAAAATTTGCCGAAATTTTGGTGATGGGTCTGGGGGCCCTCGCCTTTCGTCTCGAAAGCGCTGTACTGCTTTTGTTCGTGCTGTTTCTAATGGGAACCCAATCTGCCTTTTTCGGTCCCCTGAAATACGGAATTCTCCCGCAGCATCTAGAGGAGTCAGAACTGACTGGTGGAAACGCGCTCATTCAGATGGGCACCTACGCGGCGATCTTGATCGGGGGGATTACGGGTGGGCTGCTCGCGGCAATTGGCGATCGGGGGCCCAATCTTGTCATTGGAAGCGTACTGTTTCTGGCCATATGTGGTTGGTTGTTCGCGCGAGCGATCCCGACGGCGAGCGCCGCGGACGCCCAATTGAAAATCACTTGGAATCTGCCACAAGCCACCGGGCGACTCCTAAAGTACGTCGCCAAAGATCGAAAAGTGCTGACCTTGGTACTGACCATATCCTGGTTTTGGTTTCTTGGTGCGACGTTCTTAAGTCTGATTCCGACCTATGCGAAGGAATTCCTGCAAGCCGATGAGCAAGGCGTCACACTGCTGACTGCAGCCTTCACCATTGGAATTGGCATCGGCTCACTGCTTTGCGAACGATACTCGCGAGGTCGGATTGAACTTGGCTTGGTCCCGATTGGATTCATCGGAATTTCGTTGTTCGCGGCCGATTTTTGGCTGGCCGGAGTACCCACGGGAGAACCCGGACAATTATCAATGGTGGCGCTTTTGAGCTATTTGCCCGCGCTTCGAGCGTTCGCGGATCTCGCAATGATCGGCGCTTTCGGCGCCATCTTTATTGTGCCCTTGTATGCAGCTTTGCAAGCCCAGGTCGAACCCGCACACTGCGCACGAGTGATCGCCGCATTGAACGTGACGAACGCAGCATTCATGGTTTTTTCAGCACTGATTACACTAGTGCTACTACATATTCAGTTAAATATTCCGGACATCTTCGGGATCGTCGCAGTATTAAATCTTATCGTATTCGGGGGAGCTCATTGGGCCCTTCCAGAATTCGCAAGTCGCGCGCGCTCGATAATCCCGCGTCCAGATAATTCGTAGTCGACGCTCCCGAGAACCTTCTGTGCTGCTACACTACTCGCTACACGACTCGACCGAAAAAGGTAGCCCCCTATGAACAAATTGCGATTCGCCGTACTTGCCGCCGCCGTTGTATTAGTGACAGCCTGCAGTAAAAAAGAGCCCGCACAACCTGCAAACCCGCCGCCATTGACGGACACATCCACCTTACCGGCACCGACATCCGCTACTAGCTCGGTCAGTAAATCAGACTCAATGTCGGCAATAGAAGCAGCAATCGATTCTCCGGACGTAGATGGCGAACAAATCGCGACAGTTTCGAGCGAAGGGATGCCGCGCTACGTCGACCACACTAAGGATAAAGTTGAATTTGCGTTAAAGCGTTCGTTAGCCGGTGCGGAATCTCTGTTAGAGGACGTCAACGACCCAGATCAAGCTAGCAAGATCAAACAGCAAATCGCCGAACTGCACACCAAATTAGATGCACTGTAAATTCTTCTGCTGAGCTTAGACCGCCCGAATATTTTCGCGGTTCGTGCGCCTAACTCTCGATCGGCGCTCGCCCAACGCTTGTGAGTGGGCAGCAGATGGCAAAATAATTCATTCTTTTTTATTCTTCTTCGCTTGCCCAAATAGAACCGCCGCAACGTCCTGATAGGTGTTTGCAAAGTGCGCCTTAATTCCCTTTTTAATGAAATCCGGTAATTCATCGAAATCCCCACGGTTCGACGCGGGCAATATCAATTCCTTAATACCGTTCCGTTTCGCTGCGATAATTTTTTCGCGCACGCCTCCAATCGGCAACACACGACCGGTGAGCGTTAATTCGCCCGTCATCGCGATGGGTCTTGGAATTTGCCGACCAAGTGCTAACGATAACAATGCGCTCGCCATCGTAATGCCGGCGCTCGGACCGTCTTTTGGCGTAGCGCCCTCCGGCACGTGAATATGTACGAAAGCGGAATCGAAATACTCGGCATCAACGCCAAGTGCGGCAAGGTGCGAAGCCAAGAAGCTATACGCGATTTCAGCGGATTCGCGCATCACCTCTCCGAGTTGCCCCGTCAATTTGAATCCACGGGATTTGTTGTGCACACGACTTGCTTCGACGTCTAAGGTAACGCCTCCCATAGCGGTCCATGCAAGTCCCGTTACGACGCCAACGCCGCGCTGCGGCGTCTGCTGACGAAACACAGCTTGCCCGAGGTATTCTCCGAGATTGTTGCGAGTGACACGCGTCTTGCTGCTTTTATCCTTTAACACGGCGACAACGGCTTTGCGCGCGATACGTCCGAGTTGCTTCTCCAAACTACGCACCCCAGCTTCGCGCGCGTAATCTTCAATTACCATTCGCAAGGCCGAGTGGGATATCGAGATCTGTTTTGCCGTTAACCCCGATTTTTGTCGCTGCTTCGGCCACAGATGGCGTTTCGCAATACTCAACTTTTCTTCAGTGATGTAGCCTGACAAACGAATTAATTCCATCCGATCCAATAACGGGCGCGGAATCGAGTCGAGTTGATTTGCCGTGCAAATGAACAAGACTTTTGACAGATCGAAACGAACGTCCAAGTAGTGATCCAAAAATGTTGCGTTTTGTTCGGGATCTAACACTTCTAACAACGCGGAGGCTGGATCTCCTTGGTAGGAATTGCCGATTTTATCTATCTCGTCGAGCATGATGACGGGATTGGATACGCCAGTTTCGCGAATTGCTTGGATAAACTTGCCTGGCATCGCACCAATGTACGTTCGCCGATGCCCTTTAATTTCTGCTTCGTCGCGCATACCGCCAAGACTGAAGCGATAAAACTCCCTGCCTAATGCATCGGCCACAGAGCGTCCAATAGACGTTTTACCCACACCGGGCGGCCCAACAAGGCAAAGAATTGAACCGGCAATTTCACCCTTTAGTGCGCCAACGCCGAGAAACTCTATAATTCGGTCCTTTACGTCGCCTAAGCCTTCGTGATCACGATCGAGCGACGCGCGGGCGCGTAGTAAGTCGAAACTATCTTCAGAATACTTGCCCCACGGCAGACTAGTTAGGGCATCTAAATAATTTCGGCTGCCCGCATACTCAGGTGAGCCCGGTTGCAAGAACGAAAATTTTTCAATTTCTTCATCAATGCGTTTTTTAGCGGAATCTGGCACAACGCAATTTTCGAGGCGTGCGCGGAACTGGTCCAATTCCACTGTCTTATCGTCTTTCGATATCCCTAACTCTTTCTGAATTTCCTTGAGTTGTTCCTTAAGGAAGAATTCGCGCTGATTGTTGGTGAGTCGCTCTTCGACTTTGCGCTTGATTTCAGTTTGGAGTCCGGCGACCTCAAGCTCATGCTGAACCAACAGCATCACCTTCTCCATCCGACGTAAGAGCGGAGTGGTTTCTAGGACGTCCTGAAGTTTCGATGCAGGCGCACTCGTTAATGCCGCCGCAAAATCGGCTAGTGGTGACGCCTCGTCTGGATTAAACCGTTCCAGATAGGCCCGAACGTTCTCTTTGTATAAGGGATTGAGCGGCAACAACTCCTTAATCTTGTCAATAATCGCTAACGCATAGGCACGGATTTCCTGATTCTGCTCGAAGACCGTCGTCGGGTACTGGACTTCAGCGACAACGGGTATTGCTGAACTGGGAATCCGCACGATCCTGAAGCGTTGCACGCCTTCGGCGATGAATTGGATTTTTCCTTCGGCGCGAATTGGGTGATGCACGCGCACTAGCGTCCCCATCGACGCAAAATCTTCTGGCTTAGGTGATTCTTCGGGTCTGTTGCTGGCGAGAACGAGACCAACAAAGTGCTCCTGATTCTTCCCCACCTGCTCCAAAGTCGATGCCCAACGTTGTTCGTCTATCACTATCGGCATGGTTTGCGCCGGAAAAAACGGCCGACCGTGAAGCGGTAGCAGCAATAAGTTGTCTGGTAATTTGAGCTCTAAGCGAGCCGGCATACCATTACTTTGCAATACATCAGAATTCATCGCGAGCCCCGTATTCCTGTCAAATTACCGGCCGAGGAAAATTGTCGACCCTTCGATAAGCTAAATATTAGGTACTTACGGCCTAGATTCAAGGGTCACAGAGATCTGCCGCGCAGGTTCAAGAAAAAAAGTCGCTTCAACATGGGACACTGGATAGCTAGCTAACGGTTTGGGAGGCGCGACCAATTGCTTCGAGACTCGAAATAAATTCCTCCGCACTTGCGAATCTTCCGTTAGGGTCTTTCGCCAATAACATTTCAATAATCGGTTGGTAGTTGTAGACTGGATTTGGTAATTGAGGGATCGGAGCGTGGACGTGTTGGTAAACGAGCGCGGGTGCCGTCTCTGCTTTAAAGGGTTTGCGGCCAGTCAACATTTCAAAAAAAATAACGCCGGCGCTGTAGAGATCTGAGCGCTGATCAATTGCGTTCCCGAGTGCCTGTTCCGGACTAATATAATTGGGCGTCCCGAGTACGCTGCCAAGTTTGGTCAATTCCCCTGGCTCATCCAAACGTTTCGATATGCCAAAATCTGCAAGTGCCAGACTATCGTCGGATCGGAACATAATGTTCCCCGGTTTTAAATCACGATGCACAATCCCGTGTGCATGTATCGCGCTAAGACCGAAACCAATATGACGGATATAATTAATCGCATCTTCTACCGAGACGCCGTGTTCGAGTCGTTGTTTTAAATCACCGCGGGTAAAAAACTCCATCGCGATATAACCGTAATCTTTGGTGAACCCATGCTCAAGAAAATGCACAACATAGGGGCTGTCGAGTTCCGAGACGAGTTCTGCCTCCTGAACAAAGCGCTGCAGAGCTTGCGGTTCCTTGATCGTCGCGACGTCCATTATCTTCAAAACCATGGTTGTCCGGTCGCTCGTTCGCTCGGCGAGGTACACTCTTGAGCTCGCGCCTTGACCGATCAGTCGGACAAACCGATAGCCGATGCGATGGCCATTTGGGGTGCGATCGTTGCTTAATTTAACTTCCCCAAAAACGTATGCGTCGTTGTCTAATTTCGAGTTAATTATCGTATCGTCTGGTGAGAGTTGAGCTTCGCGCTCCGCAACAGCTGCCCGCACCATTGGTGCGATCCGCCCGACTTCCATATCGGCTTTTTTTATGAAGTCACTCGCTCCAAGTTTGATGGCCCGGGCTGCGACGTATTCGTCACCGACAGAGGTCATGAGAATGGCGGGCGGGAAATTTGCAGAACCGTGGTAGCGCTCGATCCAATCGAGTCCGTTGTCGTGGATGCCGAGTTGGTAGTCGATGAGCAGAACGTCATAAATGCCCCAATCAAAATCATCCCCTGGCCGGCCTTTCTGTTCCGGATCGTACTCGGTCACTTCAATGTCGGGGATCACACTAGCAAGCATGCGCCGGATCAGCGTCATGTACTCTTTGGAATCGTCGACGATAATTAATTTCATGGGATTAGCGCGGTTGCCCGAGAGGGGCCTCGAGTCAGTTAAATGATGGTGCCGAATTCAAATCACATTTGCAAACGAATTCAGCCAAATGCACAATGTTTATAATGAGATTAGTAACTGTTCCGTGGGAAAATTCACGCGCCCGAGACGAGTTAGGCGAGACACCCGTGAGCCTTGCTTAACGCGACAAAGCACCGGGTTTTAAATCGCGAGGATCGTAGCGTAGCTATTCGCCGACACGTCCGCATTCCCGATACTGGAACGTGTTCACCGACCGTTTAGTCGGCATCTATGACGCAGCGCTGAAGCCCTTACCCTGTTTGCGACCGCATTTGAAGATGAGCGGGTAGCTTTCTCACCTAACCCTCCGATATTCGCGCTATCGGCCAAGGGGCAACTGGCGATTTAGGATTTCGCGACCTCCATGCCCAATAATCGGCGAACCCTGTCGGCGACCACCTGCGCTTCGTCTAGGGGCGTTGGAGACTCGTGCGGTTTGCCACCGTCGAAATAGCGCGCCGTTCCACGTTCAATCAAAGCGCTATGAAGTTTCGTAATGTCACCATGCGGACGTACCCAACCTCGTGCCGCAAGTCGCGCGCAGAGCAATTCAAGTCCTGCCTGCGGCCGCTCTCGTCCTCGACGATTCAAGGGCCGCGCAAATGCGCGCTTCATCACCCATTGTGAAACACCTTGACCAATTAAGAATTTGACACGGTGTACGTCTTTGCCACGCTTTTCGAGCGGATAAATGAATACCGGCTTACCCGTCGCAGAAGCCTCGGCAAGCATCGACGCGCTTTCGCCACTAACCACCAAGATATCCGCCAAGGCTAAATAACCGAGGTAAGGATTCTCATCCTCGGTGTGCGCAGCACTCCAGTGATAGGAATGTACCGTGACATTGCCGAGTGCCGCGACCAGCGCGCGCGCCGCTTTCGTCTCTGTTCGACGACTCGTTGTAACAAAAACCGAGCCACCGACATCGCGGGCGAGGGTTGCGACCTCACCGCCCATGCGACTCGCCTGATCCGCGTCCAGTGCGTAGACGCTATCGTCGCCCCCAACTAACAACGCAATGCGAGGGGCCGGCCCTGCACCCAATATAGATCCCCAACGTTCGACCGCGAGGTCGAGTTCTTTCTGTCTGACACGGGTTAGCGGGACAGTCGTTTCAATGCGGCGCGGATCGGGATAAAGCCCAACGTACGCTGGCGCTACCGACAAATCGAATTCATTGCCCAGATGGGCGCCTTTGCGTCCCAATTGGATTGTGCGTGAGCGACCTTTCGACGCGCTACGAATCCATTGAGCGATAGGCGCGGCACGCGCACCTGTGGCGACGACGAGATCGGGCCACGGTTCGACAAGCTGCTCCGCAGATGCCGCAGTCAGGCCCCGTAAGGTCGCACCGCGCAGAAAATTTGGCCTCTGGGCGAGCGGCGTGAATTCCAACTTAAACCTTTGATACGGCCACCCCAAGGCGTCGATTAAGCCGAGCGATTGCGTTGTGTGTCCCGGTTTATGATCTTCCAGTAACCACACCGTCGGTAGCGCCGAACCAAGGAATTTACCGCCTTGGCGATAAACCGTATTCTCCCAGGTGAAAACGTCCCCTTTACCAACCATTAAACACCAATGAACATCGGCATGACGCGAACACGCGGCCTCAAGTAATGACGTCCACCATTCGACTTCGTGAACGGTCCCATTATCTCGCGTCACACCCGTTTTGCGTTGCCGATTGCGCACGGCCAATACGACAAGTCTCTGAGCTCGCGCCGCAATTTCGTCTACGATCCATGGCGCATCGTCGGCCGAAAACGATTCAAGATCAGCACTACACACAACGGTATCAACTACGGTGCCGTCAGCACCGGCATCAAGGAAGCTAGAGATCCCGATGGATTGCTGGACGATTGCCTCACTGATCGGCCGCGACACCACCGCAAGCGGCGCGTTCCCTGCATGAATTTCGAGCAGCGAGCGAACGCTCGCACGCCCAAGCAGCCCGCTAACGCAGTCCACTATAACCGGATCATTGCTAAGCAAAGTGTGTGACTGCTTTCGGTATTGTTCGATTAAAACGGCATAGTCAACGCTTGGCCGCGCCCTCGTGAACACGTTGAAACCAGCCAAATTCGCTTGCTGTTCGAGATCAACAAACAGTTCACCAACTGGGTTCGGTTGGTAGACGAAGCGTCGCGGAAAGGGGCGCCACGGTTGCTTATGGATGGTCGTGAAATGGACGCATTTCGACCACCCTGGTACGTGGTCTTCGTCCCGGGCGTTCCATTCACCGCCCAATGCGCCACACTTCTCGGCGCCTAACGCTGCATCAATGAGTCGATTTTTGCGCCAGTTTTGCGCACGCTCGAGCGTCCAAATTTTGACCATGGCCTCGCAGTCCATGACCATCACCGAAGTATCTCTCTCGGACACCGCTAGGTAGCCGTGAGCGCCAAGGTCTTGATCGAATAGTTTCCCTGGATCGTCACAATAAACTTGGTCGGTGTCGTTATAGATAGCCCGGCCCTTGCCGCCGGCGAAATGCGGCACCGCGAAACGATAGTTTGTGAAGCCCGTCAACCAACGTCGATCATCAAAGCCTCTCAGCTCCTTTAGCAGGCCTATTTCGTAGACCCGCGCTGGATCACGGTACATTTCGATTGAAAATATGAACACCCGCTCGGCGCGAAATTGGGCCGGCTCAGTTCCGACAAAAATCCTCACGGGCGGTTTGCCGTTTGGTTGCACGTTGGGTCGCACCGGCAACACAATGATCTGGGGCAATGCGCGACTCAGGTAGTCGCTCGCAGCATCGAGGGTGGTTGCCACCGCTCAGTAAACCGAAAATTCGAGCATTTTTGGGTTATTCGCCATGGCGCATATTACAGGCCGGCCCGGCGTGCGTGCACCTACCCCGTGTCGGCAATAATCGAAACATCACCTCACCCAAGGGAATGAACGTTAGGCGTGATGTTAAATCGCGATTATTGACTGGATCGAGAACCGTGAAGTGCATGGGATGTGCGATAAAACTGGTCTAAAAAATCGATTAAGCGCAGCCGGGCACTGTGACACAAGCGGCGGCGCAAGATCAATGCCACAGTGCAAAAGCGATTCTTTCGCCGCGATTGCTCGCGCGCGTCGTGTGATTCGCAGTCCTGCGTTATCATGCGCGCTCGCAACTAATTCGAGGGCGAACGCCTTCGCTCTTCAATAACCCACCAGATCGATCGCAATTTGTATGAAAGTTCTGCTTGAGTTCGCGCGCAGTCACCCTTATCGCAGCGTGATGACTTTGATGTGTCTACTATTGGCTGGTGTTGCAGAAGGGGTCGGCCTATCTTCGTTGTTCCCGGTACTCGAACTTGCCGTTCCTGATACCGGCGGCGCCGACGCTTCTCCGTTTGCAGCGGCAGTGCGTAATAGTTTGGCCGGTTTCGGAGTACAACCCACCTTAGGTATGTTGTTGATCGTCGTCGTCGGCGGTATCGTCGCGAAGGCCGTACTCGTATTGCTTGCCAACAGGCAAGTCGGCTACGCCGTCTCAAGTGTCGCAACGGAATTACGCTTGTCGCTCATTAGTGCGTTGATGGGCGCTCGCTGGCGTTACTTCACAACCCGACCTGCTGGCGCGATAGCAAATGCCTTCACTACCGAGGCGGAGCGGGCGTCGCATGCGTTTCTGCATGGCTCGCAAGTGATCGCGGCCAGCATCCAAATCGTTTTATACACGGGCATCGCCTTAGCGATATCCTGGCAAGCAACCGTCGCAGCACTCTCTCTAGGCCTGGTGAGTGCGATTGCACTGACATGGCTAGTGCGCGCTGCGAGGCGCGCCGGCGAACAGCAAACCGAGTTACTTAAAACTTCCGTCGCGCATCTCGCAGATGCCTTGCACGCCATTAAACCGCTGCGGGCCATGGCTCGCGAGCGGTTGATGGACAATGTTTTGATCCGCGAAACTGAGGATCTGAATCGCGCGCAGCGCGGCGAAGTATTTAGTAAAGAAGGTCTCAAGGCGCTGCAAGAACCCATCCTCGTCGCGGGACTCTCGCTCGGTCTCTACGCCGCAGTCACATACTGGTCGATGTCGGTCTCTTATTTACTTATGTTCGGCGTTCTGTTCGGCCGCACGCTCGGCGCCATTGGCACGGCCCAGAAAGAAATTCAAAAGTACGTAACTCGCGAAAGCGCTTACATCTCTCTAACCGAAAACATCAATGCGGCCAACGCCGAACGAGAGCCTCTCAGGAACGGCCAAACCCCAAGTCTGCGACATGGAATCACGTTGACTAATATTCAATTGACCTATCGAGAAGAGCCGATCTTGGACGACGTAAACCTGTTTGTGCCGGCCGGCAAATTAACTACATTACTCGGGGGGTCCGGCGCGGGTAAGACCAGCATTGCCGATATGATGGTTGGCTTAGTATCGCCATCCCACGGCACCATCAGCATCGACAACGTTAATCTTAATGACATCGACATTCGCCGTTGGCGCGAAATGATCGGCTATGTCCCACAGGAACTGTTTTTGTTGAATGAAAGTATTTTTACGAATATTGCCTTAGGCGATCCATCGCTTTCCGACGACGACGTATGGCTCGCGCTTGAACGGGTTGGCGCGAAAGCGTTTGTCGAAGCCTTACCGAACCAATTGTCGGCGTCAGTGGGCGAACGCGGATTACTGCTATCCGGTGGACAACGGCAACGCATTGCTTTGGCCAGAGCGATCGTTTGTTCGCCGAGCCTACTGATTCTAGACGAGGCAACCGCCTCGCTCGATCCCATCACCGAGTACGCCGTCGCGGCGACCGTCGCACAATTGCGTGGCGACATGACCATACTCGCCATCACTCACCAAAAGGCTTTCGCAGATCATGCAGATGTCGTGTACACAGTACAAAACGGGTCTGTCGATAAGGCGGCGTGAAGATAAAGTTAATTAAGGCGCGTACAACAAACAACGCCAGGCCACGATTAGCACCACGAAGCACTGCGCGTGACCACACCCCGCGGGCAGGCGTACTCTGTTGCACGGGTTCGCGGTTGACCATGAAAGACAGCGGTTTTATATTTTTTTGTTAGAGCACCTTATGCGGAAATTTTTCATCATCACACTACTCGCCACCGTCAGCATCGGCGGCGCTGCAGTGGAAAGTCGATCGCCAGGCGAGGTCCAAGAGTATCGGCAATGGGTGTCCGCAATGAAGACAGCCCCACGCGGCCCGTTCGCCCAAATTCGATGGTTTTGTAAAGACGGGCAGGTGCTACTGCCGAAGCCATTCGCGTGCGTCGAATTCGGTGGAGGGCAGCAGCATGGTTTGTGGTCCGAGCGCACGCTGGCGCTGCGCAATGCAGGCTTTAGAATCGCGAATTTCTACGCCGATCTCGATGTCAATTCGTTTGTTAAACAAGACGCGCTATCGGATCCGTTCGCGCAGATGCTGGTAGAGCAGTTTCTGATCCGAGTAGACGATGGCTGGATCTTGCAACGAGCACGCTCTTACCGTGGGGCCTACCAGGCAGAACAAGAGCGCAACGGCGCGCGGAAGCTACTACTCAAGCTCGCCGAAAATCCGGACTGGCTAAATTATCGATTCCTAATGTTGAGGAGTGCTGCGCAATTTTTGCCCCACGGCGCGGACACAGCATCCGTACAGGAAGTTCGTCAGTTATCCGCTTCGCTTTCCGATCGAGACCCGAATTTCAAATTCCTGCGAAACAAAATTCATGGGCGACCCGAGCTCGCAGACGCCCACGCAGTTCGCCGGTATCAACAAGCAAATAGTGTGGACGCACTCGCTCCCGATTTCATTCGACTGGCCGGGCTGATTGAACAAGTGTACACAGCGGACGTTGGCGACACGCTTAGATCATTGAACCGAACAGCAGGCAGTGCTGAGAACATTAAAGCGCGGGTCCAGCGAGCCCTTAGCGAACTTAGCCAGCAGCCCACTACTAGAGTCAAAGTAAGGATTCTTGCCCAGCTATTGTTGGACCTTCGCGAGCAACTCTCCGAGGCACGTCACTCACGAGCGCGCTTAGCAATCATTGACGCGAGTTTGGCGGTAGAAAACGAGTTATTCACTTCAAGGGCTGCACTTGAGAATCAAATCGGCGGCTTATCGCGGCGCGAACGAATCGAATTGTTGGCTGATCAAATTCGCGCGCTATACGGTGTCGGGCTATTGTCCAAGCGACAATACGATGCCGGCTCAGGTGCGCTCGACGGGTTCCTTCAGAACTCATCCATCGACGTTCAGACGTACAAAGGAATGCTCGACTATCTGGCGCTTGCACCGCATTGGGGAACGCAAAACTTACGGAGATTCTTTGGCGACGGTATCGAAAAACTCAGTCAGATAGAACCCAAATCATTGCATTTCATCCAAGACCAATTGCGCAGCAGTCCGATGTTTCATTACGCGTTGCAGCTGGATGAATTGGCCCGCGATGCAAACGAGCTAGCCGGAGTTAGAAACGAACTTTTTGGGGAAAATGTTGGAGTCGGTTTACGCGGTCTGAACCCAGGGCTCGCACACGGGCGTCTGCAAATCACACTCGGGGCGAGGATTGCCGACCTCGACGTACGCGGGATATATCTGCTCCCCGAAACAGTATCCGAACTACCGCCAGTCGCCGGAATTTTGACCGCTGGCGAAGGTAACCCGTTGTCTCACGTGCAGCTCTTGGCCCGTAACTTGGGGATCCCCAATGTCGGAGTTGATCAGAACTTGATTGAGCGGCTCAAGCCCTACGCCGGACAAAACGTGTCGCTTGCCGTTAGCCCCGCCGGTTCGGTTCGTCTAAGCCTAGACAGTTCCGGCGAGCCGGGTTCGACGCAATCGAGCAGCGAACGTGAACCGCTCATCAAAGTTGATGTCGAAAAATTAAAGCTTGCTGAGCGGTCTTTTTTGAAATTGAGCGACTTGCGTGCAACGGATTCCGGCAAAGTTGTTGGTCCAAAAGCCGCCAAGCTAGGCGAGCTCAAACATCACTATCCTGAAGCGGTCACCGAAGGTCTGACAATCCCATTCGGTATTTTCAGAGATCTACTAGAGCAACCGATGGATGGGATGGGTGTCACGGTGTTCGAATGGATGCAAAGCGAATATGCCCGGTTAGGGGCGCTAGAGGCGAGTAGCACTACCCGTCGAGAGCAAACCGAATTATTTCGCGCCAAGCTCGAAATGACAATTCGCAACGCCGACCCGGGAGACGAATTTCGAACTCGCTTGCGCTCGAACGTAATCGACATTTTTGGTCCAGATGGAGCCTTCGGAGTCTTTGTTCGAAGCGATACAAACGTCGAGGACTTACCCGGGTTTACTGGCGCGGGACTAAATTTGACGGTGGCAAATGTCGTCGGGGTCAATAAGATTATTCGCGCCATTTCTGACGTCTGGGCATCACCCTTCAGCGCGCGGTCGTTTGCGTGGCGCCAAACTTTGATGGACAAACCAGAGCATGTCTATCCTGCAGTACTGTTGTTGCGCAGTGTCGACGTTGAAAAATCCGGTGTCCTAGTTACCCAAGATATTGATACCGGAGATCGAGACTGGCTTTCGGTCGCCGTTAACGAAGGGGTTGGAGGCGCTGTCGATGGTCAATCTGCTGAGTCCCTGCGGATCAATATCGTGACCGGGGAGGTCAGGTTAATGGCGGCCGCAACCGCATCACTTAGACGTAAGGTCGATCTATTGGGCGGCGTGAAAAAACTTCCCGTGAGCTCCTCTGAGTATGTATTGCGTAGCGAGGAGATCGATCAGCTAATAAACTTGGCGAAGGAATTGCCGACGCGTTTCCCGGCGATCGTCGACGCCTCGGGCAAACCCACTCCTGCCGACATCGAATTCGGTTTTCTCGATGGACAGCTGAAATTATTTCAGATTCGGCCATTCTTAGAAAACGAACAAACGAGAGAAAATTTGGTATTACAAGCGCTCGACCAATCCTTAGCGGAACGTGCAAATTTGCCCGTAGCCCTCGATGAGCCACCGTTGAATAACCGGGCCGCGGGGTCGGACGGTCAATGAGTAATTTCCGCACACAGATCGAATGTCATCTCGTGATCTTGCTGTGGCTAGTCTTCGCGTGGAACGCCTGGGCTGCCGACATCGGCGCAATCGACGCATTAGTTGGCGAGGTCGACGTGGCACGCGTTGCAATGAAATCCATACAAGACAACGCGAACGCCGGCGAAGCGGAGCAGATCGGCACTCGCAAGCGCTACGACGTGAGCGTTGTAGAGCTCGATCGCACGCGCGCAGAAACCTTGGAGGAATTGACTGGGGCGAGCGAGGCATCGATTTCGCAACAACGGCAGCGCGGCCAATCCTGGCGCGAAATTGCGGATGAACTGAATATTCACCCGAGCTTTATAGGGATCGAAATAATCGATTCTCGACCGCCGAGCTTCGTTCCGTCGTTCAACAACTAGCGTCGCGCGATCAGCGAAGTCGCGAATTAAATGCATCAACCAATGGAACATCGAGAAAGCCTAATGATGGCAAACAAACATCTGAACCTTGGAATAACCCGTCACGCAAAGCTCACCTTGCGCATGCTCATGGTCACATGCCTCTTGGCAAGCTCGAACCTTTGTCAACTATCTGCTCATGCTTATCCGTTGGACGCCTATGAGAAAACCGGCATCGGGCGGCTCGAATATATGCGCCGCGTAGAAAACGACCTGATCAAAGGCACGAAACAACCGCACGGCGCGCTACTGTCCGCTGAAGAAGTTGATATTCGCTTGGTGGACAGACCTGATATGGAGCTCCCACCTAACGACGGTATTTTCAAGCGTCAAGTGGAAGGACTACTAGGGAATTACGCCAGTCGTTACGGCGTATCAGTGCTCGATCTAAGTGACCCCGAAAACCCGCGATATGCGGAAGTCAACGGCGACGTGGCGCGCAACCCGGGGAGCGTTGGCAAACTCGTCGTCGCGCTCGGATTATTCCAGGCCCTAGCCGATCTCTACCCTGACGACCTGACAGCCCGGTGGAACATGTTACATGACACGCAGATCGTAGCCGATGAATTCATCATCTCGGATAGCCACACGGTGCGCATGTGGGATCGCGAAAATGAGAAATTAATCCGCCGACCGCTAAAAATCGGCGATTCAGGCAGCATGCTGGAATATCTTGACTGGATGGTCTCGCCGAGCGCTAATGCTGCGGCCGCGACGTTGACTAAACATGGAATGCTATTAACTCACTTCGGTAGAGGCTATCCCGTCGATGAAGCTACTGGAAAAGACTACTTTGCTACAAGCGCTCGCAGCGCATTAACCGAGCAACTTGCTACGTTCATTCAAACACCGTTGATTCGCAACGGCCTCGACTTAACGAAATTGCGCCAAGGGAGTTTTTTTACTCACACGGGCAAACGCAAAGTCCAAGGGACATCGAGCTATGCCACTTCTCGCGAGTTAATGAAATTCATGCTCAAAATGGAACAAGGGCGGTTGGTCGATGAGTTTTCATCGCGCGAAATGAAGCGCCTAATGTACGTGACCGAGCGGCGCATTCGTTACGCATCGGCGCCTGCTTTACGCGATTCGGCAGTCTATTTTAAAAGTGGATCATGGTATAAATGTGAACCGGAACCGGAATTCGTCTGTAAAAAATATCATGGCAATGTCCGAAATTTCATGAATTCAGTCGCAATTGTTGAATCACCGTCCGATGAACGGAAACTACATTACATTGTAACCTTGATGTCTAACGTGCTCCGTCGCAACTCGGCCGTCGATCACCAAACGTTTGCAACGCGACTTCACCGGCTAATCGAGGCGTATCACAAGCCAAGAATAGTACCGAGCGCCGAGGTGCGAGCCGAACAGCCGCTAGATCATCCCGACGCGCCAACGACTGTCGAATAGAACCCATCTATTGGACGCACTTTGGGTCTAATGCTCGAGGCCAAACGGCCGGTAATCTCAGACGCTATTTTTCGTGCCGTGGACCTGTTTCGGAGAACACCCATACGCCAGCCGTTGTGCGATTCAGCGCTGTGCTTTGAACGCGCTGGGCGCGTGTCTCGTTTAGCTTTTCGATAACTGCCTTTGGGTTGTCGGCTTCTGCCTCATAGAGGGCCAAAAACGGGAGCGGACATTTAGTGCCTACTTGGTCGCCGAGAACGAAACGCTGACCGGATGTCCAACCAGTCGTTGCCAACACTTCGTCGATATGAAGGTTCTCGTAGTATTCGTTAAATTCGTCCTCGCGCCCCTCAGTCGGTTCGGTCAGAACCACAACCATATGTTTTGCCATCTTCTTCGCTCCTGTTAGCTTACCCATTCGATGAGTAATTGATGAATTTTCTTGGATGCCGTGCTCGTCGATAGTCGAGGTTTAGCTCGCCGCAGCAATGTTCGCTCAATCTGCGCGTGCATTGTTTAACAGCTCCAGGCCGGCGGCCGTCATCGCCATCACACCCGTTCTTATCGTGGGCGCATACTCTGGGGCGAAATACGCAGAGTGCAACGACGGCAGCGCTGCGCCAGTTGATTTAGAAAGTGCGTGCTTCCCCCGATCGACAGCACCTAACCAGTAAATCATGCTTGGGATCTTTGGTTCGACTTGACCGTAACGACCGAAGTCTTCGCCGCCCATGACGGGACTCGTTTCAATCACGTTATCGGCACCAAGCGTTTTGACGAATGTCGCTACAATACGATTCGTTAGCGACGGATCGTTGAACGTCACCGGTGTGAACTCGTCTTTTATTTCCACGCGTGGCATTTTCTCCGACGCAATGTCGGCGGCGCTCGCGAGACTGCGCACAATCCGCCTTATCGCAGTAATCATTTTTTCTCTGACTTCTAAAGTGTAAGAGCGCAACGTCAGTTGCATTTTGACTTCAGCCGGGATGACGTTGTGCTTGTGACCGCCGTGAATTGACCCAACCGTCAACACTGCCGGCTCGAGCGGTGACAGTTCACGGCTAACAATCGTCTGCAATGCTGTGATTATCTGGGCAGATAAGACGACCGGATCTTTGGTCATGTGAGGGTACGCGCCATGCCCTCCTACGCCATATACCGTTATATCGACGGAATCGACGTTCGCTAGTGCAGGTCCCGCGACGTAACCAATTTTTCCGGCGGGCAGACCGGCGCTGACGTGCAACGCGAGGTTGTAGTCTGGACGCGGAAATTTCGTAAATAGACCTGCGTCTAGCATCGCCTTGGCCCCGGCGCCGCGCTCTTCCGCTGGCTGCGCAATCATGATCAACGTGCCTTGCCACTGGTCGCGTTGCGTCGCTAGTGCGCGCGCCGTGCCAACCAAAACAGTCATGTGGACATCATGCCCGCAAGCGTGCATCACGGGTTTCTCTTGGCCATCGATGCTGATGCCGGTTATTTTGCTGGCATACCCTAAGCCCGTTTGTTCGGCAATGGGTAGCCCATCCATGTCGCCGCGGATCAGGACCGTTGGGCCAATACCATTTGTCATAGTGGCAACAACCCCGGTTCCACCGAATTGGCGAGTTACTTCGAAACCGGCCGTTTCGAGTTCATCTGCGATGCGCAACGCCGTGCGCTCTTCCTTAAAGGAAAGTTCCGGATTCTGGTGCAAATGCAGATATAACGACTCGAGGTGGGCGAAATCGTCGTCGCCGAGATCGATAGCGCTAACGTCTAGCGCGAACACGGCTAGGCAAATAAATAGGAGGCGGCTGTACCACTGCATACTAATTCCTCGAAGTTGTCGTATAGAGACGGACATACTCTTGAGCAACGCAAAACGTTAATCTAGACGAACGATCCTAGCAGAGACTACCTATGCCCACGATCAACGATAACGGAACGGAGATTTGGTACGAGGTGACGGGCTCAGGCCAACCACTCGTTCTAACCGGAGGCTTCGGCTTACTCCACAACCAATGGGATTTTGTACGCGAGTTACTCGCCGCTAGATACCAAGTGATCGACTGGAATTATCGAGGCGCCGGGCGCTCGGATCGAGCGTGGCCAGGAGGCAGCTTCAGTCAAGACACCTGGGTGGACGATCTTGAAATCGTATTAAACGAACTTAATATAGATTCAGCCGTTCTATGGGGCACCTCGACTGGCTCGCCTATAAGTATCCGTTACACAGCGAAATACCCGCACCGGGTAAGGGCTTTAGTGACTTACCCGATGTTTAAAGCTGATGCGGGTTTTCGGAACGCTTTTGAGGGTTTTCGGCTCATCGGCGAGACGTTTGGCTATGATGCGCTCGCCTGTTTAACGAGCTGGATTGGTTGCGCCGAACCGAATGTTTTTAATACCCGACAAGGCGAGATCGCGAAATGGGAAGCAGCCTGTTTCGCACAGAATTTCTCGCTATCGACGCTCGCGGAGACGATGCGCATCGTCGCCACCAACGACTTCACAACGGACGTTGCTAAGATTAAGTGTCCGACACTATTACTCATGGGAGAATCCGGGCACCTCGGCTACGGAGAACAAGGCAACCGCAATTTGGCTAATGAGTTCCTCGCGCTTGCGCCCCACGCCACGCTCGAACTAATTGCTGAGGGCGGAGGAACTTATTGCATGATTGAAGAGCCAGAAACAACTGCCCAAGCAATAATCGATTTCATCGATGCTTTAGAGTGCTAAATTTAAACTGCGCCGGCTCGCCTGCGATAGGCTGGCACGAGGTCGTCGGTGGCATATTGATAGACCGACGAAAAATCTTCGCGCCCGCGCAAAAAGTCTTCGAGGTCGCAATCGTCTGCCAGCAAGAAAGAGTCGAAACCGCATCGGGTGAGATAAAACAGTTGGTCGCGCAGTACCTCTCCTGACGCACGCAGTTCGCTTGAGTACGCGTAGCGTTCGCGCAAAAGACGTGCGTTTGAATAATGACGACCATCAGTGCTTGATGAGAATTCCAGCACGATCACGGCGCAATGCGCGATGTCTTGTGCAACGGATTCAATTTCGTCCTCGCTCGAAAGCCATAAACCATTACGGCCAGAGCGTCTCAGTAATGTCTCGCGTCGAGCGCTCCAGTGCTGCATTGGCACAATGACGTCACCGCTGTCTGGCACCACGTCCACCGCGTCTTGCAGCAACATCCAGCTATCGATCGCGAGCCGCCCATCTTTAAGCAAATGCACGTGTGTCAGTCCTATTTTTTGCAGCGTTATCGTCGTATACCCTTGCCTTAAAAGGCGCCAACCCCACTCGCCGAAACGTATCGAGAAAACGCTCACCGTCAATTCTCAATTGCACATAGACGTCCAATAAGTCCGCAACCGTATCGGCAACGTCGTGCTTCTTTATTGCCGGGCCCAAGCGTTCGCCTAAGGTGCACTCGTTGTCAGCCGATCCACCGAGTGTAAATTGGAAAAATTCCTCGCCTTTTTTATCGACTCCTAAAATTCCAATATGGCCTACGTGATGGTGACCGCAGGCGTTCATGCAACCAGACATTTTTATTTTCAATTCACCGATGTCGTGCAAATAATCTAAGTCGCTGAAGCGCTCGTTTATTTGTTTAGCAATCGGGATGGTGCTGGAATTTGCCAGGGAACAAAAATCTAGGCCCGGGCAGCAAATGACATCGGTTAGAAGTCCGATATTCGCGGTCGCCAGCTCATAGGTTCGCAAACCTTTCCACAGCTCGAATAAATCCTCCGTAGCGACGTCAGGTAGCAAAAGATTTTGATCGTGTGTGACTCTTATCTCACCGAATCCGAACTGCTCTGCAAGACCCGCGACCGCGTCCATCTGGTCTGCCGATGCGTCGCCAGGCGCGACCGCGGGTGCTTTAAGGGAAATATAAACCGAGTTGTATCCGGCAACCCGGTGGGCGACCGTATTGCGGTCGACCCACCGCGCGAACGCCTTATTTGCTTGGTACCAAGCATGGATGCTCTTTCCTTCGGGGCGTGACTCGTATGCAGGACTCGAAAAATGAGCGCGCATTCGATCGATATCAATCGGGTCCAACGTCAGTTGGGACGGCTGATTCGCCGACCATTCCTTTTCTACGGCTAAGGTAAACCGCTCTGCACCCAGCGCATTGACCAAGATCTTGATTCGCGCCTTATATTTGTTGTCGCGTCTTCCGTATCGGTTGTAGACCCGCAAAATTGCATCGCAATACGACAGTAAATCGGTGATCGGCAGAAATTCTCGAATCACCGTACCGATGTGTGGTGTGCGGCCCTGGCCGCCTCCGACGAGCACTTTAAATCCGTTCTCACCAGCTCCGTTTTGCACGATATAAAACCCGATGTCATGCACGGCGACAGCAGCGCGGTCATTCAGCGCGCCACTAAACGCGATCTTGAACTTACGCGGAAGGTAAGAGAACTCTGGATGCAGCGATGACCACTGCCGAATCATTTCGCAATAGGGACGCGGATCTTCAATCTCATCAGGAGCAACGCCGGCCAAATGGTCACACGTTGTGTTGCGGATACAGTTGCCGCTCGTTTGAATGGCATGCATTTGAACTGCCGCGAGATCGGCCAAGATATCTGGCACGCGCGCGAGTTCCGGCCAATTAAACTGGATGTTCTGTCGCGTACTGAAATGACCGTACCCTCTGTCGTATGTCCGTGCAATGGAGGCCAATGTGCGCAGTTGTTGGGACGACAAGACCCCATAGGGGATGGCAACTCGCAACATCGGTGCGTGTGTTTGGAAGTAAAGCCCGTTCATGAGTCGTAACGGTCGAAACTCTTCTTCGCTAAGGCGACCAGTCAAAAACCGAGTCGTTTGGTCACGAAACTGCGCAACTCTCTCATCGACGATGGTCTGGTCATATTGATCGTATTGATACATCTGGGCTCGCCTGTGTCATTGCACGAGACAAATCCGATATCGTGCCGGCCTCGCGTTGATGCGAAATCTAGCAAAGATGGAATATTCTATATATGAATATATTTTGATATGTTTATGCGAATACGGTATATATCGTAGTCCCTGGCCAATGGCGCGGCTTGTTGTGGTTCTGCGGGACTAGCCGAGCCTTGAGCAGGCAGCAGCGGTACTTTATGAATGGCGGCTGGTCTGGGCAAAAAAAAGGGCTGCATAAGCAGCCCTAAACGCTGGTGACAGGATGGGACCTGTCCTTACTTACCCACGGAGGTAATTGTGTCGGCTCGCGCCAAATAATTTCGTCCTTTTCTCGTCAGATAGCCGTCTTCGCTAACTAAGCCCTTATTTACTGCGTCTCGCAGCAAACCTCGATTCTCTGACTTCGGCAGATAGATCGATCCGTCGCCGTATCGGTGTGCCAACAATTTCACTATAGGCTGGCCATAGTGCTCTGAATTCGTCCTCATCTGCCCTTTACTCACTCGTCACGTGCCTCGGGCTTATCAATTTCGCCGAGGCTTAGATTGCGATTTAATCGCGTGTTCTTAGTTGATTAGGATAGACTGATAATTTAACTTGTCAAGTTAATATCTTAACCTGCTGTTATTATTCGTTATAATGCTGCGTCCCACATCGACAATCAACGTTCCAGTTATCGCTGTCAGCTGTCGGGCTTACGAACGAACTGCCGGGCTGACGAGATAGCGGCCAAAAGTTGCGCAATTTATCGGAACGACAAACCACTACTCTATTCAAAATTCGACAGTTTTATGCCCGCCACGATCGCCTAATTCCGACAGGCTCGTCGGGGAAACGGTACGGAATGAAACAGCGCGGAGATCGGGGTTGGCGAAAGGAGAACCGCCGGATCCGCACCCATTTCCGACGGCGTTTATCGATCTGGCAGCACGAATCAGTAACTTTGGGACTAGTCGCAGATATGCGGGCGGGCGAGATACTCGTGGGACTGCATTTCGGTTAAGCGGCTGACGGTTCGCTTGAATGGCGCGGTTAGCCGACTACCAGCGTACAGTTTTTCCGCGTCAGCCGCCGCCGAGACAATGAGTTTCACGTTGCGGTCGTAGAGTTCGTCGATCAAATTGATGAAACGGCGCGCGGCATCACTGGCGTCCTTATCCATTATCGGAACGTCGCTTAGGACGATCGTGTGATGGCACAATGCAATCTCGATGTAATCTCCCGTGGACCGCGCACCTCCACATAAGGTTTGGAAATCGAACCATACAATGCCTTCTGCACGTCTAATCGTCGGAATTGGCCGGCCGTCGATATCTACCGATCCACCTGCTTCTCCTCGTGAAGGGGCGATGTCGATGAAGCGCTGGCGCAAATGTGACACGACGTCATCGCTGTGAGGCGTGTAGTAAATTCCGGCCTGTTCAAGCGCGCGGAGTCTATAATCCAACTCGCCGGCCAATTCGAACACTTCGAGATGTTTCTCGAGTAATGCGATGGCTGGCAAAAACTGCTGACGCTGTAGACCGTCTTGATAAAGCTCTTTTGGCGCTTCGTTAGAGGTCGTGATGAGGCTGACCCCGTTGTCAAATAGTGCGCGCAGCAAATTACCTAGAATCATTGCGTCGGTAATGTCGCCGACATGGAACTCGTCAAGGCACAAAACGTCGAATTCGCGAGCCCATTGTCGTGCTACGGCGGCTAGCGGATCAGACTCGCGATTCAGTTGCTTCAGTTCCGTGTGAATTTTCCGCATGAAGCTATGAAAATGGATCCGCAGCTTGCGCTGCGTCGTTAAGCAGTCGAAAAACGTGTCGACGATATAGGTTTTACCGCGCCCGACCCTACCCCATAGATAAATCCCCCGGATGGGTTCTCGGTTCGCTTTTTTCATCCTCAGGACTTTGTTGAGAAGCCCCCCGGGCTTGGCCGGGGTAACATTGGCTAAATCGCGATAAAGCCTCTCCATGTGCTCAATTGCCTGAGCTTGTGCGGAATCTGGCAAAAGCGCTGCCGTTTCGATATCTCGCTCATAGCGTTCACGAGGACTCAAAGGGACATTTGGATTTTGTGATTGCACTGGCAAATTGCCATGGTCGTTGGATTCAGACATACGTACACTGTCGGTGACTCAAATTACTTCGAAATTTCGCGAATAAATGTTTAGCTTCTGGTTTTTTCAGCACAGGTCTCGCACATTTCTAGCGGCACACAGTGCCTCAGTCTACTGTCCGTTCGGAAACCTTATATCCGAACGTCCAAGCGCTGCGGATTGATCATGGCACAGATTCAACAGATCCAGATAAAGTTCGTAGCAGCAGAGGATCGCTTATTGCTTCGGGTATCGAGCAGCGACGAACTAGAGTTTCGATTTTGGCTGACCCGTCGGTTCGTCAAACTGATCTCGCCAGCAATCGAAAATGCACTGAAAGAATCCCCAACTGTGCGGACCCAGGTGTCACCCGTTGCAAAGAAAGAAGTATTCGCGTTTGAACATCAGAAAGCCGTAAGTAATTCCGACTTCAAAACGCCGTTTAAGGAATCTCCGAAAGAACTACCCTTGGGCGCAGATCCGATATTGCTCGCGAAAATGCAGATGCGTCGTAACGCAGATGGCCCTATGGTGATGGCGCTTGCGCCTGAGCAAGGCGCAGGGATCGATCTCGCGCTTAACCCGAAGCTACTTCATTCACTAGCAGAATTGATCACTAACGGGGTCCGTCTGGCTGAATGGGATATTCCCTCGACAATTGCGCCCCCTTCAGCAAACGAACTGCCAGACAAACACACACTGAACTGACACCGAGATGAGCGTTGCAAATATCAATTTGTAGAATTTTCGGCTAGCTGGGTATGCCGCTCGCAATTGCTTTAGCTTGCCTCGCGCTTGCTGTCGTATTCGGACCCCAGCTGTGGGCCAAATCTATTCTAAAACGCCACAGCAAACATCGGCAAGAGATACCCGGAACAGGCGGTGAGCTGGCAATCCACCTTATCAAAAGCATCAAACTTGAAGGCGTTACTGTCGAACGGATTCCGGCCGGCGATCATTACGATCCTATCAATAAAGTTGTGCGACTTAGTGAATCGGTATACGACGCGAAATCGCTCACGGCGGTTGTGGTCGCTGCTCACGAGGTCGGTCACGCCATGCAAGATCGACTGGGTTATATGCCGCTTAGAATTCGCACGAGCTTGGTAAAAATCGCCCATATTAGTGAAGGACTGGGCGCAATAATCCTCATCGCCCTTCCTTTTATAACCGCACTCACCAGAACACCCGCGACCGGCATATTCATGTTAATTGCCGGAGTTGCCGTGTTGTTCGTGCCGGTCGCCGTGCATTTAGTTACCTTGCCCGTGGAATTCGACGCCAGCTTTAAACGCGCCCTACCGGTTCTTTCTGCAGGCTATGTTTCGGCAACCGAGATGCCTGCTGCACGGCGAATATTGACAGCCTGCGCGCTCACATACGTTGCCGCTTCGCTATCGGCCTTACTGAGTTTTTCGCGCTGGATCTATTTTTTGCGGCGTTGATCAACGAAACCGTGTCAACTCACCCGACAATCAAAAGAGCTGAAGTTGTGCTGTTTCTTTAACCGGCGCACGAAACAGATCCGTATTGAACGTATGCGTCGACCGATTTAGACCATGGCGTACGCAAGCGCGCCGAAACCGCTGGCCCACTAGTTCGGCAATGGGTCCTGTGCCTTTAAACCGGCGCCCAAAGCGCGAGTCATTTTCTTGCCCTTGCCGAATATCGCGGATTCGGCTTAACACGTGTTCGGCGCGCAAGGGGTAATTTAGTGCTAACCATTCTTTGAAAAGTCCGTTCACTTCGCGCGGGAGTCTAAGCATGACGTACCCTGCATAGCGCGCCCCATGGTTAGCCGCCGCCTCAACGACGTCCTCTAAATGTTGATCATTGAGCGCCGGTATGACCGGTGCGAACATCACTCCGGTTGGGATCCCGGCCGCCGCCAGCGCCGATATCGTTTGCAAACGTCGCTCCGGGGCGGCCGCACGAGGTTCCATGCGGCGCGACAGCACGCGATCGAGTGAAGTCACGGAGATGAACACTTGCGCCAGACCGAGTGCGGCCATCGGCGCCAATAAATCAATATCTCGCTCGACCAACGAAGATTTCGAAACGATCGTAACGGGATGGTGGTGCGCCGCAAATACTTCAATGATGGACCTTGTGATGCGAAGCCGTCGTTCAATCGGTTGATAGGCATCCGTGTTCGCGCCTAGAGAAATTACTGAGCACTGATAATGCTTACGCCCCAACTCCTCGATTAGCAGTTCGGCTGCGTTCGGTTTCGAAAACAATCGGCTTTCGAAGTCGAGTCCCGGCGACAAATCCATATAGGCATGGGCGGGCCGCGCGTAACAATAGACGCATCCATGCTCGCAACCGAGATACGGATTGATCGACTGATCGAAAGGTAAATCAGGTGAGTTGTTCCGGCTAACGATGGTTTTCGCGCGCTCGATCGTAACCGTCGTCTTTAGCGCCTGCGGCTCCTCATCTTCGGCGCCCCAGCCGTCGTCGTAGACCTCCCGCGTCGTTGGGAGGTAACGAGGACCGTGATTACTGCTAGCGCCACGTCCGCGGACCTTTTGTTTGTCCGCCATGTGTTAATGCAATTTTTGCACTTGCTCTCGGGCTCGCTTAATTCGCGCGTGCACTTCCGCGAGTTGAGGACCCGGTGGTAGCAAGCTTACGGCTCGCTCGTAATCCGCGACCGCTCCGCGGGCGTAACCGAGCGAATCATATAGAGCTGCGCGCTCTAGAAGTTCGGGCAACAGATCTTTCTGAATGACTAGCATGTGGTTAATCGTGTTGAGCGATTTCTCCACCAAACCTTTTTCGACGTAAATCGATTTCAAATTGCGTAGTTGCCGTAGCAATATCTCTGATTTAGAAGCAGGACGTAGCGCCGCTTCTAGTGCATCGAACGATGTATTAGGCGCCGCGCGCTCGAGCAATCGTTGCAGAAAAGTAGCGCGCGCTAGTACTGCACCGCCATCGAACGCATCAACTATTACATCGCCGTCACCTTCGACCACAGCAACTAAGAAATGCCCCGGGAAAGAGACGCCTTTTGCGTCAAGCCCAACCCGTTCAGCCAGCTCCAGAAAAACTATAGATAAAGTGATTGGAAGTCCGATTCGCCGGTCGATAACCTCATTTAAGAAACTATTGCGCGGATCATAGTAGTCATCGACGTTCCCGCTATACCCGAGTTCTCCAAACAGATACTCATTCATCACGGTTAGAC
Source organism: Gammaproteobacteria bacterium (assembly GCA_047611805.1). Lineage (GTDB taxonomy): Bacteria > Pseudomonadota > Gammaproteobacteria > UBA11873. The sequence continues at coordinate 157,567 of JBLFWX010000001.1, forward strand.
GTGTACTGAGGTCCGCATTCGGATCGAGTCGCGCGCTGATGTCGTTTGCGATGAGATCCAACTGGTTCAGATACCACGCAGAGTCCAATTGAGGGTACTCACTGCCGGCGAAAATTAGACCCGCGCGCGCAAGATTAATCTCGGATTCGCGCCGGGTTACCTCGCTAGTGAATGCGTCGCTTACGGAGGTTTCAATAAACTGCATTGTTCGACCTTTAGCGGATCCAAGTAGTATGATTGTTCAGGCGGTACAAGCCGACGTTTACGCATTATCGTCGAAAATCCACGTTCGCGCTAAGATGAGGTGCGGATTAATTCTGAGATTCATGCCAACAAGTACCCCGTGGGCCGATTCCCACGGACATTCCCTCACTCGAGCACCCGCGAGACCTAAACAATATTGCCTCCTGAATTCGCTAGCGCAATTAATCACTTAGAACTCGATCCCTGGACGTTAATCATAGCTCTCCTGGCCCTATTAATTGGTCTCGTGACTTGGGTTTTGCGGCGCACAGTGGACAGCGCACAGCTGGTTGCTGAAGTGCGCGCGCTCGGCACGTCGATGCAAATCCAACAGGCATCGGTCGAAATACTCGAACGCCGCTTGAGTCAGCTGCACGGACAAGTGGGCGCTGATTCCGCAGACCTAAGGGAAAATTTAATCGATCGCCTCGACAGCACGAAGCAGGCAATTACGACCCAGCTAGGCGAGGACAGATCGCGCTCAGTAGAAGCGATCGGATCCTTGCGTGAGCAGCTTCAGGCGAGTTTGGCGGAACACGAAAGCAAGTTCGAACAGCGCCAGGCGAATGTCGCCCAAACGCTTAATAACGCGATGCATAGTGGATTCATATCCCTCCAGGAACAGCTCGGCACCTCGCTGTTACAAAACGCAACGACGCTCGGGCAACGTGTCGAAAGTCTTACGCGCACGACCGACGAGCGGTTACGCGAAATTGGCGGGCAAGTTGATCGGCGACTCGCCGAAGGATTCGAAAAGACGACGTCGACGTTCGCTGACGTATTAAGACGGCTCGCACTGATTGATGAAGCACAGAAAAAGATTACTGAATTATCAGGCGAAGTCGTCAGCTTGAATCACATTTTGGCCGATAAACGATCGCGCGGGGCGTTCGGCGAAGTTCAACTCGCGGCCCTAGTTTCGAACGTCTTGCCGGCGTCTAATTTCAGCTTGCAATACACTTTGCCGAACGACCGGATCGCCGATTGCGTGTTACACCTCCCGCCCCCTACGGGGACTTTAGCGATCGATTCGAAATTTCCGCTGGAATCCTACCGCCGTCTAAGCGATTTCGATATTAACGAACACGACCGAAAAATTGCGCACCGTCAATTTAAACAGGACATCCGTAAACATATTCGTGATATTGCCGCTAGATACATCATTGATGGAACAACAGCAGACGGCGCGATGATGTTTATTCCAGCGGAAGCCATATTCGCTGAAATTCAGGCCCACCATTACGACTTAGTCGACGAGGCGCACGCCGCACACGTCTGGATCGTTTCTCCGACAACCTTGTGGGCCGTATTAAATACCGCATCTAGCGTGCTGAAGGATGCAGCGACCCGCGAACAAATCGACATTATTCAGGAGCATCTTGGACTGCTTGGAAAGGACTTTTTGCGTTTTCGAGAACGGATGGACCAATTAGCCCGTCACATCGGCCAGGCTAATGATGATGTCCGGCTAGTTCATACCTCGGCACGCAAAATATCCGATCGATTTGCGAAAATTGAGAGAGTGGAATTGGATTTAGATAACGACGAGGCTTCGAAAGTGCAAATAACTGAATAATCCGTATCCGATGTGATGTGTTTCACAGCTAACTCAAAGAGTTAGACGCACAATCTACGCTGAAAACCAAAATACGACTGCAAGCTTCAGATACAATAGGCAAATATGATGCAACTCGAAGCCATAATTTTCGACGTCGACGGGACCCTGGCAGACACCGAGGAAGTCCATCGCCAAGCGTTCAATCGCGCCTTTAAAGAATTTGATCTGGACTGGAATTGGACCCCGAAGGTTTACGAAGAACTACTTTCCATCTCCGGGGGATACGAACGAATCACCTACTATGCCGGAGAACTCGCCGAACAGTTCAGTCATGCCGGAGGATTCTCGCGCTTTGCGCAGGATGTGCATAAAGCGAAATCGAAAATGTACGTGGACATGCTCGAGGCAGGCGAAGTTCCGCTTCGAACCGGGGTTAGACGACTATTGGAAGAGATCCGCGATTCGGAACTGATGCTGGCAATCGCGACGAGTTCGACGTACTCAAACCTGAAAACCTTGCTGGACCGCAATCTACCCGCCGATTGGACATCTTGGTTCTCGGCGATCTCAACCTGCGACACGATTACAAAGAAGAAACCGTCGCCGGCCGTCTATGAATCAGTGCTTGGGATCCTCGAAATCGAACCGACGCGTGCGATCGCGATCGAAGACACCGTAAATGGTTGTCTGAGCGCAACCGCAGCGGGGCTTAGCAGCATAATTACCACGCACTTCTACACCCGCCACCACCATTTTCCGAGTGCTGCGCTTGTGGTGGACAGTTTAGGCGATCGAGACGCGCCGTTTAAGGTCGCCAGGGGCGATGCAGGCGGGAAAGAATTCGTCGATCTTGCCTTGCTCAAGCAACTCGTCGCGACACGCGCCGAACACAGCTCGACTGCGCAAGCTCGCGTCGCAACCGCCTGAGAGCCTTGCGCAGCAGAAAATGCCGGTATCAGCTACTCACCGACAACGGCGAGCTACTTTACCACCATGAAAGCCGCCTCAGTTCCGCGGTGAACGCGCAGCAGCATCCTCGCTTTAAGCGTGTTAACAACTTTAAGAAACTCCTCGAGATCACGAGTAGCGATGCGATTCACTGAAGTAATGATATCGCCCTCGCGTAATCCCGCCTGCGCGACTCTCGATCCCTGTTCGACTTCGTAGATCATGACGCCCTGCAATCGACCATAAGCAGGGGACCGCTCTGCGATCTCTCCAAACGTAGCGCCTGCGAAGCGCTCGTTGTGCAATTCGCTCGACGGTTCCCCGTCTCGGCGTTCCGCCACGGTTACAGAGATTGATTTTTCGAGACCTTCGCGAAAAACTTTTAGCTTCAGCGTATCGCCGATCCGCTTTAAGCCGACTTGATTGCGCAAATCAGATGCGTTGCCTACGATTTTTTCATTAACCGCGGTAACCACATCTCCGGGTAGCAACCCGGCTCTATTTGCGGGCGAGCCTTCGAGAATATTCACCAAAACGGCGCCTTTGCGCGTCTTCAATCCAAATGCAGCTGCGAGGTCGGGATCGAGATCTTGCAGTTGGGCACCGAGAAAGCCACGTCTAACTTCGCCAAAATCGACTAGCTGGTCCGTTATTTGCCGCACCATATTGGTCGGGATCGCAAACCCGATCCCGATGTTACCCCCGGATTGAGAGTAAATTGCGGTATTGATTCCGACCAATTCGCCGCGCAAATTAACCAGGGCCCCGCCAGAATTTCCTGGATTTATTGAAGCGTCCGTTTGGATCAGATCCTCATAGCCAGTAATCCCCAGTCCGCTGCGCGCCAAAGCACTGATAATTCCTGAAGTAACCGTCTGCCCGAGCCCAAATGGGTTCCCGATGGCGACCACGTAATCGCCGACTCTCAAGCGATCTGAATCTGCTAATGAGACTGCCGTGAGACGCTCCGCAGATATTCTTACAACGGCCACATCGGTGTCTGGATCGGACCCGACTAACTCGGCCTTCAGGTTTCGCCCATCACGAAGTTTCACGGTAATTTGATCAGCGTTCGCAATGACGTGATTGTTTGTCACGACGAGTCCTCGCGCCGCGTCGATGATGACCCCGGATCCTAAACTTTGCGTCTTACGCCGCTGCTGTTCGCTGGGAACATTAAAAAATCGTCGAAAGAAAGGATCGTTTAGCAATGGGTTGCTACGAATTTCAACGTGCCCTTCCGTTGCGATATTGACAACGGCTGGCGTCACATTCTCAAGCATCGGCGCCAAGCTCGGCATTTCGGCGTCGGGACTCGATGGAGGAAGCACCGCGTTAGCGTTAGCCAGCATCGCCCAGAGGGCCAACAACCCTGTCGAACGGATTATAAAACCTTTGATCGTCCGCCAAGGGTGTGCCCGATTCGCATCGATTGATCGGCCATTGCGCGTTGTCGCCATTCGTTACCTTCCCGTGTCGCCGCAGTTCGCGGCTAATTTGAAATGATTGGGCATGTTGGGAGCTTGTCGGGCTTAAACGTTCGTCGCGAGGGAAAGCCCGGTTTGAGTTATTTTTAGTGCACTTTTGAGGCGCATAGCCATTCTATTTAACGAGAAAGTGTGTTGGAAACGAGTGAATTCGCCTTTTCTGGAGTCCTACGCCCTGAGTCTGACAGACTCCCAGGCAATGAGTAATTCTAGTTGCAATAGAAAATTCGGGACGGCGGGATGGAAATTCAAGCTAAAAACCTCGGGGTCTGGAAGCGAAGACTCAAATCCAATAGGTGGTTCGAGTCATTAGCTTTGCGTGAATCTTCATCAGATATTTAACCGGCGTCGGTAGCTTTTTAGCACCGGCGCGCATTGCCTTGTCGGCGTGTCGTGCTTCGTCGCCACGCATTGCAATGACAATCGCCCGGCTGCGCAGATCTTCAGCGCATAGTTTTGCTAAATGTCCGTCGAGGTGGTCAACCACTTGCCGCTCCGTTTCCTCGACAAAACCCAAACTGACTCCGTCGCCAAAGAGTCCTGCCGTCATTCCGATTGCCATTGATCCTGTCATCCACAACGGATTTAGTAGGCTCGGCCTAGCATTAAGTTCAGCGAGACGTTCGGCACACCAACATAGATGGTCGCGCTCTTCGAGCGCCGCAGTTTCCAAGGATTTTTGAAGTCCGACACTTCGGGCCGTGATTGATTGGCCGACATAGAGCGCTTGAGCGCACACTTCGCCGCTATGGTTTACCCGAATTAGAGCGGCCGATTGTCGAATTTGCTCGCTATTCAAGTGAACGGCAGGACATGTTCCGGCCGGAGAGGCTTTGGAAGCCGCCGTATCGGCCGGTAAAACGACCCGCATTAACCGATCGACTCGCCCGATCAGGCGGTCGGCTACGCTCCTGGGATTGGGTCCTGTCAATATGTGGCAATCTAACGACATTTAGCAATTTTTCAGTGAGAATCAAGCGCATATGCGCCAAATCGGCGTTGACACAGGTCCGAGCTATCCGTACCATTGCGCCTCTTTTTCAGCCACATTTATCAGCATGACTACCTATACCCCTTCCGCGAAAACAATCAAACGAGATTGGTTCGTCGTCGACGCCACGGACAAAATACTGGGCCGACTCGCGTCGGAGATCGCCATCCGCCTGCGCGGCAAGCACAAGCCCGAGTATACGCCCAATCTGGATACTGGCGATTACATCATCGTGGTCAATGCCGAGAAGATCCGAGTCACAGGCAAAAAGGCGACCGACAAAATTTATTATCGCCATTCTGGTTACCCAGGAGGCCTGAAACAGATTAGTTTTGACAAGCTAATGGTGAAGGCGCCGACGGACGCGATTACTAAAGCGGTGAAAGGCATGCTGCCTCGCGGACCTCTCGGCAGAGAGATGTTCCGCAAATTAAAAGTATACGCCGGACCGGAACACACGCACGCACCTCAACAACCGCAAGCTCTGGATATCTAGCTTAATGGCAACAGAAACATACAACACTATTGGCCGACGTAAGAGTTCTGCCGCACGCGTATTTATAAAACGTGGTACCGGCAACATCGTGATCAACGGCCGTCCACTCGACGTTTATTTTGGCCGTGAAACCGCACGGATGGTCGTTCGCCAACCACTGGTGAAGGTCAATATGGATACTGACTTCGACATCATGGCAACCGTCAAAGGCGGCGGTATCTCCGGGCAAGCCGGGGCGATTCGACACGGTATTACACGCGCCCTAATTAGTTATGACGAAACGCTGCGCCGACCGTTGAGGATCGCAGGGTTCGTTACACGCGATTCGCGCGAAGTCGAACGCAAGAAAGTCGGTCTTCACAAAGCCCGAAAGCGCCCACAATTTAGTAAGCGCTAAATAATTAGCTGGTTAACGGCCTGGAAGGCCGTTACCGCCTGAGCTGGAGAGAGCTCACCACTAGTCTAGTCATCCACGAAGTACACGGAGGTACTTTATGCGATCGCTCAATGATATCCATGCGTGGAGCCGCGCCTGCGACCTCGCGATAGCCACCCTGAAACTATTCACTTCCTGCAGCGACCACCGGTTCGATCAGACCTGTCGCTCAGCCCTCACCATTCCAGCTAAAATCGCCGCCGGCTACGAAAGTGATTCGCGGGACACGTACCGCCGACTTCTTGGTGTCGCGAACGGGAATTGCGCGGAACTGCGAACGCAATTACACATTGCCCAAGAACTCGGTGTCATTGATGGCGACCACTGCGTTGGATTGATCAACCAGTCTTTGGAGGTGTCCGCGCTATTGCGCGGACTACTTGCCTGATAAGGAAAAAATGGTCGCGCACGGATATAATGCGAGTCCACGATCCAAATGGGGGATCGTCTAGTGGTAGGACTGCGGACTGAAGACTCCGCCAGCGGCGGTTGTCCCGTAGGGGTGAGCAAACGACGCTTCGTTTGCGAATCACCAATTGCGATTCAGCAATTTGGACGACCGAAGGTTGCCCCGTAGGGGTGAGCAAACGACGCTTCGTTTGCGAATCACCAATTGCGATTCAGCAATTTGGACGACCGAAGGTTGCCCCGTAGGGGTGAGCAAACGACGCTTCGTTTGCGAATCTATCCCTCGATTTGCACGCAATTCGCGACGCGATGAGCAACACGGATATAATCCGAATCTACGATCCAGATGGGGGATCGTCTAGTGGTAGGACTGCGGACTCTGACTCCGCCAGCGGGGGTTCGAATCCCTCTCCCCCAGCCAATCTAAATGCCGAACCGCCTGCTATTCGGTCCGGATCGCAAGCGTAGATTCTAGATCCTCATTCGAGTACTGAGTTTTTAACCAACTAATGTCTACCACGTCGACTATGCCTTTCAACGCGGCAGCTCCGCAGTCAACGTTTTCTACTTGCGTGGTGACAGGATGACTTTCCATGCAGTCATAAAACCGCTTGGAACACAGAATGCGATCTTGCTTCGGAAAAAGTGACTTAGTCTCGGCAAACGAGGTCGCTTGGACGCCCTCTATTCGAAACGTTATGTTTACGTCGTTTCCATGGACGTCGGCGCCGCCTGCCGATATTGCCCAGACATCTCCGTAATGCAATGCGATGCGATAACGAATGGGTTCATTGGTCGTACGTTGGTTGCGCATCTGTACGTGATGTTCAACCTTAATAGCCGCTTGCAACGCCTTATCGGGTGGCTCAAAGGTAGCGAGAAATCCATCGCCTGTACTTTTAAAGAAGCGGCAGCCGTATTCTTCGAGAATGGGTTCGGCTATTTGCGTTAAGCGCTGTTTCATGTGGTAGGCCACATGATCGTCCTTGTTAGCGATCAATGACGATTCACAAAGGTCGAAGACTAGAATCGCCTCCGTGCGATGACCAAGATTCGCCACCGGAATCATCACCGATTGGTCCCAAGTCTGTTCCGCCTCTTTGCGGACCGTCTTTCCAACCACGACTTCTTCTATTTTTATCGTGAAATGCGCTACCCTCAGGGTCGACGGTGGGCATATCTCAAGTGAATCCTCGATGCGAATCCATTCGTCGCGCCGCCGCACAAAAGTCCCATTGCTACTCAGATCGACGATCGTCGCATTGTCTGTTGCGTTCGCGCGTAACTCCACATGGCGTCGAGAGACCCGATCGTGAGTGAGCACCACATCGCAATTTGGATCGCGGCCAACGTGCAATGTCGCCGAATCGAGCTCAAGATTCGATGCAGTGTTGGTTTTGTGGTCTTTTATCCGGAGCTTCCAGATCATTTGGATTTCGTACTCTCCTCGAACGCTTGGTCACCATGATACCGGATCCTAGGGCATGTCGAGAACATCTGGAGATGTTGGTATCGACGAGCCCGTTCCCCCACGAGCACCCCAACTAGTTCCCCCCCCATTTGCCCGATCAGTTGGATTTCCAGAAACCTGCGTTGTGGACTCGCTTCATGACGGCGACGGTGGGCGCATATTCGTCCGGTTTCAGCTTACTTCCCGTGCTAAACGTCAAATCCCGACAATAGTCGCCGATGAATTGGCGTACGCTGCTGTCAAATTCTCGGCTAACGACCAGATAAAATCGCTCCTCAACCATCGGTTCGAAGACTAAATTAAAATGCTGCGCGACCTTTTGGTCGCCAAATCCTGCGTCAGCATCCTTACTAACAACCAGGGCCGCGACTGCGGTGTGGGTGTGCTCCTCATCGCCGTAGCCGGCAACATCTCGTGGTGCCAATCCCTCGGCCGCTAGTAGCCCGTCAAACGTGAGTCGGGTTGCAGACCCAACTTGACGATTGACAAAGCGTCTACGCGTTCCAATCAAAGTTCTGAAGTCTCGACAAGGATTGTCTGGCCGCGACATCAGACCAAGCATTCTTTTTTCGAGCAAGAATATTTCATCTTGTGAATCGTCCAAAAACGCGATCAATTTTGCCGCGACCGTGCGACCCAAATCACCCAAAGGTATGTGAAAGCCCGCGATATCGGCGTCGCCCCGACGGTATTGACGCAATGCAGCTTCACTGCCGACGACTTCAATCGTGACGTGACGCCACGCGGATGCTATTTTTTCTCTCAACTGCAACACCTTATCGTCGTGGCTCGACGCTATGCGGAGGTGTTTTCGATCACTATCAATAGCCGATTCGACCGTTGCGGCCGCTCGCAAGGCGTGTTGCGACAGGGTCGGTTGCAAACTTCGTCCGGTCTCCGATCGCGCCTGCAACAAGGCCGCACCGAATTTCGTCAACGTGGCGCCGCGTCCGCGGCGTGACACGAGCAATTGAGCATCGAATCTAGTCTCCCACGTACGAATCAAACCCCAGGCATGACGATAGGATACGCCGGTAGCTTTCGCCGCATAGTTGAGATGTCCGCCACAATGGACTGCGTCTAGAAGGTCGAATAACAATTCATCCATCACTATCGACTCACCATCGATACTGATGATCCAACGCACCGCAAAATCAATTTCCATCACATTGAATCACGGTTTAAACATAGTAGGACCTGCTAATTCAAGCCGAAAAACATGAAATAGACGTCGCAGCGAGGACGATATTTATACCGCGAATTTGGATACTCAAATATTGGAAGCTCAAGAGTCCGGATTAGTTATCCGATATTTCTTGCGATATTCGCGCGCTAGGTTCCGCGCCTCGTCACGTTGAGAATTGCTCATCAAAGTTTCCATGTGTTCAAAGCATGTCACCGCAAGCGTCATACCATTGCCGGCTGCAGTTCCGCACCAGGCGTAGGCTTTGACATAATCCTTTGCGACGCCTTCGCCCTCCGCAAACATATTGCCAAGCAAATATTGCGCTCGACCGTCACCTTTCTCCGCAGCCTGGACTAAGTATTTGGCCGCCACTGCTGAATTTTTTTCAATACCGTGTTCACCCTTACCGTAGAGTTCCGCAAGCTTCATGTAGGCGCCAGTCAATCCACTGTCTGCGGCCTTTTGGAACCATTCGACGGCTAGATCAGCATCTTGCTCCACACCTTCGCCGCGCAAATAAAAGCTGCCGAGATTGAACTGGGCCAACTCACTGCCTTGTCCCGCGGCAGCGCGAAACCACAGTGCCGCTTTTTCGTTGTCTTCCGGAACACCCGACCCGGTGTCAAACATAAAGCCAAGATTGGTTTGCGCGGCCATGCTGCCTTGCTCGGCCGCGAGGCGATACCATTTCACGGCTTCAAGCTTATCTTCTTTTATGCCGGCGCCGTTTTCGTATAGGACGCCGAGAATCGTCTGTGCACTCGGATCCCCCGTTTCCGCGAGGTACAGAAATTCTTTGTGCGCCGCTTCATAGTCGCCCTTGTCGTAAGCCGCCTTGCCCGAGGCGAAATCGGCATGTGCTGACGACGCGACGACGCTCAGTAAAAGTATTGCTGTCGCTTGAGCGATCTTTGCGACCCGTCCTTGCGGCGTTCGCATGAGGGAATTCCAAACTATTACATCGTCCATTGCATTTTATCTCGAGCGTTGAGGACCTTGCTTAACCATAAAGCTCTATACGGCTGCAGATCGTAAAAATTTAAGCGCACTGCGGAATCGTCATCTAATTGTCTCGATGCAAAATCAACACCGAACAGGCTGCTTCGTCGAATCCGATCACACCGCCCCCGTTTTCGGCCAGTGCCCAGCAGGCCTTCTCAACCTGGCGTTCACCGGACTCTGCGCGCAACTGGGCGACGAGTTCCGCGGTCATCGATAATCCCGTGGCTCCGACCGGGTGCCCTTTCGACACCAATCCGCCTGAAGTGTTCACTGGAATTTTACCGCCTAAGCTTGTTGCGCCGCTTTCGACGAACGCGCCGCCTGCCCCGCGTTCGCAAAAGCCCATCATTTCGACCTGATAGATTTCACAAAAGGATGTCGCATCGTGGACTTCCGCCACGTCAATTTGTTCGGGCCTAATGCCTGCCATGTAATAGGCACGCTCGGCAGCAAACCGACTCAGCCCGTCTTCGTCAAGAGAACGATACTTGCCTCCGCTAAGCCCTTGCCCTGCAATACGTACAGCGCGTTCCCTAACTTGTGCAGGCAATGTCTTCAGGGCGCGTTCCGAACAGACAATCGCCGCAGCCGCGCCGTCACCGACTGGTGCGCACATGGAGCGGGTCAGAGGATAACTGACGGCACGGTCGGCGAGAACCTCGTCTGCCGTCATACGGAACCGATATTGGGCGTTCGGGTTCATCGAACCATGATTATGATTTTTAGCCGCGCCGGCTGCAATCTGGCGTTGAGTCGTACCGTAACGTTTCATATGGTGACACGCCTGCATTGCATAAGTGTCCATAAAAATCGTGCGATCTGGCCCGGGCTCGAATGCCTTACCCGCCTCCTCACCGGCGTCTCGATAATAGGATTCCCACTCGTGTGGGTCGTACTGATCAATTCCGCCGAAATAAATTTTCGAGGTTTGTTCTGGGTTCTCCGGGTAAAACGTTTTTTCCAAGCCCATGGCCATACTGAACTCCGCCTGTCCAGACAGGATGTCCTTCCACGCGCCATTCAAAGCCAGCGACGCTGTTGCGCAACCGCCCTCAACGTTCGTCATGGGGACGCGCTCCGGGAATAATCCCTCGCGCACTAACGGCGTGAAGCAGACTTGTCCGCGAATGCTCCCCTGCTGGTCAGTCCACATACCACAGTTACCAAACCAGCCGGATTCAATGCGGTCGCCGTCGGCGAAACCCGCATCCTTCAAGACATTTTCGTAAGCCTCACGCGCGAGGTCTTTCGTGGAATCTTGCGGCCGGCGGCCGAACGCCGTGCTGTAGCTGCCGATAATATATACATCGCTCATTGCCGATACCTACGTGTTGGACTTTAATTAAAATCTACTCTGCAGCTCGCAGGATCGAGTCGATCTACGGTTCCTGACATGCTTAGCGAAGTCTATCAAGAAATTCCCAGCTCGATTACCCTAATACCTAGATTCTGGAAGTTAATCGATTGGAGCTCCGAATGGCCGTCCACGACGCCCTCTACAACCCACGCGATCGTGCCACGATCAACGATCCGCTAACGATTTTTCGACACCTACAGGATGAGGATCCTTGCCACTGGTGTGCACCGCTAAAAAGCTGGGTATTTACCCGTTACGCCGATGTGCGCGAAGTGCTACTCGATGAGCAAATTTCGGCCGATCGTCTAACGCCTTACTTTGCCAGTTTACCGAGCGAACAGCGCCGCGGTGTCGCAGAAGTGATTAAATATCTAAATACCTGGGTTGCGTTTAAGGATCCGCCCGATCACATGCGGATCAGGTCATTATTGAACAAAGTTTTCACCCCGGGTGCGATCCGCAACTTGCGACCTTCAATCACCGACGCGGTTGCTCAGCTAATCGATCCGCTACGCAACATCGAAGCGTTCGATTTCGTCAAAGAATTTGCCTATCCACTGCCGGCCACTGTGATTCTTACGATGTTGGGTTTGCCGCCTGAAGATATGGAACGACTGCATGAGTGGTCCGCAGAGATGCAACCATTCATTGGTGGCGCGACTACCTCAACGGACAAGTACGCGCGCGCTGAGGCCGGCGCGATTGCAATGGCGGATTATTTTCGCGCTGCAATCCGCGAACGCGCGTCCCGCCCCCGAGACGATATGCTAACGAAGCTTGTTGCCTGCCGTGAAAATGACGATGCTCTATCCGAGGACGAAGTTATCGGTTCTGCCATTCTATTTTTATTCGGTGGCCACGAGACAACTACCAATCTAATCGGAAACGGTGTCCGCGCCCTGCTTCAGCATCCCGAACAAGGCTCCCAACTACGTGCTAAACCCGAATTAACCAAAGCCGCAGTCGAAGAGATTCTCAGATTCGATGGACCGACATTGGCTTCAGTACGCCTCGTCGGAACAGAACACGAGCGCCACGGGCGCACCTTAAAACGCGGCGATCGGGTGTTTGTTATGATTCATGGTGCGAACCACGACCAACGAATATTCGACGATCCCGGCATTTTCGAGATCACCCGAAACCCCAATCCTCACCTCACGTTTAACTACGGTATCCATTTTTGCCTGGGTGCCCCATTGGCGCGCCTCGAAGGCGAGATAGCAATTGGCGAAGTATTCCAGCAGTTGCCGAATCTAGGTTTAGCCGCCAACCAATACGACTATATGGATACCATGGTGATGCGTGGTGTATGGACGATGCCAGTGCGTCAAACGTAACAACCGCGGCCTCATGTGTGGCTCCCCGCAGCCCAACCTCAGTTTACGTCCAGGCAAGGATTGGTATCGCTAAATTCGCGTTTGCCCCCAGAAGCGCGAACCGGTAGCCCTCAGGACATGCGCTAATGCGATCGCCTATCGGCTACGTTCCATGCAAACAATCCAATGGCCGAACTGTCGCCAAGACCGGCGCCACATAAACCCGTAGCCGCAATCGCGAGCCAGCACTAACCCGACACATTTCGGGCTCCCCTGGTATTCACGCACAAGACATAAGAGTCGGCTTCACACGCAGTCGTTTGTTCGTGGCGCAGGCAAATCGATCTAATCGCGTTTTCTAGGCGGTTCGCCAGAATCGCAAGCGCGTGCCCGCCGTTTACAGCGGGTACCTATTTTACGTTTTGGGCTTTCAGGATCCGATCGACCAACACCCCCATCGACATTCGCGACATTTTTGGCTGCCACGGCTTATCGCACGGCAGGCATCTTTCTATATTTCAGAATCCGCTGCGCTCAGCGGCTTCCGAGACGACGGTCATTTACGCGGCCCTACGTCCCGAGTTCGCGCTACAATACGCGCAGTAGGAGAACGCCAACAATGATCGAAAAACTATTATCCGTAGGCCCCAAGGGTCGCTTATTGGCGTTCTTTGCGTTGGCGATCATTACTGCCGCAACAGGGTCGCAAATTTCACGCCTACAAGTCGATCGAAGTGACGAAAAACTCATCAGTCGTGCGGACGAAGGTTGGGCAGCGTTGCATCAAATGCAAAGTGATTTCGGCAACGAACAGACTGCATTGATTTACGTAAAGTCGCGAGATTTATGGACCCGCGATCGTTTGCTCGAATTGCAGCAGGTCACGTTCGATCTCGAAGATTTACCAACCATCACATCCGTCAGTAGCCTGTTTAGTGCAACAAACATTCGCGACAAAGGGGATTTCGTTGCCGCCGGTCCGTTAATCGACTTGGTACCGCGCACTGATGAAAAAATTGCGGAATTGCGTGACGACGCATTCTACAGCCCGCTGATGCGACGCAACGTTATTTCAACAGACGGATTGTCGACCGTGATTTCGCTCGGCTATCAAGGCGATCCGGACGACCCGGATCTGCCGTTACACATCTACCAGCAAATTGAAGAACATATTATCCCGCTGCGAGAAAACTTCGACACGATCTTCCAAGTTGGCACGCCGCGCTTAAACCAGGAGATTGATACGGGATTGTTTAGAGATTTGCGAGTGCTTGTGCCGATGGCAGTGCTGGTCTTGTTACTTACGATTGCGTTCTTTCTTCGTTCATTTCGTGTATTGCCGGTGCCCTTGATCACCTCAACAATCACCTTAGTTTGGACCTTCGGATTCATGGCTGTGGTCGGTATTCCACTGACGTTACTCACCGCGATGGTCCCGGCGTTGGTGATGGTTATTGGCTCGACAGAAGACGTCCATCTGATCGCGGCGTACATGACTAATCTAAAAGGCGATGGCAAGGACGCTCGGGCCATTGCGATACAACTCATGGCCCACAAAGTCGGGCTACCAGTGCTAATTACAGCGCTTACGACCGCGCTGGGTTTCTTTGCCAACGCATTCACGCCTATCCCATTGATACGTGAGTTTGCGATTACAAGCGGCTTTGCCATGATCGCAAATCTCGTTGTCACCGTCCTTGCGATGCCCTTACTGCTACATTTAATAGGTCCGCGAGCAGATCCACTTACGGAAAACGACACAGCTCCAAAGGGGCTCATTGGGCTTATCGTTAGGGTCATCGAATTTCTGAGTCTGCGTTACCCAATCGTAATCATCGTGTGCGCGATCGGAATACTCGGGTTGTTCGGATCGAAAATCTATGCGGTAAAGATAAATAACGATCCCTTGTCATACTTCCAACCTGATCATCGGTTCGTCGTCGACGCGAATACGCTTCATCATGAAGTCGCCGGATTAAAAATCTTCAGCGTTACATTGGCCAGCGACGATAAGGAGTTATTTAGAACGCCGTTGGGAATCGCGAAAATCGCTGCCGTTCAAGCCTTGCTCGATAAAACGGAATTATTCGATAAGACGCAATCGCTTGCCGATATTATCGCGTTAATGCACCAAGAGTTTCACGCTGGCGACTCTAACTACCATCGAATTCCCTCCTCGGAGGAAGACATCGATTTGTATCTATCGAGTCTTACCCGCAACGATCTAAAAGCGTTCGTCACCGAGGACTACAGTCGAGCTCGAATTATGATTCGGCACAATTTGTCGGATTCTATTGTCCTCAATCGTGCCCTCGACGATTTCCGTGAAGTCGTGCCAATCGTCCTTGGACCCGATGTGAGCTACGCGCTGACCGGGAAAAACTTAATGATTAACGCATCGGCAGATGCACTCATTTCTGGCCAAATATCTTCGCTATTCTTGATTCTCACGGTTATTTTGATTCTGTTTAGTTTTCTCTATACCTCGATCCTCGCCGGATTATTGTCGCTCGTACCAAACATCATTCCAGTGATGATGAACTTCGGCCTAATGGGATTCCTTGGGCTTCCGTTAAATCCAGGCACTGCAATGGTTGCCGCTATTGCCATCGGCGTCGCGGTTGACGACACCATCCACTTGATGACTCGATTCGGCGCAGAGAGTAGAAACCATCTACATGAGGCGGACGCGGTTCGCGCAACCATCCGTGGCGAAGCCACCCCGATAGTGTCCACGTCTATTGCGCTGGCGCTCGGCTTCAGCGTACTCGGCTTCTCGAACTTCAGCATTGTTGCCCAATTCGGGCTCCTGGCTGCCGCGACCATGCTTTACGCGCTGGTGTCTGATTTGTTGGTTATGCCGATTTTATTAAAACATTTGCGCTTGGCGACCGTGTGGGACATCGTTGCTCTGCAACTAGATCGAGAAGTCTTAGTTCGTTGCCCGCTGTTTGAGGGGATGTCGCCGTATGAAACCAAAAAAGTTGTACTGTTATCGGCGATGCAGGATTTTGAACAAGGCGAGACCGTAATCGAGAAAGGCACGCATTCGAGCGGCATGTACGTGGTACTCAAAGGAGAGGCGCAGGTGCAATTTAAACGAGGCGAATTGCAGCTTGATATCGATAATTTGAAAGCCGGGGATGTGTTCGGCGAGATCGGTTTTTCAGGTGAAGATGTGGAACGTACTGCCACCGTAATCGCGGCAGACTCAATGACCGTCGTTAGAATTGACGCGGCGAGCGCGCGCAAAGGGTTACGGTTCTATCCGAGAATCGCCGCACGTCTGCATCAGAACATAAGCAATATTCTTGGTCAGCGACTAGTCGAATCCCATGAACGCTTAGCGGACGTTATTAAGTTGCATGTTGGCTGAGAACTCGATGGCTGCGCGAGCAAAGCACCGCGCATCGCGCTTTGGACTCAAAAGTAACCTAACCCTATTTCGGGGCACCCCGCCTCGACCACCAACTCAGAGGATCCGTCGCTCATGAAGATGATCAAAACTGCAAGCTTGGAGACGCATTATTCCGACGAAGGGCCATCGGACGGCCCCGCAATTATTTTTTCAAACTCGCTCGGCGCGAACCTTTCAATGTGGCAACCGCAGGCTGATCATTTTAACTCCGAGTTTCGCGTTATTCGCTACGATCACCGCGGACACGGCAGATCCGAAGTAACGGAAGGCCCTTACAGCTTTGAGCAATTGTGTAACGATGCGGTGGCACTCCTGGACGCGCTCAACATTGAGCGAGCACATTTCGTCGGCCTGTCGATGGGCGGCATGACGGCACTCGGTTTGGCAATCGATCATCCCGATCGCCTACTCAGTATCTGCTCGGCAAATTGCGTTGCCACGATTCCTCCAGAAGGATTGAAAGTATGGGACGAGCGTATCGCCGCCATCAGTGCAGGCGGACTGGAGCCCATTTTGGAAGGAACGCTGCAACGCTGGTTTACGGAACCGACGATAAGTTCACGTCCGCAAGAAATGGCAGCAGTGAAGACGATGATCGCTGCGACACCAGTTGATGGATATCTAGGGTGTTGCGGTGCGTTAAAGAAACTGAACTATCTCGATCGCCTCGGGCAAATCGAGTTGCCGACCCTCTTTATCTCGGGGGAACACGATCAAGGTGCGCCTGCCAGTGCCATGAAAGACATGCATCGCAGGGTGGCAGGATCGGTCTACGTCGAGCTTGATGCAGCCCATGTCTCGAACCTCGAGCGGCCAACAGAGTTCAATCAAGCGCTTGGCGATTTCCTAAGAGCGATCTAAAAATGCAACATTAGCAACGTCGACCATCCCTTCGAGAGCCTCACTGGGTTCAAAGAACGCGCTGCCTTGAATTTTGCGAAATATGCCCCATTTACGATCGATGTACCCGATTTGGAAGGCCTGCGGGGAAAGCGTAGCAAAGACTTAGAGCACTGCTACGCGAACTGATGGCCCACCACGCTTGTGTGGATTCCGAAAGTATTCAGCAGTTAACGGATATCTTACCAACATGACTGACGCAAAGCGCAGAATTGCCGCGATCTTAAGTGCCGATGTCGTGAGTTACTCCAGACTAATGGGCTCGGACGAACGCGCAACGCTTAGTGCACTTAATTCTTCTCGAGCCGTATTTCGCGAGCACATTTCGGCGCATGACGGACGGGTCGTCGATACCTCCGGGGACAGCGTACTGGCAGTCTTCGGCAGTGTCGTGGAGGCAGTACTGTGTGCGCTAGAAGTGCAACAATCGATTGCAATCCTGAACGCACCGTTGGTGAGTGAGCGCTGGATGCAGTTTCGCATTGGCGTGAATCTCGGCGACGTCATTGAGCAAGAAGATGGCACGGTGTACGGCGACGGGGTCAACATCGCGGCACGGCTGGAGAGCCTTGCTCAACCTGGCGGTATTACAGTCTCTGGCCAAGTGCACGATTTTATCGAAGGTAAAATCCAACAGACAATTGAATTTATAGGCGAGCACGAAGTGAAGAATATCGTGCGGCCTATCCGGGTCTACCAAATAGGGCAGCCAGCTGAACCCGAGAACGCAAACCAAGCGGTCGCCAGCACGCACTCGGCCGATCAAGTGCCCAATCGGCCTTCTATAGCAGTGCTACCTTTTACGAACATGAGCGATGACGCCGACGAAATCTATTTCGCCGACGGCATCAGCGAAGACATCATTACCGAATTGTCACGCTTCCAAGAACTTGTGGTCATGGCCCGAAATTCGACGTTTACCTATAAGGGCAAAGCCGTCAACGTAAAAACCGTTGGCGAAGAGTTGAAAGTGCGCTACATCCTCGAAGGAAGTGTGCGTAAAGGCGGAGACCGCGTTCGAGTGACTGCCCAATTAGTCGAAGCAGCAACCGGCCACCACATTTGGGCTGAGCGATACGATCGCCGTCTCGAAGACGTATTTGCGGTACAAGACGAATTAACCGGCAAGATTGTCGCGACGCTGATTGGGAAATTACTCGATAGCGAACGCCGGCGCTCACGGAGCGACGAGCGAACGGAAAATCTTCAAGCCTACGAACTCGTGTTGCGCGGGCGGGAGCTTTGGCTGCGCACAAATGAACAAGACAATTGCGCGGCGCGAAAATTGTACGAGCAAGCGATCGCCGTCGATCCCGAGTACGGACGTGCATATGCCAGCTTAGCGTGGAGTTACTTAAGTGCTTACAACGAATATTGGACGGACGACCCCGAAGCTACGCTGGCGAATGCGCTAGAAAGTGCGCTCAAAGGTGTCGCCGTCAATCCGGCCTCGCACTCCAACCGTCTCGCTCTCGGACAAGTCTATTTCTTCAGCAAGAACCTAGACAAGGCGCTCGAATCGCTTGAAAAAGGCATTGCACTGAATCCAAACGATCCGGATGGCTACGTATTCCTTGCCACGGTGCTAAGCCACAATGGCGCGCCGAAAGAAGCGCTACAGCGACTCGATCAGGCTTTCGGATTGACGCCAAACCTCGCTCAATGGCAGCGTTCCATTTACGTCGTCGCGTATTTCAACGCACGGCGTTACGACGATGCTATCGCGGAATATGAAAAATTAGACGATCCGTCGAACTATTTCTACCGCTGGATTGCGGCGACTTTCGCCAACGCCGGTCGACTCGATGACGCGCGGGCGATGGCGCAACGGTATCTCGACGCCTATCCGGATTTTGATCTGGAAATACATCTTTCGCGTATGCCGTTTCGACGAACAGAAGATCTGGCGCATTATCGGGACGGCCTTGTTAAGGCGGGACTCGGGCACGAACAGGATTGCGTAGTTGACTAAACGATCGACTTCACAAAGTCCAAACCATGGATCTGGGGCCGACAGCCGCGTCCCTCAGTTGCAAAGCGCGAACCCGGCAGGTCCACTTGGTATAGAACCTAGCCTGCGGTTCGCCGCCTTATAACGCAGCCTCTAAATCCTCGGCAGATTCCGTATCCAAGCCGTCCATTAGTTCATCCAAATCTTTTGCAGTCATCATTTCCTCGGAAGCGTCGGAGGAAGACTCCAAGTTTGATTGGCCGTCTATTTCTGTATTCAATTGCGCGTCCGATGCCGTCTCTTCCGTCGCAAACTCCAAATCTTCGGTTATTTCCGCCATCGCATCTGATTCTGCCGCATCCGTTGACGGCTCGCTGGCAGCGGCTTCGGAGTCGTCGCCATCGGAGCCTGCTAGGCTTGAAACAGCTGGTGCTACCGCCTCAACTAATTCCTCTGGCGCGTCATCATCCAGAGAAATAGACAATAAGCTTGCGTCCTGTTCGACGGCGGCCTTCTCGCCGTCGGAACCCACCTCGCTCTGATTTTTCGGTTCCGGAGACAGATGGAACGCGCGGTTGTATTCGTCGATCATTTTTTCCAGTACTTTCTTTGTGTCGCCTAACTCGGCTTCGACTTGCGACTTTTCAGCCGCAATTGAATCAACCACTGCGCTATCGACTAAATTGTTTGGGGTGATACTGATCCAAGGCGCAACAACCTTCGTTAATTCGTCATTCAGATCGGCTATTTTGTGGTCGCCGCGGCCAAGGAATGCGCCGACGACGGTGTTGTAAAATGCCTTTTCTCGCTCCATAAATTCATCGACTGTAGTGCTCAGAGAAGCCTCATCGATCTGATATTTCTCGCGAAAAACAGTCTCCAGTGCCGTTCGACGGACGTCTGCCGTTGCGGATACTTTACTGACCAATTCCGTCGCTTGTCCGTTTGATTCGGCTTCTACTGTCCGCGCGCCTCGAAAAGTGAAATAGGTGATTCCGATGGCGAGTAAGGAGAATTCGATCGTTAGAATAAGCAGCGTCGCTTCGAGCGTGGTGGTGATCATCCGAGTACAACCTCCGCGGCCGGCGCACGCCTTCGTTGACCGATGAGAAACCAAAGCGTGGCCAAAATGGCGGCGAAAGCGGCGTTTGCAATGAGAACCGCCGCGCCGCTGCGCAGCCAATCAATCTCCGGCACGATGCTAGCTTCAGCAATTCCGACGTCGGATTCCGTGCTTTCGGATTCAGTGATGATTGCTGGTGAACCGCTTATCTCAGCCGTGAGTAGGGGCGATTTAACTGTGAATGACTCTGCATCCGTACGTCGCCCCATCACGTGCAGTTCTATCTGGTAAATTCCTCCGAGGGAAGTAGGAATTGCCAATTTTTGATCTGCGTCCAAGGACGACGACAAATCGATTGTCTCAATCGCGCCATCAGGTTTTGTGACAACGGCAAGACCGGCAAGTGATGTCGATTCAATCAACTCGGGTTCGGACTCGACCGAAATCTCGATCGTGGTCCCTCCGTCTATCACCGCGCTCGAGAAACTTAGCGGCGCTGCATTTACGCGAAGTTTAGCCCGGTATTGACGTTGGAATGTCCCGCCGTCGACGATCACGACGTAATCATAATCACCAGTCTCCCAATCTACCGATCGTTGGCCGGAGAAGGTTGCGCCAGCTTCGTCGAACGTGAGTGGGATTTCAATGGTAATGGAGTTCTCGCTACTCGATATTTCCGCTCGCGCTTTGAGAATTTTGAGAAAATCCCCTCGCACGATCGGCGTTCCCTGTTCGGTCAGATGCGCGTCAATTGTTAGCGAGTCGTTCATCAGAAAGTTACTCGGTAATGGAGTCACGACGAGCTTTACGTCAGTGACGATAAGCACTCTGTTGTCCGGATCAGAGTCGGCATTGATACGCCACGTTCCAACCTCAGGAGAGGTTACAGTCACTAATTCGTAGCCGTTTTCTACTCGCCAGTTCACCTTGCCATTGACATCTCCGGCACCGAAAACATCACCTCTGGGACTCGTAAGCTGGAGTGGTTCGTCTGAGGGAGAATGGAATATGAGTAAGCTCATCTCAGTGATCGAAGAATCAACTTCGAATTCCCTGCCGTTCAGCGGTAAGCTATCGGGGCTTGCGGCCTGTTCGAACATATGCAGGAACGCCCGTTGCAAGGACGCCGCCGTGTCGACCTGCTCGGACCACGCTTCGGTCGTTTGCGCTAAGGTCGTTAGCAATTCGCGATCGGAATTTTTAGACAACGCAATCGTATGTATTTTTACCCCGTTTTGCGCGAGACGAAGAAGAACCGAATTAAGAATTCGGTCTCGCGATTCGGTGTTTTTAGTTAGATCTTTCGCGACATCGACGACACCATCTGTCAGAAGGATCAGATGCCTCGCGCTGTCTGGATCGGGGTTCGATAGCCACGCACGAGTAGACTGCGACATTGCCGCCTCGATGTCCGTAAACTGGCCGCGCGAGTGGATCTTTTTCGCCGCCTTTGACGCTGCGGTTTTCCACTCGGAGTCGACCTCTCGCGGCGCCATGAGCTGTTCGACTCGCTCGGCAAACATCCAAATGCCAGCCGTAGCTCCCTGCGGCATCAGTTCCGCCACCAAGCCAACCGCGGGAATGCGGAGATTTTCAGGATCGTTCGACTTCATGCTGCCGGAAACATCTATGAGCAAACGGACATCGAGATTGGAATCAGCGGCTGCGGGCCAGCCCAGCGTACTAACTGAAACTATAACGATCAGCGCTAAATAGTCGGATAGTTTTTCCACAATTTATTCACAAGCAATGCGACAAGACAGGGTAACGGCCACGCGCAACAATTCTTTAATCTATGCGGCTGCGACGGCCCGTCAACGGACCGCTCGATCGTGAAGTGAATTGCTCAGCCGGTGTTCAGTCTTTAAGCTGTAGAGAAGCAACGCGCGTGACTTCGCCAAGTTACCGCCGAACAAGACATTACGCCTTGAAAAATATGCATCGCCATCAAAAACCCAGTGATCGTCCCGACAGATGAACGCCGTACTAAACGTAACCGCACCGGTATTTAGTATCGTCTTGTTGAGTTTTCTGCTCGCCAGATCCGGCGTATTTGGCCCGTCGACAAGTGACGGACTCACTCGATTTATGTTCTACGTAGCCATTCCGGCAATGTTGTTTCGGACATTAGCAACAGCCGAATTACCGGGTTCGGTACCGTGGACCTACATATTTGCATTCTACGGGCCGTCTTTTCTTGTGTTCGGTGGCACTATGCTATTGGCAAGCTTTAATTTTCGCTGGGCGCGGCGTGAGCGCGGCATTGCCGCCATCGCAAGCTCGTATTCGAATATGGTCATGCTGGGATTCCCAATCGTGGTAACGGCGTTCGCCGAAGCTGGGGCGGTGCCACTGTTCATCCTTTTGGCGTGTCAAAGTACTCTGATCTTTCCAGTAACGACGTGGGTCATTGAGATTTATGGGCGCGACCTTGCAGTCGCAAAATCTTCCTTGGGCCATACGTTGAGCAATTTGATCATGAACCCCGTGATCTTGAGTCTTTTGCTCGGCGTGACGGCGAACCTAGCGTCGATCGAAATTACTGGCATCCCAGACCGTATTCTCGAAATACTGGCTGCCGCTGGGCCCGCATGTGCGCTTGTTGCCTTAGGGTCAGGGCTCGCACAATACGAATTTCGCGGCGACATTCGTACCGCAGTCATACTTTCGTTGTGCAAATGTGTTCTGCACCCAGCGCTTGTGTGGGGCTCTTGCCGGATCCTCGATGTTCCGACGCTGTGGACTCAAGTTGCGGTGCTGCTCGCCGCCATGCCAACAGGGATAAATGCGTTTATTTTTGCGCGAAAATACGAAGCCGGCGTTGCCGTCGTGTCTAAGACCATCCTGCTGAGCACCCTATTCTCGATGTTCAGTGTTTCTTATTTATTGAGCCGGTTCCTGTAGAAGCGCACAGCCTCGTCTATAAGAGTTAAAGGCGGATCTACCGGAGCCGCTAAAGGAATCATAAGCTTCATTTGAACGACTGTAACAGTCCCTAAAGAATCTCAATTATCGGCCGGTGATTATGTCGACATCTGTACCTGAAACGCCACACCAAGACGCACACTGGAAAGAAAAGTATCGAAGCGCTGTCAGCGAATTCGACGCGCTTGAAGGTAACTGGCGAGAAACCGAATCCCAACTTGAAAAAACGATACTGCGACTGTCCTCTACCTACGTAGGGCACAACGTTGATCTCGATCGAAAGATAAAATCGCTCCCAGCGCTGCTAAAGAAAAATGCCGAGGCCTCCACGCGACTAGCGCTTGTTGATGAGATCGTCGAACACGTTCTCGAAATCAAGTCCCAAGGCAAAGACGAACGAAGCAAGGTCGGTGACGTTTCGATTTTTTCTAATTTCGTAGAAAAACTTAAAGTACCTAGCCCGCAGCATGACGAATTAAAGCTGATCGCATCGAAACTTAGTCCGGACGACGAGTACGCCCTCGACCAACATGTTTCCCGATTTGCGGAGCTCATAAACGAACTAACTGCGAACCCAAAAACGCAAGATTGTGAGCCGGATAAGGATATTTTTACTGAGTTCTTGAGCAAACTGGCATCGCGCGGCTCAATAGGCGACAAAGCCTCGAATCTGCAAAAGCGCTCGACTGAAATTCGAACGGATCTAGAGCGGCTGGCGATCATCGATGAGACCATCGCGCTGTTGAACCAAGAGATTTCACAAGAGCGGCCATCGGAACCCGGTTCAGATAAAGCGCGGGCGATTCTTCGAGAACTGATCGAGTGGATGACTTTACCGACTCAGGTCGAGCAACAGATCAAGGTAATTCAAAGCCAGTTGGAAGGGGCGATGTCGTCCGCTCAATTATCGAAAACACTTCGCGAACTCGGACACGCGGTTAGCCATTTTCACAGCGCTCTAATCTCTGAGTTAACCGATGTAGAGTTCTATCTGAAGAGTACGGCCGTACGCCTCAAGGAGCTGCAGCTTGGGATTGAGGAGTCGTTTAGTGGCCAACGTCAATCCTTCGGTGATCAGGTAGACCTAAATTCAGGGATCGAAGCCCAAGTTAATCGGCTCGCGACGCAGCTCGAAGGCGAAGACGATCTTGACGCGATAAAGCACGTAATTGACGCGGGGTTTCAAGTAATTCGCTCGCGAATGCACGAGCATAATTCGCGCGACAGACAGCGTATGGATGACGCCGAACAACGATTTGATACGCTTCGGGAACGTCTTAGCGTCATGAGCGACGAATCGAATCGGTTACGCGATCAAGTCGAACAGGAGCGCAAACATGCCCGACTAGACGCGCTTACCGGTGTTCCGAACAGAGCCGCCTTTGATGAACGCATCAGTGCGGAGTTCGCGCGCCACCAACGTCATCATCGAAAACTCAGCTTGGCGGTTATCGATATTGATAATTTTAAGGATGTAAATGACGCCTTTGGCCATAAGGCTGGGGACAAGGTGCTGCGCAACATTGCGCAAATCTGTGCGAATAATGTGCGCAATGGAGACCTCTTCGCTCGCTATGGCGGGGAAGAGTTCGCCTTAGTGTTGCCTGAAACCGCCCTCGATCAGGCGCATATCGTGGCAGAAAAATTGCGCGAGGAGATAGCCGGTAAGCGCTTCGTCTTCAACAACCAGAGAGTCCCAATCACGGTCTCTATTGGTATCGCCGAAGTCAAAGAGCGAGAAACGGAAGAGAATACTTTCAGCAGAGCCGATCAGGCGCTCTACATGGCGAAACAACGGGGACGTAATTGCTGTATTACCGAGCTTCTCGTGGTGCAAAAACCGTTAACGAAGATCGGAATTAGGTTCGGTTAGTCGCGATCGCTCAGGGCAACCATATCCGAAAATTTGCGCCTCCGTCGATACCATCATTAGCCAAGCTGACTCGGCCACACCGCCCCTTGTTCGAATGGAGTACTGCGATCCGTTGAGCGAAGTAAAGACCCAAACCAGTCGAATTCGAATAAGCGCTAGATTTGCCGAAATCGAATCGATGATCATTGAGCATTGCAGGGGAAAATCCCGTTCCATCGTCCGCCACCGAGAAGACCGTGTAGCCGGCACTGATAGCACAGGTTACGCAAACAACGTGCGCGGCGAAACGCTTTGAATTATTTATCGCGGCGTTCAAAATGCTCATCACGAGGTCGCGATCGAAGTAGCCTTCAATATTTTCGTCGCAGCGTATTTCGAATCTTAACTCCCGAGTTTCGAATAACGACGCGTTATACGATTGGAGCTCCGAAAGAAACTCGGCACAATCGACCATGATCGGGAATATCCCCTGGCCCGAATGCTGCAGTTTATAGCAGCCTAACAAGTGAACGAGATCTTGATTAATACGGCCCGCGTGCTCCTCGATCACCGCGACTTGTCGCGCCACCGTAGGATTCGTCGTTGCACGGCGTATCGATTCAGCCGCATCCATCACAACGCCGGTAGAATTCTTTAGGTCGTGTACGCAGTTCGCTACGGCCACGACGAAATCAAATTCGGATTGTCCTGCGCCCCCACAATTCTCCATTCGCTTACCCCGACGTCTAGCTTGGATCAGCGCGGGTGCGATTCGGAGATCCGAGGAGCATCAACGAGATCCGAGCTACGCTACGAGCGGTTGTTGGTGTGACTGTTGGAGGTTTTTGACTTTTTCTTTAAGTCTCACCACAGTCAGATGTTGGGGGTCGATTTGCGTCGCGCGCGCGAGATACTCGTTGAGTAAATATTGCCGTTGGTTGGTATACCCGTCGCGCTTTATCTGACTAAAAATCGCCAACAATACGTTGAGTACGATGGTCAGATTTCCGGGCAACTCATCGGACGCCTGAGTAAGCATTTCGATCGCTTCATTCAACGTACCCTCCTTCGCCATTCCGACGCCTCGGTTATTGATTTCGACCACGGCCCGTCGCGCTGTGTCGATGAAATCGCTGCCGAGGCTGTCTATACCGATTTCATCGAACATCGCCCTAACAGCATCGATGATCTCTTTGTTATCGTGATTTTCGCGGATGATTCGGTCGATTAGTTTTTGAGATTCCTCACGCATGCCGACCGCGTAACAAGCCTTCGCCAAAGTAATACCGGCCGGGTTCTGAGAATCACAGACTTGTTCGAGATAACCCGATAGCGCGCGCACAACTGATTTTTTCGCTTCGTCCGCGCGTTGACTAGAGAGTAACAATTGCCCCTGGCTTAGATGCAATGGCCACTCTGGCTTATCGAAGTTCGATGTGCGGCTCTTCGCGCGGTCCCTATTTAGTGCTTCGATAATCTCCAGGGCCTCATCCGCGCCACCCGTTTCGGCAACGGCATTGATGAGCCCGATTTCGTCTTCAACGCGAGCAAAACACGAATATTGCCCGAGTTCGACAGCGGCGTTAAACGCTTTGCGGGCCGTTGAATGATCGCCGTTCGCAGTCGCCAAATCTGCCAAGACTTGTTGCCGCAAGATTGACTTAGGCGACAATTGCACGGCCTGCTCAAGCGTTTTCTGTGCGGCCGAACCGTCTCCGCCCTCGCGCTCAATTCGAATTAGCCAATCGTACGCTTCCATAGACGCATGGTTTTGTTCAATCGCCTTATTGAACAATTGACGCGCTTTGACGACGTCGCCAGCAAGATAGCGTACCCGACCCATAAATATCGTAGCCCATGCCACTTCCCGTTCTATGAGGATGCCTGCGCATAGTTCCGCGACGCCTTCGGGATCTCCGACTTGAAAAAGCACTTCGGCCTTCATACGCATTAAATCGAAGCGCATGTTTGGATTTCGTTGTGCCATGAGGTCGCAAATCGCGAGCGCTTTACCATAGGCGCCTTCGGTCATTTTTGCTTCGATTTCCTTGAACATTCGTTTGCGGTGAAGGACCTTTTCGATACGACGTTCAAGCCCGAATTTGTTTAGTGGCTTGATCAAGTAGCCATCAGGAGAATGCTCTGCCACGGCCATCACCACGTTCATCGTGTTGTTGGCCGTAATCATGACGAACGCCGCATGCGGCGCGATCATGCCGAACTCCTTCGCTTCTTCGAATACCTGCTGTCCGTCGCGACCAGGCCCTAAATAATAATCACAAAGTACGAGGTCAAATGGATGCGCCTGGAGCTGAGTAATCGCCTCGTCGCCAGATTTAGCTTCGTAGACAAACTGCGCGCCCATCAATTTCGTCAACGAAATTAACGAGGTCCGCATCTCACGCACATCTTCGACAATGAGAATTTTTTGTTTCGCTAAATTGAGCCCCATAATGGCTGCCGGCCTGATCGATTATGGTCATTTATCGGCGCATTCCGGTTCGAACTTGAGCGCCATTAAGCGTGCACCGTATCGCAAGCAGCGTGTGTCGGTACGACGCGCCTATCGCACGATTCAGAAAAACGGCAGCCGGTTAGGCCGGAGCGCTTAGATTTGTTTGGCGGTCGCGAAGCGCAGATGCATTGCGACCCAACGCGGCGCATCAGCGCCCGACGCTACGCGAGGAATAGGAGTTGCAGGTCGTTCAAGAACTGATAACCAAGGTCAGTTGGTCGAATAACGCCGTTGCGGTGTGTAAGCCATCCACGTTCCACAGCCTCCTGAACAACTGGGTTCACGACTGATAAATCCAGCCCGGTGCGTTCGGAAAATAGCACTTCTCGATAGCCATGGCGCAGTCGCAATGCGTTCATGGCGAATTCAGCTGTCAATTGCAAACTGTCGATCGGCCCGCTCCGGGATGTCCCGTCAACTTCACCCGCGTGCTTCATATAAGGATCCGGGCCACGGCGTTTTTCTGTACGGAAGATCCCCTGAGCGGTCGTCAACTTGCCATGCGCGCCCGCGCCTACCCCGATGTAGTCACCGAATTCCCAATAATTCACATTATGAGTCGCGCGTTGCTCCGATCTTGCATAAGCAGAAATTTCGTATTGGTCGTAGCCATTGTCTCGGAGAAGACGACGCCCAAGATCGAATTGATCCGCAATGTCGTCGTCGCCGGGTAGTGTCGGCGGCTTGCGTGCGAAAACCGTCCCGGGCTCTAGCGTCAACTGGTACCAGGATAGATGCTCCGGTTCGAACTCTATCGCCCGGCTTAAGTCGAATAGAACGTCTTCTTTTCTGTCGTCGGGTAGACCATGCATGATGTCGATGTTGATATTATCGCAGCCGGCAGCTCGAGCCGCCCGAATCGCATCGCACGCCGTTGCGGCATCGTGCACTCGGCCGAGACGCCGTAGCTGGTGATCACGGAAGCTTTGCACGCCGATGGATATCCTATTTATCCCGGCGCGAAGATATCCCTCGAAACGCTGAGCGTCTGCTGCCCCTGGGTTCGCTTCAAGCGTTATCTCGATATGTTCGGGACAATTTGTAATTCGCCTAACGCCGTCGAGTAAATCTTGGATGGCCCCACGCGGGAATAGACTCGGCGTACCGCCACCTATAAATACGGAAACCAAGGCGCGACTAGCGTCTAAGTTCCCGACCTCATTTTCGAGGTCCAATAACACGGCATCAACGTACCGGTCGAACGGCGGTTCGCCAGAGCGTTCGTGCGAGTTGAAATCGCAATACGGACATTTGCGAATACACCACGGTAAATGGATATAGAGACCGAGCGGGATATCGGCCGCACAGACCATTGCTATATCACAACAGGTGCGCTGATTTCGGCCTGAAGCTCCGCGACCAATTTCCGCAACGCCTGTGATCTATGGCTAATTAAATTCTTCAATTGGGGTTCTAGCTCGGCGGCCGACCTATCCAATCCGTCTGGAAGAAAAATAGGGTCGTAACCGAATCCTTGTAGTCCTCGCGGCCCGTCTAACAAGCGTCCGCGCCAAACGCCCTGGCAAATTATGGGTATCGGGTCGAATTCGTGACGCACGAAAGCGGTGACGCATATGAAGCGACACTCACGCTTGGAAGCCTCGAGATGATGCGTATCGTTCAGCAATTTTTCAACATTCTGCGCATCCGTCGCGCCGACTCCAGCATAGCGGGCAGAAAATATCCCGGGCGCGCCGTCGAGCGCCGACACAGCTATCCCGGAATCGTCCGCCAACGATGGCTTTTTGGTATGGCGGGCAGCGTTGCGGGCCTTTATCAGAGCGTTTTCAACGAAAGTCAGGCCCGTTTCTTCAGCCTCTGGCACGCTGTAGTCGGACTGAGCACTCAACACGACCGGCAGCTGATCCAGTAGCGCGGCTATTTCCTTTAATTTGCCGCGATTGCCACTCGCCAAAACAAATTCGTGCATGACCCCGTGGCTACGACTTCGTCTCGCTCAGTACCTGTTCTTGCAGGCCCAACAAGTGGTCGATGCCTTGGGCCGCTAAGTCGAGCAGTAAATTAAGTTCGTCGCGACGGAACGCGTGTCCCTCGGCGGTCCCTTGCACTTCAATAAAATGGCCCGCATTGTTCATCACGACGTTCATGTCCGTTTCTGCGTTCGAATCTTCCGGATAGTCGAGATCGAGTACAGGTTTTCCGTTATAAATCCCAACGGAAACTGAGGCTACCGCGCCATGCAACGGATTGGTCTTTAGCGATCCGTCAGCAAGTTTTTTCATGACCGCGTCGACTAACGCGATGTATCCGCCCGTTATCGACGCAGTGCGTGTGCCGCCGTCCGCTTGGATAACATCACAATCAATGGTGATCGTTCGTTCGCCCAGCGCTGCCCGATCGACCACGGCGCGCAATGAGCGTCCGATGAGTCTTTGGATCTCGAGCGTGCGGCCGCCTTGTCGACCCTCTGACGCTTCGCGGCGCATGCGCGAATTTGTCGAACGAGGCAACATGCCGTATTCAGCCGTGATCCAGCCTTCCCCCCGGCCTTTCAAAAATCCAGGGACTCGGTCTTCAATCGTAGCGTTGCACAACACTTTAGTGTTGCCGAATTCTACAAGTACCGAACCTTCAGCGTGCATTGTGTAATGACGAGAAAATTTTACGGTTCGCATTTCATTGGCGGCACGGCCGCTAGGGCGATCTGTCATGGAAGTTTAGCGCGCGAAATATGAAGGAGCGCGGATTATAGCCATGTTTGCCGCCGTCTTGTCCGCTTTGCCGAAGAATCGCGACCCGTTAAGATGTGCTGCCAACAAATCAGGAGAGTTCGATGATTTTCAGCATGACGGCGTTTGCACGTTGCATTCACGAAGGAACGGCCGGTCGCTACACGTGGGAAATACGTTCCGTAAACCACCGGTACGCGGAAGCGTTTCTACGCATGCCAGAAGACTTTCGCTCACTCGAATCTGATCTTCGTTCGAGCCTCTTAAAGCGTTTGAACCGCGGGAAAATTGATTGCAATTTGAGAGTGGAATCGAAATCAACTGTCGACAAAATAACGGTTAATGAGGGCGTCGCACGTTCGGTCATCGAAGCAGCAAGAGAAATTCAAAAAATGGCGGGCACCAGTGCAGAACTAGATCCCTTAGAGGTCTTAAGATGGCCTGGAGTACAGGATGTCGAGAACGACGACACCGATTTAATGTCTCAGGAGATCCGTCGCGCATTTGAAACCGCGCTTGTTCAGCTAATCGAAACACGGCAGCGCGAGGGTGAAAAACTGGGCAAACTGGTTTCTGATCGATGCGACGGCGTGGCAGAGCAGATTTCGATCCTGCGCACGCGAATTCCCGAAATAATCCAACTAAGCTTAGAGCGGCACCAACGCAGAATCGAAGACTATGCTCAGGATTTTGACAAATCGCGAATAGAGCAGGAATGTGCGTTGCTCATGCAGAAACTGGATATTGCTGAAGAACTCGATCGCCTAGAAGCACACTTAAGTGAAGTTCGACGGGTACTAAACCATGGCTCACCGGCCGGTCGACGCCTTGATTTCCTGATGCAGGAACTCAATCGAGAAGCCAACACCGTGGGTTCTAAATCCTCGCATATCGATAGCTCATCAGCATCGGTGGAGCTAAAGGTGTTGATTGAGCAAATGCGCGAGCAGATCCAAAATATCGAGTAACGAAATGGACAAAATTCCTGGAAATTTGATTGTACTGTCGGCCCCTTCGGGAGCGGGAAAGACCAGTCTAGTGCACGCAGTCATTGATCGCTTAGAAAGGGTATCCTCCTCTGTATCGCATACGACCCGAGCGCGACGCCCGAACGAAGTAGACGGCGAAGATTACTTTTTCGTGAGTACTTCTGAATTTGAACACATGATTGCGCGTGGTGACTTTATCGAGCACGCGGAAGTATTTGGTAACCTCTATGGTACCTCGCAAAGCGAGATCCAAAAGATGCTCGACAACGGCATCGATTTATTGCTTGAAATTGATTGGCAGGGAGCAAGAAGTATTCGGCAAAGCCACCCACGGGCTCGATCGATATTCATCTTGCCACCATCGAATGCCGCGCTACGCAAGCGTCTGCTAGGTCGGGCCGGTGACGATCCCGACGTGATCGAGAATCGAATGCAAGCGGCTGCCAGCGAAATGTCGCACTATGACGAATACGAATTCCTGCTCATTAATGACGATTTCGAACGAACTCTGGGCGAATTCTGCCTAATAATTCAAGCATGCCGGCTGTCCACAGACTCACAACGCGCGCGATTCACATCCACGTTGGACGAATTGATGGCGTCGGCAGTCACTATTTGATACGCTACGCGGCTTGATTTTCATCGTTCGTTCAAGAGGTTAATACAAATAATGGCCCGATTAACTGTAGAAGATTGCCTTCCGTTCATCGATAATCGCTTCGACCTCGTATTAGCCGCCGCGCGGCGCGCACGGCAACTATCGCTCGGCGCTGAAGCCCTCGTCGACGAAGAGAACGACAAGCCCACAGTCGTGGCATTGCGCGAGATAGCGGCCGGCATGATCAACGCAGAGGTTCTAGACGCCCTTGAGGCAAAAGAACGTGCCGCCGAAGACTTCGAGCTAGCGGCAGAATTCGCAGCACTCGAACAACCGTCGTCTGATCCCTTATAGGACGCGCACCGGCACCCTCCACAACGGGGGTTCCCAGCAACAATGCTCGCGGAAACACAGCTACTAGCCATAGACGATCTGTGTAACCGCGTTGGCTCCTACTTCACTGCAGAACAAGTTCAGAACGTTCGCCGAGCCTATGAATTCGGCGCCAACGCACACTCGGGGCAGTTGCGCTTAAGCGGCGAACCATACATACAACACCCGCTGGCCGTGGCGAATATTCTCGCCGAGATGCACCTCGACCAAGACACCCTGGTCGCCGCAATGTTGCACGATGTTATCGAAGATACTGCAACCGACAAAGATAAGATCGGCGAGGAATTCGGAGAAGACGTAGCCACGATTGTTGATGGTCTGAGTAAATTGACGCAGATCGAATTCGAATCCGCGGCAGAGAAGCAGGCCTCGAATTTCCAAAAGATGCTGATGGCGATGACCGGAGATATCCGTGTCATTTTAGTCAAGCTCGCCGATCGTCTGCACAACATGCGAACCTTGAGCGCGCTCGCGCCGGAAAAACGTCGACGCATCGCCCGCGAAACGCTAGACATCTACGCGCCAATTGCGCAACGCTTGGGGATCAACGGGATCCGATTGGAGCTCGAAGAA
The DNA here is from genome assembly GCA_047611805.1 of Gammaproteobacteria bacterium. Taxonomy (GTDB): domain Bacteria; phylum Pseudomonadota; class Gammaproteobacteria; genus UBA11873. The sequence goes on from JBLFWX010000001.1 coordinate 190,333, forward strand.
CTCGGTTTTGCCACACTGTACCCGATGCGCTATCGCGTGATCCGAAAAGAGGTACTGAAAATTCGTGGCAACCGTAAAGAAATTGTCGAAAAAATAAATAATCGCTTGAAACACACCTTGCGCCAAGAACACCTGGTGGCGCACGTCGGCGGCCGCGAAAAACATCTATTTAGCATCTATTCGAAAATGAAAGACAAACGTCTGCCGTTTTCTGAAGTCCATGACGTTTATGCCTTTCGAATAATCGTCGATACCGTAGATACTTGCTATCGCGTCCTCGGGGCTGCGCACGGATTGTACAAACCTGTCCCGGGTAAATTTAAAGATTACATCGCGATCCCGAAATCTAACGGCTACCAGTCTCTGCATACGGTACTGTTCGGCCCGTTTGGCGTGCCAATTGAAGTCCAAATTAGAACGAATGAAATGGACCAAGTCGCGGAAGCCGGCATCGCGGCGCACTGGTTGTACAAATCCGGTGATGGCGCCGCGCAGACGGCGCACAAACGGGCTCGAGAATGGCTGCGCGGCGTGCTGGAAATGCATACCCAAACAGGCGACTCACAAGAGTTTCTGGAACACGTCAAAGTCGACCTCTTTCCAACGGCGATTTATGTTTTCACACCGAAAGGCGATATCTTGGAGCTCGCGCGCGGCGCGACCGCGGTAGACCTTGCCTATGCGATTCACTCAGACATCGGGGATACGTGCGTCGCGTGTCGCATCAATCGTCGCCTCGCGCCACTGCGTACACAGCTAGAAACCGGGCAAACCGTCGAGATCGTAACAGCGCCTGGCGCGCGACCAAATCCTGCCTGGCTAACGTTCGTCACTACCGGAAAAGCCCGAGCGACGATCCGTAATTTCTTAAAGAACTTGCAGGTGGACGAAGCGCAAGCGCTCGGCAAGCGGATGTTGGAACGAGACCTTGAGCAGTTTTCTATCAGCTTATCGACCTTGCCGCCCGCAAGGCTGCGTACGGCACTAGAGAATTTCAAGCTGGCGAATTTAGATGATCTACTCACCGAGATTGGCCTTGGCAACCGTCCTTCCCCGCTTGTCGCTCGCGCACTTTCCGGCGTTCCCGATGATTTTCCGAAGCCGAAGCAAAAACGCCGCCTGCTACGCCGAAAACCAGTCCCCAATCCCCTGCTAATCCATGGCACGGAAGGAATGGTCGTTAGTTTTCCGAAATGCTGTTACCCGATCCCGGGCGATCAAGTCGTCGGTATCTTGACCTCGGGACGCGGGATCGTCATACACCAGTCTTCCTGCTCGAATGTCGTCGATGGTCGCGACAATCATGACAAATGGGTCGACGTACAATGGGCCCTGGACATCGATCAGGACTTTCGGGTCGAACTGTCGCTAGACGTTGTGAACCAGCGTGGGGTTCTTGCCACATTAGCTGCCGCCGTTGCGCAAGAAAACGGCAATATAGAAGATGTAGAATTTAGCGAGCGTGATGAGCGTTATTCACACATGCGCCTGGTGGTAGCTTTAAAAAACAGAAAGCATCTCGCCGATCTCATTCGTCGGCTGCGAGCGATTAAAACAGTTGCTCGAGTAATGCGGAAAAAAGCCTAAGCAGCGCCACGCGCGGCTACCACAATCAAAGTTCGGCAAGGATGTCATTGAAACTCAACGACCCAGTTACCGTTCTCAAAGGCGTCGGCCCAAACCTTTCCGAGAAGCTCGGACGACTACACATTTGGTCGATTCGCGATTTACTATTTCATTTACCACTTCGCTACCAAGACCGTACCAGACTCTCAGAGATTGGCGGTCTCGTACCGCGAGTCGAGGTGGTCGTACAAGGAACTGTTGACGTTTCGCAAGTTCTGCTTGGGCGCCGACGCTCGTTCGTCGTTCGTCTAAGCGACGGAACCGGTGCCATTATTCTGCGATTTTTTCATTTCAATCGGGCGCAACAGAATCGATTCACGCGCGGGCGAACCATTCGCTGTTACGGTGAGGTGCGACGCGGCGCGCAATCTCTTGAAATGGTTCATCCAGAGTGTCTGACAATCGACCCCGACGTCCCTGCGCCCATGGAAGACCGCTTGACGCCAATCTATCCGGCCACAGAAGGACTGGGACAGGCACGGTTACGCAAACTAATGGATCAGTGCGTCACCTTATTAGATAGTACCCAAGGTAGCGCGATCCAAGATTTTATTCCGCCCTCGATCCGCGACGCGCTAGAATTGCCATCGCTGGAATTCGCGCTAGATTACCTGCATCGGCCGCCATCAAATGCTCCGGTAGGAGAACTCCTGAGTGGCACTCACGTAAGTCAACGCCGGCTCGCATTCGAAGAACTTCTTGCCCATCAATTGAGCCTCAAGCGAATGCGCCATAGCGCGCAAGCGCACGCAGCCCCACGACTCAAACTTGCGAAGAACTTGCGCGACCGGTTTTTGGAGCGGCTCGGGTTCGGACTCACTGGTGCGCAGTCTCGCGTGATCAAAGAAGTTGATTTAGATTTGTCGAAAGCCATTCCGATGCTCCGACTCCTGCAAGGCGATGTTGGCTCGGGCAAAACCGCGGTTGCGGCAGCCGTCTCTTTAAACGCCATCGCGGCAGGCTATCAAGTAACGATAATGGCGCCGACCGAGCTCCTTGCAGATCAACATCGCCGGAACTTTGAAGCGTGGTTCGGAGCTCTCGATATCCCTGTCATGATGCTCACTGGGCGCCTCCCGCAGAAACGCCGCAAGGGCATAATCTCGCAGATTAGCGAAGGACAGCCGAGCCTCATCGTAGGCACACACGCGCTTTTTCAAGATGGCGTTACTTACCCTAAGCTTGGTTTAGTTATCGTTGACGAGCAGCATCGCTTTGGCGTCCACCAGCGACTCGCGCTATGGGATAAAGGAGCGGCCGGAAAATTGCGACCGCATCAGCTAATTATGACAGCCACTCCGATTCCACGGACGCTCGCCATGACGGCTTACGCAGATCTCGACGTGTCCATTCTGGACGAGCTTCCACCAAATCGAAAACCCGTGCGCACCGTGGTAATTTCGGATACGCGACGCGACGAAATTGCACAACGCATCGCGTTGGCCTGTGCAAGCGGACGGCAGGCTTATTGGGTGTGCCCGCTCATCGATGAATCCGATCTACTCGATGCGCAGGCCGCGACCGACACCTTGAATTACTTGTCCACGGCCCTACCGAACATTCGAATCGGTCTGATACATGGTCGGCTATCAGAAAAAGATAAAGCGCACGTCATGAGCGCTTTTACAACGCGCGAGCTTGATCTACTAGTCGCAACGACCGTCATTGAAGTGGGTGTCGACGTACCGAATGCCAGTTTGATGGTAATTGATAACGCGGAACGCTTGGGGTTGTCACAACTACACCAGCTACGAGGACGGGTCGGACGCGGAACGACATCGGCCGATTGCCTACTACTCTATAAAACGCCACTAAGCGAAACCGCAAAACTTCGACTTCAGGTGATGCGTGATTCGACTGACGGCTTCGTCATTGCGGAACGCGATTTACAATTGCGCGGACCCGGCGAGGTTTTGGGCACTCGGCAAACAGGAGAATCCGAATATCGAATAGCAGATTTGTCGCGAGATCATGAGCTTTTACCGCTAGTCCAGCAGGCTGCGAACGACCTCCTGAAATCCGATCCCGATATCGTTGAGCGCATCATCGAGCGTTGGCTCACGAGTCGAATAGAATACGTCAATGTCTAGAAAAAATAGCTAGCAAACCGCTGAATAGTCCATCAACCTTGGTAAGATTTCGTACTCCAACTCAACGCATCGTGACCTATTGGTCTGGTGCGCTGTCGGCTGCCGTTAAGAGGAAAAACCCCAGCGATGACATTGCAACTGCTAAAAGACCGCGCTGTTACGTATGTCCGACTGATGCGTCTCCATCGCCCAATCGGTACTTTATTGTTGCTATGGCCGGTTTTGTGGGCGCTTTGGATCGCGTCCAGCGGATCCCCTGATCCTAAAGTCCTTATCGTTTTTATCTTAGGGACGATCGGCATGCGCTCTGCAGGATGCGTGATCAATGATTTCGCCGATCGTAATTTCGATGGCGCTGTAGACCGTACAAAGGACCGACCATTCGCGCGAGGTAGCGTATCGGAAATCGAAGCGCTAGTTTTGTTCGCTATCCTGATCGCCCTGTCAGGTCTAATCGTGTTGTTAATGAACAAATTAACTATCCAGTTAGCGTTTGTCGCCGTGGCGCTCGCCATAATTTATCCGTTTATGAAACGCTACACTTACCTGCCCCAGGTTTTTCTCGGCCTGGCGTTTGGTTGGGGGATCCCGATGGCGTTCGCAGCGCAAATCGGCAGCGTACCGAACATTGCGTGGGCACTATTAGCCACAGCCGTGCTGTGGGCGTTAATTTACGACACCCAATATGCAATGGTAGATCGTGAGGACGATCTGAAAATCGGCATCAAATCGACGGCGATTTTGTTCGCTGAAACAGACCGCGAATTTGTGGGCGCATTTCAAATAGTGATGCTCTTCGGACTTGGAATTGTCGGACGCGAAGCTCAATTAGGCTGGCCGTTTGCCGTGGCATTGCTAGTTTGTGCTGGACTCGCTACGTACCAACAATATTTGATTCATTCGAGAATGCCAGAACAATGCTTCAAGGCATTTATGAATAACAATTGGTATGGCGCGGTCGTCTTCGTCGGGATCGCTGCAAGCTATAAGCTCGCGGAGTTTTCATAAGACAACGACGCTACACGCTCGGTGGTAAAATCAAGCGTAGGTAGTGAACGCTACAAGGTAAGTGTGTTGAGTTGTTCTAGAACAGCGATTACGCATGGCGACCACCCCATTGTCCGTGCCTACCCGTTCGTTCCAAAATCAGGCGCTAGCTGGGGTTCGGATGAACCTGGTAATTTAAATTCCTGGACCACCGTTGAACTGTCCGCTCGACGATTGAGCTCCTTCGCGCGGCTGCGCGCCAAGGCAATCTGCGCAGGCCCAAGGGCTCTTTCGAGTATCGCCGTATTTTCGATCGCGACTGGGTGACCCATGTCTGCCGCTACCGTGTACCAGGCCAATGACTCGATAAGATCTTTAGGCGTGCCGCGTCCAGCACCGTAGAGATAGCCGAGGTTTACTTGCGCATCAGCGATCCCGCCGGCGGCGGCGGTTTTATACCAGTAGAACGCCTTAGCTGCATTGCGTGGCCATCCTTGCCCCGCTTCATAGAGCATGGCTAGCGACAGCTGCGCTTCGCGCAGACCCGCATTGGCTGCCCTTTCATACGATTTTTCGGCACGGTCCAAATCCTGTACGACCCCTCGACCTAACCGATACAGCCGGGCTAAATTGTAGTGCGCTGGATTCCAGTCGCCTGCGGCCGCGATCTGGTACCACATAATGGCTTCCGTATAGGATCGTTTAGCGGCACGGCCATTCTCATACAAGACGCCTAAGTTGTAACACGCTTGGGTGTGATGCGAACTTGCTGCTTGCGACATCCATCTAAATCCTTCCGATTCGTTTCGCGGAACACCCTTGGCCAGAAGGTACATCCGTCCAAGATGGTATTGCGCATCCGGATCGCTCTTATCAGCAGCGTCGCGCAGCCACGCGACGCCATCAGCGTTGCCAGATTCCGCAGCACGGATAAACCAGGTTCTTGCGAGATCCTTGTTCTGCGGGGATGATTCATCCTGGCTGAACAACAAAGCTAGGTTGTACTGCGCTTTTGCGTAACCTTGCACGGCGCTTTTACCGTACCATTGCGCCGCAAGGCTTTGGTCAAGCTCCACGCCATCGCCGTTATCGTATAGAAGCCCGAGCGCAAATTGGGCCCGCGCGTCTTCACTTTGAGCGAGCTCGGAAAATATAATAACGGCGTTGGCAAAGTCACCGCGTTTATATGCCGCGACACCTTCACCGAATTCGGCGGCTGACACGCTCGCAACCCACCACGCGCAGATCCCAAGAAGCACCGCTTGCCGCAATTTAGGCGCTAGAACATTGTCGGCAATTAGACTCATCACGAAATATATCGGCTGACTGCGCTAAATTCTTCACCTGAGCGGCCGATGTAGCTGAACACATTGTGATTGGCGTTTGGATCGGACATCTCCCGACATTGGCTACGGAGGTCATTTCTTGCGGCGTGACCATCGGTTAATTGGTGGATTAAAATTCCCAGGCGTCAATTCTGAGGGTTCGCATACGCAATTTTCTCATTAAGCGAAAATGTGCGATGGAACTCAAAAACAATTCGACAATGTGCCACACTTAATTCGCGTAAGTACCTTACTTATATTGAATATTTAACCCTAACGCCGCAATGGCAGATTTTGCGGTCGGAGCATTTGCTAACATCATGAGCGAACGAGTTCTCGATTGGATGACTGAAGCCGTCGTGTCCGTCAGTTCTGATACTAGTCTTGACGATGCGGCGGCATTAATGGATGAGCACGGAATCCGACGCTTGGCGGTTGTCGACGATAAAGAACTGACAGGGATATTGAGCCTTGGCGATGTCCGGGCGGCCAAGGCAGGTGTTGCTGCCGAATTAAATAAGTGTCCTGAACGCCTCACGGTTGGAGATTTAATGACCCCAGATCCGATCTCGATTCCCTACAATGCGTCGCTGAGTCTCGCGGCGCAAACCATGCTGCAAGTAAAGGTCAGCGGTTTACCTGTAGTTGACGAGGACGGCGCATTGTGTGGTTTGCTCTCGGAATCTGATCTATTCCGTTACATCGTACAAAACACTGACTAATACGCTTTTATGAACGTGAATTCTCCAGCCAACTGAATCAAATTCGCGGCCGGGAACTTTATTTTCTAGTTAACGACGTGACCCTCCATTTAGTTTCCCCCTACGTACACCTGCGCATCGGCTGGTTGCTGGTCGCGATCGTTATCGCTTTATCGCTCGCTCCGAATGTTCCGATACCGCAAACTGTGCCCGGTTATAGCGATAAAGTGGCACACGTACTGGCCTACTCCGGATTAACGATGTGGTTTGCGATTGCGGCCCTGCGGCATCGCTGGCAAGTAATTTCGAGTTGGTTTTTTTTGCTTGGTGCAGTTATCGAGACCGGCCAAGCGATCGTCCCGTATCGTATGGCATCGCTAGAAGACATAATCGCCAACAGTGTTGGAATTATTTTTGGCTTATTGATGGCCACCTTGCTGATCGCTGGATCCAGAACCCTCGCCCGCGCAAAATAGCGGTCTGAAATACTGGACCTAGCGGTTACGCCTTGCCTGCCGCAATCATTCGGATCTTCGCAAACCTTGAGGTCAGCAAACCACTATGGATGCACAAAGCGTCGCAGCACGCCCCCTTGACGGGCTTAGAGTTATCGAAACGGGACAGCTATTGGCCGGCCCATTTGCAGGCACCATTCTTGGTTATTTTGGCGCCGAAGTCATAAAAGTTGAACCGCCGGACAAAGGCGATCCAATCCGCGGTTGGCGGCAGCTTCGCAACGGTCAATCCCTTTGGTGGTCCAGTCTCGCCCGAAATAAAAAATCCGTTACGTTAGATCTGAAAAGCGATCGCGGTCGAGAGCTCATGAGTGATCTGATCAGATCCGCCGATATTTTAGTGGAGAACTTCAAGCCCGGCACGATGGAAAAATGGGGTTTAGGTCCCGACGAATTTAAGCAATCCAACCCGGGACTCATTTACGCACGGATTTCTGGCTATGGACAAACCGGTCCGTCGGCCCCCAAGCCGGGTTTCGCCTCGGTCTGCGAAGGCTTCGGCGGATTCCGCTACGTGAATGGATTTCCTGGCCAATCGCCAGTCCGTCCAAACTTGAGTATGGGCGATACCTTGGCAGGGATTCACGCAGCATTAGGCATTTTGCTCGCCTACATAAACCGCACTCGCGGTGGCAATGGAAAAGGTCAAGTGGTCGATGTCGCGATTTTTGAGAGCGTTTTCAACTTGCTCGAAGGCGTGGTGCCAGAATACGACGGAGCCGGAATAATTCGCGAACCGTCGGGCTCAACGCTGACCGGTATCGTCCCATCGAACACGTATCGCTGCGGCGATGGGAAACTCATTGTCATCGGCGCGAACACGGATTCAATGTTTAAGCGACTGGCCAAGGTGATGGGGCAGAGCGAGATGGGGGACGACCCACGACTGGCGGATAACAACAAACGCGTTCAGCACCAAGATGAGATCGACGGGAAAATCGCTCACTGGGTTAGCTCCGAACCGTCTGCGACAATTCTTCAGAAACTCGACGACGCGGGTGTCGCCGCCGGTCCCATTTACAGTGTGGCCGACATTTTTACCGACCCACAATACGCGGCGCGTGGTCTATTACAAACAGTAACCGTTGACGGTGAACCATTGACTATCCCAGCAATTGTGCCGCATTTGTCAGAAACACCAGGCGCTACCGTTTGGCCGGGGCCTAGGCTCGGCTCCCACAACGATGAAATATTTTCCGAATTACTCAACCTATCGAAAGAACAGCAAGCAGAATTACGCGCATCCGGCGTCATTTCATAGCGACACTATTTTTCTCCACTGATGAATGACTGTTTGTTTGCTTACGGGACGCTTTTGGCTCCGGAGTTGTTGGCCGTCGTGCTCGGGATTCCCGGGCCATCGGGGCGACCGGCCAAACTACGCGATTACGCTTGTTTCAAAGTGCGCAATGCGGCATATCCGGCGATCATTTATCGCGAAGCTTGCGCTACTCAAGGACGAGTATTCGCTGGGATCAGTCCGGATCTGTGGTCAAGACTGGACCGTTTCGAATCGAGCTTGTATAAACGTGAGATCGTCACACTTGAACTTGCTAACCACGAATTTATTGAGGCGCAAACTTACGTTCTGTCTGACGATTCGCACGGCCGTTTAACAAATGAATCTTGGGATTTAGAGACTTTCCGATGTCATCACTTAAAGAAGTATCTGGCTCTACGTTAAGACCTTCTAGATGGCGCCGAGCCATTCGACGATCATGTCGTCGGCGCCTAACAATCCAATTCCTTGTACTCGCGACGGCAATCATCGTCACAGGCTCCCCATCGCGCACCGAAGCCGACAATCTTGTCCCTGCGAGTGTCCAGAAACTTATCGACGCGTATAAAATTCCGGCAAGCGCGATTAGTCTTATCGCGCAAGAGATCGGCGCTGATAGGCCGCTAGTCCGGCTGAACGAAAATCTAGCGAGAAATCCCGCTTCGACGATCAAGTTAGTGACGACGTTCACTGCACTGGAAGTACTCGGACCCACGTATACGTGGCCAACAGAAATCTATGCTCTCGGACCCATTAAACACGGCGTCTTAGAGGGGGATCTCCTGATCAAAGGCCACGGCGACCCGAATCTGGTCACGGATGAATTCTGGAAAATGCTCGGCGAGCTTTATTCGCGCGGCGTAAAAAAAATCACCGGGGATTTAGTCGTCGACGACAGTTTCTTCGACGTTCCGGCGAGCGATCCTGGTGCGTTCGATGCGCGGCCCGACCGACTCTACAACGTCATACCGAATGCCACGATGGTGAACTTCAAAGCAGTTGAATTCCAATTTTACCCGGCCCGCGACGGCAAACACGTGGATATCCGTGTTCATCCAGAAATGTCGAATTTGCGCGTGACCAATAATCTTTCGATTTCGAAAAGGAAATGCGACGGCTACGAGCGCGGAATCGACATGCGAATTTTCGATCCAGCAACGAACGACCACGTCGTATTTGCAGGCGCATTTCCGTCCGGTTGTCGGTCTCATTCAATGCGACGTAGTGTCCTGAATCACGACACTTACGCCTATGGGACATTCAAGCGCCTTTGGAAACATTGGGGAGGATCGATTGACGGCACGGTTCGCAAAGGCGTAGCGCCAAAGCAGCGCGCGTTTGTGACGAAACAATCGCAGCCGCTCGCTGAAATAATTCGCGGGGTGAACAAATGGAGCAATAACGTAATGACTCGCCAGTTGCTTTATTCCTTAGCAACGGCGAAATTCAAACCGCCATATACGAAAGAACAAGGCATCGAGGTCGTTCGCGACTACTTTCACGAAAATAAAATAGACGACTCAAGCCTAATTATCGATAACGGCGCAGGTTTATCGCGCGACGCAAGGGTGAGCGTGGGCTTCATGAACCAGTTACTGCGGCACGCCTACCGTAGTCCGTATATGCCCGAGTTTGTTTCTTCGCTATCGCTTCTTGGATTGGACGGCACGACCAGCCGCCGCTTCAAGGATCGCCCTGAAGTAGGACGTATGCATTTAAAAACGGGCAGTATCGATGGCGTTTCCGCGATCACGGGATACGTAAACGCGCGTAGCGGCAAAATTTATACTGTCGCGCTCATAGTCAATTATAAAACGGCTCATCAAGGACCAGGAAAAGCAATTCAAGATGCATTTTTGGATTGGATTTACGATCAGTAGCAGCGTAATTCGCACCACACCGATTTATACCGCACACGATGCCCATCGGCACGACGCTACCGTGCGCGGTCTACTTACTTGATCGAATTGCCGCGTCCATTCGGCTTAAGATATCCGACAAGATGTCGCGCGATGTCGCGAAGTTCAGCCTCACAAATCCTTGTCCGGGATCCCCAAACCGAGCGCCATTGCTGAGAGCGACTTTTGCGTGTTTCAGAAAAAACGCGTACGGATCGGGCGATAACTTATAGGAGCTGAAATCAAACCAAGCCAGATACGTTGCTTCAGGCGAGTGATGAGTAGCGTCGGTCCAGTTTTTGCGGGCATGGGCCGCTAAATAATCGCGATTGCGCTGTAGATACCCTAGCGTGTCGTCTAGCCAGTCTTGCCCTTCAGTAAATGCCGCAGTCACTGCAGCAATGCTGAGCGCCGATACCCCGCCGCGCAGATGGCGCGGCACTTGCGAATATTTCTTGCGTAAGCGGTCGCTACCGAACACCGCGAACGCCATGCAAATTCCAGCGATATTGAACGCCTTACTTGCCGACATTAGCGTAACAGTGTGCTCCGCAATTTCGTTCGACAGACTCGCGATCGGGATATGCTTGTTCGGTTCAAAAACCAGATCGGCATGAATCTCATCCGAAATGATCGTCAAGTTATTTTCGAGTACGATCTCCGCGAGCTGTTCAAGTTCGTTCCTGTTAAAGCTTCGGCCGGTGGGGTTATGCGGGTTGCAAAACAGCAGAACTCGGGTCGTCCGGTCGATCTGGCTTCGCATGTAATCAAAATCGATTTCGTAACCACGCGCGCTCCATATTAACGGGCACGAGACTAGACGACGCTTGGTTGCCGTCGTGGAACTAATAAACGGTGGATAGATTGGAGTTTGGATTACGACGCCATCAGTCTCTTCTGATAGCGCCAGTATCCCGAAATACATGGCCTGGACGACGTCATTAAATAGGTCAACTTGGTGTGCAAATACATCCCAGTTGAACCGTTCTGAGACTCTTTGACAAAAGATTTCCGGCAAGCCGCTCGTTTCCACCCCGACTGGATAACCACAGTCTGAGCGTGCGAGCTTGCGTTCGAGGGCCTCGCGGATCGGGCTCGCAATCTGGAAGTCCATGTCCGCGACCCACGCCGGGATGACGTCGTCGGGGTATTGTGTCCACTTTTCGCCCTCGCGCTCGCGCAGGCGTCGAATATCAAGATCATAGTTATTCATTCGAATCGGTGCCTAGACCAAATGCGATTCTTGGAAGGCGATGATAAGCAAAATTCCAGCGCTGATTAGCGTGAGTTGAACGACAGTGTCTTTGAGTCTAATACCTCGGTGAAGTGTTGGAATTAAGTCCGCCACGGCGATGTAGATGAAACTGGCTGCCGTGAAGGCGAGGATGTGCGGCAAGACAGCTTGAACGTATTGAATTGCCCACCAGGCCAGTAAGGCCCCAATAACCATCGCAAGGCTGGTTATCCCGTTGAACATGAATGCTCGCCACCGCGACATCCCCGAATTAATGAGGATGGCGAAATCTCCTAGCTCTTGCGGTATTTCGTGCGCGACGATTGCGATGCCTGTCGCGATGCCGACGTTAATGTCGGTAATAAATGCAGCAGTCAACAATATGCCGTCGAGAAAATTGTGGAATGTATCGCCGACAACGATGAGTGCCCCGGCGGACTGCGCGCCTCGATCCTCGTCGTGCGATTCATGCCCGTGGTGGTGTGCGTGGCGCCAAATTAACGCTTTCTCGAGAATAAAAAAAACGAAAATGCCTATCAAGACTGTCATCATCACGCCGCTCGAACCTGGCGTCGATTCGTGGTCGAGCGCGTGAGGGAGTAGATGAATAAAGGCGACCCCAAGCAGAACGCCGGTCGCGAAACTCACTAGCGCGGATAGGCTCCGCACTCGTGTGCGTTCAGGTAATAGTAAATACGCTGCAGCCGTGGCGACGCTGAGTAAGCTACCGAGTACGCTAAACGCGACAATCCAGCTGAGAACGCTCATTGATTTCCGATGGCTGCTAGGCCGAGCGGCGGCCGTTGATTAGGGGCGCTCATGGTATCCGATCCGCATACCACGGAGTAGTCCGGTCTGAATGCGTAAACCGCTACGCTAGCCCCGAAATTTCGTTGCTACTACCCGGCGTCGCGGATCAAGACCGGCGCACCTCGGCCAATACCGAGTAATTCTGCCGCACTGCGTTCAGCACGCGCAATTTCGACGACTTGTAATGAATTGATCAACGCTAATAGATCACCAGGAGCGACATCTGCATAGGTTCTCAATAACGGAATATCGTGTCCGCCGGCGTGAACAACCGGCGATTTAAAGGATACTAGTTCTGATCGGTCGATGTTCGTTATTAAGTTCCCGAAATTATCGGATGTGATCACAATTCCGTGGAGTTCGCCCCCGCGCATATTGGGCGGCTCGATCAACGATGGAATGAAATCCTCCGTCGGCGCGCCAAGTTCCGTGGGCAAAACTTGGCCTGCGGCGAGCGCGGCTGCTAACGGCGCGAAAATATCACGGCCGTGAAATGTCGCACTGACAGATTCAAGCGCAATTCCGGTCAATTTTTCCTCATCGACGCAGATCACCGTCGCCTCACAAGACTCGATGACACCTGCAAGTAGGCCATTGTCGGGCGCTAAAAACAGATGCTGCTCAGCGATAACCAACAACACGGATCGATCCGTGCCGACACCCGGATCGACCACGGCTAAATGAACTGTCCCGTTTGGAAAATAGCGGAATGAGCGTTCCAACCAAAATCCAGCCTCAGCTGGCCAGTGGACGAACGCTTCGTGAGTTAAGTCGATGATCTTGGCATTAGAAAAGCGGTTCAAGATAACGCCTTTCATCGTGCCGACGAACGGCCCCCGGTGGCCGAAGTCGGTTGTAATTGTAATTACCCCGCAAGCATTGAAAGAGTCACTCATATCGTGCATTCCCTAGTGAATCGCGTTTGACCTGATTATGCCTTGATTTGTGTAAGACCACTTACCGGGACGCACTACTGTCACAGATAGCGCGAAATCCGGCAGCAAGAAACGGCACCATTTTGGCGTGAATGACGTCAAGATCTGATGATCGGCAGCGCCCCCTGGAAAGCCGATCGATGCGGCCCGTTTCCGCAAACGTCGTCATCATTGCGCCTAACAGAAAATGGAATGCCCAATAGACATCGTTCTCCTCGCACGACGGTAACACTAGCTTCGCCTTATCGATAAACAGCCTCGCGACGGGGTCGAACTGGGTAACCATCACGACTTCTGTCCAACGCGGCGAATTCGCGATTTGGGCAATTAAGCGCCCATAGCTTTTCCACCCAGGTCCGCCGCGCATGCTTTTTTCAGTGAATGGTCGCGTAAATGCGTCAATCAATTGCTCAATTGAGGCCGACGCATCAAGCGCCTTGAGTGCGTGAGTGCGTGCTTCGTTGAGTTCATCTGCACGGCGGCTAACGACGGCTAGAAACAAGTTCGTCTTCGGCCCGAAGTGATAGTTTGCCAATGCGAGTTCAACGCCAGCAGCTTGCGTGATCTTGCGCAAAGAGACACCGTCGAAGCCGTATTCCGCAAACAAGTTTTCGGATGCGTTTAGGATCCGATCTTGGGTCGACAGGTCATTTTCGGTGTTAGCCATAGCGCCCCTATACTACTTGAAACGGATTCACCGTTCGTATAAATTTGAACGATCGTTCAATTTCGTTACGGCCCCAGATACCCGCACCGTCTTCGGTCCCCGGCGTATACCATCATCTCATAAAGGATATTTCCTCCATGCCTTCTTATCTCTGTGGCCTCGACATCGGCGGGACATTTACTGACTGTGTATTGATTGATGAGGCCGGTACCCTAACTATTTCGAAGGCTCCGTCTACACCAAGCAATTTCGCCGAGGGTGTGCTCGAGGCTGTGTCGCGCGCGGCTAAGAAGATTGGGCTCGAGCTGCCCGAATTGCTTAACTCAATAGCCGTACTCGCGCATGGCACAACGGTTGGCACGAATGCCGTGATTCAACGTCGTGGCGCAAAAGTTGGATTGATTACGACCAAGGGCCACAACGATGTGATTCATATCATGCGCGGCTCGCGAGGCTTGAGTGGCCAAGACATTAAACTCATTGTGCACATTCCAGAAAGCAGTAAGCCCGATCCGATTATTCCCAAGCGCCTTATTCGCGGCATTTCGGAGCGAGTGGATTGTTTCGGTAAAGTGATTGTCCAGCTCAACGAAGCGGAGGCGCGTGCGGCAATCATTGAGCTACGTGATGCGGGTTGTGAAGCGCTCGCGATTTGCTTTCTATGGAGTTTCCTCGATCCCAGTCACGAGCGCCGCGTGAAAGAAATCGCGCAGGAATTGGCGCCGGATCTCTACATCACTTGCTCCACGGAACTGGCGCCAAAGTGGGGCGAATATGAACGCACAACTGCGGTGGCTCTGAACGGCTACATCGGCCCGACAACAGTCGGCTATGTCACGCGTCTAGACGGTCAGTTAAAAGAAATGGGTTACCAACCGCCGTTGCAAATAACGCAATGTGCGGGTGGCACGATATCCGTGAGTAAGGCTAGCGAAGCGCCACTATTAACACTAGATTCGGGACCCGTCAGCGGTGTCACCGGCTCAGTGTATTTGGGTGAGTTGATGGGTTTCCCGAATGTGATCACAACCGATCTCGGAGGTACTTCGTTTGACGTTGGCGTTATTTATGAAGGCCGCCCCGTTGTCTCCTATCGCAGCATCGTCCATCAATACGAATATTTTCTACCTAAAGTGGACGTCCAAACCTTGGGCACAGGCGGTGGCAGTAAGGTCTGGATCGACAAAACCACGAAAGCCTTACGAGTCGGTCCGGATAGCGCAGGCGCCGATCCTGGCCCGGTTTGTTACGGACGCGGCGGCACGGTGCCCACAACCACTGACGCCGATCTGGTACTAGGTTATCTCGACCCGGATAATTTTGCTGGCGGCACGATGCAACTTGATCGCGACGCCGCCGCGAAAGCCTTGCAAGTAATAGCCGATGAACTCGACATGGAATTGCTGGAACTGGCGAGCGGTGTCGCCCAGATCGCGGAATTCCAAATGGCCGATTTAATTCGAAAAGTGACGGTGCAGAAAGGACTCGATCCCCGCGAATTCGTCGTGTTCGCTTTTGGCGGTGCCGGCCCGGTACATATGGGTGTCGCGGCGCGCGAACTCGGCGTACAAAAAGTAATCGTGCCGCAGGGCGATACTGCCGCTGTATGGTGCGCCTTTGGTGCCGCCTCGGCGGATATCCTGCACGTGAGCGAACAAGTAAATATTATGTCGTCGCCGTTTGATATCGATAAACTCAACGGCCTTTTGTCTGAGTTGCAAGAACGCGGACGCGAAGAACTCATTGCCGATGGGGTCGACCCAGCTCGACACCGGTTCGCATTATCAATCGACATGCGCCATCGAGGTCAGATAAACGAAGTCGAAGTTGATCTGGACGCTCCAACGCTATCGAATGAGGACATGGATGGTTTGCGTAATCGCTTCGTTACACGTTACGAGCGACTCTATGGCCGCGGCGCGGCGCTGCCCGGCGCGCGTCTCGAAATCGTAACATTCCGCTGTCGGGCGAGCGCCCAATCGCAAAAACCGCAACTCGTGGAAGCCACAACGCTGACACCAATCATTGATCACGCGGCCCGCAGTGGTTCGCGCGATATTTACTGGGCAGAAGGAAAGAAACTACTAAGCACCCCAATCTATGATGGCTATAAACTCGTCCCGGGAAACTCACTAGACGGGCCGTGCGTAATAGAAACGGCAACAACGTCCATGGTCATCCATCCGCACCAGTCCGTCGGCGTCGATGCGTTAGGTAATTTTGTTATTGATCCGAATAGCGCGTAACACCGACTCGCTCCAAGTAAACTCAAGGAACATCGATATGCCAAGAATTAGTGAAATGACTGACGTTGATTTCAACGGCGTTGATCAACCGTACGTACCGCCGAAAGTTCTTAACATTTCAGAAAAACTCAAACTGCATAAAACTTGGGATAGCGAGATTGATCCCGTAACTTACGAAGTAGTCAGACACAATTTGTGGCAGATTAACGAGGAGCACGGCGCCACGATCCAGCGAATTTCTGGTTCGCCAGTCGCGATGTACGCGCTTGATCTCAATCCATCGATCCTCACCGAAGATGCCGAATTCGTCTACTTCGGCCCTTACATGCAATACATGTCCGGCGTGACCGATACGCAGGTGAAGTGGACTTTAGAATTTCGTAGCGACAATCCGGGCATCAACGAAGGTGACATGTTCATTGCCAACGATCCCTGGGTCGGCGCCGCCCATCAACAAGACGTGATGTTGTTGTGCCCCGTGTTTTGGGAAGGCGAACTATTTTGCTGGGTCACCAACTGCCTGCACCAATACGACATCGGTGGCATCACGCCAGGTAGTTTTTGTCCATCGGCCGAATCGGTTTACGACGAAGGGATCCTCCTACCGCCTCTTAAAATAATCGAAAATTACGAAATTCGAAGAGACATCGAGGCCGTGTATTTGCGTTCGTCACGCAAACCCGATTTGGTCGCACTCGATTTCCGCGCCCAAATGGCGGGCAATACGACGGCTCGCGAAAGAGTCCTCGACTTGATCAAGCGGTACGGCGTGAAAACGGTTAAAGGCGTAATGAAACGGGTAATCGATAACTCGGAGAAATCTTATCTCGAAAAAATGTCGCAATTACCAGACGGTTTCTGGCAAGACCGTACTTACGTTGAGGCCTGCCGCCCAGGCGATCGGCGTACACATCGCGTGATGATCGGATTGCGCAAAGAAGGTTCGAAATTAATATTCACTAATGACGGAACGGCCGATCAAGATGGAGCCATGAATGCCACTTATTCAGGATGGCGCGGCTCGATTATGGTCGCCGTAAACGAACTTCTGTGTTGGGACCAATACTTTGCTTGTGGCGGCGCGCTACGCCATATCGAATTTGATCCGACGCCAGGAACATTTAATTGCGCGCATTTCCCCGCATCAGTTTCAACCGCGCCTATCCAATCCATGGAGATTTCGTTGTACCCCGCGTACAACGTCCTCTCTAAATTGATCTACCCGGACCCGACCATGCGCAAGGATATTATGTGCATCGGCGGCACCAGCCAGTGGCCAGCGACCTTATTTCGCGGCACCGATCAATGGGGGGAACGCTACGGTTATTTGTTAATCGATCCGATCGGTGGTGCCATTGGGGCATTTTCGATGGCCGACGGTATCAACACTGGCGGGCAATCACGTACCCCGATTTGCCAACTACCGAATATCGAACACACAGAGCAGAGTTTCCCGGTACTGTTTCTCTATCGCAAAGAACTACCGGACTCAGGCGGCGCCGGGCAATACCGTGGCGGCCTGTCAGCCGAAAGCTGCTTCATCCCACACAACACGGATGTGATTACTCAAGATACCTTATCATCCGGTAACGCAACGCCGACGTCGTCGGGCCTCATGGGCGGCTACCCATCGACGACTAACGCGTATACGTTTATCCGCAACAGTGATATCCAACAACGCATTGATGCTTCGGACATGCCGGACGACACGAATCAATTGACGGGCGATGCCGTGACCTTGCAATTGCGTGAAGAGAACTTTACGCAACATGCGAGCGATGTATACGCCGTTAGGTGGACAGGCGGTGGTGGCTTTGGTGATCCGATGGACCGCGCGCCCGAAGATATCAACAAGGATCTGGAAGATTATTCTGTTACCGAAGCAACCGCACAAAAAATCTACGGCGCGGTGCTGAATGCGGACGGTCAAGTAGACGTCGCAGCAACGAGCGAACGGCGGAAAAGTATCCGTGCTGCACGTGTCGCGAAACACGCCATGCCGTCCGTGGTACGCAACGGCAGCTTAGTCTTTGAAGCAGGTAGCGGGCTGAACGTTTTAGCGGACGGCGACGATCGCTTTTGGACGTGCGCTACTTGCTCAACCGAGCTTGGCGATGCGGAAAAAAATTATAAAGAAGGATGTATTCGCGAGGATCATCCTGTGACGGACTCAAACCCATTGATTGGAGCACCTGAGCGGTTCATCGACGATTTGGTAACGTTTCGCCAATTCTTCTGTCCAGGTTGCGGTCGGCTAATTGATAACGAGGTCGCCGTGGATAGTGATCCCGTGCTCGCAGATATTACCGTCGCGGCTTAAGAATAGAGTCACAACTCAAGCCGATTTTCGGAAATAGATGTCCAGCGCCGGATTGAACATCGGACGTCGATAAGCTATTCGAAAGTGATGTGATTCGAATAGCTTTTGTATGGTCCTTAAATTGAAGTAATAGAGGTGTTCGGATGGTTTAACTTCTTTCCATTGTGACAATTTCTTAGGCGTCCGCCAATGTCCAACATCTGGTGTGCGGATTTCAATGATCCCGCCCGGTGCCAGAATTCGATACAGTTCCGCTAGCAACCGATTGAGGTCGGGCACATGCTCTATGACGTCATACAGCGAAATGACGTCAAACGATGCCGCATCGTAGTCTTGCTCTTCAAGTAAGCCGCAACGAACGTTTGCGAGATTCAGAACTTCACCGGCCCACTTCACCGCTGCGGGTTCAAGCTCTACGCCATAAGCATCGAAGCCTAAATCGCTAGCCGCTTTAACCACGAATCCAGCCGAGCAACCAACGTCTAACCACTTACCCTTGCGGACGAATTTTTTTTGCACACGACGGACCCAACCAACACATCGTTTAAGCTTCTTTGGCGCCTTGCGAATATAAGCCTGGCTATAATCTTCGTCGTAGGTTGCAGTGGTGACCGAAAGATCCGGGGGCGGGTTGATTAGCATAAGAGTGCAGCTCGTACATCTTACGAATGTTTCGTCGCGTTTGATGAATAGCTGCTCGAAGTTGAACGCCCCGCACACCGGGCATGCAATTCGCGCTGCCACCTCTCGATGTCCCGTCAAGTTCGTGTCGGCGTTGTCGGTACTCGGCATTGCAGTCCTATCGTCGGTTGAATAGCGTACCGATCATACACAAGCGTGCTCGCGCATCAATTGGGCTTGGGAAGCCCTCATTCGCATTCTCGGCGCATTCGGCCCGCGTCGACCAGTTAGCACAATAGCGGTACCATTAGGTCGATTTCGCGACGCAGCGCAGCGGCGCTCACCGATCATATTTGGAGTATAAAAAATGAGTGATATTTATATAGCCGGGGTTAGCATGACCAAATTTGGCAAGCATCTTGATCGCAGTCTCAAAGATCTCACCGGCGAGGCCCTTGCCGCCGTGTTAAAGGATGCTGGCTGCGATTCCGGTTCCATAGAAGCCGCGTTTTTCGGTAATTGCGTTCAAGGTCATATGGAAGGCCAGGACATGATACGGGGTGAAGTCGCGCTTCGGACGTTCGGTATCGAAGGCATCCCGATAATCAACGTAGAAAATGCTTGCGCCACCGCGAGCACGGCGTTCCATTTAGCAGTGAATTACGTGAAATCGGGTTCTGCCGATATCGCGTTAGCGATCGGCGTGGAAAAAATGTACTCCGAAGATAAGGCAAAAATGTTCAGCGCGTTTGATGGCGCATGGGACGTACATGACGCTGAAAACATTCTCGCGACATGGACCAGTATGGGCGACGGCGTCGAAATTCCAGAAGGCTCAACTTCGCCGCGGCCGTACAGCGTCTTCATGGATGTGTATGCAGGATTTTCGCGCATGCACATGCGTGAATTCGGCACCACCCAACGACAGCTTGCAGCGATAGCGTCCAAGAACCACGGACATTCGACAATGAATGATCTGGCCCAATACACCCGCGCGTTTACGATTGACGAAGTCTTGAGCGGTGCGCCAGTAACGTTTCCGTTAACCGTGCCGATGTGCTCGCCGATCAGCGACGGCGCGGCAGCGTCAATTGTCTGTAATGCCAGCGGCTTGAAGAAACTCAACGTGGCGAAAGCGAGAGCGATGAAGGTTTTAGCGAGCGTGATCCGCACCGGCAGTACACGTGGCGCAACCGACTTAAACCGCCATTGCAGCCGCTTAGGTGCCCAAAAGGCCTATGAGCAAGCAGGCCTTGGCCCTAACGACATCGACGTCGCGGAAGTACACGACGCGAGCGCGACGGGCGAAGTAATCGAGTCGGAAGCGCTTGGCTTTTGCGATATCGGTGATGGCGGCGCGATAGCGGAAAGGGGCGAGACGACGTTGGGAGGTCGAATCCCCATTAATGTCTCAGGCGGCCTGGAATCTAAAGGTCACCCCATTGGCGCGACCGGACTTGGCCAAATCTACGAACTTGTCACGCAGTTGCGCGGTGAGGCGGGCAAACGCCAAGTCGACGGTGCACGGCATGCCATGGCGCAAAACGGCGGCGGCATCCATGGGGTTGAGGAAGCAGTGTCGTGCCTGACGATAGTCGGACGATAGTCGGACGATAGTCGGACGATAGTCGGCAGAATTACGGATAGATCTATTCGCGCAGAACCCGGAGCTTAACGGTTCGGGTTCTGAACCTTATAGAACGACGATGTCAGCGCCGCGAAAGAGTGGTTGATAGAAAGACGCGTTGCGAGCTACGTACCCATGCGGCGCAACGCTTGGATGGTCTGGTAGTTTTCATAAACATCAGGATCATTGACCGTCATTTCATAGCCGCGCAAATTCTTAACTTGGACTAAGCGAGTCATGCGACCGCTTTGTACGTTGTGGGCGTGAACGTTGCACCAGGACCAATACGGGTTGGCCCCGTCACGAACTGAATCCGCGCCGTTTTCATATAGGGAATAAGACCCGTCAAACGATTTAAACGGTTCGCCACGCCGGTCATAACTCACCATGTTAACTGGCAGGAGGGTACGCGCATCAAACCAAACGCGTTTTTTGCTGATGGGCGCTCGGGGGTACGAGGTGGGTTCCGCCTCGACCACGATTACTTCGGGGATTAACTCGACTTTTGTATCCCAAAACGTATCGTCTTTCGGGCCGCCGTGGGTACCGCCTTCCCAGTTTTCATCCTCGCTGTGCCAGTTCTGCGATAGTCCTGATAAGAACGGCCCGCGCCCGATTATTTTGTAGTTTCCCCAAGTTAGATACGGATCGCCCGCAGCCCAAGCGTCGGATAAATACAAGGTGGAGCCAGCAATTAGCGGCTCGAAGCGCTGGCTCGCCGGAAACCGTCGTACCCGTTTGAATTGCGGTAGATAGCCGTGCAGCTCAGGAAATCTTGTTTGATCGTAGTACCAAGAATTAAGGAACGACGTACCCTTTGCGTCATTGGGATAAGTAAACAACACGGACTGATAACGCAGCATATTCTCGTGTCCCGGCAAGTAGGGTTTCGGGTCCATGGTAACTCTGGCTACTGGCTGCATTTCGGTCCAAATTACTTCGTAGTAGTAGCCCTGAGAACCATCCGGATTAATTTCATAATCTTTAACCGGATAGAACGACACATCGTGGCGACCCCATGACAAAGTGATGCCGACAAAGCATTCGATACCATTCTTCGGCGCTGTAAATGGCAATCCGCCGATCCAAGGCTTGCCCTCATCGGTTACCACGTTGCCTTTGGCGTCGAACGTGGCGCGTCCTTGGTTGCGTAAGGTTGCGGTAATAAAATCTACCGGGCTCAATTTAGTCATATCCGTTACGGCTTCGACTAAATCAAGCTTGCGTCCCATTTGCTTGATCTGCATGAAGCGCACGGGATCGAGGAGATCCTGTACCAAATCGACATTGTCGGCCGAGATAACGTCACCCGGTTTCAGTGCACCTTTGGTGTATTCTTCGATCGATTTAAGTTCGTCTGGATAACTTGCTTCAAAGCCGCCGTTTTCCGCAACGGCGTCCCACACAGGCATTAACAGCCCGGCACCGAACATTCCTTTTGCAGAGAGCTCCATAAACCGACGTCGACTGTAATCACGACCGTATTTTCGAATATGCATCTACGCTACCTCTCTGTCTAACTTTCGTCGAAAAAGCACAACAATCTATTCATACGCAAAGTGATTGAAACTTTGCATCTAACCAATCCGGATCCAATCCGCGGCCAATGAAAACCAACCGATTCGAATGATCCTCACTTGGCCAATCATCCAGCCACGCGACAGGGTAGAACTTATCCTGCACTGCGTGAAGCAGCGCCGGTTTGCCACCCTTCTCACGAAAACCCGCAATTCCCTTAATACGCAAGATACTGTCGCGATACTGATTAACGACATGGTTCAAGAATACAGACGTGCCGGCGAGACTTAAAGTTCCGAAAGAATTGATGGAATGCGTCGCATAGATTGATTCGTGACTGTGTCCGCCATGAATCGTCATCCACGCATCGATTTCGGTTCCTCGTAGCTCGGGATTGAACAAATGCCGACCGAAGAGCTGTCCCGCATCGATATCGCCGCCTACCACTCGGATAATTTGTGCGCTGCGATTTATCGATTCGACTGCGACTTGGGCAGCATCCACCTGCGTGCTAGAGGCAATATCGGATTTAGAAATAATGACCAAATCGGCAAGCGCAACCTGGTTCCCCGCGGTTTCATGCGCAAGCAATGTGTTTGCGCCGTTTAATCCGTCGACGACGCAAATGATGCCATCCAAGCGATAAGCAGACATGATTGGCGGATTCGCCATCAGCGTGTGTGCGATCGGCACCGGATCCGCGAGGCCGCTCGCTTCGACCACGACTTGATTGAACGCTTTAATTTCTTGTAATTGACGGCGCCGATGCAGATCGCGCAACGTCATCACCAGGTCGCCTCGGATCGTGCAACACAGACAACCATTCCTCAGTTCAAGTATGTTCTCGGCGAGGTCGGCGACGATCAGATGATCAATACTGACTTCGCCGAACTCGTTGATAATGACGACGGCGTTTGATAGCGCAGGTTGCTCTAAGGCGTGCGCCAATACGGTAGTTTTACCGCTGCCGAGAAAGCCACTAAGCAGGGTAACCGGGGTGATTGTCACTGCCAGTTCCGGGTTATCGACGTCAATAGTTTGCGACGACTTGGTAAGAACTGATGATTTGTATTCGGTGCGGTTTGCCGAGGTGCGAGACGCGCTGCGATAGCGAATAGTGCTTGATGTTTGGTAGCCGTAGCCGCGGCGATCACCCGGTTTGCTGACCCGCGCATGGCAGATTGCCGCGCAACTCTTTAATCTTCGGAGCCATGGATGACGGCACCAGCTCAATTTGCGAATCTACTTGCGATAGCACCTCGCACGCTGACTTGGGTCGGGTCGAACCTGCTCGAATTTCGATACGATTAAGCATTCCTTCCCACCATATTTCGCGCCGCGGATCGGACCGGTCGGTGATCGCCTTCCAAGATGTATCTGCTTGGATCGGGTGACCGGTTTTCGCAGCCGCTAGGGCGAATAAACGGTAAGCGTCCCCGACTTTTGGATAGGCATCCCGAAAGGCCTTGGCTTGGTCATAGGCTTGCGGATATTGTTGCAACTCTAGCATTCCTTCGATTAGCACGATTTTGAAGCGTCGTTCCATCGCCGGTTCGCTCGTTAACTTAGGAAGTAATACGTTTGCGGCAGCGACTCTTACGTTAACATCGCTGTTCGCCTTTATGATCGGATAAATCTGTTCGAGCTGCCAACCTTCTAGGCCCGCGTTCGCTACTTGCTGCAGATAGGCCAAAATAACGTCATTACTGCCTAAACGCTCCAGGCACTTGATGCGTGCCCACATCATGCCTTGGCGAGCCGTAAAACTCAGGCCGCCTTTTTGTTCTGCCGCGTCTATTGCCGCAATCACGGCACTCGGATCTTTATCAACCAAGGCCCGCATCTGAATTGCGATGACCTTGTTTTCGGAATTACCCCGCTCCTTGTTAGACAGCCGCCCGTAGGCCGTGATGCCTTGCGAAGCGAGTCCGGTTGGCGGTTTGCCCTTCGTTCGTCGAATGGCATTGGAGAAGTCACGCGCAATGATATAGAACTTCGTTTGTTGGACGCCGCCTCTCAATTTCGCCGGCGCTTTTACACTGTTGAGCATGTAAAATGCCTTGTTCGAATCGGTAGTTTGTTGGGCGACGCGTAGTCGTGCACCGTCGGCATCCGGATCGCTCGGATAGCCGGTGATAAAGCGCTCCGCTGCGCGCTGCATTGCGCGATTGGATGCCGAAGTCGGTTTGCCTTTTCGGGTGGCGCGCGCCACATAGGCAAGTTTAACTGCGGCCTTTTTTGTCTCCTCGTCAAGTTTCTTGCTACGTAACAAACTTTCAGCAATGAGGGCCGCGTCGTCATTTAGTTTCGCCTTGTATGCGGCAAGCGCTTGGCGGTAGCGAATTCGATCGAAATTAACGTTTCCGCGTAACTCGACCCGCGCAAAAAAATCCTTGTATTTTCTTACTGCATCAAAGAAATGCCCATTCTCAAACGCGTATTCGGCGCCGGCCAAGTCCGTGTAGGGACCGATATCGTGCGCCACAACTTCAACTCGATACTGCAGTATCAAGGAGACCAATTCGTCGTCAACGTAGCCGGCATTAATGATTCGACGCAATCTTTGCGCCGCATCGCGTGCACCCGATTTGGTCGTCCGTGATTGTTCAAATAGCGCAAACGCTTCAGCTCGCAGCAGGCTCGCTTCTTGAGCATCCACCTTACCAGTCCCGGTAGGTCCACCGCTTACCTGGCCTTTTTTAGCACGTAGTAGACGCAATTCTAGCGCTACGACATCGTACAGCGGATGACTTGGGTCATCGGCAATAGAATTTTGCAGGCTTTCAAAAATTTCCACTGCCCGGTTAGTGCTTCCCTCGGCTGCCGCCACATAGCCGAGCCCCAACCAACCGCCGTATACAAGGCTAGGTCGAAATACTTGAACAGACGTCGCGCGGAAGCCCTTCTTCGCTTCCCAGATCCACTTGAGTTTCTCATCCGCACCCTTCATGCGCTTTGAAATTTCCAAATCGATCCAGGCTCCCCAATATGGAAATGCGGCTAATGCAAAACTAAGGTCATCCCACGCAATAGACCGATACAATCCCTCGAGCTCGCCTTCGTTCTCGCCGGCAGCGGACTCTGCGGCCTTGAGACGTGCAATCGTTCGATCGCGCAATCCCGCCGTAATCTTGCGCATCTGCTTTAGTTGTGCGGTGGTAGCGGTTGCCTTTCGTACGCCATCGACGATGTTGCCATATTCCCGCCCGACTTTCGCGAAACGAGCCGTCGGCACGCCGTCCGTGAGCGAGGCAAGTAATTGCTTCGCCTGCGCAATAGCGGCACTCGGACTCGAGGGTATGACGGCTTGCCCGATAGAAATCGAGGGTATGACGAGCAGGCTTAGCAACAATAAAAAAGAAATAAAGCTGCCGCGAACGAAAGCCATCAGATCACTTCGAGCAGCGCGCGCATTTCGTTTGCGAACTGCTCGCCCATGATTAGCGTGATCAAACGCTTGGTAATTTTAACATCTCCGTCCAAGGTGGCTGCATCGCCTCCCCCTGCGTCCGCCATCACTTGGAACTCATAGAGCGGGGAATTCCGATACAGGGCGCGATCAATTTTTCGTCCGATCTGCGCCTCAATCAGTTCCGGGTTCGCTTGAGGTCCAATATCTAAAGTTGACACAGTGCCACCAATCGCCGCGAAGTTCTCAATTCGGTTAATCAGACTACTTAGTTTACCGGGCCGTGGCGGCCCATCGCCGACGATAATCATGATCCGTCGTGCGCCAGCTCGCCATCCACTGTCCTCGATACCGGCCTGGACGCCTTCGGAGATATCTTCGTACTGATCCCCCCCCCCCTTGGCTTCAAGTGGGTCTAGAAACCTGCGTAACTTCGCAGTACTAAACGTGAGCTGCTGAGAGCGGACAACAAATTCGGGATCCGTTCGGTCTCTAAATGCGACCAATCCGAATCGCGCCGCGGGCACTAATGTTCGAACGGTTTGCACAATATCGTGGATCCGACCTTTCACTTCATCAATTGCCCACGACATAGAACCCGTCGCGTCTATAACGAATACGACGTCTAGCCCGGCATTTCGCAGTCCCGACACATAGGCAGCGAAACGGTTCGAAGAATTGCCCAGAGCGTTCCCAATCCCGCGACCGAAGCCGGCGGTGCCAAATCCCTGTCCTAGCGGCAGTGCTGAAATTGGATTAGCCAGTTCGAATCCTGTCATCCCACCGGCATCTGCACGCAGCGCCAAAGGCACATCTGGCGGCGGTGGCGTGACCGCTTGAGGTGCTATGAGCATCTCCGGCGGTTCGATTTCGAACTCCTCTTCGAACTCCAAAGTGTCTTCCGGCGGCGGGCGTTCGAGCGGTTGCGGTTTCGGCGGATCCGCCAACGTAATATGAATTTCGACGACCTTTCCGGTATTCGTCGGATGATCAATGTCGTGGCCGATCCGCCAAGAAATAATCGCGTGAACGATAAATGAAATGACGAATAAGCTTAGCCAAGCAATCGGTCGTTTCATGTGCAATTAGTCTCTTTGACGACCATGATAGCGTTTGCGGCTAACGCTTTAACGTGAGCAAGGTAATTTGTTTAACACCCACCTTCGAAAGGCTTGCAACCGCCTGTGCGACTAAAACGGCATCGGCTTGACCGTCGGCAGAAATCTGCACCACTTGGTCTTTAAAGTCAGTTTGCAAGTCTAGTTCGATTTGAGGAATTGCAATTTCACTTCCTCTATACAATACGGTTCCGGTATTGGTGATGGCGATATTCAACAAATTGCTCGAGGGGGGCGTAGATGCAGCTGAGGTAGGCGGCGTCACTTCCAAGTCTATATGAAGTTTCCCCGCTATCATGAAATATAAGAGGAGCAGGAAGACAATATTGATCATCGGCACCGTGCTCTCTGGCCGTCTGTCGCGCGAACTACTGGTCTTGCGCCCAATGAATCCACGAATATTTTGCCGGCCTATTCTTAACATTTACAGTCCCGCGTTATTCCGTTAATTGAATCGTTCGGCTTCAGTAAGCGCAATATTCAGTAAGCCGCGTCGCTGTAAAATATCAATTATGGTCACAGCGCTTTGCAACGGCACGCCCGGATCCGATGCCAGCACGACCGGCGAATCTATGGCCGGATTCAACTCGAGAATTGCGTTTTCTATCTCGTCCATTGAATACTTACCCTTATTGATCCAGACGGTTTGATCGTCATGGAGTTCGATCAATATGGGTGTATTTTTCGTCGTGACATTGCTCGCACCGCCACCTTGTTGAGCGAGGTTCATCACGTAGGGACGCAGAAAGTCGCTTTCCAGCATAAAAAATATTAACAAGATGAACACGACATCGATCAGCGGCGTCAACGACAGCTTAGCTGACGAACGTTTGCGGACAAGCGTAATCATAAGACGCGCGTCGCCTAAGAGTTCGCGTCGCGACCCACGTTAATCGTCATTACCCGAGTTAACAAATCCGAAACTCGCCCAGTTGCAATATCAAGCCTCGTCTCGAACCAGGCGTGCACTACAGTGAATGGGATAGCGATAGAGAGGCCGACCGCCGTGGTAAGAAGTGCCTCCCAGATACCACCAGCTAACGCTGTGGAATCCTTATCCATTCCAGCGCTCGCTTCTAGACCCCTAAAGGCCTCAATCATGCCAAGTACCGTACCGAGCAATCCGAGGATAGGTGCAAGGAAATAGATTAGTTCGAGCGGCCGCATATAAGCGGCATAGGGCTGCAGAAAATTTGTCGCCTTACGGCCCAATTCCTCGCGCAATTCTTCGGTGTCCGGCTCGTCTTGGTTTTCGAGGCCGAATTTTATGATACCGCCTAGCGCAAGCGGAGATTTCTCGAGCGCTTTTAAGGAGTCTTCCTTATTTACAGACCAGCTGTCCAAGGCTTTATCGAGCGCCTTAAATCGCGACGGACTCAGTCCAGACATTTGAAAAAATTTAAAGAGTGCAATGGCGAAACCAATGATTGATATAACCATTAAGACGGCAACGACGGGCCCGCCTAACTCGAGGAGTGATCGAGTTGCCGCCCACATATCGCCACCCAGTTGGTGGATCTCTGGCTCGTTCATCGCGTAATGCCTCGAATTCTGTTTTTTTATTTTAGCTGCGCGTAAATTTGCACGATGCACGCGGAGCCACTTGCAACTCTGTAGTTGCATAGACCAGAGGACGATTCTAAACGCTTTACGTTGATTCGGATAGGTTAAGTCAAAGCTTGTTCAGGCGCAGGATGGAAACTCGTGGGCAAACTGGCTTTCAATGCTTCGCACCTAGTGGTTCCCGGTCGAGCTCGGGGAGGGAAACGCGCGGAACACACATAGTTTGAAAACTCAATACAAAAAAAAGCCGGCCCAAGGGCCGGCTTCAGATCGTTAGAGGAGTTCGACCTTACTAGAAGAAGTAAGTCGCGCGGACGAACACTTCGTCGGCCCAGTCGATGGTCTCCATGATGTCGTCGTTCTTATCCCCGCCGTCTTGCGCAATGTTTGCGTAGAAGTCGAACTGGAAGTTTGCACTAGGACGGTAGCGAATACCTGGTTGGAAGAACCAGCCACCTTCAAGATCAAGTAAGAAGGAAGCGTCTAAGCGCCAGATTAGGTCTGGGAACGGCTGTTGGAATGCGAACACGACAGCGTTGAAGTTATCCGATCCGTCCGGAATACCGTCATCCATGTACGTTCCATCAGGGTTACGACCCAATCCTGGTGTGTTCTCGGAGCCACTCAAGTGGCGGCCGAAGAGGTCGGACTCAGACTTAAACATCCATTCCGCAACCATGAACATGGCCGGCGCATTATCAGACCAACGTTGGTATTTCTCAGCAATTACTGAAGCCACGTATTCGTCTTCTTCAATCCAGTTACCGGAGAGGTCAAGCGCTGTGAACTGCTTGTTCTTCGTTAACGTGATTTCGCCACGTAGTACCAGTTGGTTGATGAAGTCTTCCGGGTCGTCCGTATCGAAAATGTAATTACCGCCGATACCAACGATCGTTTCACGTTTGAATTCACGAGTAATCCAGCCGCGAAGGTTACCGAAGCCAGTGTAGAACGCGTCTAGCGTATTGTTGGCGCCGCCCTTGATGGAACCAAAACGTGCAATAGACGCGGCAGTGGTTTCGCCCGGGAGACCGAAGACCTTGCGAGCTTCTAAGCTAGAAACTTGGGTTAAGTCGATGCTGGCTTGTACAGCAGCAGCGGCATCCAAGCGTCCTTGCGGTGCCAGGTCGTACCAGTTTTGGCCAGACGTACCGCCTAAGCCGTCAGGTGCGAAGAACGAACCACAGCCGTTTTCGGTGTATTTGGTCCGGCTCAGGCCGCCGGTTGGTGTTCTTAGAATAGCAATATCTTTTGCTGATAGGTTCACGTTCCCGCCGAAGGGGGAACCCGTCAACGCAGAGAAGTCGCGTTGGTCGGCAGACTCTTGAATGTCAGCGCCGACTAATGCGGCTGCGCGACCGGAACAGAACGGGTTTGGTGCGCCGTTATCCAAGGTTGCTGGAGCATCATGCCACCGAGTAACACCGTCAGGGTTGCGACGATTAACCGCCATCACTTGCATCGTGAGTGCGTCAGTAACCGGCCAGATGACGCGCATACCATATTGGAGCGTATTTTTCGCTTCGTCTAGCTCGATTCTGTTGTCCCAAGAGAAACCGGATGTCACCAAGTTATAAGGTGTATTCATGCCCGGGAGTAACGTCGGCGCGAACATTTGTGCGAACGCGTCGATCTCTATGCCGTTGTTGAACGTATAACTAACCCGAACGCCAGGAGGCGAACTACGTTCATCAGCGTATTCTTCACCACCCACGTCTAAGAAGAAGTGACGGCGTAAATCTAGGCCGTTAGCAACGTCGAACACACGGAAGAAAAGCGCTTCGCCCCAAGCAATCTGTTGGGCACCAACGCGGATCCACAACGGACCTTTATTGTAGTCGAAGTACAATGCTGGGATGTCGATGATCACGTCATTCGAATTCATTTCGAGTAACGCGCCGCGGTTTCCGTAGAAGTTTTCCTGGAAGTGGTCGCCAACGATTTCATCGTTGAAGTTGCTCGTGCCATCGAAGTAGAGCCTTATCTTCATGTAGGCGTTAATCGAATCCGTGATGTTGTTCGCCTGGATATCGAACTCGGCTCGCGTATTGAACAAATTAATGTTGCTGTCTTCGGCAATCGCCGCGCCGCCCAATTCGCATTTACCAGCGGCCGCAATGGTCGCTGCTTGCCCCGCCACATCCGGAAACTCGTTCAACCCACTGGCACCGCCGTAATATTGGCAGACTTCTGGTACAGCGGAGAAGATGCCGCGCTCGTCTTTTGGACGAGTCGGATCAACCGCTGCCGAATTAGGATCCGTCGTGAGTCCGGGATTGAAAGTCCCGAAACTTGTCACCGGAATCGCGCCATCTACAAACGCGTTCGTTGACGAGTTGTTTGGGTTCTTGTCGTTAGTAATCGAGACTGCAATTTCTTGGCGTATGAAACCGGAGAAACTCCAGTCGATAGCCGTTGCAGCGCTCGGGATAAGTAGTAATGCTAACGCTCCCACCAAGGTGGAATTCGTTGCGAGCTTAGTTCTATTCACTCCCGCTCTCCTCTAAGTAAAACTGTAGTTTTTTTATCACCCCAGACGGCCACAACGGCTTGCCTTATGTTGTTGTTCCGCCACATCTTCAAGTTCCGTTCACCCCTGTGTAGCCACGTAACTTGCGTCAATTACAACGAAGTATAACCAATAACGGGTGAATGGACAGTTTTTTTTGCTTTTTGTATTGTATTATTTTCGTTAATTATTTTGTTGTTTTTTTACTACGCTCAATATCTGACAATTTACTTTAAGCGCCTATTCCAAGATCCTAGATATAGTGGCGTTGTAGCCGGCGACATACACTACCTGGGTTCTTAGGAATCCGTTGGGGGCTTCGATCTCGGCGACCCCGGCATCGATCCCCTGGTACCAGGTTCTCAGAACTTTAAGGTCTTCGGAACGTTTCCACGTCTCACCGTCGTCACTTGAGCGAAGTAATTCGCGAATTCCGACAATTACGACTTCACCTTGACCCGACCAAACACCGAGCAAGTTCGCGCTCGAACCAACATCAATTTTTACCCATGTTTGGCCCGCGTCCTGGCTACGTAAGACCTCGCCGTCTTGACCGACGGCGTAACTCGAGCCGGTGCCGTCCGAGTCTAGGTGGAGCGCGAATATCGATTCGTCGCCTTGATGACGGGCAAGGAACGTGTCGCCACCGTCCTCGGACCACAATACCAAACCGAATTCGCCCGTTATGACGACGGTATTCGCGTCGCGAATTTTCACGTCGTAGAGATGCGGCTCGTAGCCTTCGTCGTTATAAAGGTTCCAGTCCATGGTGATCTCATCCCAGGTCTTGCCGTTGTCACGCGAGCGGCGTATTGCGCCAAACTCGCCTACCGCGACGACTAAACCGCTCTCATGAATATCGACATTCAGCAAACGCAAACCGATGTCGTTTTCGACGACTTCCCATTTTGCGTCGCCAACGCGCGTAAGCACGACGCCACCCTGGCCAACAATAATTTGTCGATCGCCGGCCGTGGCAATACCTAGTAGACCTTCTTCCGTCACGGGGTCTGTTTTCGTCCAGGTCGCGCCACTATCGACGGTTTCCAGAATTAAGCCGAAGTTACCAACAGCCACACCCTTCTCGCCGTTCATGTCGAGCGCAAATAGCGAGTCGTGGTTAATTCCGGTACGCACGATTTCGACCGACTCCTGTTCAGCGTGCGCCGTGAAGGAGGCTAAAACCATGCTCAAAACGATTATCGACAGGCGCGCGCCTTGCGCTTTGAAGCGTTGCAGCGCAAGTCGGTTAAAAAGACTAGTCATTTTTTTTTTCCTACCTTTGTATTTTACTTAATCGTTCTCGAGAAATTCGGATATGTCGGCGTTTTCCGAAATGATTAAATGTTCGCGTTCGATAAAATTGGGTTTGAACAAATAAACAAGTAACGGCAAGACGACCAGCGCGATCACCATGTTGATCAACATGATCATGACGAGCAGCAGACCCATGTCGGCCAGAAACTTCAATTCAGAGAGCAAATACCATGGGAAAATCCCGAGCAGCACGATTGAGGCGGTAAAGAAAATTGCTTTACCGGTTGTCGTTACGGCGCCCTGGATTGCATCGCCGTGGTGTTTGTTATCTCTGAATTCCTCGCAGATCCGGCTGAGCAAGTAAATTCCGTAGTCAATCCCAACGCCGATGCCAATCGCCGCGATCGGAAGCGAGTTAACATCGAGCCCGATACCCATCAACACCATCACGGAGCCGAGCAACATGTTGGAAAAGTTCACGGGTATAAGCAGCAAGATACCGGCTGCAAATGAACGATAAGCAAAGCTACACGTCAAAAATATCACTAAGTTGAGTAGCGCTAAAATCACCCACTGGTAGTAATCCACCGTATCGTTGACGGATTGTTGTAGCGCGATAGCGCCAGTGCCGAGTCGAATACGAAATTTCTCGTGGTCGATGCCGACTTTCTCGAGCGCAATTCTTGTCTGCTTAAGCGCCGCGTCGACCGTTTCTTGCTTGTTGTCTTTATACCAGAGCGACACCGTGCCATTTTCTAGCTCAAAGTCGCTGACATGGCTGTAGTTCTTGGTACTTGATCCCAATAGAAGAGCGCCTGCCGCCGCAGTGGCGGCGTCGTCTGTCTTGTCGATAGTCGCCCATTTCGGATTACCCCCACTGAACAGACGTTGAGCTTCGGGTAGATAATCCGCGAAAGACAAGGTTGCGGTCGGCGCATCAGGAGCCGCTTCAAGCAAACTTTGCAAGGCAAACATGGTCTGCACGGCATCACTTGAGCGCAACATGCGCGCGTCGCCGTCTGCCGCTTTGTCTTTAACCTCAAATACAACCTCTAAGGTCATTAGACCTGGGAAGTGCCGATTGATGGCGCGCACAGCCGTATTGAAATCCGAATCTTCAAACAGCAAGTTGCTGCCTTCGGTGGGATTGCCAACCTTGATCTGTAAGGCCAAATACATGCCTCCAATGAGCAATGCAACAACGACTATCGACGTATATTTGGCTTGCTTACCATGGCTAACCCGCCCAACGACTTGTAGAAAGTCGATTATGTTGTCGTGCCAACTGCGCGTGTCCGATTTTCCGATTAGCTGTGCGACATTACCGGGCGCTGGAAACCACGACAACATAATTGGGGTGAGGAAAAGAATCGCGGGCACCAGAATTAGGGCCCAGAATCCGCAGAATATCGCGAATCGTTCCATCACGGGGATAGGTGCGACGGCGATTAGAAACAGTCCAGCCGCGTCGGTCACGATGCCTAGAACGCCTGGAGCCATCATGACCCCGAGGGAAAGTTCAGCCGCTTTTCTTCGATCTTTTATCTCGTAGTAGATTTCGTAATAACGTTCGATAAATTGCACGCAGTGGCTAAACGACCTGGCAACGAGCAATAGCGGTACGACCATGATCAACGGTTCGATAGGGTCTCCCAGCCAACCGACGAAGCCAAATCCCCAAATTGCCGCCGTGATACTGACCGCCAATGGCGTTACGACACCCGGGATGTTTTGCATGTAGACGACCAACGACAGCAACAGTGCCGCCGCCGTAATACCGAAAATCGATAGCATTTGGTGCTCGTAGAAGTAAACCCAACCCGTCAGGATCGGCTGGCCCGCGACATAAATCTCGTGGCTTTCATCGCGTTCGGTCTCAGCGAGTTTTTGCACAAAGTCGAACACAACGCCGTAATCCAAGCTTTGCTCGATGAACGTCGCGCTGATGATCGTTGCGGTTTCGTCCTTGGAAATTAGGAATGTTCGCACGTTCGGCGCTTTATCCACTCGCTTGCGAAAATTTTCCAAGGCTTCAGGAGTGCTTGGTGGCTTGTCGTCCATTAGGGGCCGCAAATCGACACCATAGGGAGTTGCCTCTGCGTAGCGGGCCTTCTCCGTCGTAATTGATAGGATCTGGTCGTGATCAACCGCGGGGGTTAAATCGATTTCACGGGTCAGTCGCCAGACTTTAGAAATCGTCTCATGATTGTAGATATCCTGACCGTCCGTTCTTTTCAGCATTAAGGTGACGGTCAATGGATTCCCGAAGTTCGGATGGTCAATGAATGTCTGGACGAAAGGGTGTGTTTTCGGAAATAAATCCGAGAAGATAGTTTTTAGCTCGACGTATTGCAGACCTGCCGCGAAGAACGCGGTGACTCCGAACAACAATGCGGCAGAAAGCGTACGATGCTTCATCGTCGCTGAAGCTAAGCGGTAGCGAATACCTTTCATGATTTAGGCCAACTCCGTGCGTGCAAGCAGACGTTGCAGCAGTTTGAATTTTGAAGAAGTCTACGGGGACGAGCAGTGCCAAGCTTGAAGAAACAAACCTGATTGCGCGCCCTCGCATGGCCGGTCATGCCGAACCAATTTTATTTATACCTCGAGTTTCTATTTTGTCACTCATCTCAGGATCAAAAGAGACGCGCGACGAGCTCCGACCGGCACTTTTTATGCTTTAATACGGGCCGTTGGCGAAGCGAGCAGGGACTATATGTTGGTCCCCAAATCCTGTCAACCTACTCATCAGTAAGACATTTTTTTGCTGCAATGCGTCAAAGATAAATCTTGTTTGTAAGCATACTTCTAATGTTTCAATAATCAGGCAACAACGGCGCTCGAGCGAGCACGTTTGAAGAACCCGTTCTTTGACCGAAAAAGTTTCGGGATTTAAGAACCAAAAATGAATTGTAGACAGCACGACAGATACGATAACCGCCGGGTCGCGAGGTCGAATGCGTAACACTCAGCTCAGAGGTGTGCGATTGATATTCGAGCAAGCACTTGTTCGGGTTGCGCGTCGGCTGGAATTTTCCCGTACAGCGCGACTCTTCTCGAAGTCGCAATGATCTCACTGCCACCCTGCCAGAAGCTCGCCACTAGTCCACCACCAGTAGGAACGGAGAGGGTCGCGAAGTTTGGAGTTTCGAGGTTTGCGATATTTGGGAATAACACTACGTCAGCGTCTAAATTGGCGGCACCGTCGGGAACGGACGCTTGCGCATCAAAACTGACCCCGACGCTCCAGCCGTAGTGGCGCGCTGCGCTCGTCACTGACCCAAGCGCTTCTGCTTCTTCTGTACCAATCAAATCGGCGCTTGCAATGAGCAATGCCGCGATGGGTTTAGATGAAAACTCACGCACAAGATTGGATAAGCCGATGCCGACATCGTCTAAGTCGTCAAACGATATTTCACCCTCTGCGCCCGCACGCCGCAACAACTGTGCCGGCGTTGGCAACTTTAAAACGATGTCCATCTGATCGCCGAAGCGATGCGCTAAGGCATCGATCACTTGGGCAATAAATTCTTTTGCCGGCTGAAGTTGCAACAACGCCTGGACTCGTTCGGCTGGAGACAAGTCCGCCGTCAATTCTTCTTGTAAAAGTGGCGCCAATAAGTCGATCGACAAAACGTCAGTTTTAATGACTGCTAGCGCTTGTCCAACACCGCTCACAAAAACGTTCGCAACGCGCAGCCAATCTTCGCTCTGGCCTGCGAAAACTTTGTGCGCATATTCGTCGAACTCAATCCAGACAAGTTTCTCGCGCTCGCCGTCAAGCCATGCGCGCAAATTCCCCGACGCCATTTTTGCTCGCTCCTGCTGTCAAGCCTCGCCTTTAAGTGCCGCGATTTCCCGTTCTAATGCGGCAATTCGCACATCCTTAGGATCCGGCATCATGACCGATTGAATCGCGTCTGATGGGCAGCTCTTGTCCGGCGAGCCGAGATAGATCGTTTCGCGATCTTTCCACGACCCATAGAACGGCACATCGGTTGGCGGTGTCGCCGTTTCCCATTGTTTAACGAATTCTTGATACGGCATCCCTTGAGCGATGCGCTGCGCCCGCACTGCGTTGCGCGCTTGTTGCGTGGCTTGCGCATCAACCGCGCCGGTCTGCTCATCAAGCACGACGTGATAGATTTCTTTCACGGGTCGCATCGAGATGAGCCCGTCTAAGTAATCTTTGGAGACCAGTTCCGGATCGCGCTCTAGCACATCGCCATAGCCACCACCGGATCCCTGAGTGATCATGTAGAGTTCACCTGGGTCTGCAAATTCCAACTGCAACCCCATGTGATGAGACGAGTATCTTGCACCCGGGAACGGCTGCTCGTTCATGATTTCTTCGATCGTAAAACGCAGCAGGTCGCGATTGTCTTCCATCACTTCAAACACGTTCACACCCTTAACCTTACACAAAGGGTAGCAACCTGGTGCGTAGCCGCCGAAGATTCCGTAGGTCGTCGGAAACTTCGATCCAATTGAGCAGCACATGTAACCCCACATCGAAGAATCTTTCATGGTTGCGATCTGTTGATAACCATGGCCACCGCGGTACTTTCCGAAGCCTTCGGAATCGCGCATTAATTTATGCGGCACGATTTTCATCAGCGGGACTTCTTCTTCGATAAGCTCTTGCTCGCCGATATCGGCCATTGGTGCGAAGATCGGTGCTAGAGAATGCTCACCATCTCGATTCCAGCGCGCCGCACCCCCCATACCATTCAGATCGGCACAGACGTTGCCGACTAGTTCGCCATATTGATTGAGTCCTCCATACAGGAAGGTGACGATCATGTTGTACCAACCAGCGATTACGTCCGTGCTCCGCTCGCTGGCGCTATAAAGGAACTTCGGCACCCCGATTTGGATGGCGGTGAAGCCCGGAAAGAAGGTCATCATGCTTTGCGCATTCGGAGCTTCTGGCGAACAGTTGAGTGCCGAACGTTCGTCTGTGAGCACCGTCATCGGCGCGAAGACTGCCTGGTTGCGCGGTAAATCAGGCCATACAAAACTCAAAAATTCTTGCGCTAACATGCCCTTTAGCGATGCCAAGACCGTGTTGTTCGCCCGGTTCAGAAACTCAGGTGAAGAGCCACGGAAATCGATAATTAGTTCGTCGTCTTTTTTGTGCAATTCGCAGCGCACTCTAATCAGGCAGTTTTCGCGTAAGGTGCCGTCGGCAAATACGTTAGTCCGAACTTTTCCATCCGGCCACGACATCAATTTACGGCGCACTTCGGTTTCTGTATCGATGAGTGTTTTGCGCAACGTCGCAATCACTGCATCCACTCCGTATTCCGCAATGGTCTCTTCAACTCGCGCTTTCATGCGTATGGCGGCGAACAATTTCGACTTCATCCCTTCGAGTTGGAGCTTTGGTTCACGCACGGAGTTTTGTAAAAACGTCAAGATATCGCGGCGAAATTCGTTATTTTCACCTACCAACAAGGGCGACATTTTCAAGCCTTCGTCAAACGGCGATTCGGCAGCGGACGGCATGCCTCCGGGCTCCGTTGCGCCGTTTTCTCCCTCGTGGACAATCGCGCCGGTGAAACAGACGAATTGTCCTTCGTGGAAAACCGGGATCACTAGGCTTTGATCAGTATTGTGAATATTGCCGTAACGAGCATCGTTATGCATAAAGATGTCCCCATCTTTAAGACCAACGGTCGGATCGTCCTTCCAGTACTTCAGAATAAATTTCACGGGATGTTGGGTGAGCACCGAAAAGATCAGAACACCACCCATGCTCGCCATCGCGAGATCGCCGTGCATTGTCCACACACCAGAAATGAGATCGCCCCATTTAGCCCCGGGTGCCGCGCCCATCTGCTCAACCATGTCGAACGATTCGTTACACGCCGTCTGCAATTTGTGCCGCACTAGGTTGATTTCATCTGCGTTGACGAAATTTTCCAACGCTTGCGTTTCGCGTTCGGATATCGGCGTCACCGCGTGATTTTTCATGATCTCGGGATCAGGTCCTAAAAATAGGACGTTATCGTCGAGAAATTTTTCTATGACAGACTTTTCTTGGTCACCGCCCATGGCCGTTACCTCTCAATTGCGAAACCTTAATTCGGGTGCAGGTTCTGTTCGACTGCAATCCAAATACCGAATGCTTAAACAGCATCTTTAATCATCATGGCTGAATCCATTCGACCCATCGTTAACGTCCATCCAGGCTCCACCAGATAAGTCGTGCGTGGCGTCTCGATCAGAGCCGGACCTGGCACTACCATGCCTTCTTCGACCGTAAAATGGTCGAATACGGGTGTCATTAGCGGCTCCGCCACGTCTGGAAAGTGGCATTCGCGCTGCGTGCGTGGCACCGGTTTTTCCTCTATCACCTTCGTTGAACGAACGAGCTCAAGTTTTTCGTGCTCAACGTAGGCGACCACCCGGATCACATTAATACGCACACCGGCTTCCGGTGCTTGCGATCCTTCACCGAATCGCTGCGCGTAGTTCTCGCTAAAAATATCGAGCAAGGAGATAATGTCTTGCGGTGTTGTAACTCGACTGACCGGGCTCACAATGCCAATTTGCGCGAGCTGATTACCGTAACGCATATCGAATTCGACTCGAGTTTTTACCACCGAGAGATCCACACCTTGGCGGACCAGATCATCGCGTCCGCGCTGTTCGAGTTCCTCGATCGTCGCGTTAATGACGGCGTAATCATCGAGCACGTGGCGCTTCGTTGCGTCGTAGAGCATTAAGTACAGCGACTTCTCATGGATATGCAACTGGTCCATGTTACCTGCACCCAGTGCCGAGAAAACTGAACAAAATGGCGGGATTAAGATCCGTGAGATGCCGATCGCCGAAGCGTAACCGCAAGCGTGGATCGGACCGCCGCCGCCGTAACTCAAAATGACAAAGTCTTTTGGGTTGTAGCCTTTGACGGCGACTTCTTTGAAAATCGCGCTCGCCATATTTGCATCGACTTTGCGCTTGATGGCCTTGGCTGCATCCAGCATGGACAAACCAGTCGGTTTGCCGATGTGTTCTTCGATCGCTCGTTCGGCGCGACGTTTATTGACCTTAATGGTCCCGCCTGCGTAGTTATCCGGATCGAGATAGCCGAGCACGAGATTCGCATCCGTCGTCGTTGGGAATTTCCCACCGCGCCCGTAACACGCCGGACCCGGATCGGAGCCCGCACTGTCAGGGCCCACTTCTACAGCCTCCCAAAGCCTGTCGTAGCGCGCGATCGAACCGCCGCCGGCACCCAGGGTGTGGAGATAGGTCATGGGCGTGCTAACCAACCAACGGTCGATCACGGGATTGAAGTCGTAGAACTTAACCCCATCGGCTGTTACTAATCCAATATCGAAACTCGTGCCACCCATATCTGTCGCAATGACATTCGGCTCGCCAAATTGTTTCGACAAAAAGTCCGTCGCTTCAAGTCCTGCAACGGGACCTGAATGAATGGTTTGCAGTGCGTGCGTCGAATTCATCTGCGCCATACCGGAGGTGTTGTGCACTAGCAGCATGGGTCGCGCGTAACCGTTTTGCCGGAGCACCACTTCTAAAGACGACATGCCGTGGTACATCTGATCGTGCAAGTAAGCATCAAGGACCGCCGACATGGTGCGCGAATATTCTGCTTTGCGGCCCGCAACGCGATGCGAGACGACGATCGGTATCGCGCCTAATACATGCGTTGGATACTCGGACAAAATGATCCGCTCTACTTCTTTTTCGTGCTCAGGATTGACCACCGCGTTGACCAAGGAGACAACAAACGCTTGCGCGCCCATATCAACCAGGTGGCGAATTTGCTTACGCACATTTTGCTCGTCAACTGCCAGCAGCGATTCACCTTTGTAATCCACCCGTTCTTCTATGCCAACGATCATTTGCGGGGGCACGAGCGGGATAGGTCGATCGGCGCCGGGCAGGTCCGTTTGCGCGGCGAAATCAAGGCCGTCGCCGTATCCACGTGCGCGCATGAGCGGTACGGCGGATTCGAACCCCGCGGTGGTCAAAATTCCGACCCTAGGACCGTTACGTTCAATGAGCGAATTCGTGCCTAAGGTCGTGCCGTAACGGACTGCGTCCACTGTCGACAACACGTCTGCGAGTTTTAGAGACGCTTCGTCACAGGCCTTATTAAGCGCCTCCATGAATCCGGAGGCTAAGTTGTGATGGGTGGTTAACGCCTTCGACTCGATATATTTATCGTCATATGCCAAAAAACAATCCGTGAACGTACCACCGATATCAACGCTAACTCGACGCATCTGCCGTCCCCTTGGTCGCGTAACGATTTTTTAGACTATCGATGTCTAGTTCGAGGTCGTTAGTTAGTGGATGCCCGGGCGGTAGGTATTCGTTTTCGATCATTGTGCCGCAACCGGGACAGTAGAATTCGATGATGCGACACCACTCGGGATCCGGCGCATAAGTGAACTCATATTTTTTGTCATCGATGATTGAGGCGTGTACCTCGCGCGGATCGCGCTCGTGGACGAGCAAGCCTTCTTTATATGGCGAGCGCGCGGCGGCGATGTCATGGTTGCAACGTCGACAATGCCAACGCTCGGTCGTGAGATCTATTTCCAGATATTCAGTGATAGCGACTCGGTTTTCGGCCATATCAGTTTGCCTCGATGACTAGATCAAGATTAGTTGAAACGCGTAGCGACCAGCCTTCGCGAATTAAGCAGGTGAGATAGGCGCCACGGATTAACCCAGGCCCAGTAATTGTCCGGCCGGCCGTGAGTTCACGGTCGTCGTAGGTAGCAATGTCGCTCGGACCTTCGGCGCTCATTACCAGCGAGGTCGAGCCGGAGCTCGGTGTTGCTTCGCCACGGCGTCCGTCGTCACTCGTCAGAACGGAGGTCGGTAGTTCGTAGACTGCCTTGAAGTTCACTCGTGGCCCATCGACCCGCGCCATGAATCCTGCAGCGTCCGAGATTGGTGCGACGACGACTTTATCGTCTTCCACGCCCCACAAGCTGGGTTCGTAACGGCACTCCTCCGGGGCTACCCCTTCGCCATACATGTCTCGTTGCGCACGGACGCGGAGTTCCGCCGCGATGGCGTCCGCGTCGCCACTCACTAATGGCGCCTGGTATTCGTGCGCTAAATGGCTGAAGCCAATGCCAAACGCGCTAAACACAGATGCTAGTCGCGGGATGATGATGCGTTTAATACCCGCCGCTTCGGCGATCCCCGTGACAATCATCGGGCCGCCGCCGCCGAATGCGACTAGACAGGTAGTGGCCGGATCGCTGCCACCGCTGCGCACGGCTTGGCTTAAATTTGCGCCGGATGCCTTTTCGAACGCCTCGATCGTTTTTATGGCTGCCCCAAGCGCATCAACGCCAAGTGGCTCACCAATCGTGTTCAACAGCGCTTGCTCAGCCCTTGCTTTGTCGAGTTTCAGTGCGCCGCCGAGATAGTTGTCTGCGTCGATCACGCCGCAAACGAGCAGCGCATCCGTTAGCGTTGCATTCGTTCCGCCGCGCGCAAAGCACGCTGGGCCCGGCGAAGCACCGACACTTTCTGGCCCAATTTCGATATTGCCGTTCACCACCTCGATAATTGAGCTACCGCCCAAGCCGAAGCTCTGTTGATTCGGCATCGATAGGGATGTTTTAAGGCCGCCCACTTCACCATACGGCATCATTTGTGCGTTTTCGTCTACGACAAGCGAGAGATCCGTGGTCGTCCCGCCAATGTCCATGGCCAACACTGACGACTCTTTGTAAAGACGCGCATAAGCGATAGTGCCCTCAAGCCCGCCCCGCGGACCGGAACCCCAAGTTTTAATCGCCGTCGTTTTTGCGACCCTTGCCGAGTCGCCGTCGTTGCGGTAGATAAGTAAGGGACGGTGTAGATGATTATCCTTACAGATCGTTTCAGCACCGTAGAGAAAATGTTCCATGCCGGGATGTAGATATGAATTAACGACAGCGGTGACCGTGCGACGCGCGTCGTCACTGTCATCGACTAATTCGGTTGATATCAAAAACGGGATTGCCCCTAGTAGGTGTCGCGGATATCGTTCGAGAAGTTCGTCTTTAACGCTTTGTTCGGCCTCTTTCGAGCGCAGTGCGACGATCATTCGAAGCGCGCCGTTGGACAACATGTGGTTGACGATTTTAGTCAACTCAGCCCCGTCGACTGTGCCGTTCTTCGACACCGTGATACCACACGGGGCATGCGGCACCATCGCCTGCCATAACGAATTGTCACTCAAAATCGCTTGTCCGCCGTATAAAGTCTGCTCTTCGCCCGCTTCAACTAATACGGCAACCGGCGTTCCTTTGTGCTCGACAACGGCATTGGTGCCGGCGGTTGTCGAATAACGTAAGCAATCAATGTCGCGTATGAGGCGACCGAGATCCTCTTCGCCGTATAGTTCACGCGAGCCGCGGGTCAGCACGTCGATGAAGCACTGCGTTAAATCGTGTGCGGTGGTCGGTGATTTTGCGTGCACGAGCCGCGCGCCGTCACTAATACAGACGTCGGTAAACGTACCGCCGTTATCGATATTTACGAGAATACCCATGTTTTAACAACCCTCCCGGGCCAACGTCGAATAAATCTTTAAATAGCAGAGTCTTTCGCTGTTGTTGTCCATGTCCGATCTCCCGATTGCGCGCGGGTCGCGGACGCTTGCTAAAGTCCGGTCGAGTATCGATCGGGGATCGGTGTAAAACCAGACGACAATGTTGACAATCAAGGAGTTAAACCGTGACAAAGCCGAAAGAAGCAGTGCCAGCGAACCGCTGGAGAACGGGGGGCGAGTAACAATTGGTGAACATTAGACTGACATAATTAAAAATGTTGCAAGTAAAGACAACCCGGCGTGTTGTTATGTCCGCCCAAACATTGTCACGACACAGGCACCGCCGATGCCGATGTTATGCGCAAGCCCAAATCGCGCATTGTCGACCTGACGTTTTTCTGCGCGGCCGCGTAACTGAGTAGTCAATTCGAAGCATTGCGCAAGCCCAGTCGCACCGAGCGGGTGGCCTTTGGAGATCAGGCCACCAGATGGATTTGTCACGACTTTACCGCCATAGGTGTTGTCGCCATTTTCGATAAATTCTTCGGCCCCGCCGCTTGCGCATAGGCCGATGCCTTCGTAGGCAATGACTTCGTTGATGCTAAAACAATCGTGTAATTCGACGACATCGAGTTCTTGCGGACCAATCCCGGCTGCCTCATAGACTTGTGCCGAGGCGTGGCGACCCATGTCCGCACCAATCGCCTCGATGGCGCTGCCAGCGAAACTACTTGGCATATCAGTCACGAGTGATTGCGCCAAGATGCGAACGTCGTGGGTCAATCCATTACGCCGCGCGAAATCATCAATGCACAGCACCGCCGCCGCGGCACCACAGGTTGGTGGGCAACACTGAAAGCGCGTCAACGGGTCGCAAATCGTCGGACTCGCGAGGACCTGTTCGACGGTAAGCGGATCGGTAAAAACAGCGCGCGGATTATGCTCAGCATGGCGTCGCGCTTTGACCGGAATTTTAGCCAAGCTCGTGGCGCTCATACCGTATTTTTCAAAATACTCACGCCCCGCAGCGCCAAACAATTTCGCCGCCATGGGACCTTCTTCGTTACCGAGAACGCTGTCTGCCACTTCAATAAATTTTTCTAGCGGCGTTGGTCGATCGGTCCAATGCTCGCTCAAGGCGCCCGGCGTCATTTGCTCAAACCCAACCGCCAAGACACATTCGGCCTGGCCACTCAAAAGCGCTTGTCGGGCGAGGTACAACGCGCTCGACCCGCTGGAACAATTGCTATTGACGTTAAATATCGGGATCCCGGTTAAGCCTGATTCGTAGACCACTCGCTGCCCGCAACAACTATCGCCGTAGACGTAGCTTGCGTAGGCTTGCTCCACCGAACCGTAAGCAATGCCGGCATCATCCAACGCTTCACGCACCGCTTGACGCCCCATGGCGACGTAGCTCGGACTTTGTTTCGGTGTTTTAAAGGGAGTCATGCCGACTCCAATCACGTTGATGTTCTGCACCATGGCTTTTATCCCTACCTCGTCCCGGTCTTGGTGAAGAAATCTTCGTCTTTAAGCGGTGATATCTTCGAACAGTACGCTCGATAAGTATCGTTCGCCGCCATCCGGCAGGATCACGACGATCGTTTTGCCGGCCATTGTCGGATCGGCTGCGAGCCGCGCGGCGGCGACCCCAGCGGCGCCGCAAGAAATCCCGCACAGGATCCCCTCCTCAGTGGCAAGCCGCCGAGCAAAAGCAATGGCATCTTCGTTTGAAACTTGT
The DNA here is from genome assembly GCA_047611805.1 of Gammaproteobacteria bacterium. GTDB lineage: Bacteria > Pseudomonadota > Gammaproteobacteria > UBA11873. Next base: position 234,869 of record JBLFWX010000001.1, read on the forward strand.
TCGACTTGGTCGACCATGGACATATCAAGATTGCCAGGAATGAAGCCCGCGCCTATCCCTTGGATCTTGTGCGGCCCAGGCGTTAGATCCTCGCCCGCCATCTTTTGTGTGATCACGGGACTGCCAACGGGTTCCACCGCGACCATGCGCACGTTTCGTTTCTGAGTGTTCTTGAGATATCTGGCAATGCCGGTAATTGTTCCACCCGTGCCCACCCCCGCGACGATAGCGTCCACCTCACCGCCCGTATCGTTCCATATCTCGGGACCGGTCGTTTTCTCATGGATCGCTGGATTCGACGGGTTTTTAAACTGCTGAGGCAGGTAATAACGCGCCGTATCGCTTATCGCTATCTCTTCCGCTTTCGCAATCGCGCCGGTCATTCCTTTCGCTCCTTCGGTGAGAATGAGTTCGGCACCAAAGGCCTTGAGAACTTTGCGCCGTTCGAGGCTCATCGTCTCTGGCATGGTTAAGGTGAGTTTGTAACCACGCGCTGCACAAACGAACGCAAGTGCGATACCGGTATTGCCGCTCGTCGGCTCTATGACTTCCATCCCCGGTTTTAGGGCACCGCTGGCCTCTGCATCCCAGATCATGGCGGCGCCAATGCGACACTTAACCGAGTAAGCAGGGTTACGCCCTTCTATTTTCGCTAGCACTCGGGCGGAGGTTTTCCCCATGACGCGGTTCAGCTGAACCAACGGGGTGTTGCCGATAGACTGAGAATTGTCCGCATAAATAGTCATAGTGTCTCTCCTCACAGGATTGCAGCGAGCGCGAACGTCCTTCCGAGCTCACCCGCCGCCGCGTCTTGCTGGCAACATAGTGCATCAGTTGATCGTGAGCGCAATTGACCTACCTCGAACGTCATAGCCTACTTTATTTCACGGCGAAATGCCGCGCGAAACTATGACGCTCGCTGTGTTCACTTTCGAATCCATTTTGTTGCATATCGCGGGACGTGGATCCACACTTGGGGGACAGCAATAGGGGTTTAATTTATGCCCGACCGACACCTCAGAAGGCACAATCGACGATCCTCGATTGTTATCGCCCTTGGCGCTGTTGGCCTAGTCGCGTGGATTCTCTTGAGCAACCCCACGGTGGACGTTCTAAGTGAGGAATTCGTCGTCGCGAAGGTCGTAGAGGTTATTGGCGCGGGGGCAGAATACAAATCCGCTAACGCGAACAAAAAAGTCCTGAGTATTGTCGTCGTAGAATTGCCAGATGGCGGCCAAGCTCGGGTTTTCACGATGCCGAGCAAAGCGACAATCGGCGGCGCGGTGAGACTGAAGGTCAAAAACCGCGACGATGGAACGCGGCACGTCGTTGTCGCGCCACCAGAGGAAACCGGAATAGATCCGCACTAAAGCGCCGCAACTAACGTCGAACAGGTACCTTGCTCCGCGCGCAGTGCGCGTATGTGCAACGGGTACCAGTTTTCACACCGGAACTTAAAGGCGCCAGATTCGGACTCAATATCGTCTAACGAGCCAATTTCCAAACATTCATTACGTTGATGTTCTTTCCCGCAAATTTCGCACTCTCTCACCCACACAAGCTCCAACTCAGACATCTGCATCGCTCCATCAATCGTAATTGTCGCGCCTGACTGTTGTTATTTTTATTTTTGCGCAGTGTGCTCGTACGAAACCGGTAGTGCTACAGCGGAACTGTTAGTAATCGAAAATCACGTTAAACAAGGTTACTCGACCGCACGACCGCGAACTAGCCGGCTACGCAATCGAATAAATCGGCGACGTTATCTGGACTACCCAAGACCACCGGAACCCTCTGATGTAGTGTGAGCGGATCGACGTCGAGAATATTGCACTCGCCGGTCGTCGCGATCCCTCCCGATTGGGAAATAATCATCGCCATGGGATTGGCCTCATAGATGAGTCGTAGTTTTCCGGTAGGCGATTTCGCCTTCGCCGGGTACATGAAGATCCCGCCGTTTAAAAGCACGCGGTGGACGTCGGCGACCATCGCACCTGCGTACCTCAGCGAAAATTCTTCGGCGCGGCGCTGTTTCAAGAACCGTCGGTACGCGTCTGGAAATCCGTCGCTAAGCGCCTCGTTGGTCGAGTAGGTTTTGTCGAACTCCGGGATCCTCAGTGACTCCCCTACACGAATGAAAGCGCCAATCACCGGATCTAGCACAAACATATGGACGCCAGAACCAGTTGTCAGAACGAAAACAGTCGAAGATCCGTAAAGAACATACCCCTCCGCAATTTGTTCGCGCCCAGGCAAGAGTCGATCCGCGCGCTCGCAGTCGGCCTGGTAAATAGAGAATATTGTGCCGACACTTCCTGTAACATCGAGATTCGAGGATCCGTCCAATGGATCGAATAGCACCGTGTAGCGCGTGTCATTTGCGCTGCCAGTATTAACTAACAAAAGATCGTCTTCCTCTTCCGAGCGAGGACCGCGACGCCCGCCAGCGCAATATTTGAACCAATATGTCGTTGGCGATGACGTCAAGCTTTTGCTGGCGCTCACCTTGGATATTGTATTCGCCTCAATCGCCTAACACGTCTTCGAGGCGCGCACGTTTCAACCGCGCAGAAATGGTCTTCGCTGAGATGGCAAGCGCTGAGAGGATCCAAGACAACGATCCGTTGGAATCGGGGAATCGATGCTCACGAGCGGTAGGCGGCCGAATAGAAGTTCCACATTTTCCGCAGTCGATGCCATTAGCAAGTTTCCTTCTACAGTTGCCTAAATTTCGTACAGGAGAATCATCGTCGTGAGTTGTTACGGGGGATTATCGTCATTGACGGGGCAAGCGGATTGATAAGGTAAGCAGATACGGTGTCGCGATCGAAAATAATTGTTAACCTGCAGGAACAGTTATCGGCCACGATAAGATTGCATCGGTAGCGCAACAGACGAGTTAACCACCCGTCATCGATAACCATCCAAAAAAGGAATAGAACTATGGAACGCAAAGATATCGTGCCGCAAGGCATGGAGATTATTCGCGAGCGATTTAACTACAGCCCAGGCGTGCTCGTAGGCGACACCTTATATATCGCCGGACAGGTCGGTCGTGACGAAAACCTAAACGTGGTTGACGGCGCAGACGCGCAATACATCCAAGCTTTCGAAAATGTGAACAAAGTATTAAGCGCGGCGGGAGCAACTTTTGACAACGTCGTGGATATGGTTACCTACCACATTGACGTAAACGATCTCGCAAATTTCATGAAGATAAAGGACCGCTACTTCACTAATAAGGTACCCGCGTGGACGGGGATTGGGGTGACGGCCTTGGCGATGCCAGGCTTGCTCATTGAAATTAAATGCGTGGCGAAACTCTAAGCATAAAAAAACCCCGGAAGGCTGCGCCGTAGCGGGGTCCTTGCGTTTAACGAGCTAGCGGAAAGTTCTTACTAATCCGCGTGGCGTGATGCTCGCTCGTTAAAACTTGTTATTTCGCATGGGCGCCATCATCGTGCCTCTAAACGGGGCTCGATCTTTCTTGAAGTCGGGTGCTGTAGTTGGCTTAAAAGGATTGCCCGCGCCCATCATTTTCTCGACGGGAGTGTCGGCCGCCGTATCCCCAAGCGCGTGGCCGGATTGCTTGCACAGTTCACCCCAGGTTTTAATGGTTAGCGCCATCGGGTGGTGGATTTCGATTTGTACGCCGTTTTCCGGGCACTGGTAGTCGTATAAAGGCATGCTGGATTCCTCGCAGTCTGTTCACGGACGGTACGCTGTTGCGCCCATCACAATGACGCGAAGGATACGCCCCCACCGTGCGCTCGGCAACAATCGCGGCCGGATCAGCACAAGTGCGTCGCAAGTATTCGTAGTGGTTAAATTAGATTGAACTAAATCGGATTTAGCGTTTTTAGGCCGAGCGAGTGGCGCCCCATTTGCTCTGTCACGCGATCGACGTGACCGTTGATATGCAACGGCATCGCTTGGAAATCTCGATAGCGTCGTTCGAAATCTGTGCCTTGGCGCAATCCGTTACCACCCAAAACCCGTAGCACTAGGCCCATGACGTCTTCGCACAGTAACACGGCCTCCATACCGGCGGCGCATTGGCGCAAATAGTCGCTTTCAGTTGGAATAACGCCCTCATTAATTCGGGCATCGGTTTCGGCGCAGGCCGCATAGACTGTATCGATGGCCGCATTCAGTTTCGCACGCGCTCTGCCAAGATTGACGTGGATGGTCGGGCGTTCAACCATCTTGGTACCAAATATCGCGGTGCGTTCGCGAATATTCTCGCAAGTCTCGTTAAGCGAAACTTCAGCAACGCCGCAGGCCATCGCACCTAACCAAAGTACCGATAGGGCAACCCAGTCTTCGCGGTATCGATGATTAATCATCGCCCGTCCGGGATCGCGAAACGCCACTCGCGACGGTATTGGGAATGTCACAACGCGATCGATTGGGGCGCGGGCGCTTTCATAATAGATGTGGTCGGTAGCCGAAGCGCGCATGCTCATCGCCTCCCAAGTTGGGTCGATGCGCACGCCAGGGGCGCGTAGATCCGCCAGTACAAAATGAGTCTCCGGACGATCTTGACGCTGATCGAGAATCACACCTGCCCACTCCGCATAACGCGATCCGGAACCAAACGCAGCCGAACCATCGAAAACGACCTCATCGCCAGCCCGTTCGTAGGTCACCGAAGAACTCGCGCCGGCCGGAAAGCAGACCCATTCGTGTCTTTCAGTTACGCCACGCAAAAATTCGGCGTTGTCAGGACCGAGTAGCCCGCAGAATAAGTGAAACGTACACAAATGATTCCACAGACACCACGCTGTTGATCCGCACCGCGCCGCGACTGCCCGCAACTCATCTGCCATGCACACAACCGATTCGTTTAAGCCACCAAGCTCCGGACTCGACGACAATCGCATGACGTCGGTCGCTTTGATGCTGCTAATCACTTCAGAAGAGATCGTTCGGGTTAGATCGGCATTCGCCGCCTGTGCCGCAATAGCGTCCAACTCGGAAATAATATAACGCGGCTCTGAGGCCATTCGCCCGTTAGCACAATGCATGTTGCTTTATCCTGGAAGAATTAAATTTGATCGGTGCCCGTAGAGCAAACTAACTGAGACAACGTTAGAACCATCAACGAGCTATCGGCCAACGCCGATAGCTCGGCAACTTCAAACGTTAGACGTCAAGACGATACGCATCGCCGTCACGCACAAGTTTCCCCGCCGTAGGACCAGCAAAATGGGTGCCGATAATTAACGTCGGGGTATCCGCGTATTCGCCAAAAATGCGCCGCCGTGTAGCGACAGCCATCTCGTTGTCGACATCGAATGGACTCACTAGCGCAGGGTCGTTGAACTGAATCGGATGATGGATGAAATCGCCCGTGATCATTGCACTTTCGCCAGCCGATTCGATGATCACCGATACGTGACCTGGGGAATGTCCTGGTGTCGGAATAAGGCGCACCCCGTCGCACACTTGAGTTGCCCCGTCGACAGGCTTCGCGAGCCCGGCGTCTAAAATCGGTTGCAAGGAATCTGCGAAAACTTTCGCTTGAATCTTCATGAAGTCTTCATCGGCATTCGGGCTGGCTTTGCCCCAAAAATCGAGATCTTTTTTACCCATGAGGTATGAAGCATTCGGGAAAGTTGGCACCCATTTGTCACCCACTTTCTTCGTGTTCCAACCCACGTGATCGAGGTGTAAATGCGTGCATAGCACGTAGTCAACGCCATCTGGATGGTAGCCCGATGCAATCATGTCTTCCATGTACGAAGTCGACAACATATGCATGACTTCAAACGGATCGCGATCACGTTCGTTGCCAATGCAGGTATCGACAATTAAGGTCGCTCCGGGTGTGTCGACGATGAGCGAATGAATACTGAGACTTAAATGCCCTTCAGGGGTTACGAAATGCGGAAAGAGCCATTTCACTTTCTTAACCACGTCAGGCGTGGCTGCCGGGATCACATCGGAGAATTCGGGATATACGATTTCTTCGAGTTTCGTAATTGTTGTGTCGCCTACTTTCCATTTCATCGGACTTAGTCTCCTGTCAAAAACATGATTTTATTTGTTCTCTTACAATTATTGTTAACCAGCCACTCGGAAATTACGAGTCGGTCGATCCTGTTCTTGCCGCTTATTCAATAGCGGCGCGCGTTATGCAGCAACGATGAGGCGTTCCGCGATGTCATCGATAACCGCTTCCATCGCGTCTTTTCCAGGTACAAAAGCCGCCATGACAACCTGGTCGATACCAGCATCTTCGTAGCGGCGTAAGGTATCGCGATCGCACGGATTGGCATACGGACATAGCGCCACTTTCACGTCTTTGATGTCTCTACCTTCTTTATCGCAGTGGACTTTTAGTTCGGCCAGTTTAGCCGGCACCTCTTCTGGCATGACATCAACCCCGTACCAGTGCCCGAATCGCGCCACCCGACGCAACGCCGCCTTACCTTCTCCACCGAAATAAAGTGGCGGATGCGGTTTTTGCACGGGCTTGGGGTATTGATAGCTTGCCGGTAGGCTTGCGAATTCACCTGTGTAGGAAGATTCCTCATCCTCCCACAGTTTTTTCATCAGCCGAATGTAATCGTCGGTTCGGGCCCCGCGACGGTCATAAGACATACCGAGTGCCTCAAATTCTTCGGCTAACCAACCAACCCCAATACCAAAATCGAAGCGCCCTGCGCACAGTACGTCGAGATCGGCAGCTTGCTTAGCCGTCAATGCCGCGTTGCGTTGCGGCAAGACAACGACCCCTGTGGCTAGCCGTAATTTGCTAGTGAACGCAGCCATGTACGACAACAAGCCGAACGGCTCCAGGCCCAACAATTTTGGATCAACCGGAAACGATCCGTCCTTTTGATAGGGATAAGCCGAATTTATAATTTTCGGGATAAGAATATGATCGACTGCCCAGACTGAATAGTAGCCGCGGTCCTCTAAGGCTTTCGCAATCTTCGCGACGTATTGCGGTTCTGCAGTTTCTCCGCCGAACAGCGGCATGATGCCAATCTTCATTCTTCTACTCCTCGTTACTTAATTTCGTTGACAGGCCGCATTATGAGCCGGCCTTAGGTCCGCCTTGGCTGGACGTCCAATCTAATTGTTCGACCACTTTAAGACAATTGCTCCACGCTCAGTCGAACCCGCAGCCGCGATCCGCCTAGTCGCCAACAAATGCTTGCATACGGGACTGCGCGTCTAGAAAGTCCTCCATGAAATTGGCGACCACTGCGCGCACAGACAAGGTTTCGTTCATCATGCCGACCCCTTGCCCCACCCAATAAGTCGCGAGCTGTTTCGCGCCTTCGTGGCCGCCATCGGCTAGTTTATTAACCTTTGCCAAGACCGGCTCGGTGACGATTGACTGAAGCGGCATGGGTAAGGGTGGCGGCGCATCGGGGTGTTCCCACGCATCAGTCCACGCGGAACGCAGCTGGCGGGAATACTTCCCGGTTCGCGCCTTAGATCGCACGGTCTCGCGCGACCCGGCGGCGAGCATTTTTTCCTTTACTGTCGGTGAGGTTTCCGCCTCAGTAGTAGTGAGCCACACAGAACCCGTCCACGCGCCGTCTGCTCCCATGGCCATGCACGCGGCCATTTGCCGACCCGTGACGATCCCGCCTGCCGCGAGAATGGGGATGTTCCCGTAAGGCTTCACGGCCGCATAGATTTCCGGCACCAACACTAAGGTAGATACGTCCCCGCAATGCCCACCCGCTTCGCCGCCAGCGACAACTAGAATGTCGACACCGGCGAGCACTTGATGGATAGCGTGTTCTTTAGCGCCGACCAAGGCTGCGACGGGTACCCCATGCTCCTTACCGCGTTCCAGCATATAACTAGGCGGCACACCTAACGCATTGGCGACCAAACCGATCGGGTGGGCGAACGCCACATCGAGCAATCGGGAGGCACCCTCATCGCGCATATTTTCGCCAAAACGCGCCATCGCCGAGCGTGCGCTGTCGCTCACATCCGCGTTACTAATATTATGGCGTTGCAGAATCGCGGCGGCGAATAATTTATGTTCTTCGGGGACCTGACTGACCGTTTCATCGCGACTCGGTCGTTCCGATTTACCCGCCATCGCGTTCGGCACAAGCAGGTCGACCCCGTAGGGTTTGCCCCCGATGTGACTATCGATCCAGGTTAATTCTATTTCGAGTTCTTCCGGGGACATTCCGACCGCTCCCAAAACTCCCATTCCGCCGGCCTTGGATACTTCAATCACGACATCCCGACAATGGCTGAAGGCAACGAGCGGGAAGTCTATTTTGAGTAAGGTGCAAATCGACGAATTCATAACCAACCCCTGGAATGATTGTGCCTACTGGACAGCTCATCATACTATGGCAAAACTTGGTGATCGGCGTATCGCGCTTGGTCTCGATAAATAACTGCCACATCGGTGACCAACAACTCGACGGTACCCGGCGAAATTTCAGAGGAGCGACACCATGACAATGATAAAAGGTCTACACCACAACGCCTACCGTTGCCGGGACACAGAAGAGACCCGCCAGTTCTATGAGGATTTTCTCGGTTTGCCGCTCATCGAGGCGCTGAAAATTGGTGAAACTAAAACTGGTCGGGACGCGAACGTTCTACATACGTTTTATCAAATGGACGATGGGTCGTGCCTGGCATTTTTTGACGCCCCAGATGAGCCATTCGAATTCAAAGATCAAAACGACTTCGATTTGCATATCGCGCTCACGATCCCTGAGGCCGAGCTCGCTCCGATGCTAGAAAAAGGCAAATCACTTGGCATCGAGTCGCGCGGCGTCGCCGATCACGGATTCGTGCATTCAATCTATTTTCGCGACCCAAATGGTTACGTGATTGAGTTGTGCGCCCAACCCGAGGTGGTTGATCCGGAAGGATTTAACCCTGGCGACGCCCGCACCAATATTGCGGCTTGGCAGCAAGCGAAGAATAGCTAGAGCACCATTACTGGATACGCACCACACCCAGCATTTTAGCCATTACTTTGAGGCGGGTTTTCAACGGGAAACGTGGTGGCATATGTTCTTTCGGCGCGAGGACGATTAAGGTTTCGTCGTCGATCGGCACATTCGTCTCATCGTCCATGCCTAGGCTTGAACAGATCTTCTCGCCGAGCTCCGAAGCTGCATCGAAATTCAGCGCACGAACTACGTCTAACAGGCCTTGCTCACCGAGCGGGACGCCGTCGCGACGAACGTCGCTGAAGCCATCGGAATATAGGACGACGTAGTCTCCGGGATACAGGCGGATTGCGAATTGGTAATAATCGGTTGGCTCGATGATCCCAAGCGGTAGGTTCATCAACTCATCCAATGTCGTTTCTGTCCCATGGTCGATCAACGTCCACGTTTGGGTCACGGCGCTATAGAGTAGTGGACGTGGATGCCCAGCATTACAGATTACTAGATGTCCCGTCGGTCGGTAGTAGCTGGTGAGCAAAGTTGTGACGAAGCGTCCTCCCGTATTGTCCTGATGAAATTCAGCGTTTAGTGCTTTCGCAAGACGACTCTGATCGAGCTTATTGATGTGTTTGACGATGAGACGTTTAAATCTGGACGCGACGTCGGCAACCTCCGCACCATGCCCTGCTACGTCGGCGACCGCAAAGCGCAAAACTTCCGAATGAGCACAAGTCGATAAATAGTGAATATCGCCGCCGCGAGTTCCCGTGTACGCACGAGCCCGCAACCAAGCGTCGATACCCGGAAGCGGAAACGATTCTTGGATGTTGCGATTACCGCCCCAAATTTCCATGCAGCTGAGTTGCACAACATCCGTTGCCACACCGATTGGGCTTTGTTCTAGATTGGCCATTATCCGATCCTATCCTTTTCCTGCTCAGGTTGTGCCGCTCGTCGCATCGGGATTTGGTAATTCGACGACGTCCCGAGTGCGCTAAGCGGCCGCTTAATTTTTTCAATTCGACGATCCCCTAGCGCCAATAGAAATGCCGCGCTTGGATCTCGGACTTTCGATCGATGCTCGCGATCCACCCGCCTACAAATTGCCCACCGTATTGCACTGCACGCTGCGATCATGAGAGTTCAATTCAGGAAACCTTAGGGCAAAAAAAAGGCCGGGTATCGAGCCCGGCCTTTCAATTTATTTTCGCTATCGACTAGCCGACAAGTAGCCCACCGTATTGCACGAAGAACGGTACAAATACGAGCGACAAGATCGCCGACAACTTGATTAAGATATTCAATGATGGGCCTGAAGTATCTTTCAGCGGGTCGCCAACCGTGTCACCGACCACTGCTGCGACGTGCACATCCGTGCCTTTGCCGCCTAGGTTCCCGGCTTCAATGTATTTCTTAGCGTTGTCCCAAGCGCCGCCGCTATTGGACGACGATATCGCGATGACCCCGCCACACACGAGTGAGCCTGCGAGCACACCGGCAACCGCCTGTATGCCAAACAGCCAACCGACCATAAGCGGCGTACCCATGATGAGTATGCCTGGTGCGATCATTTCTTTGAGTGCGGCTTTAGTCGAAATTGCGACGCAAAGGTCGTAATCCGGCTCGCCGGTGCCGTCCATGATCCCGGGGATCGTGCGAAATTGACGGCGCACTTCCTCAATCATTTCATAAGCCGCAGAACCCACCGACTTCATCGTCATGGCGGAAAAATAAGCCGGCAATACGGCGCCGATAAATAGTCCCGTGAAGACCATCGGGTCTAACAAATTGATCGAGCCAAGTAGATCGAAATCTGGTCCGTTTTGTTCTTTCAATAATATATCGGCGCGCGTCAGGAAGGCAGCGAATAGTGCCAGTGAAGTGAGGATTGCCGCGCCAATGGCGAAACCCTTACCCATCGCGGCCGTCGTGTTGCCGGCCGCGTCTAAGATATCCGTGCGGGTCCGAACATGTTCGTCCATGCCCGCCATCTCCGCGATTCCACCCGCGTTATCTGCAACCGGGCCATAGGCGTCGATCGTGAGCGCAATGACTAGAGTGCCCAGCATGCCGAGCGAGGCAATAGCAACGCCGTACATACCGGCCAGGATCCACGGGATATAGATCGCCAAGCCGATAGCGAGGTAAGGCCCGACTGCGCTTTTGTACCCTAAGGCGAGACCAAAAATGATATTGGTCGCCGCACCAGTCTCACAAGATTTAGCCACTTCTCTCACTGGCGCATAGGCGTGCGAGGTGTAGTACTCGGTCATTAAACCGACTAGCAAACCAGCCACCAAGCCGGTTAGGAAACAGTAGTACACGCCAAGGTTCGTGTAGGCGACACCGGAAATCTCGAATGTTGCGGGCACCATCTTCAAGGTAATGAAGTACATGATGACAGCCATCAAGACGCTCGAAATAATGAGCATGCGCTTCAACGCTGGTCCCACTTGCTCTTCGGTTGTGACCTTAACCATCAGCAAGGTCACTAAACTTACGGGGATGCCCACAGCGGAAATTAAGATGGGGAAAAGTAATGCATCGACATTGCCAGAGAATGCCACGGCGCTAATAACCATGGCCGCACACGTACTTTCCGCACACGACCCGAAAAGGTCCGCGCCCATACCCGCAACGTCGCCGACGTTATCGCCAACGTTGTCCGCAATCACTGCCGGATTTCGCGGATCGTCCTCAGGAATGCCCGCTTCGACTTTACCGACCAAGTCGGCACCCACATCGGCTGCCTTCGTGAAAATGCCGCCGCCGACCCTGGCAAACAGTGCAATCGACGAGCCGCCTAGACCAAATCCCGCAATCACTTCCATCAAAATATGCGTCGGCAATTCTGCCGGCATAATATTCACTAGGAGAAGGTAGACAAGCAAGAGACCTAATGAGGCGAGGCTTACTAACGCAAATCCCATAACCGAACCCGATTGCAGTGCAACGTTGAACGCTTCTGATAAGGATTTGTTCGCCGATACGGTCGTGCGAACATTGCCTTCGGTCGCAATCTTCATGCCGATGTAGCCTGAAGCAATCGAAATTACGGCGCCAATAACGAACGCGAGTGCCGTATAGATGCCTTCGTTAACGTAGTCGGTGTGATGATCGTCAATGAGAACCGCAATGATAGCGCCGAATACGACGATAAAAATCGCCATAAACTTGTATTCTTGTTTCAAGAATGCCATCGCGCCGCTGGCGATAGCAGCGTGAATTTTCGCCAAGCGGGCTTTGACCTCTGGATCATCTACGCCCATGTCGATAGGAATTTTCCTAACGCTGGTCGAGTAGTAGAAACCGACACCTAGCCCAAAGATTGATAGGGCTATGACAAGGATTGACGTAACGGCCATGATGGATAAGTCTCCGTCGAATTGTAGTAAAACACTTAAGATCCCGTTTTCCGCACGCGAAAGCGTCGGGATCTTGTTAAATTATTAACCGCCTAGTGTAACGGGTACTGGAACCTTAATCGAGACTTAGACCGAAAGAATTCGGAACGAACGCTCACGCTCCGCGGCGGAGAAATATCCGCTTACAATCCCGGGCCAGCATCAGGTCACGTCGCACACTTTCAGCGGGATACCTGGATGGAATTTGTCGATCGATTAATTGAGGCGCTATTTGCCCGCCACTCTCTGAAGCGGCCGAGCGCGCTGGCCACGGGCTGCGATACTGACGCGCGATAGCACTACGCGCATCAGGCGGGTCGCACTCCGCGGGCGCTCTACGGTTCCCCCATCGGGCGTAAGCTTGGCTCCACCAATCGTGAAACTTGGTCGGAACTCGATTTGGCGGCACCGATCTGGGCGCATATATGGGTCCATGTATATGGCAAGAATGTTCTTAAGAGACCGACGGCGACGAGATCGAGACAGTGGTCGGCGACTTAGTTACTCCTTGATATAGAACCCGAAATCGTTCTCGGCATGGGTGAAAAAAGTATTAAAATCGCTTCAGGCGAGGGTCAGCTCTCAGGCCGCCGTCGATTGGATAGCGCCAGGTTTCAAAATCGTCGATTGCTATTTTGCCGACTGGAAATTCAACGCGGCCGATATCGTAGTTGATTTCGGCGTACATGCCTGTGCGGTCATTGGGCCGAGAATAACTGTAAAGGGCTCCAACGTAGACGATTTATCATCGATGCTGAGTGAGCTTGCGCCAAGGTTGCGCAGTAATCGACACGGGTGTCGAGAGGAATGCACTCGGCGGCACGGTACTCGGCTTCAAGTATCTAAATTAAAACGCCCAAAACGCAGAGCTCGACCGATAAGCCAGGGCCTGATGAGATAATCACAACCGGCATCTTGACGACAGTTCCATTTGTGACGGCCGGCAAGTCGTGGTCTGCAGATTTTCACCTTAGCTGCTTAGGAAAGCTTTCTATTAATTTGGTCTAGTTTGGCTTTAATGCATAATCTGTCAACTCCAGCGCCAACTCAGAGGATCGACCATGAGCATGCCCGATAAAAGTCTTGCCGTATTTTTATATCCGGACGGTTACAACGCGAGCCAGCTTGGCGAATTCGTCAAACGTTTCGAGACGCTCGGCTATGCGGCTCTGTGGTATCCGGAGGTTTTGGTCTACGAGAGCTTCACGTTAGGCGGCTATCTATTAAGTCAGTCGGATAAAATCACCATCGCCAGTGGTATCGCGAACATTTATGGCCGCGACGCAATCGGCACTTTACAGGCAAGCCAAGGTCTCGAAGCGATGTATCCTGGTCGCTACATTACCGGGCTCGGCGTATCGCACAAGTCGATCGTCACCGATGTTCGCGGGCATGAATACGGCCCGCCGATGGCGACGTTGGTTAAGTATCTCGATGACATGGATAACTGCAGGAAACATTTAATCGGCAAAGACACACCGTTAGTGATCGGGGCACTCGGGCCGAAAATGATGGAACTCGCGGCGAAGCGCACTGACGGAGTTCATCCGTTTAATTCGCCACCGGAACACACACGGTGGGCTAGAGAGCTGCTCGGCCCGGATACCTGGATCTGCACCGCGCAGCACGTTTGCAACACGACTGATGCTGCACAGGCACGAGCGGCTGCGCGCAAAGCTTTGGAATATTATTTCGTCACTCCCAACCATTACCGAAATTGGCTGAGAGTGGGTTATACGAAAGACGACCTCGAGAACGGCGGCAGCGACCGGCTCATCGATGCCTTAGTCGCCTGGGGAACCGAAGCGCAAATTCGCGATCGAATTCAACAGCACTTCGACGCGGGCGCCACGCAAGTGATCATCAACTCGGTAAATTTAGACGGGCTCGCCGGCGGCGGAATCGATCTCGGCGGTTTCAATTATCAGTCCTCACCGCAATGGGACGTATTCGAAATGTTAAGTCCGAACAAAATTTAGGTTTGTCGATTGCCAGCAACGACCGCAGGATTAATTGATACCGCTGTCTTTGCCTTCCCAAAAAGGTGCGCGAAGTTCGCGCTTCAATACTTTCATGGCGCCGGATAACGGCAGAGGATCTTGTCTAAACCCGACGGATTTCGGCACTTTGTAGCCCGCGATGGATTGACGTGCATGTTCGATTATTTGCTCTTCGGTCGCACTCGCGCCGTCGAGCAACACGACGATTGCGTGCACTGCCTCACCCCAAACATCATCTGGAATTCCAACCACGGCAACTTGGGCCACGCTCGGGTGATCCGCGATCGCGTTCTCTACTTCCGTCGAGTAAATATTTTCCGCGCCGGAAATAATCATGTCCTTCACGCGATCGGTTAGAAAAAGATAGCCGCCATCATCCAGATAGCCCGCGTCACCCGTGTGATACCAACCGCCTTTAAATGCTTCTTCCGTCGCCTCGGGTTTATTCCAATATTCGCGCATGTAATTTCCACCTTGCGCGCAAACTTCACCATGTTCGCCATTCGCTAGACAATTGCCGCCGTGGTCTTGAATAGACAGTCGTACGCCAGGCACGGGCTTGCCCACTGAGCGCATGCGCGGGCCGCCCGCGCGATGTTCAGCTGCGCCGAGCACGGTAAGCACGGATGACGATTCCGTCATACCGTAGCCTTGCAGAATATCCATCATAGGGAACAGTCCGAGCAAGCGATCCAATAATGCAGCAGGCATGGGAGACGCGCCATAAAATAGCGTCTGCAAACTTGCGAGATTCTCCGCTTTAAAATCCCGGTGATTAAGCATCATGGTGATCATCGTCGGGACCATGGCCGTCTGAGTGACGTTATGCTGTGCAATCAATTTCATCGCCGCGACCGGCTCGAACATCGGCACAAGGACTAAGGTGCCGCCGGCCGCTGGGACTGCGACGACATACAACATCGAAGCCGCGTGAAAAATTGGCGTTTGCACAAGTGCGACCTCATCGTCGAATCCGCTCAGCAACATTTGCACGTGGTAACTATTCAACATTTCTGCGCGCTGCTCGAGTAGAACGCCCTTAGGGAGCCCGGTCGTGCCGCCGGTGTACATCAGTACAACCGGATCGGTTTCCTCTGGCTCGCTTGGGATCGCGACTTCGCCGGCGCTGAGCAAATCTTCGTAGCGAAGATCGTGTGGAAGATCATCGTCTCCATCACCAAGCAGGACAGTTTGCCGAATCGTGCAGGCACTCCCCGCCGCCCGCATCGCTTCGTGAAAGATACCCGCGAAATGCCTATCGACAAACGCGATTTCACTACCCGAATCTTGGACAATATATTCGAGCTCCTTGCCGGCGAGCCTAAGATTCAGCGGGTTGATTATCCCGCCGCCAAGATATGCTGTGTGATACAGCTCTAAGTATTCGTGAGATGTTGCGGCCATCACCGCGAACCGATCGGACCGTTTGACACCGAGCTGCTTACCGAGGCTACTGACTAACCGCATCACTCGTTCGCCGTGCTGGCCAAACGTGGCGCTATAGCCCCCGTCGATCACGCAAATCTTGCTAGCGTTTTGTTCAAGCGCTGGAAGAAAGTGTCTGTGAAATATTAGTTCTTTCATGAGTGTTCCCTATATATCCTCCCTCTATTTTTCCTCGCATGACAGACAGCCTAAGCGCGGCCTGGCCGAGGCTACTAACTTATCAACGGGATTGCCACGAGTTCGTGCGCGATGTGGAGTTACTGTAACCGGAATTTCTAGGAAACTTCATCATGAGCCAACACAGCGATCTGCTTATTCGGATCGCCGCGTTTCTATAGAAATTTTACGCAGAGTTGTAGACTATTAGCTCGGCATGATCCGACCAAGGATCACCAACCGTGAGGAAATCATGGTGCCGGGTGGAGGAGCCGAAACCCCAACCTGCTTCGTCGTGGCGCAATGGTTTCCTTGCCGACGCGTCAAGTACTTGCAAGCGGTTTCCCGCAACGTCATCGCCGGTTTAGAATTTCAAAACCTAGAGACCGTTCTTTGCTTAGCTTTAACACTGCCATGTTGATTAACGATTTGCGATAAGTTCTTCAGCCCCCATGCCGATGTTACGTGCAATCTGTCGAAGCAAGATAGGAGAGATGTCTCGACCAGAGTGATGCGGTACAGTCGTGGCTCGTCCATCGTTATGTCGATACTGTTTGTGGGAGCCGCGTTAGCGAACCATTTCGAAGCCGAGGTTAGCGAGGATCTTTTCAACCTCACGGGGTTTAAGTACTGGGAGGTCCGGCACGCTCAGACGGCGACTGTTTGCGTACCGATAAACTCGGCTTCCATTTTCGGTTCGCCATCTTCGATCAACATCTCGATTACTTCTTTAAGATTGACGTTGAGTTCCTCGAGTGTCTCGCCTTGGCTATGCGCGCCGGGGAAGCCAGGAATGTAGCCGACGTAGAGCTTTGTGTCGGGGCAACGCTCGATAACTGCAGTGTATTGATGCATGACGGTCGTCCTGGTCGCAGGAAATGTCTTCCCATTTTAGCAGCTAACGTAAACGCGTCAGGTTTATTTATTGGCTGATGGTCAAAAATAAACGGATCACATTAGCGAGCACCAGAAATGAACCTGACACCTTTGTCACTTGGTGAGGAACGGTGACGGAGGGAGTAATATTTTGCGACTGAGCAATTTTTAATCCCTCCGTCACCTTTTCTTCCTTTTCTTTTTCCTTTTTGCCTTTTTTGTTGCCTTTTCCGCGTTAGCGAGTTGACTCATCTGTGTCCCTGCTCTCAGCGCTAACTTATCCGCGGAGATGCCACGACTGTGCGCACAATCCGTAGTTGCCCTGAACGGAGTTGCGCAGAAACTCCATATAAGGAGCAACACAACGATGAGCGCGATTGACAGTCCACTGTTTTGATAGAGATTTAGCGTTCAGGAACGAATCGTCTGCTCGACCCGAGTCGGACGACGCTCATCAACTGTATAGATTTAATGGTGCCGGCTGGAGGAGTCGAACCCCCGACCTGATGCTTACAAGGCAACTGCTCTACCAACTGAGCTAAGCCGGCAATGATTTGGCGCTTGGCTAACGTTTTGATTGACTAGATGATGCGTCCGCTTGGTGAGCGTCGGCGCGTATTCTAACCGCAATACCTCGCACTTGAATATAACGAATACCAACGTTCCGATTTACGCGGAGAACCCATCGATTTTCGCGACAACTTCGATTCGCCAATATCGCTGTCTACTGCACCGTTTTATCGCTAACGGCGATTTTGCAATCGATTGGTTCAAGATCGGCTTTTTCCAGCAATGCGGCAGGGAAATCTTTCGTGTCCTCGTGCCCTTCGGACATGGTGGCAAACACGAAATAGTGGTTTGTGGTTTCGAATTTCGGCACCACAATGGGTTTGTAACCTTTATTGTTCATTTCAGCCAGGCGCTTATTCACTGAGTCTTGGGAACGAAATAAACCCAAGGATATCGTATTTTCGAGTTCCCCTCGGCCGATCAACATATAGTCGGTAACACCTCCTCGTTCGAGATCATTGAGATTTTTCTGGGCCTCGGCACGGGTCGTTGATTCGAGATAGACCCAAAATGCTCGACGTTCGCGCACTGTCTCGGTTCGTGTCTCGAGAACACTCGTACGCGAGCCGAACCAAGCGCGAACGTTTTCAAGCTGTTCGCTGGTCGTGATCGGCCCGATGCTAAGGCAGGTATTCGACGAATTCTCAAGAGAATTCCGTTCGGTTTCTATATCGGCCCGCGCGGGCTTCGTTGCGCCTTTAACGTCGGCTCCAGCACTGGCATCGCTCCGACGCGCAGGCAATTCCGAAAGTTCGGACACTAGCCGTAAGCTTGGAGTCTGTGAGGGCAATGGTGGGTTTTTGATCTGGGCTGTCGCTGAGTGTCGTATGTGTTCGCTCATCTGCCAGCCTAATAAAACGACGTTTCCAACGAGAAATAGTATCGCGAGCCATTTCATGTTGCGTCGTTGGTAGCAAACACGAGGCCCTGTAAGACTAAGTCAGGTACGTTGCGAAATTCGATGTGACAATATTTCATTATCTCGGTAGCTCCGCCGCCGGTAATCACCCAGGCCGGCGTCGCATCCAGCGAAGCGGCGATTGCTCGCGTCGCGCGTTCGATACCGCCAACCACTGCGTCGATGCAACCGGTCGAAATAGCGGACGCAGTGTTCGTGGCAATACCCTCAATTTGTTCGATTGAATCTGACCGCAAACCAGCCGTGTTATGGGTCAAGCTATCGATCATTAATTTCAATCCGGGGGAGATGGAACCGCCCAAATGGACTCCGCTACCAGACACGACATCAAGCGTGATTGCAGTACCGGCATCGACCACGACGACGGCGCGCCCTGCCAACCGATAAGCCGCGAGCGCCGCGAGCCATCGATCGACGCCTAGTTTAGTCGGGTCGTCATATTGAGTTCTCATCCCGCCCGCTCGGCGACGAACTTGCACAAACGTCGGTTTTATTGCCCAAGCGTCAAGGGTCCATCGAGTCAGTTTAGCAGCGACGTCGACACCGGCAACGTTTGAGACGACGACCGAAGCCGGCGTTTCAGCTTCTTTCCATTGGACCGGCGGCGAGGGCGACTCAGTTGCAACCGGCGCGTACCGCACGATCGCGCCGTTTGTGTACGCGGCAGATTTTATGCGGGAATTGCCCGCGTCTATAAGTAGCATTAGGTCGACTTTTTAATCACGATGTGGCCGGATAAAAACGGCTCTGTAATACCGTCATGCTCAACCAACAAGGTTCCGTCAGTTCCGATACCACGACCGATGCCAACGACGGTCCGGTCCGGCATTTCGATCGTGATCTGTCGGTCGGCAAGCAAGTCGCAATCCTGCCATTCGGAGCGATAATGTTCGAAGCCAGAACGCTCGAAATCCGTTAAAATACTCGTCAATTCGTCGATGATTACGCTTGCTACCTTATTTCTCGATGGGCCGGACGCACAAGCGGCACTGACATCGGTAATGGGTTCGTTAATGTGCTCTCGCGCATCACGTGAAAGTGCGACATTGATACCCACGCCAATCGCGACGGTACACGGACCTCCGAACTCTGATCGCATTTCGATCAGTATGCCAGCAAGCTTAGAATCGTGATGATAGAGATCATTCGGCCACTTCAGTTTCAACTCCGTCGCGCCACAACGGTTTAGCGCACGTACAATCGCGACACCAACAACTAGACTTAAAGCCGATAGTGCTTGGGGTGGCGAATTGAAGCACCACCCGAGCGACAGACAAAGACCGCTACCGGGCGGTGCGAGCCAACTTCCACCCCGGCGTCCGCGGCCGCGGGTTTGGTACTCAGCCAACCAAGCCACACCGTGGATAGTCTGCTCAGTAGCTAAATCGAGAAGACGCTCGTTCGTGGAATCCGTGACGCGATCGACACGCAGGTCGCCGATGACGGCCTGTGTTTGAGATGCAAGACCGCTATAAATAAGGCGTTGATCGAGAAATTCGTAACCGCCCGGGAGTCGGTAGCCCTTGCCAGACACGGCATGGATTTCGACCCCCTGCGCCTGCAGACGCTTTACTTGGGCCCAAACAGCACCACGCGAGATCCCTAATTCGACCGCGATGTCTTCTCCCGAGTGGACTTGGCCGTTTTGTAGCCGCTCCAACAAGACGAATGCTTTTCGCATAGCGCGCGGACCTCTCGGAACCTTACCTCAGAATCGTCGGATCCTCAGAGTCGCCGTCGCCCTCGTCACCATCAAATTTCTGTCGTCTTGGTAGCTGTACAGTTTCGCCCGGATCCATGCCTGCATTGGGCTCGTCCGGCACCTGGAATGGTAGGATTGTGCCATCTTCGTTAGTGAGCTTTACTGTTCCACCCTCAAACAATGATGTACTTATAAATGCTTCTAATGTGACATCATCTTCGTCTGCAGACGAAGGTTTCGGCATCCCCGGTGGAATGGTTGGCGGCGCGTCAAACGAATCCGTTTCAAGAAATTCTTCTAGGGTTAGATCATTCGGATCGTCGAGTTTCGGGGTACCTTCTTGCACCACTGTATCCAGCTCCCCAACGTCGTTTTCGTCAGCTTGAGAATCCAAAATTGCGCTCGCTTTCTCAAGCTTTTCGTCGAGCGAGACCTGCTCTGGATTGACATCGAACATGCCGTCGCCATCGAGTGACGGTCCGGCCTCGTCGTCGGGAGTTGGTCCAACGGTAAGATCCTCGAAAAACGCTGATGCTTCGGCATCAAAATCATCTTGATCTTGAAACGGTTGCGAATCCAATGCGAGGCTCGGGTCATCTTCCGCGCCAACCGTGTCAAGGTTAATCTCAACCCCTAATTCTTCGTCGTCGTCTGGATCAACCGCGTTCTCGAAGTCCTCAAGATCGGCCGCAGAAATATTCTCATCCGTCGCGTCTAATACCTGTGGCGACGAAGAAGTTTCGTCACTGTCACCGATCAAATCAAATATATCGGCGTCCGCGAACGCTGCTGCCGGCCCTGAGGAATCGACACTCGGACTAGCCGCCCCCCCACGCGCTTCATCGATATGTGCCGCGAGTTCCATGGCGGAAGTCGCAGCCAGAGTCGCGGCAGTCGCTACGATCGTGGCCTCGGCGGGATTGGGATCGGCGAAGACAGTGTGGAAACCGTCGTCCATATCTGGTTGAGAGAAGTCAAAATCGTATTTGTGAAATCGGATCTTGTCGCCGTGCTTGAGTTGATGCTCACCGCTGATCCGCTCGCCGTTGACGAAGGTTCCGTTAACGCTGCCTTGGTCCACGATCCAGAACGAGTAGTCCTTAAATTTGACGACCGCATGCCGACGCCCAACGGTTCCTTTATTCACAACCAAATAGTCGAGATGCTCCGTATCCAACCCGGCGACGCGACCCACCATCATTGGTTTTTCATTGAGCCTGAAAGACTGGTGATCGGTATAGCCATGGACATCATTTATATAAGCTTCCGGCACGATCAGCTCGGAAGAAGTCGCCACCACATCTGCAGAAGGAGTGTCGCTTTCAGGACCGACCGTCTGCTTCGCGCTTCGACCGCGCATCACAAACCAAACCACAGCCCCGACTAGCAGCAGCAAGATTGCGGCGGCACCTAGTAACGGCATCATCGCGAACGATGTATCGTCGGCCATCGGTTCTTCGTCCGGAAAGGTGACCTCAGGAACGTTCGGTGGTGCAAGCCCGACACCGCCCTCATCAGCAGGTGGAGAACCAACGAGTTCTTGAGCCAGCTGCTCCATAGGAATGCCGGTCTCAGCCGCGATTCCTTCGAGAGCGAGCCGCTCATCTGCGCTCAAAGTCGCCAAGAAGTCGGCCGGGGACATCTCCTCAGGAGATAGTTCAGCCGGCAGTGGCGTCACAACGGTCGCGTCCTCTACTGGTAGCTCCGGCTCAGGCTCAGGTTCTGGCTCCGGAATGGGCTCAGGTTCAGGAGCCGGTTCGAAATTTAGTTTCTCACTAACTGCGGAAAATACGTCCCCCAAATCGGATGGCGCCATGGCGCGAAAATACTCACCACCGCTTTTCTTGGCGAGTGACTGAATCAGAAAAAAATCGGCGTTCTCGGTAAACGCGATCGCGAAAACTTTGATGCCGTTGTCTGCGGCGTCGACAGCCAGCTCATCACGCAGCCATATCGTCTTCTCAATATCCACTTCAGGCTTGCCGGTGTCGACGATGCCATCGGTCATGAAAATTATAAATTGGTCGGCACCCTCGCGCGGATGGCTTTTTAACTCGTAGATCGCCCGTTCAACCGCTGCAGGGCTGTCCGTTAGCTGACCGCGGTAGTTAACATTGTCCAGGCTCTTTATTAGCTCAGATTTCGTCGCGTCATCGACAACCATCAGCGGAATCGTTTGCTTGACGTCTTCATCGAAAATGATCACACCTGCGCGGTAGTTTTCATCCAGCGTATTTATGAAATCTGTGACGGCACCTTTAGCAAGAAATTGCGGATCGTTCTTGCGCATGCTGCCGGAGTTGTCCAGTACCAGCATGACATCTTTTTGCGGGGCCGCATGGGCAGCGGCGGCGAACAAAAAGAGCAGACTTAGGCCGCTATTCCATAATTTCGCTGACAACTTATTCATGACTGTTTGTTCTCCAACGTGCATCGGTCGTTAATTATCCTTCTCCTTCGGCGAACGGGCGCGAGCTATCTGCGCACCATTCGCTCCACGAACCGCAGTACAACCGCGGCTCATCCAGGCCAGCGTGTACTTGTGCCAGTATATTATGGCAAGCCGAGACTCCGGACCCGCAATAATGCACCGTTTCGCTGTCGGGTAGTTTACCTAAACTCGTTGTAAATGCCCGTTGCAACTCGATGGGTTGACGAAATTTACCTTGCTCCTCTAGGTTTCCGAGAAAAAAATGATTCTTTGCCCCAGGGATGTGTCCCGCGCGGGGATCTAGAGGCTCGACTTCGCCGCGGAAACGCGCGGGTTCGCGAGCGTCGACGAGGTTCAATCGAGCTGAAATGTCGTCAATGGACACTAGACGATCGGTGCGCGGAACGCCGAGAAACGCCGCCGAACTTGGACTAAGCTCACCGTTTTGTGTTGGTAAGCCGGCATCGGCCCATTGTTGCCAACCACCATCTAGAACCGCGGCACCCGGATGTCCCAAATAGCGCAACATCCACCAGGCGCGCGCGGCGAAAATGCCGTTTGTCGCATCGTAGAAAACGACTTGCTGGCGTTTATCGATGCCTAAACGGGAGAATACCGCATTCATATGCGCAGTTGAGGGTAACGGGTGGCGACCACGCTCTGGTTTCTTGTCAGCACTCAGATCGCATTCTAGATGGGCGTACGCAGCACCCGGGATATGCGCTTGGCGATACTGTCGACGACCAAGGTCAACATCGGCTAGATCAAAGCGACAGTCAATTACGCGAACACTCGCCGCGCTAACTAGTCGCTCAAGCTCGTTGATTCCGATGAGTGTGGTAAACATAGCCTCTTCGCGTCGATATTTTGGCGTATTCTATCCGCTGTCGATAATTAGCGCTTGCTCAAACTCGTCATGTTTGCGTGGCGCAGGCGGATTGTCGCGACAATGTGCGGAGCACCTCATCAAACATCATGTTGAAGTTCTTAGTCATCGCTCTGATGCTCCCCCTATCTGGGTGCGGTTCGCTTAGTTACTACCACCAAGCGATACGTGGCCATTGGGACTTAATGAGCCAACGGGTTGCAATCGACAAACTCATTTCAACCCCAGATACGGACCGCGAACTAAAACGGAAGCTATTACTGGTCTCCCAGGCCCGCGATTTTGCGTCTCATGAATTAAATCTGCCCGACAACGACAGCTATCGAAGTTATTCCGACTTAGGTCGCGAGTACGTAGTTTGGAACGTTTTCGCGGCGCGAGAACTCTCGCTTGAGCCTGTCTCTTCGTGTTTTGTTTTCGTTGGTTGCCTGAGCTACCGAGGTTTTTTCAAGCTCGACAAAGCGCACGCACACGCGAGCATGCTGAAGAGCGCTGGGCATGAGGTATTCGTCGCCGGCGTAGCGGCGTATTCAACATTAGGCTGGTTCGCCGACCCTGTACTCAACACCATGTTGGTCTGGGACGATGTGCGCATCGTCGAAGTTATTTTTCACGAGCTGGCCCACCAACTACTCTACGCCAACAATGATTCGGTTTTTAACGAGAGCTTCGCAACAATCGTGGCCGAAATTGGGGTCGAACGGTGGCTACAGTCACGCCGCCAGGGTAGTGCGGGCGAACATAGGGCGCGCAGCGCCCGCCGCGAGCAATTTAACGAGCTCCTGCTGCGCTATCGTTCAGTGCTCGACGCGGTCTATAAAGACTCACAAACTGACGAACTAAAGCGCGTCGCGAAATCCGAAGTATTTAGCGATCTATTAGCAGACTATGCCGTCTTAAAGCAAGATTGGGGGAACTACGCCGGCTACGATGCCTGGATGAACTCAGACTTGAATAATGCAAAGATTGCCTCGGTGGCTACGTATCACGATTACGTTCCGGGCTTCCGGAGTATATTGAACGATGCTGACAATGATTTGATTCGATTTTATGCAAGTGCAAAATCTCTAGCCTCACTGCCGCAATTGCAACGGCAGCAGTGTTTAAGTTCATCGCTCGACAGAACAGCTTGTGCCCATGAGCTCACAACGGCCGAATAGGAAAGTGACCTGTTTGAACGTTTTAGTCGCGCTATTGCTCGAGTGCGCGATCAGTGGCCTGCCTATTTCACGCGTCTACGCCGAGAGCATCCCGCAGGTCGTTCGGGATCCCGCGCGCGGTGTGTTTTTAATCGCGACCAAAAACCTCCGTGACGGCAATTTTTCGAATACGGTTGTTTTGCTAACGGATCACCGATCTGTCGGCTCGGTCGGCTTAATCATCAACCGCGCTTCGAATGTTTCAGTGACATCGATAGTCCCGGATCTACGTTCACTCGGCAGTTCGGACGCGAAATTGCATTTCGGGGGACCAGTAAGCCTTCATTCCGTGCGAATTCTCGTCAACAGTCCCGTGGACGTCCCTTCGTCCGAACGATTAATGAAGAACCTATACTTCGTGAACAGCATTGCCGTGTTACGTTCGTTGTTAAAGAGCGACGAGGTGATTGCCACTCGCATGATGCGATATTACGCCGGGTATGCGGCGTGGAGCCCCGGACAACTTCAGCAAGAGATCGCGCGCGGCGATTGGCGGCTTATTGCCGCGGACATCAACACGGTTTTTGCTGACGACGTGGAGGTAATCTGGCAGAACTTCGCTGAGCAACTGGAAGGTACTTGGGTTCTACTAGACAATGATTCGAAAACTCCTTACCGATGACGATGCAAATACGATACAAATGTGAACATAGTCACGAATTGCTTGGCATCTTATATTCACACCGGCAAGCGAGCCTATGATTGTGACGGAATCGGCACCGTCGGTTGCGTCACAACGACCGCAAATGCGACGCGGGCAACATTATCGAGATGTTTAATTCGGGGCTACACACAGTTTGAGCGTACTCAATAAATTATTCGCAAAAGCGCTATCGCTGGAAGTCGCGGGCCAGGAAATATCGTTCAGCACCTTAGCTGAAGTCGAATTCGCGTTGTCCGGCCGTACTGATGTGCCGGCGAAGAAAATTGCCGAAATGGTTGGGCTCACGTTGCAGGAACTGCGCAAAGAAGCCAAGGCGATAAAAAACGTTGAGCAGCAATTCGTTGAAGTGTTATCACGCTCTATCGAGGATCCCGGCCGCATTACCCAATACCTGAGAAGCTTGGACGTTCACGTGTTCTCGCAAGATCACCACTGGCGCGACATCATGCGCTCGCTGGATAACAAGGACAAAAGCTACGACGACTTGCGCCGCATCGCACTAGTCAAATACATGCAATATCTTCGCTCACGCCAAGATGTCATTAAGCAGACCTACAAAGTAAAGAAACGTGAACGACAATTAATCGAAGGTCGTAGCGACGCTAACTCTGCAGTGGACTCCGAATTCTCGTTTGAGCACGACGCGGAAGACCCGCTCGCCGCATTCAGAGACACCGTGATTTTTGACTCTGTGATAATAGAGCAGCAGTCAGATACCACCAGCGAGTATGCTCGATTACCAAAAGGGGAATCGCAAATAGTAAATTTGGATAACGGGCAGAGGATGGGAATTCGTTTTTCAAAACATGCATTCCAAATTGCCAATGAGGCGGATCAGTTACTCATAATCGATGATCAAAATCGAGAATATCCATTACAAAAAGGTAAAAACATTATTGGCCGGGATAGCGTCTGCAATGTTGTCATTGATAACGTCTATCGCGACGTTTCTAGGATCCATCTAATCGTCGAACAAATAGAGCCCCGTCGTATTCGTTTTACCGATTTATCCTCGCACGGAACATTCTTACCACACCGTCACCTCAGCGCGTTACTACAGCCGTAGACCGGACTGTTATGCGACCCGAATCGTTACTAAGCCGCTGATCGACGCAACCGTCCCCTCTCCTAATAGCGATAAGGTCTATAAATAGATAAATTTAGTATTTTTTTTCCCGAGAACATCTCGCTACTATCCTCGCGACGCTTCACCGAATTTCGAGGATATTGCCATGCACATCACATTCGTAAAGAAGATCACGAGTACGGGCGAGGCATGCCGCAAATGTGCAGATGTTGAGCAACGATTGCGAGACAGCGGTTACTGGAACTCGATTAACGCGGTGTTGATTGCCGACCAGCGTGCACCCAACAGCGCTGGTAATCATCTTGCCGATGCCTATGGCGTTGATCGAGCACCGTTCTTCGTGGTGGAAGACGACAGCGGCAAGATCTCGGTGTACACGGTGTATTT
This sequence comes from Gammaproteobacteria bacterium, assembly GCA_047611805.1. GTDB lineage: Bacteria > Pseudomonadota > Gammaproteobacteria > UBA11873. The sequence continues at coordinate 261,490 of JBLFWX010000001.1, forward strand.
CAAATTTGTTGCCGAAGTACTAAAACACCTCGTCCGTGCCCAGTCTACCTACGAGACGGCGTGCGCCTAAACTAGCCGCTAGCGCGCTCTTACGAGCGAGCGCTAAAATCTCGATTCTTAAGATCTAAAAGCTCGGCAAACCGGACTCGGGAATCAACTTCTCGATCTCCTCCTTCGTCCTTAATTCCAGTGCCTTTTGGATTACGTCGCGACTTAGGTGAGGCGCGAACAACGTGATGAAATCGAGCATGTAGGCGCGCATGAAGGTTCCCCGACGGAACCCGATCTTGGTGACGCTGTAGTCAAATAAATGACTCGCGTCGAGCGCTTTCAAACCCTGGTCAACCGACGGGTCATAAGCAAGCGACGCCACGATTCCGATGCCGAGCCCTAGTTTTACATAGGTTTTAATGACATCCGCGTCTACTGCCGTGAACACAACTTTCGGGGATAAGCCGACTTCGTGAAATGCGTGGTCCAATTGCGAACGCCCGGTGAACCCAAAAACGTAGGTGACGATCGGGTACTGCGCGATGGCTTCAAGAGTGACTTTGTCCATGGACGCGAGCGGATGGCCGTCGGGAACAATAATGCTGCGGTTCCATCGATAACAAGGCAACATGATCAAGTCGTCAAACAATTCCAAAGCTTCCGTCGCAATCGCGAAATCCACATTGCGATTCGCAGCCAATTCCGAAATTTGCATCGGCGTCCCTTGATGCATGTGCAAAGAGACGTGCGGGTAGTCCTTAATGAACTTCTCGATCGTCGGCGGCAGTACGTAGCGCGCTTGTGTATGCGTCGTTGCGATCGAGAGACTGCCTCTACTGTCATCACAATGCTCTGCAGCGATGCGTTTAATATTCTCGACCTGACCTAGGATCTGTCCTGCAACCTGAATAATTTCTTGGCCTGCCGCAGTGACTTCCGTCAGATGCTTGCCGCTACGTCGGAATACCTGTACGCCGAGTTCGTCTTCGAGCAGGCGGATCTGTTTGCTTACGCCGGGTTGCGACGTGTACATGCTTTCGGCGGTTGCCGATACATTTAGCTCGTGCTTCGAGACCTCCCAAATGTATCTGAGTTGCTGTAGCTTCATAGTCTCGTCCCCAGACGATTAATTATAAGAATTCTCTTACTTATTACCGTCTAGTATATACGAATTCTCCCTTGGCATTAAGCGTGCTTAACCAGAAAAGCCGCATATCGATCGTCCACTCGAACACCGTAGAATGCGGCGTTCTATAGGTAGAAATAATTTCAGCCTGGGAGAAGTTAAATGTTGAAAGCGACTGCGAATAAACCGTTAACAACCGCCATGGTGGGCTCGTTTCCGAAACCCTCATGGTTTACCGAAAACCTCGACGGCCGGCCGTTTACGGTGGCAATGGGTGATTCGCAGTATCGCGAACAGTATTTGGATTCGGTTGCTTGCTACATCAGTGAACAGGAACGCGCCGGTCTCGATGTTTTAGTGGACGGCGACACTAGATTTGATCTGGAAGTGGGCGGTCGCTCGTGGTTTTTCTACACCATCGAACGCTTGAATGGAATTTCTGGGTTCAGAGATTCATCGCACTTTCTAGACTACGGCGGCATGAAGCCTGGGCATATCTTGTATGAAGTCCAAGAGTCTTGGACACCGCCCGTCGTGACAGACAAAATTACCGGTGGCGCACTCAATTTCGTCGAAGTATGGAAAACGGCTCAAAAAATGAGCGATCGGCCCGTCAAGTTCGGCTCAATTTGCGCCACGTGCCTACCCATGATGCTATGGAACGAATACTACCCCAACGATGAAGAAATGATCATGGATATTGCGGCCGCCATGAATGAGCAATATCGCGGGCTCTCCGATGCGGGTTGTCCCATCATCCAGATCGAAGAACCCGTGCATCACTTTAACTGCAATACAGAACCACCTTGCTCCGACAAAGATCTCGCGTTCTACACGAAAGCGTTCAATCGCCAAGTCGAAGGTGTCGAATCCGAGATCTGGGCGCATACCTGTTGGGGAAATCCTAATCAGCAAAGTTTTTACTGGGAAAGACCAAGCTATGAGCGCGCCCTACCTTATTTTCTCGACATGAATTGTGACGTATTGATGTTGGAATGTGGGAGCAATCAGGCGCGTGATATCAAATTGTTAGAACAATATAAGACAGACAAAAAAATCGGCATTGGGGTGGTCGATCACACGCGTACGACCGTCGAAACGCCGGAAATGGTGGCCGCGACGATCAGACACGCGTTGGAATACGTACCCGCGGAACGCCTCATCATCACCGCAGATTGCGGCTTCGGACGAGAAGGTCTTTCGCGTCGGATCGCCCACTTCAAATGTGTGTCGCTAGTACTTGGGACGAATATCGTACGGCGCGAGCTTGGCCTGGAAGAAGCGCGTTGTCGTGTTGCCGATCCGGCATACGCATTCCACCAAGGAGATTAATTTAGGTAGACCTAATGTGGATTCCGAGAGCGCGAAGCCCACGCAAATTGTAGATAACGGTGTTAGGTGTCACCTAACTCGCAATTAATATGAACCGGCGGGAAGGCCGATCCCGCCTTTAGGATCGGCCTTAATCAATGTCCTAAGTTACGCGCTAACTAAGCGTGCATCGATTCGTGATCCTTTATCAGTGCCGCCATTTGATCCTTGAGCGAAAGTTTTTCCTTCTTAAGTTCTTCCAATTCGATCTGCGCCATAGCGCGGGCGACACCGTTGGCATCGTGTACTTTTGACTTCAACACCGTGTGCTTGTCGTACAAACGCCGGAACTCACTGCTTTCTGATAACAACACATCAACAGTGATCTGCTCATTTTCGAACATAGGATCTCCTTTCAATTTCGCGAACACATTATTCGCGTCTCTTATAAAACGTAGATTACAGATCCGCTATCGGCAAGCAAAAGACAACAATTAAAGTCCTCAAGTTTCTAAGTGTCTGAATTCCTTACTAATTGAATTTGAATTCCGAAGCGCAGAGCCGAATGAAATGTAACGCCATGATTTTCTTATCTTTTAGCTCTTCGCTCGAAACGTGTCGGTCGCCTTGACAAGTTCCGCGATGATGGCGGGCTCGAAGGCGCTGTGCCCAGCGTCTGGCACGATGCAGAATTTTGCCTCGGGCCAGCGTCGATGGAGTTCCCAGGCGGTGACCATCGGACACACAACGTCGTAGCGGCCTTGTACGATGACCGCAGGAATATGTCGCACTCGGTAAGCGTCATCTAGCAATTGAGTATCACTCGAAAAGAACCCACGGTTGACGAAGTAGTGGCTTTCGATTCGCGCAAACGCGAGGGCGAATTCCGGATCGACGAATCGCGCAACTTCGTCCGCGTCCACTAACAGGCGGCTCGTGCTGCCTTCCCAAACACTCCAGGCTTGAGCGGCTCGCAACTGTTCTTCCTTATCGTTACCGGTCAGACGCCGGTAGTAGGCAGTCATAAGGTCGCACCGTTCGTCCTCCGGAATCGGCGCTAAGTAGGCTTCCCAAGCGTCAGGAAACAAACGACTCGCGCCAGCCTGATAGAACCACTCGAGTTCACTACGCCGCAAGGTAAAAATTCCTCTTAGAACGATTTCCGACACTTGGGCTGGATGAGATTGAGCGTAGGCTAAGGCTAATGTTGAGCCCCACGAACCACCGAAAAGTTGCCAGGAATAAATGCCCAAATGGGCGCGTATGCGTTCCATATCGGCGACCAGATCCCAAGTCGTGTTCTGTTCGAGGCACGCGTGAGGCGTAGACTTCCCGCAGCCGCGTTGGTCGAACAAAATGATGCGGTAGGCATCCGGGTCGAAAAATTGGCGCACGCGCGGGTTCGAGCCACCGCCAGGTCCACCGTGAATAAAAGCTACTGGCTTGCCGTCGGGATTGCCAGATTGTTCGTAGTAAACCGAATGTAAGTCCGAGACTTCGAGCATGCCGCTGGCAAACGGTTCGATCGGCGGATACAGATCAGGGCCCGTCGTGCCGGTTAATATTTGCGCCATCGATTCGTCACCGCCGTGTCCACGGAAAACTAGAATCTTCTGGTATCGAACCACTTTAGGCAAGGTGGCAGCAGTTGCGATTTTGCCGTTGGTCGGATCTTCAATCGAGAACGCGTCTCAAGCCGGCCTCGGTTTGCGCGAACCGTTACAAACGCCGCTTAAGCGCTCACAAGATGCGTGTTGGGAATGCATCGTGCATTCGCCGAACAGAGTTCGGGGATGATTCTCGACATTGCCGTGGCATTTTGATTTTCAACTTCGGATTTCAGGACACAAGCTACTGGAGGCCGATAGCCTTTAGTTCGAAAGCGCCGTGGCCGGTTTGCTTTCAAGTGAAATCGAGGCGGCGTCCGATACGGCAGTCGAAGTCGACCCCACCGCAATCATCAACCAGGCAATATTCGCCCAGTACGACCCGTAGAACGCGAGATGCGCGTTCAACGGAAACCAAGCAACGAACCCAACGATCAAACAGACCGTTGCGGCTTTGTCGTCTAAGCGTCGACGCCATAGACGTGAGACCAATAAAAATATAGATACGCAATAAGCGAGCAGCCCAATCATTCCCGTTTCGATCAGCACTTCGAGGATCATGAGATGCGGGTGAGTTTGCCCCTTTTTCCCACGCAAGATCCAAAAATCATCGGGATCTGCGTAGCTAGCATAGACTGTGCGAAAACCGCGCGGACCGATCCCATTCAACCAGTTTGATCGCACAATCGAGAACCCGGTGTCCCACAAGCTTAATCGATGCGAAGTCGCTATATCAGCCGTTTCGAAGTCCGATGAAAAAATATCCAGTGTGTCCGTCACTTGCGTACGGATTTTGGGCACGCAGCACAGCGCGATACAAATCAAGGCCAAAAATACGCCGCTACTCAGCGCGCTAAAGCGCAGATTGGCACGACTCGGTCGGAAGAAACACGCAAGGTAAGTCACCAGCGCGGCCGCCAACATGATCCATGCGGTTCGCTTCAGCGAGAAGGAAATTACAACAAACAGTGGCAACAATAGCAGCCACGCCCAGCGTGATCGTGTTGCCAACTGACTCACTGCGTATAAGTAAAGCGGCGCAAACACGGAAATGACGAGACCAAACCGCTGCTTAGGATAAAACGCCCCTTTCAGCACCGCGCCGTCGTACGGATAACCAAATAAATCTTTCCCGGTAAGCAGCTGAATGATGCCATCGAAGCACCAAAAGCCGACAATAACGACGATACCAACCAAGACAATGCGTCGGACTATGAGGTCGCGTAACATGTAACTGATATACAGCGCGGCCGGCAAATAATGGACATAAAGCCCCGTCGTTTTTAGGGCCCGAATAGGGTTCTCTGCATCCGGGAGCGACAACAACATAGGAACCCACACACAAGCAAAAATACTCAACAGAAACTTAGCGTTCGCGTTTAATAAAATATCTTTTGGGTTGCGAATAATTTGCCAAGTGCCGAGCAGAAACAATATTCCGATCGGAAAGTGAGAGACATTTTCGTTTGCCAATCCCGCGACGGCGAGCACTATGAGGACAGCTGGAACGTACCTAACGAACGACATCAAATGATTTTCGACCTTATATTACGTTGCAACAACGTTGCCGCCATTTTTTACAACTGTTCGAATTGAACGTAAGCGCACCAAAATAAATGAATAAATTTACTTTGCAATTACAGATCCTAAAAACCAATTTGGCGCGAGAAAGCTCAAAGCTTGTCCGTAAGACCTTGGCACCGCGCGGCGTGCGTGAATTGCCACCGAAATACCCACAAGATTTTTCGCAGTTCACTCGCGAATTATGGGACAAAGTCCGTCCCTATACGATGACATCTCAGGCTCGCGTGGCTAATCTCGAAAGGGCCGTGCGGTATCTTTTGGATAACAATATCGGGGGCGATTTCGTTGAGTGCGGCGTTGGGGCCGGCGGCAGTATGATGGCCGTAGCGCTCACTTTACAAGCGTACAACATTACCGATCGCCGCATACTTCTCTATGACACTTTCGAAGGAATGGCCCGCCCGACTGAAGAAGATGTCAGCATTCTTGGCAAACCGGCTCTCCGGAAATACGAACGAAAGAACAAGGATGGCGAATGTACCTGGCATAATTTTCCGCTCGACGAAGTTCAATCCAATATGAAAAGAACTGGTTACCCTAGCTCTGCGATGCATTTCTTCCCAGGGCTCGTTCAGGACACTTTGCCGGCGAATGACAGCACTGAGATCGCATTGCTACGATTAGATACTAACCTTTACGAATCGACCGTCGTCGAGTGCGACCAGCTCATTCCAAAATTGGCGCTCGGAGGCGTCCTGATTATCGACGATTACTTTCGCTGGCTCGGCCAGCAAAAAGCGGTCGACGACTATTTGAAATCGACCAATCAGCGGATGCTGCTAACTCGGATCGACGATCACGCGGCCATCGGGGTTAAGCAACAATTCGTATAACTAGGAACTTGTCAGGCTTAGGACATTTCTAGTCGGCAACTGCTCCTGCGTCGCTCTCGGCTCGGGCATCCTGCTTCACCCTATCTCCCCCATCCTTGGGGTCGTCGGCTCGGGCATCCTGCTTCACCCTATCTCCCCCATCCTTGGGGTCGTCGGCAAATGTTCCTGCAGCCGTGTGGAAAAGCCGGGATTGGTCATTTTCAGTGCCCTTAATCCTTAAATAGGGTGACTATTCGCCTCCAAAGTGCACTAAAAATAACTTAAATCGGACTGTCCCTCATGAAGAACGCCTAAGTCAGATAGGCGCCTAAAGCGCCATAGCGTCAACGAGCAAACGGTGCGTGAGCTCTTGCTGCTCTGCCATCACCCCGTGTCCGCTATTTTTTACACTGTGCACCGATCCGTTAATCAACCGTTTAGACATCTTTGCTGCGGCCCGGGGTGGCGTCATTTTGTCCCGGTCACCTGAGATGAAAATTGCCGGGCAAGTCAGCCTATCCGCCACGTTATTACCGTTTTCGTAGCAATTACACGCGTTCAGATCCGTATACAGCACACCTGGCGGGTTTCGCTCGATCAGTCTTTTTGCCGAATTAATGACGCTAATTCCCGAGCTCCGATTGCCGCCGAGCTGGGCTCTAAAATCATGGCCGAAGATCACCATCATGTCGATCGCACTGGGATCATCGTTGCGCGCCGCTTCAAGTAAAGCTGGCCCCACTGTCATCGGATAAGAAAAGCCGAGCAAGATTACTTTCGCCACACGATCGGGACATTGACCTGCACATTCGAATGCAACAAGTGAGCCCATACTATGTCCAACCAAAGTGACCCCCGTTATGTCGAGCTCGCGTAGGTGTTCTGCTAGCCAGCCGGCTAGTGACTCGATGCTCTTCAGCGGCTTACCGCCAGAGTGCCCGTGGCCCGGCAAATCTAGTGACAAAACGTTGTATCCTCGGTGTGCAAAGTAACGCTCGTAGACCAACCAGACACTATGGTCCATTCCCGCGCCGTGAATAAAAACAACATAAGGTTTACCCGCCTCATGCGGTTGGTGGCCGGTGCTCGCAAATACGGTCTCGCCGTGGATGTCAAATTGCATTGTCGATAGTCCTGAAAGAGATCCGATGCTTTTATTTCTGCGAGCGATTCAATGCTCGAGTGAGATCGTCAATTAAGTCGCGTACATCTTCTAATCCGACTGACAGCCGAATCAACCCTGGAGAAATTCCGGCATCACGCAACGCACCGGCATTCATACGATGGTGAGTAGTCGATGCTGGATGAATCACTAAAGACTTTGCGTCGCCGACATTCGCCAGATGGGAAAAAAGTTCTAGGGCATCGATGAATTTACGTCCTGCTTCGACGCCGCCTTTGATTTCGAAACTAAACACGGCACCGCATCCGTCGGGCATTAATTTCCTACCTAATTCGAAATCCGGATGTGACGCGAGCCCGGCATAGGTGACCGTTTCAACGGCGCCATGCGTCGCCAAGTATTCGGCGATCCGACTTGCATTACTTACATGCCTTTCGATGCGAAGCGGTAGGGTTTCTAAACCTTGCAGCAAGTAAAATGCGTTCGCCGGGCTTAGTGCTGCACCAAAGTCGCGTAAACCTTCCACACGCGCGCGTGCATTGAACGCCGCAACGCCGAAATCCTCCGTGAAACTGATTCCGTGGAATCCATCGTAGGGCTCCGTGAGCTGAGGAAATTTCCCGCTTTTCTCCCAATCAAATCGACCTGAATCGACGACGATTCCACCAACCGCTATACCGTGTCCGCCGATGAATTTTGTCAACGAATGCACGACGATATCGGCGCCCCACTCAAACGGCCTCATCAAGCACGGCGTACTGAGTGTGGCATCGATTAGCAACGGTATGTTTGCGTCATGCGCGATGGTCGCTAATGCAGGAATGTCGAGTATTTCTCCACGTGGGTTGCCGATTGTCTCGCCATAAATGACACGAGTTTGCGGTGTAATTGCATTCGCAAAACCTGCCATATCGTGCGGATCGACGAATGTCGTGTTAATGCCGAATCGGGGCAAGGTGTAGGCCAACAGGTTCTGTGTGCCGCCGTAGAGTGCACGCGACGCCACGATATGACAGCCCGCGCCGGTCAAGGTCGAAAGTGCAAGGTGGATCGCCGCCATCCCGCTTGCCGTCGCGACCGCCCCCACGCCACCTTCAAGTGCTGCGATACGCTCTTCGACGACTGCCACGGTCGGATTTGAGATCCGCGAATAAACGTGTCCAGTGCGTTCGATATTAAACAAGGAAGTCGCCTGCTCCGTGTCTTCAAATACGTAGGAAGTTGTCTGATAAATAGGTGCAGCCCGGCTTCCAGTGGTCGGATCCGGCTGCTGTCCGGCGTGCAAACTTAGCGTGTCGAATCCAATATAACGTGGAGAACTCATTGACAATCATGCCTTGTGCTTGTCTTTCGATTAAACGGAACAAACGGAATTAATACCCGCTAGTGTTCATATGCTATGCGCAAGAATAAGCGCAAATCAACGCTATTCCAGCCTGAAGTCGTCCTACCGCTCACAGCACCCCTTGCGTTAGTTCGTGGTAAACACTTTTGCTCGAACGGTTTTTCGGTAATCGTTGGGTTTTACCGCCATCGCTCTCAAGAACAAACGTGCGAAATGACCTTGATCGTGATACCCGACCCGAAACGCGATCTCACCGATTGTCAGATTCGTTGATTCGAGTAAATCTTTTGCCGCGCGCATGCGCTGCTCTTGAAGGTAGATTAATGGCGATCTATCGGTCGCTGTCTTAAAGCGTCGACTTAGCGAACGCGGACTCAATCCGAATTTCCTCGCTATTTCGGGCACGGCCATCGCTTGGCTTAAGTGGCGTTGCATCCACAATTGGATTTCAATAAGCAGCTCGTCCGTATGCTGGATATCATCCCCTTCAAGATAGCGATATTTTTCGTAGGGGCGCCGAATCTCATGGGAAAAGTTTCGCTCGACGTGGCTCGCGATTGCACGACCGTAGAAATGTTCGATTAGGTGCACCGTCACATCTGCCAGCGCATTGACACTGGCGGCGCAAAAAAGCGGCCCCGCTTGAGTAATAAAATAATCGCGCTTCAACATGACTTTCGGATAATCGCGAGCAAACCTTTCGAGGTAATGCCAATGCGTGGTGGCAGACTTCCCGTCTAATAAGCCAGCTTCAGCAAGAAAGCAGCATCCCGTGCCAACTGCCGCAAGCATGGCACCACTTTCAAATTGAGTGACGAGCCAATCCAGCATCGGCTGATTCTGCTTGATCACCCTTCGGGGATTTCGCCACAGCGCTGGCAGGTACACAACGTCCATCGGGGCGCTCGCATCAAAATTAGCTTCCGGGGTAATGGAGATCCCAGATTGGGTCGGGACGGGTTCGGATTGCGAGGCGAACAATGTGGTCAAGAGCGTCGCGTCTGCCTTGTTGCGTCCGAACGCAGTGGATTCTGCAGCTCGCCACATTTCTAGCGGCAGCATGGTGCTTGCTGCGAGCATATTTTGAGCTAAAACAAAACCAACATGCATGTCGACGCTCCGGGTTATTTAGTCATTAGGGAGGTATTTTATCCAATATGGCATCCGAATTGGCCTAATTGACCAATTTTTATTTGATATACAAGACTAGACTGTTGGCTTCGCCGATTTGGCCGATCCGAGACCCCTATTTTATGACCAGACTTCCTCTCATTGTCGGCTTTGGCGGCGTCGGTCCCGCAGGCCGTTCCTCGTTTCACCACGCCTATCGACGTACGATTATCGAGAGCACGATTGGTCAACAACGTGAGAGGACGTTCCTCGCCTTAGCGACCATGATGAATCTCATTCATTTTGCGAACGGCCAGTATTCGGATGCTCACGGCCACGTTATCAAGCCGGACGCCGTGGAGGCCAAATTCGGTGCACAAATTCTGCAAGGCACGCTGATTCGCCGAATAGAAACTAACCTATTCGATCCTGATCGTGTCCCCGGTAATAGCGTATTACCGATTTGCAGCGAGAAATCACGTCCCGGTACGCTTGTCGTTCGCAAACGCGACGTCCCAGACACGTTGCCGAGTGGCTGCGAGGTGATGGTCATCGATGACGACTGGGTCGAACTTCACATCGACTCGTCCGCTGAACTAAGACTGGGCGGTTATCGCAAGCTCGCCGTTCAATCTGCAGGCCAACTGCCAAGCGGCTTCGACCCGGCGGCACTCTATCAATCGAGATTCCACCCGCGCGGATTGCAACTAACAATCATTGCCGCCTCAGACGCCGTTCACTCCGTGGGAATCGATTGGCATACGATCAGCCAACACGTGCGACCAGATGAAATTTGCGTCTACGCGGCCAGTGCAATGGGACAACTCGATTCTTACGGAACTGGCGGCATGACTCAAGCGAGGTTACGTGGCCATCGAGTTAGCGCAAAGCAACTGCCGCTCGGTTTAAACCAAATGCCTGCAGACTTCGTCAACGCTTACGTACTTGGAAACATTGGCGCGACCGGTGCGGCAGTCGGCGCGTGTGCGACCTTCCTGTATAACTTGCGAATTGCAGTCGACGATATTCGATCCGGCCGTCGTCGCGTGGCGGTCGTCGGCAATGCAGAAGCGCCACTTTTGCCCGAGGTGATCGAAGGTTACGCCGCGATGAGTGCACTCGCTACTGACGACAACTTGTGTCATTTGGATGGATCGTCAACTCCGGACTACCGCCGCGCGAGCCGCCCGTTCGGAGAAAACTGCGGTTTTGTTCTCTCGGAGTCCGGCCAATACATCGTCTTGTTTGATGATGAACTCGCGCTAGAGATGGGTGCGCAAATTCACGGTGCAGTGGCAGATGTATTCGTCAATGCCGATGGTTTCAAAAAATCGATTTCTGCGCCCGGGCCAGGCAACTACGTGACTTTGGCAAAAGCGGTTGCAGCAACGCGCGCGATATTGGGGAACGACGCGATACGCAATCGAAGTTTCATCCAGGCACACGGATCAAGTACGCCTCAGAACCGCACAACCGAATCGCGTGTATTCGACCATGTCGCGCGCGCATTTGGCATAACGGAGTGGCCTGTTACTGCGATGAAAGGATTTGTCGGTCATTCATTAGCCCCCGCGAGTGCCGATCAAATGATCAGCTCACTAGGCATCTTTCGCGACGAAATCTTACCGGGCATAAAAACATTGGATGCCGTGGCAGACGACGTCTACGACGAGCGTCTTACGATCCCACTTGTCGATCTCGATTTAAGCGGACGCGCGGACGTCGCGTTTTTAAACTCGAAGGGATTCGGTGGAAACAATGCGACGGCGGCGGTGTTTTCTCCAGGTGTTGCTCAGACTATGCTGCTGAAACGCTATGGCGCCGAAAAAATCCGCGCCTATCAAGAAAAACTTGAAGTCGTGACAGCGACAGCAAACGAATATGACGAACGATGTATGCAGGGTCCGATGCGGCCAATCTATCGTTTCGGCGAGTCAATGATTGACGAGGAGAAAATCGAAATTGACGGCAAGGAAGTCCGTTTGCCCGGTTTTAAAAATTCCGTCGACCTACAACTCGTCAATCAGTACGAAGATATGGTGTGATCTTGATTGATAGCCGCGCACGTTCCGATGCCGACCACTGTTTCGTGTGCGGAACGCAAAACCCTATCGGACTCGGCATTACCTTTTTTATGGAGGACGGCGTCTGCCGAGGCGAATTTTGTCCTTCAGAAAACCACGTCGGTTTCGACGGGATCACACACGGCGGTATCATTTTTAGTGTGCTCGATGATCTGATGGCGAATTGGTTGTTCCTGCAGAAAGGCCGTGGGCTTACGGCAAAGTGCGAAATTCGCTATAGGGAACCGCTACCGGTGGGGACGAAAATCTTGGTCGAGTGCCAGCTCCGGCGACGCAAGGGTCGTCTCCTGCAGTTGGTATCCAAGGCACTAACAGAGGATGGTCGTTTGGTCGCCGAAGCTGATGCGAGCTTCATGATTGCAGATTCCGGCGAAATTGCGTCCTGATCCTAGTGGCACTGAAGCCCCCGCAGCTAACTGCAACTTTGGAGCCCCGATCACCAGGTGTTGCGAAGCAATGTTCTAAATGCGGCGCGCAGTTCGCATGCGGAGCTAAACTCGAGGCGTGCTGGTGCACGCAGCTTCCCAAGTTACGTGTTAGTTGTCTCGACCAGAATTCCGATTGCTGGTGTATCAATTGCTTGACGAGCGCATTAGAGGGTCCTACTACCGATGTGGGCGCAAACACTGAGGATCGAAAAAAATAACGCCGTCCAACGGATCCCGAACCGAAAACGCGGAACATTGCGCTAGCATCGAGGTCCACATCCAAGGGTCACCATCCGGCGGTGCTCGGAAATTCGACTTGCTAGTCAAAAAGCCAACCGAATTGACGAGCTAGGTTCGACAACAAGCTGGTTGCGTGGTCTCACTGCAGCGCAGCGGCACCAGAAATGATGCCGACGGGCAACTGCTAAACTGTGGAATGCGCGCGGCTTGATAAATAGTGTTCTTCTTAGGACAACCCCGAGTCTCAGCCGACCCGCGAGCAACTTCGACAGATTAGGTTATATGAGGCATCGCGAACAACAAGCGTATTCAGCACACATTCGTACCGCCGGCGATATCATCGTTTTTCAAGTAGCGGTGCCGCTGACAAGTCAAAGATTAGGGCAAGTTGTAGCGCATGACAGAGCAAGACATACTGGCGGTGTTGCCCACATTGGCGACTAATCGAACAGTGCAACGCCGCGAATTCCCGCCGACCAAAACGCTGCCGTTCGGACGTCGCACGAGTCGGATCGAGCAACTGTATATTGGAGACATTTTCGTTGAATTTGTTTTGGACTAGAGCGCTTCTGTTAGGGCTAGTAGTCGGTCTTACCGCCTGCAGTTCCGAGCCCGAAAAGCCGTTGATCACGCAGACTCCGGAGCAGCAACCACCGCCTAAACCGCCTGCCGAGACGCAAGCTCGTGAACCTGCAAAGCAATCTTCGAGCCCGACGGAATCTCAAACACACTCGAGCCAACAATCAAGACAAATGTCCTCTCCCGCCCCGAGCGAGCCACCGGCGCAAGACGCAGCCCCTCGCGATAGAGATGCCACAGCCGACGTCGAAATTCGTGACATCCCCGTGGACGAGAACGGCGATCCAATCATTCAACCGACCTCACAGACAGACGGCAGCCAGAGCGACAGTACAGCGAATCAATCATCGAGCGGTGGTGGTAACCCGAATACTCAGCCTCGATCCGGCGACAGTGGCGCTTCAAACGGACCAAGCGACCGCCTCGACGGCGAAGCCCCGGGCCCCGTCGTGAATGTCGGATCCGATACTGAACAGGAGCGCGCCGCAAAATTGGATCAAAATCTCGAAGCGAAACTAGCCGAATTCGATGAATCAATGCGCCGCGCGCGCTTAGACGCCGAGCGCGATGCGGCTGCGCAGCGTGGTGGATCACCGGGCGGGCAAAGCGGCGGGCCCGGGGCTACCGAAAATGGACGTGGGGCCGGCGGCCAATCTGATAGCGCCTCGGGAATTGGTAATTATCCAGATCTCGTCGGCATAAACCGAGGCGGCAAGGCCCCACCACAACCCGGCGGGCCAATACCAAGCGACATCCCGCGCGCTCCAGACGACGACATCGTCGCGCGGCAATTACGCGAGGCAGCCACACGTGAGAGTGATCCGGCACTTCGCGAGAGGCTGTGGGAAGAATATAGAAAATATTCGAAAGGAATAAAGCATTGAATAATCTCCATGCCATAGCTTGTTGGATCGTAACTCTCACTGCTTTTAGTTTGCTCACCGGCTGCAATTCGCAAACGACCCGTCCGACAGTAATGACAACGCCGGAAGTCGTGTCGCAACCTATCCCCGAACATCTGTTGCTCGACGCCGGTATTGATCTCTTCGACCCTGGAATCGAATATCTCGAAGAGGGGAAATCGACCACTACACCGAGTGTGCGCAAAGCCGAGTCCGTACACACCGCGCACAATGTAGCGAAGGCCCTACAAAGTACGGGTAACTGGGGTAGCGTACGAATCGTACCGGGCGCACAGAGCGAGACGGACGTTTACGTCACCGGGGTCATCGTTAAATCTGATGGCGAATCACTAAATCTAAAAGTGACTGTTACGGATTCGGCAGGCAACACTTGGTATTCACGAACTTACAGCGATAAATTGAGCCAGTACGCCTACGACCGGTCATTGCGAGAGGACGGGCAAGAGCCATTTCAGGCCTTGTATGCGGAAATCGCTCGGGATATGGAACAGTATGCGCGAAGGATCGAACCTTCCGATCGCGAAAAATTGCGCCTCACGTCGAAAATGAGATTCGCCCAGCGATTTGCGCCCGCCGAGTACAACGATTTCATGCAGGTAGGGACGAACGGAAAATATACGCTCAACCGCATACCCGCCGAGGGCGATCCGGTTATGGCCCATTTGGAATCAATAAGAGTGCGTGACCAAATGTTTGTTGACCGTCTACAAGACTACTACGCTGCGTTTACGGCTCGCTTACATACCCCATACAATCAATGGCGCGAGGCCAGTTACCATGAAACGAAAGCGGTCCGAAAGCTGAACAGCGACGCGACCGCCAGAAAAATTGGCGGGGCGTTAGCCGTGATCGCCGGTATCCTTGTGCAAGCGAGCGGTAATAGCTCAGCTCGAACCGCCGGCGTGTTGGGGATTGGTGGCGGTGCCTACTTATTTAAGAGTGGGCTTGATCGTGGTTCGGAAGTGCGAATTCACGAACAGGGGATGAAGGAAATGGCGGACTCCCTGGGTGCCGAGGTTGAACCTCTTTCCGTTGAGCTCGCGGATAAAACGGTCACTTTGAGCGGGACGGTCGACGAGCAGTATGCTCAATGGCGGCTAATATTGAACGATATTTATCTTGCAGAAGTTGGGCAACTGCCGACGCAAGAATACTCGGACACAGACCATTAACATCCGAGAGCTGGCCCATTATTCGGTAGCAATAAGCGATAATGATAGCTAGACCAACAAAAACGAACTTCCATGACTGGCAAAAAGTACGACGAGATAAGCGATGGCGAGGCCGAGATAGTTCCATTTGTAGTGCACGACAGCGCTAACGCTGACGAAGGCACTCCGCCCGGCATAGCGTCGACGATTAGACGAGCCGTTGTCGTCGGTATCTCGGTAGTATTATTTTTCGTCGTATTGGGCGTCATTTTCGTGCTACCAAAATTTGTAGGACAAGAACCTCCTCCTGAAAACGCGCTTATCCGTGGTAACCCGGACGTGGAGATTACGAGTCAAACGGAAGAAGTTCGAACCGAACTCAATTCCGCCCGTGCTGATGACGCTCAATCGCGCACCTCGAGCCAGACACTCCTAGAACAAGCGTTGGAACTCGCTGCACCGCTTGAATCGAAAAATGTTGTCCAATGGGCAGCGGACGATTTCTCAGAGGCTAAAGACAGTATCGCACTGGGCGAGAAATCGTATCGTGAACAGCGCTACCGCGTCGCGGAAAATTTCTACAACACTGCAATTCGACAACTCGAATCTATTGGTTCCCGTAGTGCGGGTCTTGTGGCGCAAGCAATTGAATCCGGTCTTAGCCAGATCGCCGACGGGAATGCCGAACAGGCTCGCAAAGCCTTTACCTTTGCTCTTTCAATCGATCCGGAACAATTCGAAGCACGTAGGGGATTGGCGCGAACCGAAACACTTGATCAAGTTCTTACCTTGTTGAACGAGGCCAAAGAATACGAAGAGCTGAACGCCTTGGACGAAGCACTCCAACGCTACCGCGAGGCCATCAAGCTCGACGCTGAAACGACGGAGGCATCAAATTCGATTGCGCGTCTAAGCACTATTCAACTCGATGAGAGTTACCGACAAGTTATGTCCCAAGGATTTGCCGCCTACGATGCGAAACGAGACCGCAAAGCGGCGGAATTTTTTAATCACGCATTGAAGCTCAAGCCCGATTCCGCTGAAGTGAGCGAGGCATTGGCGCAGGTAAAAAATCGAATTCTTGCCAACAAGATATCTGAGTACCTTAGCGAGGCGAACAAACTGGAAGCAAGCGAGAAATGGTCCGAGTCGGCAAAAATATATCGAGCGGCCGTAAAATTGGATTCACAATTGTCGGGCGCTAAAGCGAGCGCCACTAACGCCGACAATCGCTCGGCGCTCGACCAACAGTTGAGCTCTATGATCGCTCGACCCGATCGGCTCTCAGATGATCACGTTCGCAGAGAAGCCCTCGCCTTACTAAGCAGCGCACAAATAATAAGCAGCCCCGGTCCAAAGCTTTCGCGACAAACACAGCAGCTCTCTCTCGCGATCGAAATCGCCCGCACGCCAATCCCGATAACTCTTGTTTCGGACGAATTAACCGAAGTGACATTGTACAAAGTCGGCACTTTTGGTCGCTTTGCCCAACAGTCGGTTTCGGTCATTCCCGGACGTTATGTGGTCGTCGGTAAACGTGTCGGCTTTCGCGACGTGCGGGTCGAGTTCGACGTATCGCCGGAGCAGACAGATAGAACAATATTCGTTCAGTGCAAACAAAAGCTCGCGTTTGGGGGTTCCGGCCGTTGAATCGACGAGAGCGCGATACGGATAACGAAAAAGAATCGTCGGAGATAATATCTCCGATTACTTTTCGTCCGCCTGGCAAGGCGCTTGAACTACCCCGAATGAAGCTGCCGTGGGCGCGGATCTCGATCGCAGCCGTATTGATCGTCGGGTTGTGGGGCGCCTGGTATGTCGTTACTGCGAGATCGGTAAAAATTGATGTCATCCCGTCCGAAGCCGTCGTCTCGTTTGATGAATTGATCGCACCAAGCATCGATGACCATTGGGTGCTGCGTCCGGGCAAACGGCAAATCATCGTCGAAGCTACGGGTTATAAAACGCATCGAGGAGCGCTTTTTATCACTGACGAATTGATCCAGACGCACGCCGTTAGTCTGAACCCATTGCCTGGCCATTTACGCGTTGAGATCACACCGATCGACAGCGCGACAATTACGATAGATGAACTCGTCACAGCAACTGTGCCATCTACCGTTAGCAACATAGAGGCGGGCCTTCGCCAAATCGAAATCACCGCCGATCGCTACTTACCCTTTTCGACAGCGTTGGAAATTGAGGGGCGCGGGATTGAACAACAGTTAAAAGTAGACCTACTTCCCGCATGGGCGAGCGTGTCGATTGAGACGCAACCAATCGGCGCTATGGTCGCCGTCGACGATAAGCTCATAGAAGGTGTCACGCCACTTACCTCCGAGCTTCTACAAGGACGAAGGACGCTGGTAGTTAGCGCGGACGGCTACAAGCCGTGGCGTAGGACTATCGACGTTACAGCGGGAATCCCTATTGAGCTGCCATCGATCTTGCTCGATAAAGCAGACGGATTCGTCAATCTTGTCTCAACGCCGGCAGGCGCCTCGGTTACGCTTGATTCCAAATTCCAAGGGCAGAGCCCAATAAAATTCCCGATTTCAGCCAATCTCAAACATAAGATCGGCGTACGCAAGCAAGGATATCGTTCCCAGTCGAAACCGGTGACGGTTGCTGCTGGGAAAACTGAAAGCGTCAGCTTTAACTTAGAAGCCGAACTTGCCGCGGTGCAAATACTCGCTACTCCCGCGGATGCCGAACTCCTGGTTGATGGCCAATCTCATGGCCCCGCAAATCAAACCCTACAGCTCGCCACGCACGCGCATCAAATAGAAGTACGCAAACCAGGATTCGTATCCTATGAAGCAACGGTTACACCAAGGGTTGGCATTAAAAAACAGATCAAAGTGCGACTCAGAAAACCGCAACAAGCGACCGCCCAGACGGCACAACGCGCACCGGCCGGACGTGTTGACACAAATATCATCTCGAGTTTCGTTGGCCAACAATTGAAGTTATTTCGTGGCGGAGACATTACAATGGGTAGCTCGCGTCGTGATGCGAATCGTCGCGCTAACGAGACACTGCGGGAAGCAACGCTCGTGCGCCCGTTTTATTTTGGCGTGCACGAAGTTGCCAACGGCGAGTTCCGACGTTTCCTAGCCAATCATCATGCGGCGGCGGTCAATGGGATCGATGTAGATGGCGACACCCATCCGGTGATCAATGTGAGTTGGGAGAGCGCCGCGCTATTTTGCAATTGGCTTAGCCGTAAAGACTCTCTGGACGTTTTCTACCAAATAAAAAACGGCAAAGTCTTAGGCATAAACCCTGCTGCACCTGGTTATCGATTGCCGACGGAAGCGGAATGGGCATGGGTAGCACGTAGTGCGCCAAAATCTACTGACATTTTTGAGTACCCATGGGCAGGGAAATTCCCACCGCGTGGTCGATCGGGGAACTATGCCGATCAGAGCGCGAAAAACGCTCTCGGGCAGGTAATAGTGAATTACAACGACGGGTTTCCAGCTACAGCTCCGGTTGGTAGCTACCCTGCAAATCTGCGCGGCATTCGCGATATGGGCGGGAATGTGTCCGAATGGACGAACGATTATTACGCTGCGGCAATCGATCCCAATATCGGTAGGCAACCAGATCCACGGGGGCCGCGGACCGGAACCGCAAGAGTGATACGCGGATCGAACTGGACTCACGCTAGCGCGACGGAGCTACGATTCGCTTATCGAGACTTTGGTAATAATGGACGCGACGACGTCGGCTTTAGAATCGCTCGTTATGCGCGCTAGCACCATATTCCTTCTTGCCCTAGTTGCAACGAGCGGTTTGCGCCTGCAGGCGCAAACCTCACTGGAACCTCCTCCGCCAACTGCTAGCGCTACCGAGGAACAGAAGCCTGAAGCAACGCGACGTTCGTTACCAACGGATACATTCAAACCTAGCGAAGAGATTTCTGAAGACTATCCTGTACCGTTTCCAGTAGATATCTAAATAACAAATTATGAGACGTAACCCTTTTTCGGAATTTTACTTTCAACTGATCGCGCTAATGATCGCGATTATCGTTGTTCACGTGCTCTACATCACTGTCGTACGTCCGCAAGCCGCGATCGTCCTTGAGCAGCAAAGAGTACTCCAGGAAGCAGGCGATGCCGCGGAACTAAATCGATCTCTGTATGTGATCATAAAAGACTATGAACAGGAGTCGTGCTTTATTCTCGCGTTGTGGGCGACCGCGATTATCGGATTAAAAATTCGTGAGACGATGAAGGAAGGTCGGTTTCTGGATCAGGCACTACTTGACGTAGAAGATGGAACGCGAATATTGCCGGAGGATTCACGGCAGTATTCGCGTTCGATTCAAGCGCTGCCCCCCGCAAATCGCGAATTTCTGTTGCCGCGCGTACTACTTGCCGCCTTACAGCGATTCGGTTCAACAAGCAACATTCAGGACGTTGCAAGCGCCGTAAAAGACGTTTGCGAAACCCAAGCAGATCGACTCGACTCGGAACTGTCGATGATCAGATATATCGTTTGGGCAATTCCATCCATCGGCTTCATTGGCACTGTGAGAGGAATTGGCCAAGCCTTAGGTCAAGCCCATCGAGCCGTTGAAGGGGACATCGTCGGTGTCACGGTTAGTCTAGGTGTTGCGTTCAATTCAACATTCATCGCCTTGGTCATCAGCTTATTCATCATGTTCATCATGCACCAGCTTCAGTTAATGCAAGAGAGGCTGGTGTTAGACACGCAATCCTACTGCGATGTGAATTTAATGCGCCATCTGGCGTTGAGATGAACGCGTGAATGCCGCCGTCATAGAGCTTAATGATCAAGAAGTTCGGTTAGAAAAAGACGGGGCCATCTTAGTTCGCAGTCCGGGGACAGCGATCGTCAAAGGATCAACCGTAGAAGTCGGCGAATCCGCCAATCGGCAAACGCGGCTCAACCCTAGAGAAAGTTACAACCGGTTCTGGTACCAGTTAAGTCAGGCGGCATTACGTAAGCCATCGCGCAACGCACGGCATCATGCGGACTTGGCGTTTCGACATCTTCAGCACATTCATGAAACTGCGGGTAAGCCACAGAGACTCGTCCTTGCGATTCCTGGAGGATTCACAACTGAGCAATTGGCACTACTTTTAGGAATCACGGAAGCCTGTGGCATGACGACTGTAGCTATAGTTGATGCTGCGATCGCGGGCGCCGCCAGTTGCGCCGCGCCAGGTTCTTATCAACATATCGAGATACAGCAACATCGAACCGTAATCACTAGTTTGCATGTCTCAACAGAAGTTAAGCGAGATCGGATTGAAGTATTGGACGGCATCGGCTACCAGAAACTGGGACAAATCGCCGTCGAATTTCTCGCCGATAAATTTCTCGAGCAATCCCGATTCGATCCATTACATCGCGCTGACACGGAACAATTACTATTTAATAAACTTCCTAGTTGGCTGCAGGCCCTGTCGAGTCAAGCTGAAATTGATGTGGAACTGCGTTTTCGTAAGTCCCAGTTTACCGCTCACATTACCCGAGCCGACTTAATCAAAGTTTTGCAACCCTGCTACGATGAGATAAGAAAACGACTGTCTGGCAGCGACAGCTGCCTGATCGGCAGCCGGCTATCCGCCATCCCCGGATTCTTCGAATCCGCAGGGAACTGGTATCGACTCGACGAACAAGCAGTGTTCAGCGGCTGCCGCGAACTATGTTCTTTGGAAC
>JBLFWX010000002.1:0-279636 GCA_047611805.1 Gammaproteobacteria bacterium
CTAAAAAATGGACCATGCCCATACGCAACTGGCGAAACGCGCTTAACCGCTTTACCATCGAGTTCGAAGACCGCCTCGCGGACTACACGTAACTAAACTGCAGTTACACAGAAATAATTACAGTCTCGATGCAAGTAGGTACCGCGCTTCGATTGAAACGCTTTATTTCAACGACGGTAGTTCATAGCCTTCGTTCACCATAGCAATCTTGTACAGACTCTTTCCCGAGGTAATATAAAGCACATTACGTTCTTCGCCGCGCCCGAAACCAACGTTGGTTGGAAGTTCTTTACCCGTCGACAGGAACGCAACTTCTTCGCCAGCCGGATTAAATATGCCAATGCCGGGACGGTTCTCGGCGCGCAAAGCCACGTACATGTTCCCGGCCGCGTCAGCGATTAAACCATCTGGACCACTGTACGGCGCGTAGTCGACTAATACGCGACGATTACTCATCGTACCGTCGGCCGCCAGATCGTAGGCTTGCAACACGTGGTGACCTTGAAACGGCGGCGCCTCACCTTTCACGATCCGATTCATATCTAACCAGCCGTTATCGTTGCTCACGACGTAGAACGTTTTTTGATCCGGCGATACCAGTACGCCGTTTGTCTTGCCACCGTCGGTGATAACGCGATGGACCTTGCCATCAGGATCGAGTCGATACACAGCGAAGCCTGGTTGAAATACAGGTTCGTGGCCGAGGTAACGCGGATCTGAAAAATAGATCCGGCCGCGCTCGTCTATCGTCACATCGTTCAAAGCATTATAAGGTTTGCCATCGAATAGGCCGGTCAAAATAATTGACCTGCCGGTTTTCATATCCGTGCGGACCAGCATTCGTCCGCCATAATCCGCACCCAGCGCAGCAACCATATTGCCAGACGCGTCGAACTTAATACCGTTCGACATGCCGGACGGACTGCGGAAGATTTCGGCCTTGCCGGTCTGTGGGTCGTATTTCCAAATGTTACCTGCCTGCAAGTAGACACCGGACGGATCTTTACAGCGTGATGTGAAAGTCAGATCGGAGAAATACATCATCCCGTCATGCCCGGCGGCGACGCCTTCGGTGAGCACGCAGCCGCCGTCAAATACTTTCATGAGCTTGGCGCCGGCAGGTAGCACGCTCGGCTCACCCACGGGTGGCGGAAACCCGGGGTCAGTACCCGTGAAATATTCGGTACTGAAAGCGCGCGGCGTGACTGCCAGGACAATGGCAACCATGACGAATCGAACGACGGTCATTGAGTGCATAGGCATTTCATTTTCCCCTATTTCTATTAAGCCATTAAGTAACGATGAGATGTGTTGCGTGTTGTGCGCCGCAGCTTAGCCGGCCGCCTCGCGATCGCCCGCGACGACGAGAAGTTCATCGACATGATCGCGAAACTTAGATCCAAACGCATGTTTGTTGCGGCTCCACCGATGCGCAATGCCGGGTAACCCGAGCTGCTTATCGAGGCGGCCACGGAGCGACCCGTAGAACGCCTGTTCCATGTTTCCGACGATGCTATGCAAATACACTTGTTCTTGTAATCTCAAGCCCCGGGAAATCAAAAACCCAAAAGACAATCGTTCCAGATCGCACAGCGATTCATAATCGATCACCCCTTTGCGGTAGATTTCTAATACCTCCGGGCTAGCCATTGCCGAAGCGGCGATATCGTCATTGAACTTCGCAAGATCCCGCGTTGCCGCCAACCGGGCCTCTTGGGTTTGCTTTTTTATCTGAGCGGCGAGATAGATCACGGAAGCGATGACGCCAAACGCGCCGATCGACTCGACAACGAGACTCCTAGCATCCCAATCCGATAAATCTCTCCAATTAGAACACTTGTCACAGTCAATCGGGCATAAAGGTCTCTGCGGCCGTCGATTGAGTTGGCGCGCCCGACAGGAGTCGAACCTGTGACCTCTCGGAGGGCAGCACTCTATCCAGCTGAGCTACGCGCGCTTGGTGCCCGCAACGATACAAGCAATTCACCGATGGTGGAATTCAAACGCTTGTTTCGCCGGATCAGGGCTCGAAGCTGAGCGTTCAAGCCGTTGCGGCGAACGGCCCGCACCATAACGGTCTAGTGCAGCGCGGCAATTTCGCTATAATGTGCTGCTCAAAGCATCCGCAGTGGTGCCCGATAAGAATCTAGATCTTTCAGCACTCGTTCTAGTTAGGAATTGAACATGAGCCAAGTAGAAGACGCCGATTTCGTTCGTAATTTTTCGCTCGTTCTGGTTTTTTTAGCCATTGTCGGGATTACAGCGTTCATTCTCGCCAAATGGGTAAACGCCGGATTTCAAGAGACCCAGAATAACGATGTCGTCGTGGCTCAGCGGATTGCGCCTGTCGGCAGCGTGAATGTCGGTGAACCATTCGTGACAGCATCTGCTTCCGGTGGCGAAATGAGCGCCTCACACGCCGCGACGGCTGCTGTGGACACAGGCCCGGTCGATCCAGGTAAGGCGACCTACGGCAAGATCTGTTTTGCTTGCCACGACCTGGGCGTCGGCGGCGCGCCTAAATTGGGCGACGCAGCTGCTTGGGCAGGTCGAACGGAAAAAGGCTTCGAGATGGTCGCGAGTAACGCGATTAACGGTTTCACTGGTGAATTCGGCGTTATGGCCGCGAAAGGCGGTCTACCATCACTGTCCGACGACGAGGTTAAGGCCGCCGTGCAATACATGTTAGACGCGCTTGATGGTGGTAATTCGCAATCTGCGATCGAACCTGCAGCGTCACCTGTCGCGATTGTCGAGGCCGCCACAACGACTGATACCGCGGAGCCAAGTGTCGCTCCAGCGGCTCTCGCTGACGGTCGTGGTAAAGAAATCTATGCTGGCGCGTGCTTTGTTTGTCACGATGCCGGCTCTGCTGGCGCGCCAAAAATCGGTGATGTGCCGGCGTGGACTGCACGAATTGCGCAAGGCACGGACACGCTGTACAAGCATGCGGTGAAAGGCTTCATGGGCGAAGCAGGCCTGATGCCACCGAAGGGCGGACGGATGGATTACTCCGACGAAGACGTCGAAGCCGCCGTTGATTACATGGTAAGCAAGAGCCAGTAGACGGGATTAACAACACGGCGCCAATACGTGGACGCACGGATCGGCGGGGTTGTGGACGCTCAGTGAGCAGGAAGGTGGCTTGCATAGTGCCAGAAAGGGGAGTTTTTTGGATGTCGTGTGCCAATCAACCGCGCCGCTAGGGCGCGCGCGACGACACACGTTTTACCTGAGTTCACACCCACTGCCACTCGGCCACTGTTAGCACACGCCTCATCGACCTCGGCGCCGAGCAGTCATCACCACCGACGACGACGACGTAGCAATTACCCGGACGCGATGATTAGCGCTATGGCCTCCCGAAAATCCACTTCAAACTCATTTTGATATTCGCTCCAAGCCCAATGGCCACCGGCGGTCGTCAGAACCCTTTTGATAAAAGGCTTCTGCGCTTCGGACGTCCGCATTTGTAACCATCTGTTCGCGAACAAAATTAGAACTCGTAATGTGGGCATCGATGCTAGCCGCATGCATCGCGCGCGTATTTTGACTCACTTGAAAACCGACATAGATGAGCGAGAAGATGACGCCCGCGGCGCTTAAAATTTCCGCAAACGAGCCAATGCTTTCTAAGTTCATTGTCGTGCCTTTTTGATGAAATTAAGAGAAAAGCGAAACAGATCCCTGCAATCGCAAAACAGTGCGGGTGGCTCCGAATTAATCACCGCCGCAACCACCCGAACAACCACTATCCCCAGAACACGAACTAGCTCCATCGCCTGCGCAAGAACTCGCGAAATCGCCACCGCAGTGAATGATTCGTCCCTTAATGCCAGTTTTATCCGTTGCGCCGCAATCTAGCTGATAGGTGAATCCGTTTTCGATATGCAGTTTCGCGTCCAATGCAAAAAGTAGCGGTAAACGGGTGGGGTTGCGGGGATTGATCCCCTGTTCTCGACAGGCATGCCACCAGCATAGCCGAAGGCCTTTATCGTGACTGTTAGCGTCGCCTAATACGACCGCCTGTGGCAGAAATCTTCCGAATGCGCGTCGACAAAACAACTCATGCGCCTTGGTGTACAGGATAAGTTCGTGCCACAAGTCATCGGTAACCTGGGACGGCATCGAGATAGGTTTGCCCTTACTTTTATTGTAAGCGAGGGAAAATTGTCGTAATCCGGAAGCGACAAGCTCGCAGTCCCTGGCAACGAGTTCTGGTCGCTTTTTGCGCAGTTTTTCGTATAGACCTTTTGGGAACGTGTACTGTCGAATGAATTCGGCACGAACCGCGACCCGGCACCGTGACCATAAAATCCATGTCACGGTCGCAACCAGCAAGGCCAAGACGTAGGGAAAGAAGGGATTCATGTTGCTGCTCCAATAACTTGCCTGGTCGCAGCTTTGGCCGGCCGGGACTTCAGCGATATTCGTTGGGGCGAAAATATTAAAGAACGCGGATACCAGTCCATGTTGATCCCCTTGCTAGCTTGCAAACGTTGCATGACGAGAACCGAACCGCAGTCCCGGCGTTCGTGCTTGACCCTATCTATTCTTTTGACGGGGGATTGGGACAAATGCCCGTTGTATCCGATAGGTCCATTCGATCTCTTAAGCGCCTTCGATGGTAATCAGCATGTCCATATCGCTCGTACACGATTTGCGAAGTGTAATCAGCGGTTGATATTCAGATGAGGTGTACCAGGCATTCAAAGAATCCATGTCCGGGAATTCGATGATTGCTACGCGCTCTGGAACCCAATGGCCTCCTTCGGGAAACTGATGGCTACCACCTTTAGTGAGGTACCGCCCCCCGAAATCGGCGACTAATGGTCGCAGCTTAGTCAGGTATTCAGCGAATTTGTCCGCATCCGTGATGATATGCTCGGCAATTAAATAGGCGGACATTCGTTATCTCCATCCTAGGAATTGAATTGAATTAAATCGGTTTCGGAAACGATCTCAGTGGACCGTTGTGCGCGAGCGGCATATTCAGGCGATCAATCTCAGCAACTTAACATTTGAATCCACGTCACCGCGACGCTCGGTTTTTTGAATATTTTACCCGGTTACTGCGAAGAATTTTATATCAAGAAGTTAGCGTCCTTTGCAACCATTCTGCGGATCGGGGGGACCGTCACCACGACGCACCACTCGTGAGCATTGAAATGCGCTAGACAGTTGTTCCTACCATGGATTCGGTCATGTTTAAAAATCGGTCCGCCGCGGTGACGTTTTAACATTGTGCCGCACGCCAGTGCGCTTCGGTTTTTTCGTAGAAGTTTTAAGGAGTACGTCGGGGACAGGTGGTTGTTTGTAATATGGCAATATTGATACGCTGGGTTACGGATAATGAATTTCACCACCCACCTCAGGCCTTAGAACATGAGCAGGACAGCTGAGCTACAAACATTCCTGGATGTGACGCGACGCGCGTTCCAAACGCCGGTCGCAGATATCGCCGTACACCGGCTTGCCGATCGGTTTTTTGGCGCGCTTGAGAATTCGACCGCCACGGTATTTCCCGAACCTAGGCAACTTCCCGTTTGCGAGTATCTTGTGCCCGCGCTGAACCGTGCGCGGGAACAAAGCGGTATTGCCGCGACGCTTGCGGACGCCCTCGAGGGGATCGCTTCGCAACTTGTTTGGGCGCGCCGGGCAGGCAGCCCCGAAGACGATGCGACATTTCAGGCAAACCATGCGAATACAGTTGTGGTTGGCCGAGACGGGTTGGAAATCCGGGATGATGTCTGGATTGGCATCACCTTATTAGCCCCTAAGACACGCTATCCGGACCATCGCCATCCGCCAGAAGAAATTTATTCCGTACTGTCTCCTGGTGAATGGAAACAGAACGATGGTCCATGGCATTCGCCTGGGGTTGGTGGAGTCGTACACAACCCACCGAATATTCTTCACGCAATGCGCTCAACAACGATGCCGTTGCTTGCCGTTTGGTGCCTGTGGACTGGAGAACCAGAAGCGCACTAAGGTCGGCTGTCGTTTAACCACGATCTGAAATGGTCCCCGTCGCAGATAACACCCCGCTACGATCAGTGCTTTGAATCCCGGCGGTTCACAATTTTCGCTGAGGAAGTCGGCAGTTGGTAAGCACTGACTGTTCCGCTATCGGTTACGCGGCTTGTCCGAACACGTTGATCGAGCGACGGCTGATACTCGGACCTGCTCTATCTCGTCCCGTAATTCACAACCTCAAAAGGCGCGATCCGATCACGCAATCACGAGGACCATAGTGCGACACGCGCTGCATTTAGCATCACGTGCTTGCGGCTCTAGGCTTTCGCTTGGTGCAAATAGAGGCCACGGATGATGCGGAAACTAACCAGCTTGTCTTAAGAAGAAGTAGTCGCCACGATCACTTTCGCTCTTCCTTGACACGCTCAAAGTATTGTCGATAAGCGCCCTCAGAAACCTGATCCCAACTTTCTAATAAATCCCTAAACGTTTCAAAGTTTTCGCGCACGGCACGGAAATCCTCGTCTTTGCCAGCCTCTGCGTCCAGTGCGCGTTTCGCGCTGGCATGTAATGTCGCTAAGACATCTTGCGGAAACTGGACGAGCTCAACATGACCCGACTCACGAAGTTTCGCGTACGCCTTTGCATTTTCAACTTCCATGCGCGCATGCAAGGCCACCCCAGCGGCAGTCGCTGCGGTATCGATAATCGTTTGTAAATGTTGTGGCAGAGATTCCCACGCAGTTTTGTTAACAATAAGTTCAAGTTGCGTGCTCGGTTCGTGCCAGCCAGGGTAGTAATAATATTTCGCGGCGCGATCCAAGCCAAAACGGACATCGTGCAAGGGTCCCACCCATTCCGTGGCGTCAATATTGCCGCGTTCCAGCGCGGTATAAACCTCGCCACCGGAGAGCAAAATGGGGTTGCCGCCGGCTTCGGCAAGCGTCTTGCCACCTAGCCCCGGGATGCGCATTTTTAAGCCCTGCAGGTCGTCGGGTGAGTCGATGCGCTTGTTGAACCAACCACCCATTTGCGTCCCGGTGTTACCCATCGGAAATGGCACAATATCAAACGGCGCATAGACATCTCGCCACAACTTGAGTCCGTCACCGCCATACATCCAGGCGCTCATGCCGCTCGCGGTTAATCCGAACGGCACGGCCGACATGAATTGTGCAGCAGGTACTTTACCCGCCCAGTAGTAGGCGGCGCCGTGACCCATTTGTACGGTTGTGCCATTCGATACGGCGTCGAAAACTTCGAGCGCCGGTATCAATTCACCGCCGGCATACACTTGAATCGTTAGTTGCCCGCGACTCATGGCGTCCACCGCGGCCGCAAATTCCGTTATCACGTCATGATTGACGGGCAGGTTTGGCGGCCAAGCGGTGACCATTTTCCATTTAAACTTTTGATCCGCCGACACCGCGCCAGAAGGTGCCTTGGTCTCCCCCCCACAGGCATTGAGAAGCAAGGTACAAACGACGAGCCAAGCGTAGACCGGTGACCGGCGAGCAACGAATTCGAACATAGCGATCCTTGTAGATCAGATTATTTTTCTAATTGACAATAACTAGCAGGCTTGCAACCCAGCATAGGCGGCGACTAACCATTTCACGCCATTGTCTTCGAAGTTAACTTGGACGCGAGCATGTTCGCCGCGACCTTCGAGATGCAAAACAACGCCTTCGCCAAAGCTTTTGTGTACTACCCGTTGCCCCAACATCAAACCGGTATCCGAAGACGCTTGCGCGACCCCATCACCAACAGCGCTGCCGACTCGCCCACCCAGGCGCACTTCGTTGAACAACTTCGCCGGGATCTCGCGAATAAATCGTGAGGGTTGCGGGTAATAATCGGAACCATGTAGGCGACGTGATTCCGCGTGGCATATCGTTAAATGACGCATCGCCCGCGTGATGCCGACGTAGCACAAGCGACGCTCTTCTTCCAATTGCAAAGGGTCTTCGACAGAGCGTTTGTGCGGAAACAAGCCTTCTTCTACCCCCACAAGGTAGACTTGTGGAAACTCCAAGCCCTTTGCTGAGTGCAAGGTCATTAGCTGCACGCTGTCTTCATTCGCACCCGCTTGGCCTTCGCCCGCCTCTAACGCCGCATGACTTAGGAACGCGACAATCGGCGGCATGTCTTGTGCCTCGTCGTTCGGGGTGTAGTCGCGCGCGGCGGTCACAAGTTCTTCGAGGTTTTCAATCCGATCTAAGCCGCGTTCGCCTTTCTCCTTCTTATAGTGATCCACCAAATCGCTATGTTCCACTACCGTTTCGATTACGCGACTCAACTCGAGATTCTCGATCGCAACGCCGAGTCGGCTGATCACGTTCTGAAAACTCTCTAATGCGTTAATCGCGCGCGATCCGAGTTCGCGGTTGGCCACGATCCGCTGGGACGCTTCCCACAGGGTAATTTTCTCCAGCCGCGCAGTGTTACGTAAGGCATCAATGCTACGTTGCCCGACCCCGCGCGTGGGCGTATTAACAATCCGTTCAAATGCCGCGTCGTCGCCGCGGAACGTCGCTAACCGGAGATAAGCGAGCGTGTCTTTAATTTCAGCGCGCTCGTAGAATTTAAAGCCGCCATGCACACGGTAAGGGATCCCTTCTTGGCGCAAAGCATCTTCTAAGACGCGCGACTGGGCACTCACTCTATACAGGACCGCGCATTGATCATAACGTTCTCCCTGGTCGTGCCACTGGCTCATCCGTCCAACGCAAAATCGTGCCTCATCGATGTCGTTAAACGCCGCGTATAAGGTGATCGGCTGACCGGCTTCGCCGTCGGTCCACAATTCCTTCCCTAGTCGTGAGGGATTGTTCGAAATTAAAGTATTCGCCGCCGCCAAAATGTTACCGGTAGAGCGATAGTTTTGTTCCAGACGAATAATTTCGCTCTTCGGATACTCGCGTTGAAAACGCTGCATGTTCTCAACCTTGGCGCCGCGCCAGCTATAAATAGACTGGTCGTCATCGCCAACCACGAACATATTTCCATCATCGCCGACGAGTTGGCGTAACCAGCCGTATTGCAACGTGTTCGTGTCTTGGAACTCGTCGACTAAGACGTGCCAGAAACGCTCGCGGTAATGGCGCAACAAACCAGGGGTGTCGCGCCATAGTTCGTGGGCACGAAGTAGCAATTCGGCGAAATCGACTAAGCCAGCGCGCCGGCACGATTCTTCGTAAGCTTCATAGACGTCAATTAAGGTGCGCGTGGTTAGGTCGCTGCCGTCATCGATGTGTTTCGGACGTAAGCCTTCGTCTTTGCGCGCGTTGATATACCATTGCGATTCGCGCGCCGGCCATTCGCTCTCGTCTAAATTCATCGCGCGCAAGGTGCGGCGGATCACTCTTAATTGATCTTCACTGTCGATAATTTGAAATTGCTCAGGTAGATCCGCTTCTCGCCAGTGCGCACGCAACAGGCGGTGAGCAATGCCGTGAAACGTTCCGACCCACATCCCACCCACTGGGCGCTGCAGCAAGCTCTCAATGCGACCCCGCATTTCCTTTGCCGCCTTGTTCGTGAACGTAACGGCCAAGATGCCTTTCGGTGTCGCTTGGCCCGTTTCCAAGTACCAGGCGATACGATGGACCAACACGCGCGTCTTGCCGCTGCCTGCGCCGGCCAGGACAAGGGCTTGCGGGGCTGCCACAGTGACTGCTTGACGCTGGGCGTCGTTGAGCGAATCTAAGATTTCTCGTTCGTTCATTGATTACGAAGGTGTGCCGTTGTTGGTTAAATAGGGGTCAATCTCGCCAGGCAAGTAGCCGGCTTAGGTAGGTCTCAGTTTAACCTGGCTGTCGCTTGCCTTTACAGCACCAGCAGGGCCGCCAATGCGTTACAATCGCGAGCATATTATGAATAGTTCTATCGATCCCAAAGAACAAGCTCTCGTGTCGCTCGAAATCGCGATGGACCACGCGCGCAAACTTGGCGCCAGTTCGGCTGAAGCAGCATTAAGCACTGGCGGTGGATTGTCAGTGACCGTGCGTAACGGCGAACTCGAGTCAATTGAGCATCATCAGGATAAGGCCCTGTCGCTAACCGTTTATCACGGCAAACGCAAAGGGACGGCCACGACAACAGATTTCTCGCCGCGCAGTATCGAATCGACCGTTGCCGCAGCCAATAGAATCGCGCAACACGCCGAAGCTGATCCGCATGCCGGATTGATCGATCCGAGCTACCTAGCGCAAGACATTCCGGATCTCGATCTCGATCATCCGTGGGACGTGACGCCCGAAGAGGCAACTGAGTTGGCGATACGCTGCGATAGCGCGGCGCGTGACTTCGATTCACGGGTTGACCAAATTGACGACGTGAGTGTTTCGCAACATCGTGGAACCCGCGGTTACGCAAGTTCTGACGGATTCGCACAAGCCTACTCGGGATCACGCCATTCACTCAGTTGTATTGTGGTTGGTAAGCACGAACAAACGATGCAGCGAGGCTACTGGTATACGCTCGCGCGCAATGCCAGTGAGTTAGCCGCACCTGAGGCGGTCGGGATCGCAGCGGCAGATCGCACCATGGCCAAACTCGGCGCACGCAAAGTTGCGACCGAGAAAGTTCCAGTGATTTTCGAGGCGCCGATCGCGAGTGGTCTGGTTGGGCACCTGGTCAGCGCGATTTCTGGCGGCAATTTGTACCGCAAAGCATCGTTCCTGGTTGATTGTGCCGGACGGACAATTTTTCCGAATCATCTCTCTATTATGGAGGCACCGCACCTTGTCCGCGGTCTCGGCAGCGCACCGTTTGATGCGGAAGGGGCAAAAACGTCCGCGCGTAATCTCGTCGACCACGGCGTGCTAACGGGTTATGTGCTTGGCAGTTATTCCGCGCGTCGCCTAAATTTACCACCCACGGGTAATGCCGGCGGCGTGCACAATCTTAGTGTGTCGCACCAAGATTTGAGTTTCGAGCAACTCGTTGCCCAAATGGGCCGCGGACTCATCGTGACTAGCCTGATGGGCTTTGGTATTAATATGGTCACCGGTGATTACTCGCGCGGCGCGAGTGGCTTTTGGGTGGAAGATGGCGCTATTGCCTTTCCGGTGGAAGAAATCACCATCGCGGGCAACCTATCGGAAATATTTAAAAATATCGTCACCTGCGCCGCCGATGTCGATCGGCGGGGCAATATCCACACGGGCTCTATGCTGATTGAGTCGTTAACAGTCGCAGGTTCGTAGTACTCGCTTCGCCCATTTTGTTAAATGCGTCGAGGGCCGCGATTTTGTAAGTTTCGGCCAAGGTCGGATAATTAAATACTGCATTCACGAAGTAGTCGAGCTTACCCTGGTGGGCTAAAACGGCTTGCCCAATATGAACGAGCTCGGTCGCCCCCTCGCCAACAATATGCACGCCAAGCAATTCACGCGTGTCCAGGTGAAAGAGTAACTTCACCAATCCTTCACGCAAGCCAAGGATTTGGCCACGTGAAGTTTCGCGAAACCGTGCAACCCCACTTTCGTAGGGAACCTCGGCGGCGCGCAACTCTTCTTCGGTTTTGCCCACCACGCTCATTTCCGGCACCGCGTATATGCCGAACGGGTACAGATCTTCGCGAACATTGAGCAAGGCCCCGCCAAATGCGTGGCACGCTGCGTGGCGCCCTTGTTCCATCGATGTCGAGGCGAGCCCCGGAAAGCCAATCACATCACCAGCCGCGTAGATATGAGCCACCTCCGTTCGGTAATGTTCATCGACCGCGATCCGACCGCGTTCGTCCGGCGATAAGCCGGCATTTTCAAGGCGTAAGTCTTCCGTGTTGGATAGTCGTCCCGCAGCAAATAGCACCATGTCGGCCTTGATGCGCTTACCGCTTTCGAGGTGCACGACCAAGGCGTTCTTTGGCAGCTGTTCGACTGACGCAACAGTTTCGCCGAGGCGGAGTTTCACGCCGCGATCGCGTAGGTGATGGACGAATTCATCGACAATTTCGCGATCAAGAAAATTCAAAATTTCCGTACGTCCATCAACCACCGTCACCGCTATGTCGAGCGCGTTCAGCATCGACGCGTATTCCATGCCGATCACACCAGCACCGACCACCACTAGGTTGCGCGGCAAAGTCTCCATCTGTAAGAGATTGTTGCTGTCGACCACATTCGGTGAATCGAACGAAATATTCTCCGGTCGCGCCGGTCTCGAACCTGTCGCAATCAATACCGTTTTCGTTTCGACGACTTCTGCTTCTTCACCCGGGCGCTCGATGCGGATGTGGTGAGGGTCGTCGAATGAGGCGCTGCCGATTTTTGTCGCGACGTAATTGCGGTGCATCTTGTGCTGCAGGATCTCGACTTCTTGACGCACGGTAATGTCCAAACGTTGAATTAAGTCTTCTGCACTAATGCGTTCCTTCACGCGGTAGCTACGACCGTAAAATCCACGCTGGCGCCAGCCACTGAGATACAGCACCGCTTCGCGTAACGTCTTACTAGGAATCGTTCCGGTATGTAGGCACGCGCCGCCGACCCGCGAATACCGTTCGATCAATAAGACTGAATGACCGAGCTTTGCTGACTGGATCGCTGCGCGTTGCCCGGCCGGCCCACTACCGATAACTACATAATCGTATTTTTCCACAATAATTCCTTACTGAAGTTAATCTTGTCCGACTCTCGTGCCGTTATACGAACTGCAACATAGAAATAGTCGTCCATGTTGTTTAAGCTTTTTCGGGTGTCGCCGAATTCCACACTCAACGCACTCGAGTTAAACCGCTGTGCTGCGATGCTCCAGAACCTGGGATACCTAACGAATGCCACATTGTTCTAATAGTCGACCGAAATGAACAAATCTTTAAGTTACGCGCCGATAGCAGAAATTGATCAAAGCGACGAGGTTGCTGCGAAAATATTGTTGGACCGGGCCCTTGATCAGGCGTCAGAGATCATTCTCGGCAAACGACAGGAGCTACGTTTGGCTTTCGTTTGTGTCCTTGCTGGCGGGCACTTGCTGATCGAAGATTTACCCGGAGTCGGCAAAACGACCCTCGCCCACCTGTTAGGGAAATTATTGGGTTTGAGCTTCCAAAGAATTCAATTTACCAGCGATTTATTGCCTGCGGACGTTATAGGCGTCTCTATCTTTGATCGGGAAACATCCGTATTTAGTTTTCATCGAGGCCCGATATTCACCCAGCTGCTGCTTGCCGACGAGGTGAATCGCGCGACACCGCGAGCGCAAAGCGCGTTGCTCGAAGCGATGGAGGAACGCCAAGTCACAGTCGACGGGGAAACTTATGTACTTCCAGATCCATTCTTTGTGATTGCGACCCAGAATCCATCAGACCAAATTGGCACGTTTCCATTGCCGGAGTCGCAACTCGATCGCTTCCTCATGAGAATTTCGATTGGTTACCCGTCTCGCGAAGCCGAGCTCGAGCTACTGAGTGGAGAACCACGCCGACTCATGCTCAATCGAATCGAGCCGTTGTTCGACTTAACGGAACTGCGCAAACTTCAACAGCAAGCCGCCATCGTGCATGTGGCCGAGCCGCTGCTGAACTACATCCAGGATTTACTCTCGTATAGCCGCTCAGCACCACTGTTTGCCCAGGGCTTATCACCACGTGCCGGACTTGCCGTCGTCCAGGCTGCGAAAGCTTGGGCGCTCATGGACGGCCGCAACCATGTCTTGCCGGAAGATGTACAAAGCATTCTGCCTTCCGTGGTCGCTCATCGCTTAGGTGGCAGATTCGATGAACGAGATTCAGAGCTCGCCATGCAACTGATCAAGGCCGTGCCAATCCCGTGAGCACGCCTGCGGCGGCGCCCGCGGCGAAAATCCGCAGCACCCTCAATCGCAAGCGGGTTTATATTTTCCCAAGTCGGCATGGATTCATGCTTGGAGCGGTGGTATTGGTTATTTTGCTCGGCTCGGTGAATTACGATAACGCGCTCGGATACCTCTTGTCGTTCTTGCTTTTTGGCATTTTTTTAATCGCGGTTTTGCACACTTATCGCAATTTAACCGGTCTATCTTACATTGCTGGTGACGCAAAACCCGTATTTGCGGGCAGTGACGCTATATTTAAGTTGGTCATCGAAAATACCAGTGACTGGCAGCGTTACAACGTCCATCTATCTCACTGGCCGCGCTTGTCCATGCGCTGGTGGCGACGTCGCCGGTCGGTAGTTCGCACAGAAATCGCGACTATCAAACCGCGTTCAATCGAAACCCTGAATCTCTCTCTTACCAGCGCGAGACGCGGCTCGCTAACCCTCGCCAGGGTGCGCATTTCTTCAGTGTTCCCGCTTGGCATTCTACGTGCGTGGGGTTACTTCGAGACACCTGTCGCGTGTTTGGTCTATCCGCAAGCGGTCGGCCATCTTGCGATGCCGCTCGATGCGCGCACGACCGGAGAATCGAAAGTCGGCGTTACTCAAGGGAACGAAGATTTCGCGGGCTTTCGTCCCTATCAAGCGGGTGACCCAGTACGGACCATAGCGTGGAAAAATCTCGCCAAACAGGATCCCGTTTTGGTGAAACGGTTTACGGGTGGCGGATCGACTGAGGTGCGTTTGCGTTGGACGGATACCGCTGTGTTGGGTGATACAGAATTGCGCCTGTGCCAGTTGTCCGATTGGATCGTTGAGGCCGAGCGCTT
Organism: Gammaproteobacteria bacterium; assembly: GCA_047611805.1. GTDB lineage: Bacteria > Pseudomonadota > Gammaproteobacteria > UBA11873. The sequence continues at coordinate 14,609 of JBLFWX010000002.1, forward strand.
GGGTCTAGATTACGCACTCGAGCTGCCCGAGTTAACGATTGACCCAAACTCCGGCAGTGCACACCGTCATGCGTGCCTCGGCGCACTGGCATTGTTCTGATGAGAGCTGGCGAGCACAGCGACATCCAACGTCAACATATCTTTTGGGCGTTGCTGTGCTTAGTGCTTGCCTTGATCCCACACGCGAGTCGCTTTTCGCCGTGGTTACTCGTTTGTTTTTGCGCGCTTGCGACCTGGCGCGTGCTCGGCGAATTCCACTTATTGCCGCTGCCTACACGACAGCACTTGTGGTTATGGATATTGAAACAACTGTTGGCGCTTGCGGCTTTTACGGCAATTTATATCAGCTACCAAGGACAACTTGGACGCGACGCTGGAGTCGCGCTGCTAACTGTCTTACTCGGGCTTAAGATGCTCGAGTTGAATCGCGAGCGAGATTACTACATCACCATGTTTCTCGCTTATTTCCTCGTAGTGACAAATTTCTTCTATTCGCAAACGCTCGCAACGGCCGCATTTATGCTGCTTATTGTGACGATCGTGACCGGCGGATTGATCAGCTTCAACGCGCCAGGCGGCACCTTAGGGCCCTTGCGCAGCGTTCGCTTGGCTGCTGGTTACGTTGCCCAAGCTGTCCCCTTAATGATCGTTGGATTCTTCTTGTTTCCACGCATAGCGGGACCGTTATGGGGCGTCGAACAGGCTTCAAGCTCGGCGGTCACCGGGCTGTCGAGTGAAATGTCGATTGGACAGATTACGGAACTCGGGATCTCAGACGAAATAGCCTTCCGCGTCGCATTCGACGGAGCGGTACCGCACGCCCAAGACCTCTATTGGCGCGGACCCATCATGTGGCACACGGATGGCCGCAACTGGAACTCCGGCCATATTGGTGATGGGCCGGCCGTCACGTTGCGCGGTAACGGGCCGGTATATCGATACTCGGTCACCATTGAGCCCCATTACGAACGCTGGTTATTCGGACTCGACGCGGTCACTCAATTCGACGGCGATGCGCGCCAAACAAGCGACGCACGCCTGCTCAGCAGAAACCGCATCAAGCGGCGGCAGCGTTATACGCTCGAGTCACAAACCGATTTTAAATTCCCGACGATCACTGAATCTGAAAGGCTGGCGGCGTTAGAACTACCGACGAAGTTTCATCCGTTAACACATCAATTAGCGAACAGTTGGCGTACGAATTCAACAACCGATGCTGAAATTATCGACAAGGCGCTTAAGCACTTCAATCGCGAACCATTTAGTTACACTCTGACGCCGCAGGCGCTGCGTGGTGACCCAATCGACGGGTTCCTGTTCGACACTCAGGAAGGGTTTTGCGAACACTACGCGGCGGCTTTTGTGACCTTAATGCGGGCTGCACAGATCCCTGCTCGAGTGGTAACTGGCTACCAAGGAGGGGAATTTAATAGTCTTTCCGATTACATGGTTGTCCGCCAACGCGACGCCCATGCATGGGCAGAAGTGTACTTAGATCCGCTTGGTTGGATCAGAGTCGATCCAACCGGCGCGGTCGCGCCAGAGCGCGTTTCACTAGGCATTAGCCGAGCCTTGCCACAACGTTCTCGGTTGCCAATCCTAGGGTCTGATTTCGGATCCCTGAACCTGCTACGTGGCGTCGGTGATCTATGGGACGCGATGAACTATAACTGGAGCCAATGGGTCCTAGGCTATACTCCGAAACGCCAACAACAATTACTGGAAGATTTGGGATTCGAAGATTGGCACTACGCAAATCTAGTTTTTTTGCTTACGGCCGGACTCGCGTTGTTGATGGCCTTGATCGCAGTGTTTGTGCTCAGGTCGCGACCGCGTCGCATCGATCCAGCCTCCGACGCCTATGCATTGTTTTGTCGTAAGCTGGCGAAGATCGGGTTCACTCGCAATCCGAGTGAAGGACCCGTCGATTTTGCACAACGGGTGAGACGCATACGCGCAGATTTATCGGAAGAGATCGAATCGATAACCAAGCTCTATACGGTACTTCGCTACACAAGAGTCGAAGCGCCGGCGGGTCAATTGAAGTATCGCGTGAGGCGATTCAAACCGCGACCTTTGTAGGACGCGGAAAACCGACCGAACCAACCATTTAGAGAGCAATAATATGATGCGTACATCCCGACTGCTTGTTCTTCTCTGCCTGATTTTGCACAGCGCCGCGAACTATGCCGAGGAGCCCAGCGCTTATATAGTTTCCCCATCGAACGGCGACGTGGTGTGTAATCCAGTCACCGTTGTATTTGGATTACGCAATGGATTCGGCGTCGCGCCGGCCGGCGTTACCATTGAAAACACGGGTCATCATCACTTACTGATCGATGCGCCTTTGCCGGATCTAACTCAGCCTATCCCTAAAGACGACCAGCATCGACATTTCGGCGGCGGACAAACAGAAACCACGTTAGAACTAAGTCCGGGCGAACATTCTCTGCAACTACTGTTGGGAGATTTCGCGCATCTCCCACATCAACCTGCGGTGATGTCTGAACCGATCACTGTGACCGTTAAGTAAAATCCTCGGCTTTCATCAGAGGTTCACTGTTTGCATCCGGCGCCACTTGCACGGCAGCCAGCCGCGCATATGCGCCGTTACTTTTAAGTAGTTCTGCATGCGCTCCGGTTTCGACGATTCGACCTTTATCGATCACAACGATCCTATCGACGGTTTCAACTGTCGATAACCGGTGCGCAATAATCAGACTGGTCCGACCGCTGCGGATCCGCGCAAGCGCTGATTGGATTTCGCGCTCCGACTGGGTATCTAACGCCGAGGTCGCTTCATCGAAAATAAGAATAGGGGCGTTTTTCAATAGCGCCCGTGCAATTGCGATCCGCTGACGCTGCCCGCCAGATAGTCGGGCTCCGTTAGCGCCAATTGTCGTATTTAAGCCTTGCGGTAAGTTGTCAGCAAATTCCAGCACGTTAGCCGCTTGGGCCGCATCGCGAACCTCATCTGGGGTTGAATCGCGCAATCCGCCGTAAGCAATGTTGTTGTATATAGAGTCGTCAAACAAAATAACGTCTTGGCCGACATAGGCGATTGCATGGCGCAGGCTCGCCAGATCGATATCATCGATTGGGTGTCCGTCGATTCGCACCACGCCGCCGTCGGCGTGGTAGAAGCGTGCAACTAAATCCAGCAAGGTCGACTTGCCGCCACCAGACGGGCCGACGAATGCAACGGACTCGCCAGCATCGATTTTTAAATCGATGTTGTGAAGGACTGGATTGTCGGCGAAGCGCAGACTCACATTATCGAATTCGATTGAACCGCGAGCCGCGTCGAGGCGGATATTTCCGTCGGAACGCTCGTGAGGTTGATCCATTAACGCGAACACGCTTTCGGCCGCCGCCAACCCACGTTGTAGAAATTCATTCACGCCTGTGACCCGCTTCGTTGGCGGTAGAAGTAGCGCAGTCGCGGTTACAAATGCGACAAAATCGCCTTGCGACATCGCTCCAATGGCTGCTTCGCGTAGGGCGAAGACGATCATCGTCGCGATTCCAAAGGCGATCAATAATTGGATAATCGGGACCGTGGCGGCGGAGGTCTGCACGACTTTCATTTGAAAGCCACGTGCGTTGTTAATAGCCCGTTTAAAACGTTTTGTTTCGAACGCGTGCCCAGCAAATATTTTAATTTCGCGCTGGCCGCGAATTCCTTCTTCAGCGATCTGATTCAGTTCGCCAATCGACTGTTGAAGCTGTCGGCTTTTTTCGCGCATACGTCTCGAGACTCGATAGACAACGAATGCTACCGGGGGGGCGAGCACGAGTAAAAAAACCGCAAGGCTCCAGTTAATGTAGAAAAGATAGGCAAGCAAGGCGACGATAACGGCGCTATCTTTGACCAAAACGGTGAGAACCCGAGTCGTTGCTTGAGAAACCTGGGTGACATCAAAAGTGAATTTGGATACGAGTTCGCCGGAACCCCGGTGATCGAAAAAAACCGACGGCAGATCGATTAAATTGCCGAACATCGCGGCGCGCAAATCCATTACGGTGCGATGCGAAATCCAGGCCAGCGCAACTGTGTTGATGTAGCTCAACATGCCACGTAAGGAGAAAAGGCCAATCAACAACAGCGGCAACGTCAGCGATATATCGATGCTGGCGCGCGAGAATTCTTCGTCGATAAGCCGCTTTAGCAGGGCCGGCAACATCCATTCCGTGGAAGCTAATGCCAACATACCGCCAATGGCTAATGCGAATACTCGCCAGTACGGTCGCACATGTCCTAATAACCGAACGTAAATGTCGGTACTACGCCGATCTGTGATTCGCATGGCGCGTAATATGCCTGCACCTTGTTGATTTTGCACTCAGATGCTCGGCATCCGTAACGGCGCCTGGGCAAAAATTTACGTTAATTTGTAGTTGGTCCCTGAGCGCGATATGGGAGCAATATCCAATCAGACCGCAGTTACAAAATTCGGCGGCACTCACTTTCCGATTAGGCGCAGTGGCATATCTCGCTGGCCAGAGTTGTTAACCCGTCAGCGGGTGAGACTAGTCTTGATCTAAGAAAATTAAATAACCTACGGCTATAATAGCGGCTCGTCTGACAGTGTAAGGTCTATCGACATGCGCACGATTTTAGTATTAAACGCCAAAGGCGGAAGCGGCAAAACGACCGTCGCGACGAATTTGGCAGGCTTCTTTGCCTCCCAGGGTGCGAAGGTTGCCCTGGTCGACCACGATCCGCAAGGTAGCAGTCTCGACTGGTTGAGCGTCCGACCAAAGGATCGCCCGAAGATAGCTGCGGTTGATGGTGCCTCGAAAAATCGCATCAGGGTGCCACGCAGCAGCGATATTGTGATTATGGACGCACCGTCGCGAACTCACGATGAGCAACTCGCGGCCTTAGTACGTCGCGCGCAGACCATCGTCTTACCCGTTGTGCCCTCACCGATAGATATTCGTGCCGCGCAACGGTTTTTGCGGGAATTGCGGGAATTACGCAATCTCGTCGAGACCGACGTGAAACTCACAACGGTGGCTAATCGAGTGCGTGAGGGTTCGCAAATCGCAAACGAACTTGAAGACTATTTGTTTGAACTCAAGCTACCGTCGGGACGGAAATTTCCGTTCATTACAATGCTACGCCAGAGCACAAATTACATTCGCTCAGCCGAAAAAGGACTCTCCATCTTCGAATTTGCTCCCGTCCAAACGGCCGGCGATAGGGAATATTGGTCGCCGCTCACCCGATGGTTGCAAAGTCCACGAAGTTTGCCCGCACGACGACCGAAGAAGGCCAGCAAGTAACTCTAGGCTGGCAAAACAGCAAGCGACTTCACGGGCTGGGTCGCTAGACCCAAACCTTCACGGCGCGCAAGCGCCGCGTTGTCCGTGTCACCCGCCTGCTCGTGAACCTCGGCAAGTAAATAGTATGAAATGGGGGACGGGGCGAGCGCGATTAATTGATCTACGTACTCGCGCGCCTTCGCCCACGCACTCGCAGCAAGGCTTAGTTTAGCCAATACCAGAATCAGATCGGTATTTTCAGCACGAGATACCAACCAGCTTTCGGCGCGTTCCAATTGCAGCGACGAGTTATCGATTCGCACCTCACCGTATTGACGCATCGTATCGGGATGCCATTGTCGGGTGAGGCTTTTACGTAATAATTTTTCTGCCTCTTCGTGACGTCCGAGGGCCACCAACTGTTGGCAATACAGCGCAAGGCAGGGCGCCTGCCCACGCGCAGCTTTAGGTAGGCCATTCCAAATTTCATCAAGTTCATCAAACGATGCGAAGTTTCGCGACAACAGTTGCGCCGCTGTTTCGCGTTCCAATGCGCTGAGCCGCTCGGGATCCAAAACCTGGTGCCGGCGTAAGGCAGGGAGCAGATGAAGGAGCGCGCGGGAGTCGCCGACTTCCTGGTAGGCCTGCTGCTGCAGTCCCAATATTTGCTTGTTGTCGGGATGACGATCTGCCAAGTATTCCAACGTAGCCCGCGATTGCTCAACCTGGTTGTTTGCCAACTGCATTTGTGCACGTTTGATCCCAATCGCGACTTCTGCAGAAGGCATCGCGGTTTGAGCGAGGCTCAAGTAATTGTCTCGGCGATCAACGGCGTTTTGCGCCTGGGCAGCTTCCGCGGCGCCGAGATAGTGGATTGCGGGTGCTAGTTCGTCATCTGCGCCCCGACTCAGCAGTTGCTCAGCGCGCGTAAAATTTCCTTCCGCCAGGGCGATCAAGCCATCGGCTAATGCGCGTTTTGAGCGCTTCGCGCGGTACTCGCCGGACCATCCTTTCAGCCGCGTTTTTATGGTGAAAAATCGGTATAAGATGCGCCATGTGTAATGCAGTGCAATCCAGCCGAGCGCGAGTAGCACGAGAAAAAACACGAAACTGGTCCGAAAAACTTTCCCGCCGTAGCCAATCACCACGAACCCGGCATCATCAGATATAAAATGACCGAGCAGCACCGCAATTGCCAGCGACACCATGGCGATAACCAATAATTTCACTGCGCTGATCCCGCATTCGCCGCGCGCGCTAGCCGGTATTTTCTGATCACATCGAGACTCCTGGTGATGCTTGGCATCGCCGGCGCGAAGTCCATCTCCTTTGCTTCATTCAATTGTTTGGTGATATTTCCGACTTTGGCGTCGCTGGTGTCGTAATAATTTTCCAAAAGAGTATTAATTAATTCGACTGACGCGGCGAGATTTTTGCTGTCGCGTCGCAATACAGACAGACGCGCAGACGCTAATTCAATCTTCAGATTTTGCCGCAGAAAATAACGCAACTCTGGATCGAATAACACGCTGTCCGGTAAATCCGCATCCTTCACTTCGACTAAATCAACTAGGTCGGACCATATCGAATAACCCAATCGGCGCCAATCTTCGGCGGCATATTCGCCCGCTCGCGTTGAGGAGAAAGGCGCCACTTCTTCGGCGATCGGCTTTGTCGGGAGATCGTCTACGACACCAATTGTGGTTGCTAGATAAATGGCTAGTGTCTCAACCGGTGGCTGGTTGACACCCTCAAGCGCCGTGATGTCCTTGATGATCTGCTCCCGAACCGGGATCAAATCGGGGTGTTCAGCAGACTGCAGACGCTGATCCGCTCCACGTAGAGCGGCAATTGCGGTGTCGACATCCCTTTCGAGCGCAAGTCGCTGTGTCGCAGCGAGTACAAGATACTCGGTTTCTGCGAGTACCCAATCAACCGAAGTTTGCGTTTCCTTTTCATACAACGCACTGACGGAACGCTGCAAATCGGTCTGCGCGGACAAGGCTGTGTCGATTTTGGTACCCAATGACCCTGCTTGCGCCTGAGCCGATTTGGCAGCCTCGGCAACGGCTGCGATTGATTGTTTGATATCGGCGCCGGATTGGTCTTGAGCACCATCGAGTGCTCTTAGTTGTTCGCGCAAGATATCTAGGTCGGCTTGATAGACGTTTTGCTGCCAGTAATACGCGGCAGCACCGAGACCGAGAATCGCCAAAAATAGAATTAGTCCCACGGCGATCGTGGTGCCGCTCCGTTTTTCGCGGGGCGGGGGCGGCGGGCTCCCCGGCGGCTCGGAATTCGTTCTGTCGGTGTCGATATCATCGAGCTCAATGTCGTCGATGTCGATGTCGATATCGGTATCCGGCTCGTCGAGTACGTCATCCGCTTGCAGCTCGACGTCCGCGCGTTCTGTTGGGTCTGTATCAGGCTCGTCGAGTACATCGTTCGCGTGCGGCTCGGCGTCCAAGCGGTCCTTTGAATCGCTAGCTGCCGACGTCTCACCGACTTTTAGGTTCTCATCACTACTCATAATTCATCCATCGCCCAATCGGGTAAGGGTATCGATAATCGTGTCATCGTCCAGATTATCGACGATAACAGGCAGCTTCGTAAAACCGAGTGCCGCGACCCTATTCGCAATTCTCGCTCCGACCACGATTAACGGCATACCGAACAGTTCAAATAGCGCCTCGGCGCGGATTTTTCCGGCCAAATTATTCAGCCCGTCGAGGCTGGTCACGATCGCGACGGTAGGGATATGCATTTGTGCCGTGAGGAGTAGCTCAGCGAGAGAAAACTGAGGTGCAGCACGCTCGTATACTTCGCAATAATCGACTTCAGCGCCGCGCAAGCTAAGCGCCTCAAATAACAGCTCGCGACCGTCAGAACCTCTAAATATCAGTATCTTAGCACCTGCGATATAGGATTCCTGCAGGGCGTCTAAACGCAGCAGGCCAGCCGAGGAGAATTCATCGACGGGAATCGAGACGGGGCCAAAACCGCTGTCTTCAAGCGCTTTTGCAGTGCCCGGACCCACGGCGAAAAGTTGCTGCCTTGCTAGACCACGCCGATGCCTGGCAAGTTCCGCGAGACCGTGACTAACCGCGTTGCGGCTGATGAAAATGACTTTTGAGTAGCTTTCGATCTGATTAATTCTGGCGCTATTCGACGGGCCGGATACCGGCTGTATTTCGAGCATTGGAGCGCGGAGCGCGACACCGCCCGCGGCTTCGATACGCTCGCACAGACTTACGGCATGAGCCGCAGGTCGAGTAATGAGAACAGTTACGCGTTGCAACGAAAGGGGCATCTTGTGACGGCCTTAAGTACTCGCGCACAGCTCGCCGTAGCCTGAGATATCAATATCGAAATGCTGTTGGATGATGGTTAATCACCGCGCAAATCATCCAATATCTCACGTGCTCCGGCGCCAACCAACGCCGCGCCGAGCCCGCGACCCAGTTCGTTTCCTGTATCAATTGGGCCGGAAATCTCGTCGCGCGCAACGCGTCGGCCATCGACGCTCGCGACAAGTCCGGACAGGATCATGACATCACCGTGCAAAGTCGCATGAGCGGCTAGCGGGACATCGCATCCGCCATCGAGAAACGCGCTCATTGCGCGTTCTGCAGCAACGCGAATTCCGCTGTCGTGATGGTGCAAGATTTGAATCAGCGCTAGGGTTTCCTCATCGTCCGCGCGGCACTGAATACCAATTGCGCCTTGACCGACCGCAGGAATTACGTCCGTTGTCGCGAACCGTTGCGTTATTTTGGCGTGTAATCCAAGACGTATTAATCCCGCCGAGGCCAGCACGATGGCATCAAATTCGTGGCGTTCCAGTTTGTCGACTCGCGTCGTTACATTACCGCGAAGGTCGCAGATTTCGAGGTCCTTACGCTGCGCCAACAACTGACTCTTACGCCGCAAACTCGAGGTCCCAACCGTCGCTCCCTGGGGCAATTGCTCGAATCCGATCCCCGTTTTCGTAACTAAAGCATCGCGCGGATCTTCGCGTTCCAATATCACCGGAATAGCTAGTCCAGGTGGCGTCGCGACGGGCACGTCTTTCATTGAATGAACGGCAATGTCCGCGCGATTGTCGAATAAGGCTTCTTCCAGCTCCTTGATAAACAGCCCTTTCCCACCAATTTTGGCGAGCGGCCGATCGAGTATCTTGTCGCCCGTTGTCGTGATCGGAATCAGCTCGACCACGAGACCGGCATGGGCACGCCGCAATTGTGCGCTGACATGCTCCGCTTGCCACATCGCCAGAGCGCTACTGCGCGTAGCGATACGGATAATTTTCGTGTCTCGGAGCATGCTTTTCCTGGGGTAAATTGCGCATCGAATTTCGCCGCTTATGCTAAGGTGTCGCTCCGGCTAGGGCAATAAGAGATCAGCAATCATGAGTGTCACCGTTGGCGTCGTAATGGACCCGATTAGCGAAATAAACCCGAAGAAAGATACGACCTTAGCGATCCTCTTAGGGGTTCAACGTCGCGGTTGGGACGTCCACTACATGGAGGTCAACGATCTTGGCCTGCGCGACGGTCAGCCCTTCGCCTACACGCGAACAGTAACAGTTAAAGATTCCCTCGAGCACTGGTACGAGTTCACAAGCGCTAAACAAAAAATTGCCCTAGCCGATCTCGACATCGTCTTGATGCGCAAAGACCCGCCCTTTGATACGGAATATATCTTCGCGACCTATCTTCTAGAGCAAGCTCAAGCCCGAGGATGTTTGGTCGTCAATGATCCGCGCGCCTTACGTGACGCCAACGAGAAACTATTCACTGCGTGGTTCGCACAAGTCTGCCCGAGCACGCTGGTCACCCGCGAAGCTGCTGAGATTAAGCAATTTCTGGGCGAGTTCGGCGACATTATCATCAAACCGCTAGATGGCATGGGCGGCGCTTCGATATTTCGCGTAACCGCTGGTGATTCCAATGCTAGCGTCATTTACGAAACACTGACTCACCACGGCACAACGTTTTGCATGGTGCAGAACTATATTCCCGAGATCGTAGATGGCGATAAACGCATACTCATGATCGATGGCGAACCCGTCCCTTACGCCTTAGCCCGGGTGCCGTCAGTCGGCGAGTTACGCGGAAATCTAGCCGCCGGCGGGACTGGCCGTGGTCAGCCGCTCACCGAGCGTGATCGCGAAATTTGTGCGGCCGTTGGACCAGAACTGAAACGCCGCGGACTCATTTTCGTTGGCTTGGACGTGATCGGCGATTACTTGACCGAAATTAATGTCACCAGTCCGACTTGCATGCGTGAGTTGGAATCGCAATTCGATCTCACGATCGCGGATCAACTAGTAGACTGTATTGCTGGGCGTCTCAAACGTTGAAAATTTGACGCTGTCGCGCGGCATTTGCCGATATAATGGGCTGCCCAAAGCATGGCTATCTGCGACACCAGCCGCGCTTTGCGATGTTTAGCCAAGAGAATTATTTGCTGCCCACAGCGACACAATTAATGGCGTTCCGAAGCGATTTGCACAGCACAATAGAGACACTTCAGGCCAGATCGACATGAGCGCGGTCGCGATTAAACCCGGAGCAAGCTCGGGTGACCGGCTCGGTCTGACCATTTGTATGGCAATTATTATCCATACTATGGTGGTCATGGGCGTTAGTTTTACACCGGAACCGATTCCCGAATCTCGCTTTGAATCGCTCGAGGTGATCCTCGTCACGAAGCGATCCGAAAAGCCCCCCGAAGACGCTGAGCTGCTTGCCCAATCTAATTTGCAAGGCGGCGGCAACAGCGAACAAAGCGAACGTCCGAGTGCGCCAGTTGAAGCACCGGTTCCAGCACCAACCCCAGAAATCGCGGCAACGTCGGCACCGCCAGTCGTGCAACGAGTGGAACAGGTCGCGGATCCTGTGGCCACTGATGAACGCGCGCCGGCACAAGCACAAAGCGCCGAAGCACCAGCGCCATCTCCGGCCCCAGAACGGCTTGTGGCTGATGCGCCTCAGGCAGATCTTAAAAAACCGGAGCCGCAATCCCGGCCACAACCTGACGCGCAGGTCGCACCAATCAGTCCACGACAAGAACAGCCGCGACCTAAAGTTGCGACCCGGCCACTGCCCACCGCCGCCCAGCTCATCACCCGTTCGTTTGCGATGGCCAGTCTCGACGCCGAGTTGCAGCAAAAACTTGAGCTACGCGCACGACGCCCGCGGCGTAAGTTTATCTCTGCCAGTACTAAGGAATATCGGTTTGCCGCCTACATGGAAGCGTGGCGCGCGAAAGTTGAACGGGTCGGCAACATTAATTACCCCGATGAAGCGCGGCGCAAGGATTTATCGGGATCGTTATTACTCGACGTCGCGATTAATCCGGATGGTTCGGTTCGCGAAATTACGGTGCGACGTTCGTCGGGACAAAGCGTGTTAGATGATGCGGCGGTGAGAATTGTCGAATTGGCGGCGCCGTTTGCGCGTTTCCCCGACGATTTCTTAAAGGAAATTGATATTTTGCACGTGACCCGAACGTGGAAATTCTTAAATAGCGACAAGTTCTCCAGTCGCTAAAGCGTTTCGCCAATATCGAACGTCATTGGCTCTGTAGTGCCGTCGAGCCGAGCCTAAATCATCATCAGTGTATGAACGCTTGTACGATGTTCGACGTTTTCGACTTGTAAGATCCGGACTCTGCATGAATACTAATCGACCTTGAAACGCTTATTCACTCGCCGCCATTTACGGCCGATTTCTCGCCTTGTAATGTTATGGATTCATTCGATTTAACCAACCACTTTCTGATCGCGATGCCGTCCCTCAACGACCCTAATTTTTCGAATACGGTTACCTATCTGTGTGCCCATAACGACGAAGGTGCAATGGGGATCGTGATAAATCGTCCACTGGAAATGGAGCTCTCGGAAGTGTTCCAGCAAATGAATATTGAATTCGGATTATCCGACGCTGACAAACAGCCCGTGTATCTCGGCGGGCCGGTGCATCGCGATCGAGGATTTGTCATTCATCATCCGGCAACGAAATGGGAATCTTCCATTCAGGTGACGAACGAATTGGCTGTGTCGACATCGCGCGACATATTAGAAGCGATCGGAGCCGGGACCGGGCCACGAGAATCACTCGTCGCGTTAGGGTACGCCGGCTGGGGCGCAGGTCAGCTAGAACAAGAGATGAGTCAGAATTCATGGCTAAGTGGGCCAGCCAGCTTAGAAATTATTTTTAGCACCCCGGCCGAGCTTCGCTGGCAGCGCGCAGCTGAACAGATGGGTGTGAATATGGCTTCGATGTCTCCCGATGTCGGCCACGCTTAGGAAATACCAATGACCGATTGTGCACGAACCGTAATGGCGTTCGATTACGGAACTCAACGTATTGGCGTAGCGGTGGGTCAAACAGTTTCGCGCACCGCCACTGCTTTGAAGATAGTTCACGCGAAAAATGGGAACCCTCGCTGGGAAGATATTACTAAACTAATCAATGAGTGGGCACCCGACATGTTCGTCGTCGGTAAACCATCCTATGAGGACGACCGCCAGCACCCGCTAGATGATGCGATTGAACGATTCTCGCGACGCTTAACGGGCCGCTACTCGCGTTCTGTTTCATTCGTCGATGAGCATTTGTCGTCTTACGAAGCGTCGCAAGATCCAACTTCGAGATCACGCGGGCTTGATGCTGATGCCGCGCGGCTCATCCTCCATACGTGGTTCGAACAAATGCCGAGCACCCATCAGGTCGTCAATTAATGGATATCGACGTCAATGAATTGCTCGACCAGATGAGTCGAAATTTAGCACAGAACCTGCACGACGCTCGGTGCGACAACCCACTCGTTGTCGGAGTACGGACAGGTGGCGTATGGATCGCGCAACGTCTACACGAACGATTGGGCACCGACAGTCCATTGGGCGAGCTAAATATCGCGTTCTATCGAGACGACTTCAGTCGTATCGGGTTACATCCGACGGTGGAGCCGTCAAATCTGCCTTTTGATGTCAACGAGCGAAATTTAATCCTTGTCGATGATATCTTGTATACCGGTCGGACGATCCGCGCGGCAATGAACGAGATTTTTGACTACGGTCGACCTGCCTCGATTCGGCTAGTCGCACTGGTTGAACGCGGCGGTCGCGAGTTGCCGATACAGGCAGACGTGGTTGGTATGCGGCTTAGCTTGAAGGCGAGCGAACATGTTAAGCTTCACGGACCAGACCCTTTGCGCCTAGAACTTTACAAAGCAAAGCCCTAAAGAATAGACGATTCATGACGCTTCGTTGCCTTTGCTACCCGCATGAAATGAGTCGGTTCGCCCCCGCACGAAGCCGCCCGTGAATATCCAGCTCGATAAACACGGTCGACTTAAACACTTTCTATCGATTGAAGGCCTGCGCCGAGAACTACTCATCGATATCCTCGATAGCGCGGAGCGCTTCGCGCCGGTCGGCGAGCGTGCGGTTAAAAACGTGCCACTGCTGCGCGGGAAAACAGTTGTAAATCTTTTTTTCGAACCTAGCACGAGGACCCGCAGTACATTCGAACTGGCCGCTAAACGGCTATCCGCCGACATCATGAATTTGAATATTGAAGCCAGTGCGACAAGCAAGGGTGAGTCGTTGTCGGATACTTTGCGAACCCTGGAGGCGATGAATTGCGATATGTTCGTGGTGCGGCATCAAAATAGCGGCGCCGCCGAATTTATCGCGAACCAAGTCGCATCGCACATCAGTGTTATCAACGCAGGTGATGGACGTCATGCTCATCCGACTCAAGCGATGCTGGACATGTTGACGATCCGTCGCGTCAAACAAGACTTCGAAGGTTTAGTTGTCGCGATCGTCGGCGACATCAAACACTCGCGAGTCGCTCGTTCGGAGATTCAGGCACTAAACAGCTTAGGTGTTGCCGAGGTGCGCGTGGTGGGTCCAAAAACGCTCATCCCGACTCAGGTCGAAGCGCTCGGCACTAAGGTTTTTCATCAGATTGAGCGTGGCATTGCCGGTGCCGATGTCGTGATCATGTTGAGACTGCAGAATGAACGCATGCAAAGCGCAATGCTGCCGAGCGCCCAGGAGTACTTTCAAGCCTACGGATTAACAGAGCGGCGACTTAAATTGGCCGCGAACGACGCCATCGTGATGCATCCGGGGCCGATTAATCGCGGCGTGGAAATCGATTCTGCGGTAGCCGACGGTCCGCAGTCCGTGATATTGCAACAAGTGACCAATGGGATAGCTGTGCGCATGGCCGTAATGGCGATGGCTATTGGTACTCAGGCCATGGCGGGGGCCAACTAGAATGTCACTATGTCTCAGTGGTGGTAGGGTGATCGATCCCGCATCAAACACGGACAAGACCGCTAATTTGTATATCGATGATGGCCGCATATTGAGCATCGGCCGGGCGCCGTCGGGATTTAGCGCGGCGGATACAATCGATGTCAGGGGTCAGATCGTATGCCCAGGTTTTATAGAACTCAGTGCGCACCTGCGCGAGCCGGGCTACGAGTACAAGGCCACCATCATTAGTGAATGCAGAGCCGCCGTCGCCGGTGGCTTTACGAGTATTTGTTGCACACCAGACACCCAACCCGTTGCCGATAATGCATCAGTCGTTGAACACATCAAGCAACATGCTCGACGAGCGCGCGCAGCGAAAGTTCACTGTATTGGCGCGTTAACCCGGGGGCTCGAAGGCAACGTGCTTGCGGAAATGCATGCGCTTAAAGAAAGCGGCTGTATCGCGGTGACGAATGGCGATCGCGCGATAGCTGACACCTCGGTGCTGCGCCAAGCGCTAGGCTATGCGGCGAGCTGCGAGCTGACAGTCATTCTACGTCCGCTCGAACACTGGCTCGGCCTAGGTGGAAAAATGCATGACGGCGCGGTCAGCACTCGGCTAGGCCTACCAGGGATCCCAGAAGCCGAAGAAATCATTGCCGTTAGTCGTGATCTAACACTCGTCGAAGAAACCGGCGTGCGTGCACATTTTAGTCGACTCTCAAGCGGTCAGTCCGTCCGCTTAATTACGCGAGCACGCCGCGCTGGCGTCCCGGTCACCGCAGACATTGCGCTCGCCAATCTGCTCTTCACCGATCAAGATGTTGGTGCATACGATACAAACTTTCATTTGTATCCGCCGTTACGAGAAACGAAGCATCGGACACGTCTACGGGCAGCCGTTAGAAAACGCGAAATTGACGCAATCTGCGGGAATCACGAACCCCATGATGCCGACTCCAAGACAACACCCTTCAGCCTATCGGCACCGGGTATGTCTACCTTTGACACCTTCCTGCCGGCGCTTTTATCGCTCGTCGATCGCGGCGTATTTGATCTGAGCACTGCGATCGCGGCTGTTAGCCAGGCGCCAAGCGAAATTCTAGACCTTGGCGCAGGCAGTCTCACATCGGGAGCCCCAGCCGACGTCTGCGTCTTTGATGCACAACACGAATGGCTAGCAGATGCCAGCAATTTGCGCAGTAGCGGCAAAAACACGCCTTTTTTAAACCAAACCTTACGCGGCAGAACGACGATGACCATCGTCAGTGGCCGCGTGGTGTACAGTCTTGGTAGCTAGCAATCGCGACTCGATTCTAGTTGAGCAAGGCGAAGTCTTAGCGAACGCAGAATTCGATGGCGCCCAACACGTCATGCGCATTCGAGCACCGCGAATCGCCGAACGTGCCGTCCCTGGTCATTTTGTACACGTTCGATGTGCACCTGATCTGATGATGCGCCGACCCATGTCGATCATGCGTGTCAACGTTCGCGAAGGCTGGATCGAACTACTGTTTAAGAACCACGGTCTTGGAACGCGCCACCTTGGGGAACGTCGATCCGGTGATCCCTTGAGTATGATCGGACCGATTGGAAAGCCTTTTAAAACGGAAGGCTATCGGCGGCGACCGTTACTAATAGGCGGCGGGGTAGGTATTCCCCCAATGATATTTCTAGCCGATCAACTCCGCCAACATGCCGTCGCGAGTTTCGTCATCATGGGCTCCGAAGTGCCGTTTCCCTTTTCGATCAAACCGTCCCAAATTATGGTTCCTGGGGTCCCGCCTGAAGTAATCGGCGCGATGCCATTGCTCGAAGATTGGAGTGTTGCAAGCCGCTTAGCCAGTCGTCAGGGATATGCCGGTTGCTTTGATGGCCTGGTCACCGAGCTTGCGGCGCAATGGATCGAACATCGCAAAAAGGCTGATCGTGCGGAGATAGAGATTTTCGCCTGCGGCCCAACTCCAATGCTCAAAGCGGTCGCTGAGCTCGCAGAACACTACGAATTGCCTTGTCAGGTCTCGCTCGAGGAATACATGGCGTGCGCTGTTGGCGGCTGTGCCGGATGTGCCGTTCTCGTACACACAACGGCGGGACCGGCGATGAAGCGGGTCTGTGTCGATGGCCCCGTATTCGAAGCAAGCGATGTGGTCTTTGGCTGATAGTGACGCAGAAAATCTGACGCCTCAATCGTGAACGGCAACAACAAGTCGCGATCGGTAATTAGTAACCAGCAAGATGTGCATCGCGATCTTGTAGACATCGTACAAAAGCACCATGAGCACGAATATCGGCGTCCCATCGCCCAACACAGTCAGGCCGCTTTCGCGAAACTCGACCGGCTAGTCAATACCCATGGCGGACCGATAATCCTTGATTCCGGCTGCGGAACGACCGAGTCGTCGCAGTATCTAGCGCGTACTTACCCCGAGCATCTAGTGATCGGAATCGATAAGAGCGGCGCACGCTTAGCGCGGTCAATGGAAGATCGAAACCTTGAGAATCTTTGCATTGCGCGCGCCGATTGCGTCGACCTTTGGCGCTTAGCGGCGGCCCAACAATGGCCGATCTCTCACCATTTCCTCCTCTATCCAAACCCCTGGCCGAAAGCTAAGCACGTACGCCGTCGCTGGCATGGTCATCCAGTATTCGGTGCCCTGACGGCACTTGGCGGGATATTGGAATTACGCAGTAACTGGAAGATCTATATTGCCGAGTTCGAACTAGCATTGGCGACTTTAGGATTTGCGAACGACGAGTTTAAAGAATACCTCGCGTGCGTTCCTAATACTGCCTTCGAACGAAAATATCAGGCAAGTGGTCACATCTTGTATCGCTTGACTGCTCAGTTATCTGCTTAAGGGGGTCCGCTCGGTATGAAATCTCTGGCTGCCAATGAACGAGATAGTTGAGCTTGATTGAACCCGACGATGACTTCATCGCCGAGGTAAATAATCGGAATGCCTTTATGAGCGCTGCGTTCGTATAGCGCCGCGCCACGCGTCGATAACTCGATGTCCCACTCGCAATAGTTCACGTTGTTGGTGACAAAGTAGCGGCGTGCGCCGCGACAGTATCGACACCAGCTCGTACTTAGCATCACGACATCCACTGCTTGTTCAACGTCCTCGCTGGTACACTGCACTGCCCCAACAGCAGCTGGTCGCAAAATTTGTGTTGCCGCAAACAATAGCGACACGATCACTAGCAGTGGGAGCCAGCGCTTCGAGCTTGATGCCGCGATTAGAGATCCGCTTTTGGTGTCCATTGATAACGACTCAGTTCTATACAGCGTCGGTGATCGAAAGCAACGCCTTCCGATTCAAGCAGCACTAATTGGAATTCTACAGCGTCTGGATCGGCGCGCGGGCTTAATTCTCCTTTCGCGTTTACGACCCGATGCCATGGAACATCGGAGCCAGATGCCAGTGCACAGAGCGCGTAGCCAACTTGGCGTGCGCCGCTCGGTCCGGCAAGTTGCGCGAGCATTGCTATCTGGCCGTAAGTTGCCACTTTTCCGACGGGGATGGTCTCGACCACGGCCCATACGCGGTCGTTACGATTTGCGCTCTTGGCCGGCGCGCCGAAGCCGTCTTTGCCTGATCGAGGCTTAGCCGAAGTTGATACGCGCTTCGAGGTTGGTTCGCGAGTCGGCATGGCTCAATGCTTCTTCGAGATCAATGCGTTCTTCTTTGTAAAGCTTGAATAAGGCCATGTCGAATGTCTGCATGCCCTTCGCGCCGCTTTGCTCCATCGCTTCCTTGAGGTCACTAATATTGCCTTTGAGGATCAGATCAGCAATATGTGGTGTGTTGATTAATATTTCAATCGCCGCAACCCTTCGACCGTCGACCGATTGCACCAAGCGTTGGGAAATCACAGCCCGAATATTTAACGACAGATCAAGAAATAACTGTTTGTGTAAATCTTGCGTGAAGAGATTGATGACCCTTTCCATCGCTTGGTTTGCGTTGTTAGCGTGTAACGTCGACATACATAGGTGACCCGTGTTGCAGAGTTCCAGTGCCGCCTCCATCGTTTCGCGGTCGCGTACTTCACCAATTAAAATGACATCCGGTGCTTCACGGAGCGATGAGCGCAAAGCATTACGATAAGTCGATGTGTCGACCCCAACTTCGCGCTGGTTAATTATCGATTTTAAGTTTGGGTGTGAAAACTCGATAGGGTCTTCAATCGTGAGAATGTGACCCGTCATTTTCTGGTTTCGTTCGTTCACCATCGCAGCCAAGGTCGTGGACTTTCCGGAACCCGTGGCGCCCACCATAAGAATCAAACCACGCTTGTGCATGACTAAAGGTTTAAGCACATCCGGCAAGGCCAATTCGTCGATGGTCGGAATTTGGGAAGGAATTCGCCGCAAGACCATACTTATCTCGCCGCGTTGGCGGAAAACATTAACGCGAAACCGAACAGACTTATCAGGCAGTGAAATGGCGAAATCGCACTCCATGGTCTCTTCAAATCGATTAATCTGGCTTTCGGTCATGATGCCGTAGGCCGCAGCCTTCGAGAGTTCGCCGGTTAAAACCGTTTTCCCGACGGAATTAACTTGTCCCTCTATTTTTATTTTTACGGGCGCGCCTGCGCTGAAGAACAGATCTGACCCTTCTTTGTCGCGCAGCAGTTTCAGGTAAGGCGTGATATCCATGAGTTATCGAAGTAGGCCGCTTTTTTCTTCGGATTCTTCCAAAGAGAAGTGATCGAGTCCTTCCAATTTGTCGCTGTGTTTCGCTGCTTTGCCTTCCAGCTTGATGCGTAGACGTAATTCGTTCATCGAGTCAGCATTGCGTAGTGCGTCTTCGTATGTAATAAGATCGTCCTCGTAGAGATCGAATAAAGCTTGATCGAAAGTATTCATACCAAGTTCGTTTGATTTCGACATGATGGTCTTAATTTCGTGGACTTCACCCTTAAGTATCAGGTCCGCAATTAACGGCGAGTTCAGTAAGATTTCTATTGCCGCTACTCGGCCGACGCCGTTGGTGTGTTTGAGCAACCGTTGTGACACGAGACCTTTGAGATTGAGTGACAGATCCATCAAGAGTTGGTTGCGGCGATCTTCGGGGAAAAAGTTGATGATACGGTCGAGCGCTTGGTTTGCACTATTTGCATGCAAGGTCGCCATCGCGAGATGTCCAGTTTCGGCGAACGTAATACCGAATTCCATCGTTTCTCGATCACGTATTTCGCCGAGCAAAATCACGTCTGGCGCTTGGCGAAGGGTATTCTTCAAGGCAATTTCCCAATCGTCACAATCGACCCCGATCTCGCGTTGCATGATGATGCAATTTTTATGCGGGTGAACGTATTCAATCGGATCCTCAATCGTAATAATGTGACCGTAACTATTTTCGTTACGATGGTTAATTATTGCAGCCAGGGAAGTTGATTTACCGGAGCCCGTACCGCCGACCATAATGACCAATCCCCGTTTGGTCATGGCAATGTCTTTCATTACCGGCGGAAGGCCTAGTTGGTCGATGGTCGGTACGTCCGTCTCAATTGTCCGCAACACCATGCCGGTATACGACTGTTGGATAAAAGCGTTAACGCGAAAACGTCCAATTCCGGCCGGCGCGACGGCGAAATTGCATTCCTTCGTCGCCTCAAACTCTTTCAGTTGGCGATCGTTCATGATCGCATAGGCAAGCGCCTTCGAGTTTTCAGACGTGAGTTTGGTTTTCGAAACTGGAGTAACTTTGCCGTCAATTTTAATCGCTGGAGGAAAGTCGACGGTGATAAATAGGTCGGAACCCCTTTTATCGACCATTAACTTGAGCAGGTCGCGCATGTACTTAATAGCTTGTTCGCGTTCCATCTGAGGCCTCTTCTAACTATCTGTGAACGACGGTTCTATATGTTGTCTTTGTTCGTAGCCTTCGATTGGGCTTCCATGCGCGAGACCGTGCCTTGTTTCACGAGCTGCTGAAGGCACTGATCCAAGGTTTGCATGCCGAATTGCTGTCCGGTTTGGATCGCGGAATACATCTGAGCAATTTTGTTTTCACGGATCAAGTTTCGTATCGCTGGAGTGCCCATCATGATTTCATGTGCAGCGACCCGCCCACCGCCGTTCTTTTTCATTAGAGTTTGGGATATGACCGCACGCAAGCTCTCCGAGAGCATCGCCCTGACCATATCTTTCTCTTGAGCGGGGAAAACGTCGACTATTCGGTCTATCGTTTTCGCCGCCGAGCTTGTGTGCAATGTCCCGAAGACCAGATGGCCGGTCTCGGCGGCGGATAAAGCGAGACGGATTGTTTCAAGGTCACGCATTTCACCGACAAGGATGGTATCGGGATCTTCGCGTAGCGCCGAGCGTAACGCCTCGTTAAACCCGAGGGTATCGCGGTGGACTTCGCGTTGATTGATCAAACATTTCTTGCTTTGGTGGACGAATTCGATCGGGTCTTCGATGGTTAGGATATGCCCGTATTCGGTCTCGTTTTTATGATTGACCATTGCGGCCAAGGTGGTGGATTTTCCGGATCCGGTCGGACCAGTGACCAACACAACACCGCGCGGTATCTCGGATATTTCTTTAAAAATATTTGGCGCACCGAGATCTTCCAGACTTAGGATTTCGGACGGAATAGTTCGGAATACCGCGCCAGAGCCGCGGTTTTGATTGAATGCGTTGACGCGAAAGCGAGCGAGCCCAGGGATTTCAAAGGAAAAATCGCATTCCCAGAACTCTTCATAATCCTTACGCTGCTTATCGTCCATGATGTCGTAGACGAGGTCGTGCACTTCGGTGTGGTCCATTGCAGGCACGTTGATTCTGCGCACGTCACCGTCCACTCGAATCATTGGCGGCAACCCAGCCGATAAATGTAGATCTGAGCAACCGTTTTTCACGCCAAAGGCGAGAAGTTCACCGATATCCATGGCACCCCCTTGAAGATGGAAGCCTAATTACTTTGATTCGCTTAACGGACTCTGCAGCCTAAAGCTGCATTGCCTGAGAGTCACGCCGGCCGACTAGTGTCGCGCGAAACGACCGCGCGAAATATTAATCTAGTTTCAAACTTTAGCAAGTAACTACCCGTATTGTCATGCAAAATCCTCTACAATTCGGTTAGCGAGTATAACCCACACTAAGATGTAACACATGACCGATTCGACGATTTGCTACGACAATATCCACCAACGCATCGGCTTAGCGGCGAATACAGCCGGACGCATGGCACACGATGTTCGGTTGTTAGCGGTCAGCAAACGCCAATCTATAACCGCCATCCAGAAGATGGCAGCGCTCGGGCAACGCGAATTCGGTGAGAATTACCTCCAAGAGGCGCAAACGAAAATAGCCGAACTCGCTAGCTTGAACCTGACATGGCATTACATTGGGCAGCTCCAATCGAATAAAACTCGACTCGTAGCGAACTTGTTTGATTGGGTCCACAGTGTCGACAGATTCAAAATAGCCGAGCGCTTGCACCAACAACGACCCGAACTGTCGCCACCGTTGAATATCTGTGTCGAAGTTAATATTAGCGGGGAGCCGCGTAAAGGCGGCATCGCCGTCGACGAAGTACCCGAGTTTGTTGATTCTTTGTCGGCTTTTGATCGCCTGCGCGTGCGCGGATTGATGGCGCTTCCCGCCCCGAACGCCAACCGCGAACGCCAACGTGCCGCGTTTCGCCTTATGCGCGAGACACTTCAGAGCCTCAACCAGCCGGCTGTCACTGACTTGTCGATGGGCACGTCCGACGACTTTGAAGCCGCGATTGCAGAGGGCGCAACTATCGTGCGCATCGGCACCGCGTTGTTTGGGCAACGTGTGTGATAACAGTACTTGGTAAACTTGACTGTCATTTAACTCTAATGCGATTCCGGGTAACGTAATCCCCCATGGAAAACCATATTCTCAGTATTGGCGGCGGCAACATGGGGAGCGCCATCATTGGTGGCTTGCTAGCGAAAAATTATCGCCGGGACCGGATCGCCGTCGTTGATCCAAGCGCGCAAATACAGACGAAAATCTTGGACAATTTTGGCATTAACGTGCAGCCAAGCTGTCGCGAGATACGCGATGGTGAAATCGTGTTACTAGCAGTCAAACCCCAGATGATGCAAGCAGTGGTCAAGCAATTAGCACAATTGATATCGACGCAGCGACCGCTGTTCGTATCAATTGCGGCTGGCATTACGACGACTCAGCTGCGGCGCTGGCTAGACGCCGATGTTCCTATTGTAAGGGTCATGCCAAATACACCGTCGTTAGTTGGTCATGGTGCAGCTGCATTGTTTGCAACCCCTGACGTGCGGGACGACGAACGCCGTTCTGCCGAGTCTATTATCGGCGCCGTCGGGCTTGCCGAGTGGGTTGATGATGAGGCCATGCTCGACGTCGTGACCGCACTATCAGGTAGCGGGCCCGCCTACTTTTTTCTGTTTATGGAAATCATGGAAGACGTTGCCGTAGAGCTGGGGCTCGAACGTTCGATCGCGCGGAAACTGACCATTGAGACAGCACATGGCGCGGCCTCGCTTGCGAAGAATTCTTCTTTCGCGCCGGGTGAGCTACGAGAGCAAGTCACCTCACCCGGCGGGACGACGGAGCGCGCGCTCGGGATATTAAACTCCGGAAATATTAGAGGTTTGTTTCGCGAAGCTCTGAAAGGCGCACACGATCGTTCTGGTGAACTCGCGGCCGCAGCGGATGGAGATTCATGAGCGGGGGCAGCTACTTCGCAAACGCGGGCGTGTTTCTAATCGACACCGTGTTCGGCATCTATCTCCTGGCCGTGATGCTGAGGTTTTTCCTACAGCTGGTTCGTGCTGATTTCTACAATCCCTTATGCCAAGCGATTGTCACGGTAACGAACCCACCGCTTCGATTCTTACGTCGCTTTGTGCCACCTATTCGTACAATCGATACGTCTTCGATTTTGCTAATGGTTATTGTGCAGCTAACTAGCAGTTATTTGGTGATTGTCCTATTAGGCTTTGCGCCAAGTCCACTAGGACTACTGGTCGGCACGGTCGCGGAGTTACTGAGTAAATCGGTCTATCTATTCATGTTTGCAATTATTATTCAAATTGTCGTGAGTTGGATTGCGCCAGGTACTTACAACCCGATAGTTGGCGTGATTGACTCTCTAACTGCGCCAATTATGCGCCCGGCGCGCAATATCCTCCCACCGATGGGCGGCATCGATTTATCACCCATGCTCGTCATTATCGGGCTGACTCTAGGCTTAATGTTGATCGTTGCGCCGCTAAGGGATTTCGGCCGCGCTTTACTTTGATATGACCATGCCCTCTTCGATACCCGCTGATAGCGTCGGTGTGGTGTCACCAGAAAACTTGCATTTCACAGAGCCGTTGAAGCTCGATTGCGGCGTCGTGCTAGACGAATATGATCTAATTTATGAGACCTATGGCGCATTAAACGAGCAGCGCAGCAACGCTGTACTGATTTGTCATGCCTTGAGCGGGGATCACCATGCTGCCGGGTACACCTCTGAAGACGAGACGAAACCGGGCTGGTGGGACAATTGCATCGGTCCGGGCAAACCGATCGACACAAACACTTATTGCGTTGTTTCGTCGAATAATTTGGGGGGATGCGCCGGCTCTACCGGCCCGCTGACAATCAATCCTGCGACGGGCACGCCTTACGGGCCAGATTTTCCCATCGTCACGGTTCGCGACTGGGTAGAAAGCCAGGCACGACTTGCCGACCGCCTAGGGATCCAACGTTGGGCGGCAGTGATGGGCGGCAGCCTCGGCGGAATGCAGGCTCTGCAGTGGACAATTGATTATCCGGATCGCGTTGCACACGCGATCGTTATCGCCGCCACGCCGAAACTATCGACCCAGAATATTGCGTTCAATGAGGTCGCTCGCCAAGCGATCCGTTACGACACGAGCTTTCACGATGGCCATTATCGCGATCACGGGGTTGTACCGGAACGCGGCTTGATGCTCGCGCGAATGCTCGGGCATATTACTTATCTCTCAGACGACGGCTTGCATGCAAAGTTTGGGCGCGAGTTACGCGATGGGAAATTTAATTTCGGCTATGACGTTGAATTTCAAATTGAGAGTTATCTGCGACACCAAGGCCTATCGTTCGTCGGACGGTTCGATGCGAATTCTTACCTATTGATGACGAAATCGCTGGATTACTTCGATCCTGCGGCACGCTTCGATAACGATTTAACGAAAACCCTAAGCAACTGTAATGCACAGTTCCTGGTCATTTCGTTCACGAGCGACTGGCGGTTCCCGCCGGCGAAATCCCGTGAATTAGTTCGCGCCCTGCTTGACGCAAATAAGGATGTTAGCTACGCGAACGTCGATTCGGAACAAGGTCACGATTCGTTTCTTCTTGAGATTCCGGCCTATCACACGATCCTGCGCAGCTATTTCGACCGTATCCACCGGGAGTCCGGTAAGTGAACGATTTAAGGGCCGATCAGACGATCATCGCTGGGTGGATTCTGCCCGGCAGCCGAGTCCTGGATCTGGGTTGCGGCGACGGCCGCCTGTTAGCGGCGCTGCAGCGTGACCAAGGTGCAAGCGGCTACGGTGTAGAGATTGATCCCGATAATATCGTTCATTGCATCGCGAACGGAGTCAACGTTGTGCAATCCAATCTGGACGATGGTTTGGCGGATTTTGATGACAATTCGTTTGACTACGTCATCATGACCCAAACGATCCAAGCCGTGCGGTACCCAGACCGCCTACTCCAGGAAATGTTAAGAATCGGTCGAGAAGGGATTGTCACGTTTCCGAATATGGGCCATTGGAAGTGTCGCGTGCAGATTGCATTCGGCCGTATGCCAATTACGCAACACCTACCTAATACCTGGTATAACACGCCGAATATTCATATCTGCACGATTAATGATTTTGAGGATCATTGCCAAACCTGTCGAATTGAAATTTTACAACGCACCGCAGTCGACGCGCTGCATAGAAGTGGGACCGCGATGCGACTTTTGCCGAATTTATTTGGCGAGATTGCGATGTACCGATTTCGAAGACAGCCCTAACTGCACGGATCCGAAGACATCGAGGCATTGGCGGTTATTGAAAATCATTTGCGCGTCGGACTCTGCTATATTTAATACAACGACCATGTTGTCTTGAAAGCGGGCAAATACTATGCGCACATCTATTTTGACGGGCACCTTGGCGTTAAGCTTGTTGCTGCTATTCGCACCACACGTGATGGCCGAACGCTCAGACGAATTCGGCGACTACCAAGTCCATTACAACGCACTTACCACCGACCTAATTGAACCCAGCGTGGCCCGGGCCTACGGGATCATTCGGAGTAAGAACCGCGCATTAGTCAACATCGCGGTACTACGTAGGGTGATGGGTACGCCGGCGCAGCCAGTTCGCGCAACGGTGAAAGTCGAAGCCGTAAACATGAGCGCGCAACTACGCTCGATAGAAATGCGTGAACTGGGTGACGCAGGGGCGATTTACTACATCGGCGAATTTCCCGTCACTAATCGTGAGAACCTCAACTTCAAATTCGTTGTCACACCAGAAGGCATGACAACGACGCATAGCGGATCATTTAAGCAAGAGTTTTACACCGAGTAACATAGCGCTACGAACTTACTTGGCAATAAAATCCTGCATGTCCATCGCATAATCCATGATAAGCGGGGCGTGATCTGAAAAACGCTTGGCCTTATATATTTTGGCGGACGTGACCTTCTCCGCTATGAGCGGCGTTACGATTTGATAATCGAGTCGCCACCCAACGTTGTTATCCCACGCTTGGCCCCGGTTCGACCACCACGTGTATTGATCCGGCTCTGCATTGATAGCGCGAAACCCATCCACGTATCCTGCCTCGCCAAATAGCTGGTCCATCCAACTTCTTTCCTCTGGTAAGAACCCTGAATTCTTCTGGTTCGATCGCCAGTTCCTGAGGTCGATCTGCTTATGAGCGATATTCCAATCACCACAGAGGACGAAATCCTGGCCGGTTTCACGCCGTTGCTTGAGCAGCGGCATATACATATCTAGAAAATCGAACTTAGCTTGTTGGCGAACTTCACCGGATGATCCTGACGGCAGATAGATTGAAGCAACGCTTAGTTTGCCGAAGTCGAGTTGTAAGTAGCGTCCTTCATTGTCGAAAAACTCGTGACCTAAGCCGTACGTTACGTTGTCAGGTTCATGTTTTGAGAAAACCGCGACGCCGCTGTACCCCGGTTTTACGGCGTCCATAAAATAGGTGTGCCAACCGCGTGGTGATTGTATACCTGGGATTAGTTGTTCGATCTTAGCCTTAGTTTCCTGCAGACAAACGATATCCGCCCGCTGGCGGCTCAACCATTGATAGAATCCTTTTCTGTGAGCCGATCGAATACCGTTACAATTTAGCGAAATGATTCTCATAGGTCGTATTGATACATCTGGTTAGCGATTTAAGCTGGAATTGCGACCCCACATGTCAGCGCTCGGGCGATCACGTTATGCGCACAATGTTATGAGTCTTAGTCTAACGCTGCAACAGAGCCCGAGCGAGAAACAATCAGAATTTGAGACACTACTAATGCAGGATTATCAGAAAGAATTTATTGCTTTTTCGTTGCACCATGACGTTCTTCGGTTCGGCAGCTTCAAATTGAAGTCAGGCCGGCAAAGTCCGTATTTTTTCAACACGGGATTGTTTAATTCCGGCTTCGCGCTGGCGCGGCTCGGTGAGTTTTATGCACGCGCTATCGTCGCAAGTAACGTGGAATTCGACCTCATCTACGGACCAGCATATAAAGGGATCCCGCTCGGGGCTTCGATTGCAATCGCGTTCGCAAAGTTATACGACCGTGATATTCCATTTTGCTTCAACCGCAAAGAGCCGAAAGATCACGGGGAAGGCGGGAATACCTTAGGCGCGCCGCTCGCTGGCCGAGTTTTGATTGTCGATGACGTCATTTCTGCTGGTACGTCGGTGGGCGAGTCAATGGCGATAATAAATGATGCGGGGGCAAAGGCTGTAGGTGTGATGATCTCTCTCGATCGACAAGAACGCGGACAGGGCGAATTATCCGCCGTCGACGACGTAAGGCAACGCTTCGGAATTCCCGTCAACAGTATTTTGACACTTGTTAACATCCTCGAATTTCTCAACGATGCACACGAAATGGACGAGGAATTAGCGGCAATTGCGAACTATCGTGCGCAATTCGGTGTGTGATTCACAATACGTTTACCGTCAACGTCTATAATCCTAGTCGCAGGAATTGCGTTATCTAACTGAACAAGGCGGCAAAATGACTGGATCGACGATAGAAACCCTAAGGCTAAGAAAAATTTGCATGGCGATCGTCGCGGTCGCGCTGGCTTGCGCTTGCGGACAATCGCACGCAGCAATTAAATGTTGGAAGAATCACGAAGGCATACGCGAATGCGGCAACTCTGTGCCTCCAGAATTCGCTCAACAAAGTCATCAGGTAGTCAGCGAAGGCGGGGCGAGAACCTCGATTAAAGGCAAGGCAAAATCGCTAGAAGAACTCGAAGCCGAGCGGCATGCGCAGCGCGAAGCGTTAGCCGCGCAAGAACGTAAGCGCGAGCAAACCGTACTCGATCGCGTGCTGCTTGATACGTTTAGTTCTGAAGACGATATGATATTAGCGCGCGACGGACAGATTGCTCACCTCGAATCACAAGTAAAACTAACTGAGGGGCACATCGCGAAACTGCAGGTAAGCCTGGATGAGTTAATCCAAGAAGCCGCCAACCACGAACGGCGCGGCGCGATACCACCGAAAAAACTGGTCAAGCAGATTGGTAGCGTGCGTGTTCAGGTCAGGGACAATGAGACTTTCATCGAGACGAAAAAGCTAGAGCAAATGCACATAACGGAAAAATTCACCGCTGATATTCATCGCTTTCGGCAATTAAAGGGCCTAAATAACTAATGCATCTAATTTGTGTCTGAAGAGGTTTTTCGTTTGCCTAAGTTGATTAGGGATCGTTGCGAAACGGTTGTCTTACTAAAATCCGCAGCTCAGGTTGGGGGGACTACTTCAAAAGCGGATCGAGCAAGCATCTGCCATTGATCCTCCCAGTGGACGCTTGGTGAAATTCGGAAGTCAGTTCGAACAAACTGTGCGATACGTCCACTGACGATCGCGACGAGCAAATTCGCTATTGACGGCACTTCGAGGCGCATTTTCTGTGACCCCGAGAAAGCTGCTGCTCTGCGCAGCGAATCACTAAGTTGCGTTTCTAGCCGAGCGAAGATTTGCGCGACCCGTACTCTTAGTCGTTCATTCTCTCCCAGTAAAACCTCGCCCGCCAGGATTCTTGCGATACCAGGGTTTAGTTCAGCGAATTTAAGAACGACAGTCGTGATTTGGAAACATTGTGTATCGATCGCACTTTGTTCCTCAAGGATCCGATTAACTAATCGAAAAATCGATTCTTCAGAGAATTCGATGAGCGATTCAAACATCTGCGCTTTGCTTGCGAAATGTCGGTACAACGCAGCTTCAGATACGCCAACGGCTCTCGCTAATGAAGCAGTAGTGATGCGTGACCCGGGTTTTGTTTCTAGTTCGAATGCAAGAACTTCGAGGATCTGTTGCTTGCGGTTACCCTTCGCGTTCATTCGATGAGGGTGCCGATACCTGAATCTGTAAATAGTTCCAGCAAGACCGAATGAGCAACTCTGCCGTCGATAATGTGAGCGCGTTTAACACCAGCAGCTACTGCGTTTAGCGCAGCATCTATCTTCGGCAGCATGCCGTCGGTAATGGTACCGTCGTGAATTAGTTCTGCGACTCGACGAGCACTTAGGCCGGTGAGCAGTTCACCTGTTTTGGAGAGTAGGCCTGGTGTATTGGTCAGCAGCACCAGTTTTTCGGCTCGCATAACTTCGGCAACTTTCCCTGCGACTAAATCGGCATTGATATTGTAAGACGACCCGTCATCGCCTACGCCGATGGGCGCGATAACGGGAATAAAATTTCCTTGCGCCAAGTAATCCAGGATCTCGCGATTCACGTCGGTCACTTCACCAACATGACCAAGGTCGATAATTTTAGCGGCATTTTGTTCAGCCTTTTGACTCTTCAGTTCGAGTTTTTTCGCGCGAATCAAAGGCCCATCCTTGCCGCTCAATCCGATTGCTCGACCACCGTGTGAATTAATTAAGGTAACGATTTCCTTATTAACCAGTCCCCCGAGAACCATTTCAACGACACCCATGGTTTCGGTATCCGTGACTCTCATCCCCGCAACGAATTTCGACTCTTTCCCAATTTTCGTTAGGAATGATTCAATTTGGGGTCCCCCGCCGTGAACGACTATTGGATGAATTCCGACGAGTTTCATCAGCACGATGTCGCGCGCGAAATCGCTTTTCAGCGCCTCGTCGATCATGGCGTTACCGCCATACTTGATCACCACGCATTTGCCTTGGTATCGCTGAATGTAGGGCAACGCTTCCGTTAAGACGTGCGCGATGTTTAATGTATGATTTGAATCTATTGGCATCGTCCCAAGGATGGTCAGTAGTGGATCTGTGGAAATATACGACGCCGTTGAGCCACTCGAATCAGCCGCCCACGATCAATACGTTTTTAATTGAATAAGTGCTGGTAGCAAATTATTTTAAAATGGCAGATCCAAACTGCCATCGAGTTTAAGTAACAAAGCCCGGAATTTATTCTTCACTTCTTCGAGAGCGGCTTCGTCGTTACCTTCGAACCTAAGCACCAGACACGGAGTTGTATTTGAGGCGCGAACCAAGCCCCAACCGTCGACGAAATCGACTCGCAATCCGTCGATCGTTGTGATCTCCGCCTCACTGAAGCTCGCTTCCTCTAGAACCCGCTGCATAAAACCCGCGTGCTGTTCTTCAGGCATATCTAAACGCAGTTCCGGAGTCGCGATTCCCCCTGGAAGCGCCGCGAAGACTTCGTCGGGGCTTTCATCCGCGTTGACTAATATTTCTAGCAATCGCGCGGCACAATACAACGCATCGTCGAAACCGTACCAGCGTTCCTTAAAGAAAATGTGTCCGCTCATCTCACCGCCAAGCAGCGCGCCGGTATCCTCCATTGTCGTCTTGATCAGCGTTCGTCCGGTTCCCGCCATGATAGGTTCGCCGCCGTTCGTCCGGATGTCGTCGGCTAGTAGTTTCGAGCACTTCACGTCATAGACGATTTTCGCGCCAGGGTTGCGCGACAACACGTCGCGCGCGAACAAGATCATTTGTTTATCTGGCCAGATGATGTTGCCCTGGCTGTCGACTACGCCGAGCCGATCGCCGTCTCCGTCGAACGCCAGTCCGACGTCCGCATCTTCTTCGAGGACCATGTTTATCAGATCCTGGAGATTTTCTTCCTGACTCGGATCCGGGTGATGATGAGGAAAGTTGCCGTCAATGTCGCAATACAATTCAATGACGTCATGGCCGATAGCGCGAAGGATATGCGGCGCCACGATACCTGGGACGCTATTCCCGCAATCAACCACTACTTTAAGCGCGTTACCTAAGGTGACCGGGATCTCTTCACTGATCCGGCGAATGTAGTCTGGAATTATTTCCGTGGTTTGCATTGTGCCTTCGCCGCTGACGAAATCCTGATCCTCTATGCGTTGGCGGAGCGCCTGAATCGCGTCACCAGAAAGAGATTCGCCGTCGAGCACGATTTTTAAGCCGTTGTATTCGGGGGGGTTGTGGCTGCCCGTGATCATCACGCCGCTGTGCGTATCTAGATAATGTGTCGCGAAATACAAAACGGGAGTCGGTGTCAGCCCAATATCGAGCACATCACGTCCGGAATCGCGTAATCCCTCGATGAGTGCATCGCGTAGCTCCTGACTGGAATTGCGCCCATCGCGCGCTGTAATTACCGTTTGTTGGCCACGTGCCGCTGCCTCAGACCCGAGCGCGCGGCCAATATCGTAGACGGCTTCTACTGATAAAGACTCCCCGACGATTCCACGAATATCGTAATTGCGAAATATCCGCGGATCGATCGACGCTGCACCAGCAACTGGCTCTTCAGTTACTTCGATGCCAGATAGATCCAAGTCTGGCGCGGTGATATCAAAAACACCCGGTATTGTCGTGTCGCCATCGATAGATGACGGACTGGTGAAGGTAGTCATGTCATCACCCTGGAGGCCCTGGGACGTCGCAGCAGCCTGCGCGGCGAACGGTACGATCCCTCCTGCACCGGGCAGTAGTTTTTCGAGCCCCGGGTGGCTACCTTCCAGGATTGCTTTGATAGCGCCTTGGTAGGTAATGCCACTAGGCGTCGATGATTTAGTCGTTCGCGTGCGTAGAAAAGTGAACCCGAGGATAGCCAGTACAACTAGCGCGAGTAAGCCAAGGACCGTAGATAATATCCGCCCGAGCGAACTAACGCCGCCATCGGGGCCGTCATGCGAATAAGAAACAACCCATCTTGTCCCGTTAATACCAGCGATTGAGGCGGGAACGGAGCTAGATCCGGCCGAGCCGCCTTTTGCGAGGACCAGTGGCGGTGCTTTGGCTACAGGTTGGCGCACTTCGATAGCACCAGGAGCCAGTGAATTATTACTCAATGCCTGCCTAATGAGTGACGGGTCGAGACTTAGGTGCAGAAAACCGACGAGTGGGCCCGTCAGAGGAACTCGCTGGATCAGTACAAGATGTTCGTTTGACGTCCCACTCAAGTGGAGTTCGATATCGACGTCGGATTCACTTTGTCCGGCAGATTGGAGCATATCGACGGAAGCAAAGGTTAAGGGCGGCGTGGAATTCGGGTCGATGTGATCGGCGCCTGGCGGTAGCATTCGTAGCCGTAGGGCACCTGGAATTTCAGCTTGTTCTACCGCTGCGATCTCTTCGCGAGTCGATTTCGCCGCACTTAATGCTGCGACAACTGACGGCTTCTGAGCCAATGACCTAAGTTTAAGGCGTTGTGGCTCAAATACGGCGCCGAGTTGTCGCGCGAGGATTTCTACCTGGCGCTGGTTTACCTCCAGCAATTCATCGAGGTGAGCTTGAGCAAGTGTTCTTTGCCAACTCGAGATCGCGAGGAACACGGCCACCGCCACAAGGATCCCGAACACGGTGAAAATTATCTTCGGTTTCACCACGCCAACTGGTAGTTCCGGAAGTGAGGGAAGTTTAATCATCGCGCTGAATGAAGCAGATTACGTTTACGGACACAATTGTTTTTAAAATTCGTTTTGTCCGTGGACGCTAGCAATTAGCCCGACCAATTGCCTAGCAATAACCTCTTTTGGGGCTTTTGCCAGGTGCTTTTGACCGCCTTTCCACAGCACGTGTAGTTCGTTGTCACTGCTCTCAAAACCCAATCCTTTTACGCCAACCTGATTCGCTGCAATCATATCGAGCGACTTTCTTTCGAGTTTCGATAGCGCATGCTCCAGAAGGTTTTCTGTTTCGGCCGCAAACCCTACGACAAATGGCGGCGTCGACCGCGCTGTCACACTGCTGAGTATATCCCGTGTCGGGGTAAGAGTCAGGCTCAGACTCGCATCGTTTTTCTTGCGTTTTTGCGTCGCTGGCGATTCAATCCGGTAGTCTGCGACGGCAGCGCAACCGATAAAGATGTCGATATTTTCAATTTGATCCATAACCGCGTCGTACATTTCGTCGGCAGAAACGACCGCAATTGCGACGGCGCTAGGGGGGGGGCTTAGGGACACCGGGCCATGGATAATGATGACTTCTGCGCCCGCTTCCAACGCCGCTTGCGCGAGGGCGAATCCCATCTTTCCAGTACTACGGTTACTTAGGTAGCGAACCGGATCGATCGCCTCTTGGGTCGGACCGGCGGTTATTAGAACCCGTCTTCCGGATAACGTGCGGGTCGTGAATAAATCCGCTACCGCGGCGGCAATTGCGACGGGTTCAGCCATTCGTCCCGGCCCGAACTCGCCACAGGCTTGAGCGCCGGAATCCGGCCCGACACGCCGAAAACCGCGATCAATTAGCGTTGCGACATTATCCTTTGTCGCAATGTTTTGCCACATTTGCTGGTTCATAGACGGCGCCAAGAGTACCGGGGCGGTTGTCGCTAGACAGATCGTTGTCGCTAGGTCGTTTGCTACGCCTGCGCGCAGGCGGGCAAGGAAATCTGCTGTTGCGGGCGCCACAACGACGGCATCGGCCCAGCGGGCAATCTCTATGTGCCCCATAGCCGCCTCTGCCGCCGGATCCAACAAATCGGTATGTACCGGTTCACCGGATAGCGCTTGAAAGCTCAATTGCCCGACGAACTGTTGCGCTGCCGCTGTCATAACCACGCGTACCGCAGCACCGCCGTCTCGCAAACAGCGCACGAGTTCTAGCGCCTTGTAGGCCGCGATCCCTCCCGAGACAATAAGCACAATACGCTTGTTTTCAACATTACCCATAGAGTTGCCTGTGACGCACCGAATCTAACGACCAAACAACATCTCGTATACTACAAACATTGTATAAATAATAGTTTAGGCACGAAAGTTTATATAAATACGAGGAAAATAAACGAGTTGTTAAAGCGTGTCACGCGCGGCTAGGTACTCACGGGTACTTTGGACCTAGCCGACAGATTCTTCGGCGTAGGTCTATAATCGCAACCCCATCACTCATTAAACAAGGATGTTTGAATGACTATAAAAGATTGGCCACTTGCCGAACGTCCGCGCGAGAAACTCCTCGACCGAGGCCTCGACAGTCTATCCGATGCTGAGCTATTGGCGATTGTGTTCGGTAAAGGGTTCGCCGGATGCGACGCCGTGCAGCTCGCGCGCAATGCATTATCCGAAACTGGCGGCATATCCGCCTTGGTTGGACTGGACCGTCAGCGATTTACTGCGTTTGCCGGGCTCGGCGACGCGAAATTTGTCGCGTTGCACGCCGGAATCGAAGTCGGACGCCGAGCATTGCGTGAGACCCTGCAGCGCAGCTCGCCAATTACTGATGTGAGCGCGGCGAAAATGTTTTTGAGCGCCGAACTTGGAAACCGAACAAGGGAAGCATTCTGTGCGCTTTTTCTCGACAACCGGCATCGCGTGATTAGATTCGAAATCTTGGCGCTTGGCACACTCGATAGCGCGACTGTGCATCCCCGAGAAGTCGTAAAACGAGTTCTTGAACTCAACGCCGCAGCGGTGATATTGGCACACAATCACCCCTCTGGTGTCGGTGAACCGAGTCTGGCGGACACAAACTTAACACGCATCCTGAGCGCGGCCCTTAAGCTGATTGATGTGCGCATCCTTGATCACTTAATCATTGCCGGGCAGGAGGTTGTCTCGTTTGCGGATCGCGGTTTACTCGAGTGAAGGTCTGAGTTTGCATTCCGGAATTAAACAACCGTCCACCGTCGCTCGTGAGCCAGCCGGAATCGAACGATCCGCTCACCAATTACGGCGACTTGGCCTATGCTGAGAAAACAGCTAGAATTGCGCGCCCTACAGGACCAGGTGTGAAAAACAATGTCGCGTGTATGCCAAGTAACCGGAAAAAGACCCATCTCAGGGAATAATGTGTCGCATGCGCACAATAAAACACGCCGTCGCTTCTTACCGAATTTGCAGATTCATCGGTTCTGGGTCGAATCTGAAAATCGCTGGGTGAAGCTTCGCGTCTCGACAAAGGGCGTGCGCACGATCGACAAACTTGGGATAGATAAAGTTTTGTCCGATATCCGCGCCAATGGCGTGAAGATCTAGGAGAACAATCCGATGTTAGAGAAGATAAAACTTGTTTCAACGGCTGATACCGGGCACTACTACACCACGGCGAAAAACAAGCGCACGCATCCAGAGAAAATGGAACGTATGAAATACGACCCCGTCGTACGCAAACACGTGTTGTATAAGGAAGCTAAAATCAAATAGCGAACCCTTACTTAGAATGCAAAAACCTGCTTAACTGCAGGTTTTTTTTGACACGAATTTAGCGGTGTCCTTTATACAACAACGGCCAAGACTTCTAAGCCATAGCGCGCGTATAGCACCGCATAGACCCGGCGAATTCCTCTAGTGATGCGATTCCCGTTGCTTCGGCCCGTCGACACCATTCCTGAAGCTGCTCCAGTAATCGTTCTGGAGTCGCTGTTCGTTCGGTAAATATTTGCTGAAGCTGTTTTCGGAACTCGTAGACCACTGCCAACGCTTTACTGTGCTGGAGTCCAGTTTCGAGCACGGAACGCTGCCGCTCGTTCATTAAAAGTTCTTCTTTCACCAACAATGAGCGGGTGGGCTTGAGGATTTCGCGGATTCCCGTTTCGGCTTTCTTCAGTTCTTCGCGATGAACTTTTCTTACAACAAATTTCGCATAGTCGGCCATAACGTGAAATCGGCCACTGATCACGGCGGCCAATGTGTCTAAGTCAATGCTAGGTTTTGCATGGTCAATAATCGGAACCGGCGCGAGTTTTTTAACGTTTGCGAGACCTAAGAAGACCAAGATTTGAATATAAGCCCACCCGATATCGAACTCCCATGGTTTGCTTGAAAAGCGGGCCGAGCTCGCAAATGCATGATGGTTATTATGCAATTCTTCGCCGCCAATGATGATCCCCCAAGGGGTGATGTTGGTCGACGCGTCGGCTGTCTCAAAATTTCGGTAGCCACCCCAATGTCCAACACCGTTGATTATCCCGGCCGCGAATATCGGGATCCACGCCATCTGGACCGCCCAAATCGTCAGCCCGATAGGGCCAAACAGGCAAAGGTTAATCACCAACATTGTGCCAACGCCGATGCGATCGTGCGGGCCGAATACTTTTCGTTCTAGCCAATCGTCCGGGGTCCCGTGACCATATTTGACTAGTGTTTCGGCATTTTTCCCTTCGTCGCGATAAAGCTCCGCGCCCTCAAGTAAAACTTTCGACAATCCCGCGAGTTGCGGACTATGCGGGTCGCCGAGGTTATCAACAAAAGCATGGTGTTTGCGGTGTATCGCCGCCCAGTTTTTTGTGGTCATCCCCGTAGTAAGCCATAGCCAGAGACGGAACATGAAGGCGACAGCGGGATGTAGATCCAGAGCCCTATGGGCCTGATACCGGTGTAGGTAGATAGTGACTGAGGCGATGGTCGCATGAGTCATCAACAGGGTAACGATGATGGTCGCCCACCAACTGAGCTCGAAAATTCCGTTAGTCATAGATTTAAGTTCTTCCCACTTAGATCCGCGTCGAGCGCGGTAGGTCGAGCATTCTGGCGCATTTGCGAAATAAATTAAAACCCCGTCAAATCGCCGCCACCCAACAGCGAGTGCTTGGCAACTCGTCGATGGTCGCCAATAATAGCGCACCGATGTCGGATGACCTTCTGTTAAGCGCACAAAACCTCACTCGCTATTACCATGGCCGCAAGGTGCTACACGGCATCGATCTCGAGCTGAAGCGCGGCGAAGTACTCGGCTTCCTAGGCCCGAACGGTGCCGGCAAATCAACGACGATGAAACTGCTAAGTGGCAACCTTGGCGCCCACGATGGGCAGGTGCGCATTTGCGGCCACGATATGGCCCGGACACCGTTACTGGCGAAACGCCACATTGGTTACTTACCCGAAGTGCCACCGCTATATCTCGAAGCAACGGTGGATGAATACCTAAATTTTTGCGGGCGCCTACGGAAACTCAATGCTCGCGATTGCATCATGGCGGTTGAAAAAGCGAAACGACAATGCGCCTTGGAGGAAGTTGGCTCGCGGCTGATCGGTAATCTTTCAAAAGGGTTCAAACAGCGAGTTGGCATAGCGCAAGCTTTACTGCACGAGCCAGCGGTAGTGATTTTGGATGAACCGACCAGTGGGCTCGATCCAAATCAAATTCGTGCAGTGCGTGAAATGATAAGAGCCTTATCGAAACATCACGCGATAATTTTATCCAGCCACATTCTTTCCGAGGTACAAACCTTATGCAGTCGAGTTGCGATATTGCACCACGGTCGCATCGTGTTCAATGGCGATCTCGGCGCACCCAGTAGCGCGATAAGTCTACATTTAGGGGTCGCGGTTGATCCCGCCTTACTTGAAGAAATTGCCGAAGTGGAAAGGGTCGTCTCGCTAGCACACGGACGTTACTTGTTGCACGTCGATAACTATGATCGCGCTGTTGAGGCTGTGTGTCGCAGCGCCATTGCTCACAGTTGGGGATTACAGGAAATACGTCGCGACGCTTCAGTCCTCGAGAATGTTTTCGTCGAGCTAACCTGCAATGACGCGATTTTAGAGCCATGATTGGGGTCATCGCGAAACGTGAAGCTACCGCGTTGTTTCGCACTCCTTTGGCATGGGCGTTGTTGGCAATGACGCAATTTGTTCTCGCCTATCAGTTCCTAGCGCAAATTGAGGTCTACTTGCAGTTTGAGGACAAATTGCGGTCGATGTCTGAAGCGCCAGGTGTAACAGAGGTCGTTGTGACACCAACCATAGGGACTGGAGCGATGCTGATGCTGTTCGTTATTCCGGTGCTCACGATGTCCTCTATTTGCGGGGAACGGCGCAATGGCACCTTGGCCTTGCTGTACAGCTCTCCGTTGACGTGCGCTGAAATTATTGTTGGCAAGTTTTTCGGCGTCTGTTTTTTGCTATCGCTTATGTGGGCAATCGTCGCGCTGATGCCCCTGAGCTTAATGTGGGGCGCACCGTTGGATCTTGGCACCTATGCGTGCGGCTTGGGTGCACTCGCGTTGTTGATGGTGACCTATGCAGCGATCGGCGTGATGTTCTCGACCCTATTCACGCAACCCGCGGTCTCCGCGGTAATGAGTTTTGGCCTGTTGGGTACACTATGGCTAATCGATTGGGCGACGCGCTTGGGACAAGATGCGGGGTTGTTTGCGTACTTGTCGAGCCTTAATCATTTTCAACGATTGGCAGGCGGTTTGGTGAATTCGGCGGATATAAGTTATTTCGTGGCACTCATTATAGCTGCATTAGCCGTCTCGACTTGGCGGCTTAACGGCGATCGCAAGCCTCTGTAAGCGATGCATTCCAGAGCACGAATAATTCACGCCTTGTGGCTAATCGGTATAGCGGCATTATTAATTTTGGTATGTTGGTCGACTTCACGCTCGCCCATCAGCCGTGACCTCACGCGCGCTCAGGCGCATACCTTATCGCCGGCGAGCGTTGCAGTAATGTCGGCGTTCAAAACGCCAGTCGAGTTCACTGCTTACCTACCGGGCGATCACGCGTTTCGAAAACAGATTGACCATCTAGTTGGACGCTATCGCAGACACCAGCCTAGCATTACTCTCAAATACGTCGATCCCAACGACGTTCCTGAACTCGTTCGGACCCGCGAAATACGCACTGGTGAACTCATAATCGAAAATAGCGGGCGAGTTGAGCGCACTACACTGTACAGCGAGCAAGCCGTGACCGAGGCGCTAGCGCGATTAGCGCGAGCGACCGAACGTTGGATAGTATTTGTCAAAGGTCACGGCGAACGAAGTCCGGTCCGCGGAGCAAACTACGACTTATCGGATTGGGTTGAGGCGCTCGAAAAGCGCGGCTTGAACGTACAAGAAATAAGTCTCGCGGAATTCGATGTCGTACCGGACAACACGACGGTGCTAGTGATCGCAAGCCCGCAAGTTGAATATCAAGCTCGGGAGTCTAAAGTCGTGCTTGAATATCTTGCGCGCGGTGGGAATTTATTATGGCTCGCGGAACCGGATTCACCGCCTGGTTTGATCGATCTGGAACGCAATGTGGGGTTCGAACGCATTCCCGGAACCCTCATCGACCCACTTACGCTCGCAAGCGGTATCGACAATCCGGCGTTTATCTTACTCAATAATTATGCAGCACATCGCGCTACGAACGGCTTTAATTACACCTCGGTTTTCTTCTATGCGGCCGGTTTGCAAGCGCGCAAACCCGACGGGTGGGAGGCGTCGCGTCTTATCCAAAGTGGTGATAAAGCGTGGAGCGAAACGCAGGAGCTGAGTGGAAACGTGGGTTACGACGCTGAAAACGACTACTTAGGGCCGCTACCTGTTGCGCTCGCGCTGTCTAGAACCCATGGCGAAGAGGAACAGCGGGTCATCGTCGTTGGCGATGGGGATTTCTTGGCGAATGCCTATCTGCACAATAGTGGCAATCAAGATCTTGGCGTGCGATTCATCGAGTGGCTGTCTCAAGATGACCTCATGGTCGACGTCGCGAGCCGCACGGCTATCGATAATCGACTAGAACTTAAGAATTGGCACAAAGCAGTCATTGGTTTCGGCTTTTTGATCGTCCTACCGATCGCCTTCTCCTTAAATGGACTGCTAATTTGGTGGCGTCGTCGCCGTGCCTGAACTACCAGAAGTGGAGACTACTCGTCGCGGAGTTGGGCCGCTCCTGGTCGGGCGAACTATATCTGGAGTGAACGTCCGAAATCCGCGACTCCGCCAACCGGTGATGCCTAATTTAGCCCATACCCTCGGTGGCTTAGTTTTGCAGGCCGTCGATAGACGCTCGAAGTATTTATTATTTCGCTTCGACACTGGCACCCTGATCGTACATTTAGGGATGTCCGGTAGCCTAAGAATCGTGCCACCTGATACTGTGCTGCGGAAACACGATCACGTCGAAATATTCTTTGACGCACTACATAGTCTGCGGTTACATGATCCACGCCGCTTTGGGCTCATGGTATGGACCGAAGATCCACCAGAGAAACACCCCTTAATAAAGCATCTTGGTCCTGAGCCTTGGGATGCGAGTTTTAGCACGGATTACTTATTTGAGCGGGCCCGGGGACGCAAAGTTGCCGTGAAAAACTTTATTATGGATGGCCGAATCGTGGTTGGTGTCGGGAATATTTATGCAAGTGAGTCCTTACATCGCGCACACGTCCATCCGAATAGAGCGGCTGGTCGGATCAGCCGCGCTAGGTATGCAACGATAATCGATGCTGTACAACAAGTGCTTGAAGAAGCACTCGATGTCGGAGGTACGACGCTGCGTGATTTCTTAAAGAGTGATGGCGAACCTGGCTACTTCGCGCTGCAGTTAAAAGTCTACGGTCGGGCCGGCGAGCCCTGTTCGTGCGGCAACGCGCTGATCCGTCAACAAGTCATTGGGCAACGGTCGAGTTTTTATTGTCCGAAGTGTCAACGGTAGCTGGATCGATATTTTGTGTTCGCGCGACGAC
This sequence comes from Gammaproteobacteria bacterium, assembly GCA_047611805.1. Classification (GTDB taxonomy): domain Bacteria; phylum Pseudomonadota; class Gammaproteobacteria; genus UBA11873. The sequence goes on from JBLFWX010000002.1 coordinate 55,270, forward strand.
AAAAACCTCGGCCGCACCTTCACCGCGAGGGTCGCTTGCGGCATCAACCTCTTGGGTTTCCCGATCCCATAATATTGCGTGCATATTGCCGTAGTTGCGAGTTTGTTCTTTCAGCTTATGCCCGCGCCTTTCGAGATCGCGCTGCGCATCATCGGATAAGCCGCCGAGCTCAAACTGAACTTCGTCAGGTAGATATTGGTGGTGGTAGCGCTTTGCCGATACCCATGCATCCGGCTTCTTTCCCGCAATAAATTCGAGGATACCTACAAGCACCATGGTGATAATGCGACTACCTCCTGGGGTCCCTAGGACGCCGACTTTCTCCGCAGTCTCCATAAATGTCGGCGTCATGCTAGATAGCGGACGCTTGCCTGGAGCAATCGCATTGGCGGCGACGCCGACTAGCCCATAGACATTAGGCGTGAAAGGCCGAGCCGAAAAATCGTCCATTTCGTTATTGAGAAGCACACCCGTGTTCGGTGGCACGAAAGCCGCACCGAATGGATAGTTCACGCTTAAGGTAGCAGCGACCCGGTTGCCTTCCGTATCAAGCACTGAATAGTGCGTCGTATCTCGCCCCTTTGGCGGTTCTAGAGGTCGCAATTGCGCGCTCGGTGTGGCTTTGTCGATAGACAAGTCGGCAGCTAAGCCTTTTCCGTACTCCTTGCTGACTAATTTGGTGACAGGAACATCAGCAAAATCCGGGTCGCCGAGATACTCGGCGCGATCGCGATAAGCGCGACGCATCGCTTCGATCACGACGTGCCGTTTTGTATTTTCATCCAACTCTTCTAAATTGAATTCTGAAAGGATATGGAAGATTTCGGCAAGAGCCACCCCGCCAGAGGAAGGGGGGGGGGCCGAGACAATTCGGACGTCGCGATAATTGATCACAATGGGATCGCGCTCTACGACCGTATAATCCGCTAAGTCTTGCAGCGTCCAGATCCCGCCTGCATTGCGAACGCCCTCGACCATTTGTTCGGCTAGCTCCCCCACGTAAAAACCCGCGGCCCCGTGTTCGGCTAACGTGCGGAGTGTATTTGCGAGATCGGCTTGGACAATGGTGTCGCCAATATCTGCGTTGCCGTCGTGGCCTAAAAAGATTTTCGCGCTAGCCGGGAAGTTATTGAATGCAGATTTCCGATAGCCAGCCATCCGCGCGTAGCGAGGCCCAATAACAAAACCCTTGCTGGCTAATTCGACGGCGGGCGCTAGGCTCTGAGCCAAGGGTAGACGACCATAATTGTCCGCCAAATGAACTAATCCAGCCGCCAGACCGGGAATTCCGGCTGCGAGTGGTCCATTTAATGCTCGGTCACGGATAAATTCACCCTTGTCGTCAAGGTACATATCGTGGGTTGATGCAGCTGGCGCTTTTTCGCGCGCATCAACCATAGTTTCCTTGCGATCGGATGCGCGATGGAGCAAAAAGAATCCGCCACCACCCATACCGGAACTGTACGGTTCAACAACCGCTAATGCTGCGGCGACTGCAATCGCCGCATCAAAGGCGTTGCCGCCCGCCATCAAAATGGTGCGACCAGCCGCTGTTGCCGCTGGATGTGCAGACGCAATCGCAGCCCTACTTGGAGTAGGACCATTGAGGGAACGCGCTTGTGCGCCTATCCATGAAATTAAACATAATCCTATGACCACGACAATGGTCGCGCGCAGCTGCTTCATGACTTAATTCATCCTTCCTGGTTCTGGAGGTCAGTATATTTTTCTAGCAGTTGTTCTGCTGTTTCGATTCGGTTCGAGCGGTATGCAATTGATGGCGCACACCTTAATGCACTGGGGAACCTGAAAATGACCAACACATTCGGTACATTTCTCGGGGTTTATTTCGTAGTAGACCGCACTTTCATAAATGGCTTGATTTGGATACTCCGGTTCGCACACATCGCCGTTGACGCACTGATCCGTGATCATAAGCGCCACTATCCGCGCGCCTCATCGAGAAGGGGTTTTTTTCGAGCCAAGCCGTTCGCGAAGTGCTTCGCAAACAACCGGATGGACGAACTCTGATACGTCACCGCCGAGCGCTGAAATTTCACGGATCAGCGACGAAGAAATAAACAGGAATTGTTCTGACGGAGTTAGAAAAACCGTATCTATATCCGCATTGAGGCGCCGATTCATGCCGGCCAATTGGAATTCAAACTCAAAGTCGGACACGGCACGAAGCCCGCGAAGGACCGCCGATGCCTTCCGTTGTTCTGCGAACTCAACCAACAGACCATTAAATCGCGTCACTTCAACGTTTTCATGCTTTGCGAGCACGGTATTCGCAAGCTCGACCCGTTCATCGGTGGAAAACGCCGTGGATTTCGACGTACTGCCAGCAATTGCCACCACTACGTTATCAAACATGCGGGCAGCACGTGCCACGATATCAGCGTGACCATTGGTTATCGGGTCGAATGTGCCTGGATAAATAACTGTTTTCGTCAAAACTTTGCTCCGTTAACTCTGATCGGTTCTGCGCAAAGCAGATCCTAGCTTGCTAGAGTCGGATCGCCCGGCGCTGTCGCGGTCAACAGCGCGAATTCGATCTGACGCGTCTTGCCTTGTCGTCGAACGGTCCAGCCATTCGATTCAAGGTGCAATATAGGGATTTTCTCGGTTTCAAGATATACCCAAGCATTATCAACCAACCAACCACGGCGGAGCTCATCGAGTGACGATTCAATCAATCCATGCCCGAACGGGGGATCTAAGAAAATCACATTGAATGCGCTTGGAGTGGTGGTTCGCAGCCAACTTAGCGCATCGACATTCAAGATCTGCACGTTTTCGGCCTCGAGACGTTCAATTTGGCGACGCAATAAATCGATTGTTGGTGGGTGATTGTCGATGAGCGTCGCCGTCTCGGCGCCGCGCGAAACCGCTTCGATTCCGAGGACGCCGGTGCCGCAGAATAAATCGAGACAGCGGGCCCCAGGCAAATAGGGGCCTAGCCAGTTGAATAGCGTCTCGCGCACACGATCCGGGCTGGGGCGTAACGTGTCGTAGTCGGCCACCGGCAATTTGCTGCCGCGCCACTTACCACTAATAATTCTTACTTGTCCGAGCGCCTTAGGTCGCGACGAACTTTGCTGTCGCCTAGCCATTAGAGGATAGGAATTTGCACAGGGTGTGCTGCTTGCGCTTTAAACTCAGTGTTAACTTTCGTCGACTTTAGATTTGCCAACGACAACCAATACCATCTTATCCAAATCGAGCCGACGGCTAAACGCAGACCGCACGTCTTCTATCGTGACGGCATCAACGAAACTTCCAAACGTCTTTAGGTAATCCAGGGGCAATTCGTAAAATCCGATCATTGATACGTACTCAAGCGTTTTTGAGTTGCTAGATATACGCAACGGGAACCCACCGATTAAATTTTGTTTAGCTGCGGTCAATGCTTCGGCGCTCGGACCGGTCGCGATGAATTTTCCGATTTCATCGCGCAGCACGCTTATCGCCTCGTCTGATTGGGAGTTGTCCGTCTGCAAAGAGGCCGAGAAAGGCCCGAGTTCCGCCATCGGCGAAAAATCACTCCCGACGCTGTACGACAAGCCGCGTTTCTCCCTGACCTCGTCAAACAATATTGAAACCAGTCCGCTACCGCCCAGCACATGGTTGCCAACCAGCAAGGCAAAATAATCTTCATCGCCACGTTTCAATCCTGGCTGACCCAGTTTTACGTGACTCTGAATTGAGGGGAAGTCGATTCGTTGCTCTATTGGTTCGGCGAGTGTCGTGACGGGTTTAATTGCAGGAGCCTTTTCCCCGGCGTCTAGGTTCGTGCTTAATTTCGACGCAAGCTCCTCAGCTTGTGCTCTTGTGAGCGCTCCCACGATAGATACCGTGGTATTTTTTGCCGCATAGTAACGGTGGTGAAAGGAGCGCACGTCTTCGATAGTGATCGCCACAACAGACGCTTCTGTGCCGGACACGGGCGACCCGTAGGGATGTGATCCATAGAGTTGTTTAAAAAAGGTATTGCTCGCGATAGAGGCCGGCGATTGCTGTTCACGTTTGATCCTTATTAGCTGGTTTGCCCGCTCGCGCTCGAAGGCGGCCGTGTCGAATCGAGGCTTACTCAACGCCAATTGCATTAAAGCTAGGGCCGGACGTGAATACTCATCGTCGCTTAGGGTACGTAAGGAGACCCACGCCATATCGCGCATCGCGCCCGTCGAAAGCATGGCACCGGTTTGGGCAAGTTGTTCACTAAACACGTTAGCGTCTAACTCTCCAGCCCCCTCGCTGATCAACTGTCCAACCAGGTGTGCTAAGCCCGCTTTCCCTTCATCGCGAGCACTCCCGGCCGAAAAAACGAACCGCACGTCGACCATCGGAATTTCCGGTGCCGGTACGAAATATACTCGCGCGCCATTGTCGGTAACCCAGTGTTGGATATCCGGAATCGCACTGGCCGCTTGTGCGAAAAGAACTAGCGTGCAAAAAATACTGGAGAAGCTGATAAATCTCATTTTGCTATTGCCCCGCACCAGGTAACAACTTCGCGACGGTCAATTGCGATGGAATAAGATATTTTTTCGCGACCTCGCGTACTTGTTCAGGGGTGACTCGTTTGATATTTGCCACGTATTCGTCATTTAGACGCCAATCGAGCCCTACCGACTCCAAGGTGCCGATGATTAGACCTTGATAGAACATCGAATCGCGCTCATAGATGCTGTCTGCGACTACTTGAGTTTTGATTCGCGCTAGTTCTTCGTTCGACGGTGGTTCTTTTTGCAATTTTTCAATCTCGTCAATTATAGCTTGCTCAACTTCCTCAAGCGTATGTTCACCAGCCGGTGCTGCGCTAAAACTAAATAATTCGGGTAGTCGCGATGTTGAGGAATAATCTGCGGAAACCTGTGCCGCGATTCGTGAATCACGGATTAAGCGCTGCGTAAGACGTGCGCTCGGCCCACCATCGAGGGTTTCGGACAGCACATCCAGCGCGTAAATTTCCCATTCTGCGACACCGCCCTCTTTGGATACGCTGTTGAGCACGGGTGTTTTGTAACCCATGTACAAGTACGGAACGCGGGTCTTGTCGCTTGTGACGGTTACTGTCTTCTTCCCTTGTTGTTCAACTTCCGGGCGTCGGCGCATCGGTTTCACGCTTTGCCGCTTTAGTGGACCAAAATGCTTTTTCGCTAGCGCATTGACAGCCGCGGGGTCGACGTCGCCAACAACAACAACGGTTGCGTTATCCGGTGCATACCATCGTTGGTACCAATTCTTTAAGTCGGCTACTTCCATTGCTTTGAGGTCTGCCGCCCATCCGATAACAGGCTGTCGATAGGGACTTGTTTGGAAAGCAACGGCGTGCGCCGACTCACCGAGTAAGGCTTGCGGGTTGTCGTCGGTTCTTAAGCGGCGTTCTTCTAATACCACTTTTATTTCGTTTTTGAATTCCCCTTCAGACAGCAATAAGTTGCGCATCCGATCCGCTTCTAATTCGAAACTGAGTCCGACGTTCTCCGCTGCCCAAGTTTGGAAGTACGCCGTATAGTCTGTGCTGGTGAAGGCGTTCTCATTACCCCCTTTGGCCGCGACTATTTCCGAAAAGGAGCCTGGTGGGATTTTCTCGGTCCCTTTGAACATCATGTGTTCCAGCGCATGGGAGACGCCCGTTATACCGTCGTATTCGGAACTAGAGCCTATTTTGTACCAAACTTGTACAACTGCGACGGGTGCACGATGGTCTTCTTGGACGATAAGTTTGAGCCCGTTTTCGAGCATGAACTCGTGGGTTCTGTTGTCAGCCGAAGGTGATGCGGTGAACGTCAGCACGAGCAGGAAAATGAAACTATCGAAAAAGCGCAAAAGTAGTTCTCCACAGTTAACGTAATGCTTGTGACACAAGACCGTCGAGACCTCACTTTGGTTCCCGATAATGGCACAGCTCGATGGGGATGGTAGGATATCCCATTCGCTAGTAACGCAACACCGTTGCAGATTTTAACTAGTCTTTAGGCACAAGAGTCGCGAATGTTTAGACGCTTAGTACAGGGAATTTCGCGCACGCGCGATAGTCTTCTCGGCGGATTGAAAGCCGTGCTGGGAAAGAAAACCCGCATTGATGACGCAACACTACAAACACTAGAAGAAACATTACTAGTCGCGGACTGCGGCGTTGAAACGACGTCACGAATTATTGACTCGATAAAATCCCGCGGGCTGGACAACGATCAATCGCTGCTCAGTCTTGTCACCAGCGAGATGACGGAACTATTACGTGGTGCTGAAGCGCCGCTGGCGCCGAACAAGCAAACTACGGGTCCTTTTATAATTCTCATTGTTGGCGTTAACGGTGCCGGCAAAACGACCACTATCGCAAAGATGGGTCGCCGATTTAAAGCCGCGGGTCTGAGTGTCATGTTTGCTGCTGGCGATACGTTTCGAGCGGCCGCGGTGGAACAATTGTGTACCTGGGGCGAACGTCTAGACATTCCCGTCATCAAGCAAGGCAGCGGCGCGGATCCAGCGTCAGTGATTTTCGATGCGTGTACCGCCGCCACCGCAAGGGGTATCGATGTCCTCATTGCCGATACTGCCGGCAGATTACAGACCCAAACGAACCTCATGGCGGAACTCGAAAAAGTGAAGCGTGTGGTAAGAAAATTCGATGCCAATGCCCCGCATGAAACGATGCTCATCGTCGACGCGACGATGGGTCAAAATGCGCTCTCGCAGGCGAAACTTTTTCACGAACAAATTGAGCTCGATTCGATTTCATTAACGAAACTGGATGGCACCGCAAAGGGCGGAATTCTATTCGCGTTGGTCGGCGCCTTGAATCTACCGATTCGGTTCATAGGCATCGGTGAGGCATTTGATGATCTGCAACCTTTTTCTGCGGAGGAATTTAGTCGAGCAATTCTTAGCGATACGCCATTGGAGACGGATGCGGCGGAGCGATGATCCGCTTCGATAGCGTATATTTAAGACTTACGACGACCAATATGAGGCTTTAAGCAACGTTTCGTTCGACATTGCCGATGGAGAATTCGTGTTTTTAACAGGGCGCTCTGGAGCGGGGAAGAGCACCTTGCTGCGGCTCATTGCGTTAATGGAACATGCGTCTCGCGGCGAAGTGATTGTTGATAGGCGAAATTTGCAAAGACTTCCCCGTCAGGATGTTTCCTATTATCGATGGCAAGTCGGCTTAATATTTCAGGAACACCATTTGTTACCGGATAAGACGGTATTCGAAAATGTCTCATTACCACTAAGTTGTTGCCGGTTATCGCTCCTCGGAGACCTAGAAAAGAGTCCGTGCGGCGCTGGATAAGGTTGGACTATTAAGCAAAGAGGCGGCCTCACCTCGTTCGTTATCGGCTGGTGAGCAGCAAAGGGGCGGGATCGCGCGTGCGGTGATGAATCGGCCGCGCGTCTTGCTCGCGGACGAACCCACTTGAAATTTAGATCTCGCGCTATCGTTAGACATTTTGAATTTGTTTACCCAATTCAACGACGTCGGGGTCACCGTATTGAAAGCAACACACCATAGGGACTTGGTCCAACATCGGAAACATCGTCGACTCGCGCTGGTCTCCGGGCAGCGGAGCGCCTTGGCGTAATCTGAACTCAAGTTAGTCGTCATGGCGCAACCGATGCAGAACACCCTTAGGCCTCAAAGCGGATCGGGATCCCGATCCGTAGCCGAGTGGGTTCGCCAACATCGGGCTTCGGTGGTTGAGGCGTGGGCAAATTTTGGCACTTCTCGCACAGCCAGGATGGTGAGCATCTTGGTGGTGAGTGTGACGTTCGCTATCCCACTTCTACTTTACATCGTGCATCACAATGTCGCTGGTGTAGTTGGGCAATTAGGGGCTAGTCCGCAGGCGACGCTGTTTATGGATAACGACGCGACGCTTGAGGATGCCAATGAGTTAGCAGCACCTTTGAGCTCGGATCTCTGTGTCGGCGAGATTTTACTCATCGACAAGATATCCGCCCTTGCGGAGTTCTCGCAATCGTCCGGTTTGCACGCAGTAATCGAGTCGCTCACGGTAAACCGACTGCCACACACCTTGGCCATAGTAATTAAGGGCGGCAGCTTCGATACTTCCACGGAACAACAACTTGAGGCCGAGCTGCGGAAGATTCCGTTAGTTGAGCACGTTGAATTTGATTGGGTTTGGGTGCAGAAATTGAGCGCCATTTCCGCGCTCGTGTCAGGTTGTGTAGCAATATTTACGTTACGCCTCGGCGTTGGTGTCGTGCTGATTACCTCAAATATGGTTAACGACGGTATCTCCAGTAGGCGCGCTGAGATCGAGGTATTCAGGTTGTGTGGCGCAACCGACGGGTTTGTGCGGCGACCACTTTTGTATAGCGGTACGCTCCAAGGCCTTGCGGGGGCCGCGGTCGCAATTGTTATTGTTTGCGGAGCAGTTGAGATGCTCCGGCTACCTGCTGAGACGGTGAAGGACCTCTACACGTCCGATTTGGAACTAGCTAATCTTTCGAGCCTAACCATCTTCTCGGCATTAGCCTGTGGCGCCGCACTGGGTTGGACAGGGGCGTGGCGTGCCGTGTCCGTGCATCTTCGCCGATTCGATTGGAAGTGGTTTCGGTATAACCGACCCGCGCTGAAAGCCCATAGTGTCCGAGCTAACGCTCTTTGAACTTAATTCGTGATTAGCACTCCTACTCGTCGAGTGCTAAGATTAATTGAAACCAGCATTTGAAAGGAGCGTGAAACCATGACAGCTGCGCTAGGGCTGCAAATCCCACAGCCAATTGGATCTCTGGAGGCATACATCGGAGCGGTAAATCTCGTGCCGATGCTGACCTTGGAAGAAGAGCAATCACTCGCGAATCGGTTTCGCGAAGACGGCGATGTCGAAGCGGCGCGGCGATTAGTTATGTCCCATTTGCGCTTTGTGGTGAGAGTCGCACGCGGCTACTCAGGATACGGGCTTGCCCAAGGGGATCTTATCCAAGAAGGCAATATTGGCCTGATGAAAGCGGTAAAGCGCTTCGACCCCACCGTCGGCGTGAGATTGGTCTCGTTCGCTGTTCATTGGGTACGAGCCGAAATGCACGAGTTCATTCTGCGGAACTGGCGGATTGTCAAAGTCGCGACGACCAAATCGCAACGTAAGTTATTCTTCAATCTCCGCAGCTCAAAGAAGCGCCTGGGCTGGATGAATAATGAAGAAATCAATGCCATTGCAAGCGACCTTAATGTCGATCCAAAGGACGTCCTACTCATGGAGGAACGTTTGAGCGCCCATGATCCGTCTTTCGATATCAACCCAGCTGACGACGACGAACATGTTGCTCCCGCCGCGTATTTTGCCGATTCGACATTCGAGCCGTCTCAGCAGCTGGAGGCATTAGAAACTGAGACAGACGGGAAAGAGCAATTGCTTAAGGCGTTGGATAAACTCGACGAACGCAGCCGCGACATCGTCACGCGACGTTGGTTGCTAGAACCAAAAGAAACTTTACAGACACTTGCGGCAAAATATTCCGTGTCGGCGGAGCGGATCCGCCAAATAGAAAAGAGCGCTTTTGCGTGCTTACGCGGAGAAATTGCCGATCCGCTGCTTTTGTCCGATGCAAACATTGGCGCGTAAAGTTAGTTGATGTTGGATCTTGCCCGCCGATAGACGGACGCGAGGTAGATCGCTAAAAAAAGCGCGAAGTAGTACTCCTGAGGCTCACTAAAGCGTAACTCGAGCGGAAGCTGCTCAATCCCGAACAGTGACTTTATCCGTTCGGGGAGGCGAATTAGTATCGCGAGTAGCGCCGTCGGAAGTAATTCGATGCTTGGCCAAAACCAATATGATTCCGCGCTAATGGACGCTGTTTGAGCTTTCCCCGACCAGATCCGTAGCGGCCAGATGATCCCGCCAACGAGTACCCAGATTTCGAGTAGCAGACGCGGCTTTTGATCAAACCAACTGCTTATATTGTGGAGGTTCGTTTCTTCTTGATCGTTTATCGCTTCTAGGTAGGCTGGAGTCCCCCAACCGACCAAATGTTGTCCCCAAGACAATTCCTCACCAGCGAAATAAATACATCCTAGAGTCGTTAGTAACATCCAAATTCGTATCCGTGCGCTCGGAAGCGCGCTCGCTATGCGCATCAACTTAAAACCGATAATCGCGCCAACGATTGAGATGACTGGCGTAGCTAGCTCAATAAGTCCGAGTTCGCCGTCAATGAAACTACGATAAAACTCCGGCGCAATGATTTTTATCGGAATAATGATGACGAGCAAAAGAGGGGGGAACCACAGCCAAAGCCATTGTGGTAATCGATCCGCTGCTGCGCGCGGGGACTCTGTCATCAGATCTTCACCCAGTTGCTAAGGCTAGGCGGCTCAGGTGAGGTAGATAATGATCAATGAATAGCACGATAAATAGTAACGTTAGATAGATAATGGAATAGGAGAAGGTTTTTTTCGCGAGTTCATCGCGATGGTCGAACATCATGCGGATCACGTAATACAGGAAAATTGCGTCAAGGATGAGTACAGAAATTAGGTAGAACAGCCCGCACATATAGGTGGCATACGGTAGTACGGTCGCGATCGTTAAAACAATCGTATAGAGCAAGATCTGCACTCGAGTGAAATCGACGCCATGCGTGATCGGCAGCATCGGAACATTTGCTTTCGCATACTCCTCGCGACGATAAATCGCGAGAGCCCAGAAATGCGGCGGCGTCCAGGCGAATATAATCAGAAAGAGTAGTAAGGAATGCGGGTCGACAGAGCCCGTGACAGCCGTCCAACCCAGCACCGGTGGTGCTGCTCCCGCGGCCCCGCCGATGACGATATTTTGCGGCGTCGCGTGCTTCAAATACATGGTGTAAATAACCGCGTAGCCTATCAATGAGGCGAATGTAAGCACCGCCGTTAAAACATTCACAAACACGATGAGCAGATACATTGCGAGCGCACCGATAATTAGCGCGAACGTTAATGCGTGAGAACGTGTCAACTCACCTTGGGGTAGTGGTCTATTCTCCGTTCTCTGCATTAACGCATCGATGCGGAATTCGGCGACATGGTTGATCGCCGCAGCGGAGCCGGCAGCTAAGGCGATGCCGAGGGTCGCAAAAAAGAAAATATCGAGCGGCACGGCATCTGGAGTCGCTAAGAGCATGCCGACGATTGCCGTGAATACGATAAGCATTACGACCCGTGGTTTACACAATGCGAGGTACTCTCGCCAAGCGTGAAATCCGCTCGCTCGTATTGTTGCGTCAGTCATGGTTCGCATTGCCGCTGGATTATTGGTTGCCGGAATCTACGGGTTGGCAGGTCGTATAACGTACTTAATGCCAAACCCCGGCGTCAGTCGCGGGAGTATACACCAACTAATTTGTCCGCTTTAGGTCAACGAAGCTGCCTGGGCAACAATTGATTAACGAATTTTCGAGGCGCGAAGCAATTTTTTTAGATCCTTTTTTATATCCGCTGACTCAGCCTCGGGATCAAATCTCAGGACCATCTGTTTTCGCCAATCGATAAAGAGAATTTCTGGCGGGCTGGCATCCGGTACTTGGGAACGAAATGCGTCCAATAGGGCGCTGTGTACGACGGGATCAGGCATCAACTTGGCCGCGTAGGGCGAGTTCGAAGTTTCCGCAGGCACCGCTACATTTGACAGGCCGAGGATATGAACTCTTTGTCCGGAATAGCCGAGCACGGAGCGGATCGTCGATAGCCGCTCGATTGTAGATTCACAAACAGCAGCGCACTCCTTAGGCGCTACATAGAGTAGCAACCATTCTCCAACACCCAGATCAGCCCGGTCAAACAACGGTTGCACCGCTGACAGTTCACGCAGGTCTACGGGTGGCGAAATTAGCTGGCCGCGATTGGTCCGCGCGAAGCTGTGCAGTTGTAAGTGTCCCGAGGAATATAGCCCCGCGATGAGAATCGGGCCGACGAATATCATGGCTATGCCCACCAGGATTAATCGGGATTTCGTTTTTGAGGGCTCGCCTGCGACGTCTTTAGCCGATTCCATTGCGCGACTCCATCCCCTTATTTCGTTGAATAATCAGCAAAACTGTGATCACCATGAGCACGAAAGCCATAGCAAACCACTGGACGGCGTAAGCTTGATGTTTCGCCGAGCCGTCACCTGGAGTCGGCCACTGTCGCGCAAACCCCGCTTTAGATTCGGCGTCTAAATAAACGACAAACGGCGCTAGTTTGAGTTTCAGCCGCTCGCCGATTCGGGTTAAGTCAACGCTTTGAATTCGCATCACATTAGCAGCGAGAACTTCTACATCTTCTGCTGCCGAATTTAATTTCAGCCCAGTGACCGGCGGCGGACCAATATGTCCAGATATCGCGAGCGGTCCAGTTTCAGTTTTTATCTCCGGTATCGTGCGTCGATCGAGAGGCGTTCGTATCCAGCCTCGATTGACCATCACGGTCAACCCACCCGCTAATTCAAACGGCGACAGGACCTCGGTCCCGACCCGCCCCAGATAAGTCCGATTGTCTAATAAAATCACCGGCCCGGTAAAACGGCCTTGGGCGGTTACTCGCCGCCATCGAACTGAGTCGATGTTGATGTCAAGTAGTTCAGCCAGTGGCTGTGAGCTCTCGCTTACTCGCGTGGCAAAGGCGTCAGAGCGAACGCGCTTTTCTTCCGCTCGAGCGAGTTGCCAGAACCCCAATCTAATCAGGATAGCGACACAGACCGAGGAGATGATCAGCAATCGATAATGACGCCCGACGTTTTGCCACTGCATTGATGAGCAACCTTTGCTAGGAGCCGGTGGGAGCTAGAATCGCTGTGTGAATGCGATGCGGGTTATACTGGCCGGACACTATTTCGGGAGGATCGACAATGCCACCAATCGTTAAATACGTCGTGATCGCGATGTTAATTATGATCGTCGCCTCGCTCGGATACGCGCTCTTTCAAATGGCAACGAACCGTCAAGGTGAAAACGACACCGCAATGGTAAAAGCGCTAACCATCCGGGTCGGTTTATCCATCGCGCTATTTGCAATTCTCATGATCCTTTCTGCGCTCGGGATCATCACACCGAATTCTTAGAAAGAATAGGCGCCCTTTCTAAGGCGCCTTGGGGTGGGGTTAAACCGCTGTCGCGACCTGCTAGATCCAGTAGACGAAAATAAACAAACCAACCCACACGACGTCGACAAAGTGCCAGTACCACGCGACCCCTTCAAAGGCGAAATGGTGCTTCGGAGTAAAATGTCCCTTCGTCGAGCGCATTAAGATCACAAACAACATGAACGTTCCCATCGAAACGTGAAAACCGTGGAAACCGGTGAGCATGAAAAACGTCGCGCCATAAATACCCGCATTCATGGTGAGCCCGAGTTCATTATAGGCGTGGCCGTATTCACCGGCCTGCAGATAAACAAAAAAGACGCCTAGAGCAACCGTCGCCGCGAGCCATCCAATGAGACTGCGTCGGTTGCCTACCTTGAGGGCCCAATGCGCCATCGTAACGGTAACTCCGCTCGTCAATAAAATCCCGGTGTTATAGGCCGGAATACCCCACGCGCCGATCGTGGCTTTAGCTTCACTAAATCCGTATGCAGAGGGGGTTTGCAAGAGCGGCCAATTGGCAACAAATTGGGGCCACAAGAATTGGTTCGTCGCGGAACCCGCACCTTCACCTGATAGCCAGGGGATCGAATACATGCGCGCGTAGTACAGCGCACCAAAAAATGCCGCGAAAAACATCACTTCCGAAAAGATGAACCAGAGCATCCCCATGCGGAAACTAACATCTTCCTGTTCGTTGTATTTGCCAGCTTCGCTTTCACCGATAACCGTGCCGAACCAACCAAACAGGACCAAAACAAAACCAAGGGATCCGAGACCCAGGATCACCGGACCTATGCCGATCCCGTTTAGGGATGTCGCACCACCGACGAACATCAAAAACAAAGACAAGGACAAGCTTATCGGGTAATGGCTAGGTTCCGGTACGTAATAATCTGCATGTGCGTCAGACATGTTAATTCACTCTCTTATAGATGACTTTCGTTTAGTTTAGACCGACGACCGCTAATCATTGGCGGTCAACTCGGGGGTCTCGAAGAATGTATACGCTAAGGTCAACGTGCGGATGTGGGCTGGTAGGCGCGGATCGACGACAAATCGCACGACCATATCCTTCGTCTCACCAGCCGCTAGTTTCTGTTCAGTAAAGCAAAAACACTCTGTCTTGTTGAAATATCTCGCTGCCGAGTTGGGTGCGACGCTTGGCACGGCGCGTCCAACGACCGGAAACTGAGCTTGATTCTCGGCTACAAAAACCGCCTCGGTCGCCGCGCCAGGATGTACCGACATTTTCGCGACCTTCGCTTTGAACTTCCAGGGCAGCGAACTACCCGTACTCGTTACAAATTCCACAGTGATTGATCGACTTTGATCGACCGTCTCGGACGCCGCAGTTTCCGCGGAGATACGACCGGTTTTGCCGTTCAAGCCCGTTATGTCACAAAAAACATTGTATATAGGAACTAATGCGTATCCGAACCCAAACATGACAAGCGTGACGACCAACAGCTTGTAACCAAGGCGTTTATTCGCTGCGTCAACGGAATTTCCCATCCTACAAGTGACTTAAGATAAATCCGATGTAAAAAACGGCCACAAAAACGCCGAGAATCGTTGCGGTTTTCACTGCTTTACGTCGATTTTCCTGAACAATCTTGTGGTCGGTCTCGTTCATCGATTGCTTATCTCATACCACCCTCAATCGACGCCGGTGCCGGGGGGGTCGTGAAGCTGTGGTAAGGCGGCGGTGATGGCAAAGTCCATTCCAACCCGTGAGCCCCTTCCCAGACCTGATCCGTAGCTTTCTCGCCGCCCTTAACACATTTCCATATGACGATGACGAATAGAAATTGCGAGAACCCAAACACGAAGCCGCCGATACTCGAGACCATGTTGAAGTCGGCGAATTGAACAGCGTAGTCAGGAATTCGACGTGGCATCCCCGCTAAACCGAGAAAATGTTGCGGGAAGAACAACACATTGACGGAAATCGTCGATAACCAGAAGTGCCACTTGCCGAGCGATTCGTCGTACATATGGCCGGTCCACTTAGGTAACCAGAAATAGGTCGCCGATATGATTGAGAAAACAGCCCCTGTGACGAGTACATAGTGGAAGTGAGCGACAACAAAATACGTATCGTGGTACTGGAAATCGACCGGTGTTATCCCGAGCATCAAACCGGAAAACCCGCCTATCGTAAACAGAATGACGAACGCCAATGAAAACAACATCGGGACTTCAAACGTGATCGAGCTTTGCCACAAGGTGGCGCACCAGTTGAATACCTTAACACCCGTAGGTACCGCTATAAGCACGGTGGTGTACATAAAGAACAGTTCGCCCGCTAACGGCATACCCACAGTGAACATGTGATGGGCCCAGACGATGAACGATAAGAACGCAATGGCACCTGTCGCGTACACCATTGAGGCGTAGCCAAATAAAGGTTTACGCGCAAATGTCGGGATAATGGCCGATGCAATGCCGAACGCAGGCAAGATCAATATGTAGACTTCAGGGTGTCCAAAGAACCAGAAAATATGTTGAAACATCACCGGGTCGCCGCCGCCAGAAGCTGCGAAGAAAGCGGTGCCGAAAAACTTATCGGTTAGTAACATCGTGACAGCGCCGGCTAAAACCGGGATGGAAGCGATGAGTAGAAATGCCGTAATAATCCAAGTCCAAACAAATAACGGTAGTTTCATTAACGTCATGCCAGGTGCGCGCATGTTGAACACCGTGGCGATGATATTAATGGCTCCCGCAATAGAAGAAGCCCCCATAAAGTGGACGGCAAAGATTAAAAACGGAAAAGCGTCCCCGGTTTGAAGTACCAGCGGCGGGTACATTGTCCAACCACCAGCCGGCGCACCGCCCGGCATGAAGAACGTGCCGAGTAGTAACGTAAACGCAAACGGAAGTATCCAGAAACTCCAATTGTTTAACCTTGGTAGCGCCATATCGGGCGCTCCAATCATCATCGGGATCAGCCAGTTAGCGAATCCTGTCCAGGCCGGCATCACCGCACCGAAAATCATTACCAAGGCGTGCATGGTCGTCATCGAGTTAAAGAACTGTGGCTCGACGAATTGAAGCCCCGGCTGGAACAGTTCCAATCGGATGACCATTGCCATTGCGCCGCCGATAAAGAACATGATCAGCGCGAAAATAAGATACATCGTGCCGATGTCTTTATGGTTAGTCGTAAACAACCAACGTTTCATCCCACCTGGATGATAGCCGTGATGCTCGTCGTGTTCGCCGTGGGCTGCTGCCTCACTCATTGGCTGATCCTCACTTCAAAAGTTAATACTGTTTGCGTTGCGTTACGGATATTAATGTCCGTATCCGTCGTACACGGACCTATTCAGAAGCCGCTTTCTTTGTTTTCTCGACCCAAGCGACATACGCTTCTTCCGACACGGCCTCCACGACAATCGGCATGAAGCCGTGGTCTTTGCCGCACAATTCGGCGCATTGGCCACGATAGACGCCTTCTTCAAGTACGGTCGCCCAAGATTCGTTGATGAAGCCCGGGACTGCGTCGCGCTTCCAACCGAGGTCTGGAACCCACCAAGCGTGGATCACATCACCGGCAGTGGTTAAAAAGCGGATTTTCGTGTTGATGGGCACAACGACTCTTTTATCAACATCTAAAAGGTAGTGCTCCACAGTTGCGGGGTCGATCCCGGAATTTAGCGTTCGAGCTTGGTTGCTGTTCTCCGCCAAAGTGCTGTAGAAATCGATACCGTCCTCAATATATTCGTAATGCCACTTCCATTGATAACCAGTGACTTTGATGGTCATGTCGGCATTAGCAACATCTTCCATCATGATTAAGGCTTTGGTCGCAGGAACCGCCATCCCGACTAAGATAGCCAGCGGCAGAATCGTCCAGACTATCTCTACCGTTGTGCTTTCGTGCCAATTCGCGGCGACGGCGCCGCGCGATTTACGGAATGCCCATAAGGAATAGAAAATCGCCCCAAACACGAATATGCCGACGACGGTGCAAATGCCCAGAATTAGCATGTGGAGGTCGTAGATTTCTCGACTAAACGGTGTAACGCCTTTCATCAGATTGAGTTCCCAATCTGCGAGCACCGTGCCAGGCAACGCAGCCAGCAGCGACCCTAAGGTGCGGCCAACGCGGTACTTTCTAAGTTTTGAAATCATCTTGCCTCCTGCCTCCCGCCGCACAAAAGAGCGTCGGTTTAGCGTTTCTTGATTCGTCTTAATTATTCAGGGCATTAAACCCGCTTGCGTACGCGCCGACCACTGTTTAGCCGACCGGATCCGCCTGCATCATAGTCGACACATCCCACGGCCGACGTATTCTAGCGGTTTTTCTCAATCGCGTTAATCAGTGCTGTTGCTAGAGCCTCTCGCTCGCCATTCGTAAGGAAACTGCCTAGCTCGGTCGAGCGACCGTGGGACGTGATCGACAAGCGACTTGGATACCACTGGCGCGGCGATCGGGCAAGGATGACTTTTACCCAGGACCGGTCGAATTCCGCGTAAAAGCTTGGTTCCCGGCGACCTTTTTCGACCACGATGGTCCGCGCGAAGATTGATATTACTTCGCGATTCTCTCCGTCTCGAAGGACAATATAGAAAGCGATGCCGACTGCTAATGCTTCTAAACCCGAGAACGGGAGAACGAACGGGTAACCTTGGGCTAGAAACCAGAAACCGATTCCGAGACTGACAGCGCTCACCAGCGCAACGAATATTTTTGCCTCACGCCAAGACATTGATCGCGTAGGTTTGATAACCCACTTACCGTCACACCCCGATTGTGCCGGAAACTCGCTAATCATTCCGGGCCCGAATCCGCGTGCGCTTTACGTTGGGACTCATCCCCAAAGGTGCCTTGCGAGCGGTTCTAGATCGTCAGCTATCCCATCGATGTCGGATGGCTCGCGCCACTCGGTTATACCAAGCAACGGTGCATCTACGCGTCGTTGTAGAGTAGAAATTGTCTCCTGGCGATAAGCGTAGTCGGGATCTACTACATTGCCTATCCAGCCGATGAGTTGGATCCCATCGCTCTGGATCGCTGCCGCTGAGAGCAGCGTATGATTAATACACCCTAAACGTAGGCCGCACACCAAAATCGTTGGGAGTTTCAGCCGCCGAACCAAATCCACCGTTTGCAGGCTCTCACTTAAGGGAACACGCCAACCGCCGATCCCTTCGACCAAGACGATGTCTGCGCTACGCTGGCAGATTTCGAACGCACGGACGATGGTGTCCAAGGTAATTTCTTCCTTAACCAGCTGCGCTGCGATATGCGGCGAAGTAGGGTCTTTGAATACATACGGATTGATAATCGAATAATCCAATTGCGGATTCGAGAATTTTAGGAGTTGCAAGGCGTCTTCGTTGCGCAAACCGTCTTTGGTAAGTTCGGCGTCGCTAGCAATAGGCTTCATCCCGATGGCGGTTAGATTTAAGCGCGCGATGCTTTTCAATAATCCCACCGTGGTCTCTGTTTTACCGATTTCAGTGTCGGTACCGGTGATAAAAATAGCGTTATTGGTCATCTGCGTTTTAGATCCGCGAAAGGAAAAGTTGCGACGGTGCTGCCGTCTTGAGCCCGACTACCGCGCTCAGGTTTCCAGCCGTGGGCATAGACCACTTCGAAGGTAGCCGGTAGCTTCGTGTCGATACGGAATCTTTCGTAAGCTTCTTCCATTTGCGTAAATTCTCCCCGCGTGGAGAAGTTCTTTTTCCGACCGCTAATCGAATTGCTCGAGCCGGTGTGCCGTAGGTCACACATCAAGGCGTTGACATCATCGTAGTTCACGATAATTTTATCGCACTCAAGGATCGGACTCGTGAAGCCGGCACGGATTAATGCGTCGCCGACGTCGTGCATGTCGATGAACATATTGACATGCGGCGAGGAGTCTACGGATGACCACGCTTCACGTAATTCTCGCAACGTGTCTGGTCCGAGGCTCGAAAATAACAGAAGACCGTTCGGCTTGAGTACGCGATGACACTCCCCGAACACGGCGTCTAGATCGTTACACCAGTGGAACGTCATACTCGAAATGATAAAATCGATAGAGGCGCTCACCAGCGGTAATTTTTGCGCGTCACCGCCAATATAGCGTTCCCGGGAGCGCCAGCGCTGTAATTTGTGGCGCGCGTGACGAAGCATTGCTGGCGAGGAATCTAACAACAATGTTGGCGTCCGTGGATAACGGTGCGCTAACGCTTTAGCGCAGTAGCCCGTCGCAGCACCTATCTCGAGGATGGTTTGCGGAGAAATTCTTATGATGTCCAATGATTCGAGTAAATTGTCAGCTACTGCTCGTTGCAGGGCTGCATGCTCGTCATAGGTTTCTGCCGCGATGTTAAATGCGCGCTGCGCATTTCTAACATCGATTAAATAATCTCCGCCGAGCGTTGGCATTATAGCCGGCTCATCGTTGACACCAAAACATCGACCAGTGCTTCAATGTCTTCTGGTTTGTGTGCGGCTGAAATACATAAGCGCAAGCGGGAAGTGCCCACAGGGACCGTCGGGGGTCTGATTGCGCGAACGTAAAAACCTTTTGATCGCAATTGCGCCGCGACTAATAGAGCGTTCGCATCAGAACCAATAAGGATTGGTTGAATCGGAGAATATGACTCTGACAGAGGTAAGGTTTTCGCCAACTCTCGGAACGTGGTGATGTTTGCGAATAATCTTTCGTGAATTGATTCGTCGGTTTCCATTAGTTCAAGCGCCGCCAGGGTTGCTGCGGCAATCATTGGCGGCTGGGCTGTATCGTAGATAAAGGTTCGTCCTTTTTGAATAAGCGCGTCGATTAAGGATTCTGATCCGACCACCGCAGCACCTGATGTTCCCAATGCTTTGCCGAATGTAACGATCTGAATTGGCATCGCTTGGTGGCTCAAGTTACATGCCGCCGCAGCACCGCGACCGCCGTCGAGTACACCGAAACCATGGGCGTCGTCGCCGATTAATGTGGCGTGGTATTTATTAGCTAGTGATGCAAGTTGCTGAAGAGGTGCGAGGTCCCCGTCCATGCTGAATAAAGTATCGGTAATAATCCAGCGGAATGGGTTTTCACAGGCTTTTAGGCCCTCTTCGAGGTCGTGGAGATCGACATGACGATAACGTGTGTAACTAGCTTTCGTAAGGCTTATCGCGTCGATAAGCGATGCGTGGTTGAGTTCGTCTGAGAAAATGTGATCGGTGCGATTAATTAGTGCGCTAGCGACACCGAGATTTGCAAGATACCCCGAGGAGAAAAGTAGCGCTCGTTCTCGACGCATGAACGATGCCAATCTTCTTTCCAGTGCTTCGTGTACCGAACTGCGGCCCGACAGGAGAGCCGAGGCGCCACTTCCTACGCCATGTTTTTGAGCAGCGGCGGTGGCGGCTTCCTTAAGATTAGGATGAGAACTGAACCCGAGGTAGTCGTTGCTTATGAAATTGAGGTACTCGGTGCCGTCGATGGTGATCGTTCGGCCTTGGCCAGTCGTAGACGGTTCCAAAGTTCGATGGCGATCGTTTCTTTTTGTCTCCTTAATTATGGATGTTATCCGTTGCTCCAGCGCGTTCATGGTTAGATTCGCTGAGCGTTAAAGTGAGCTTGCTCGGATGCCTAGTTTTTTGAACAGCGCGCGGTCTAGGTCGGCCGCAGGATTAGGCGTGGTAAGGAGTTGCTCGCCATAAAAAATTGAATTTGCGCCGGCGAAAAAGCAGAGCGCTTGGGCCGCCTCGTCCATGCCCTCACGGCCAGCAGACAAGCGGACGTAAGATTTAGGCATCATGATCCGTGCGACGGCTACCATACGCACCATGTCGATGGGGTCGACGTTTGAGACATCGTCTAACGGTGTCCCAGCAACTTTTACTAATAAGTTGATAGGCACACTTTCCGGCGCTTGCGGAAGGTTAGCGAGGCTCATTAAGAGGCCGGCGCGATCATCTAGGGTTTCACCTAAACCTATAATTCCTCCGCAACAAACATTGATTCCGGCGTCGCGAACATGAGCGAGAGTATCT
The DNA here is from genome assembly GCA_047611805.1 of Gammaproteobacteria bacterium. Classification (GTDB taxonomy): domain Bacteria; phylum Pseudomonadota; class Gammaproteobacteria; genus UBA11873. The sequence goes on from JBLFWX010000002.1 coordinate 76,339, forward strand.
AACCGGTCGTCATAAGTTCGGGTGGTAATAATTTCGCCGTAGAATTCCGGGGACGTGTCCAAGTTGTGGTTGTAGTAATCCAATCCGGCCGCTTTCAAACGGGCGGCTTGCTCAGATTTCAACATGCCCAAGGTGACGCAAGATTCCATGCCGAGGTCTTTCACAACCTCAATTAGGGCGATGACTTTATCGAGGTCACGGTCTTTTGGTGAACGCCAGGCCGCGCCCATGCAGAAACGCGTAGCACCTTTAGCTTTAGCTGTTTTCGCTGCGTTACGAACGACTTCGATATCGAGTAGCGGTTCCGATTCCACTGAGGTGTCATAACGGGCACTTTGAGGGCAATAAGCGCAATCTTCCGGACAACCGCCGGATTTAATATTCAAAAGAGTACTGAGTTGGACTTCGTTAGGATCGAAATTGTTGCGATGAACGCTGTGCGCCGAAAACAGTAGATCGTTTAGCGGCTGCTTGAGTAAGAAAACGACTTCATCGCGATCCCAGATTTTCTTAAAGCCCGGTGCGAGCGCTTCGCTCGTTGCTTGCGTACTTACGGCCGATGCCATACGGTAAATCTCCTGAATTGGTGAGTTGTTCGATAAGGAAATCGAATACGAATGTTTAGTTCATTGTTGTCAACTTTAATCGACCCGATAAAATGTGACAACTGGTTAGTTACTGCTCAGCAATCCCTTACGAGAGCGGTTGAGCATGAGACCCGCTGCCTGTTTTGTGCCGCAGCCAAGGCCGAGTGCGGTATTTGTTCTGGTTGTGAGTCTGACTTGCCGTGGCGAACGACTCCTTGGAATCGACATCTTCCTTACATCGATGAAGTCGCCGCCTGCTTCAATTTTGGTTACCCAATTCGACAGTTAATTCATCAGGTTAAATTTGGACGGGACATTGCGTGCGCGGAGTTGCTTGGTCGGTTGGCTGCGGCGCAGTTATTCGAACGAAGTGATGTGCCCAACGATGCAGTGATCTTCCCCGTTCCACAATCCCGTTTTCGGATGATGCGTCGCGGATTTAATCACGCTGTTGAAATCGCTCTACCTCTCGCACGTCGATTTTCTTTGCCTGTAGACGTAGTGAGTGTTTACAAACTAAAATCCGGGCCCGCGCAATCAACACTGAATGCTGCGGATCGCCGGAAGAATATTCAAGATTCATTTGCGTTTCGGGAGCGTCTAAGTATTCACACCGCAGTGATCGTAGACGACGTGATCACAACGGGCGCGACGGTATCGGCGATGGCACAGTCGCTCCGCTTAGCCGGCGCTAAGCGGGTGGTTGTTTGGACGATTGCCGCCGCATAGATGGTTAAGTTAGGTGTCGAGATTTGTCACTGATAAAGCGTGTTCTTCAATAAACAATCGCCGCGGTTCGACCTGGTCGCCCATTAAAGTGGAGAACATTAAGTCTGCTTTTATCCCATCTTCGATTTGTACTTGCATCAGATTCCGTGTTTCTGCGTCCATCGTCGTGTCCCAAAGTTGTTCAGGGTTCATTTCTCCGAGGCCTTTATAGCGTTGGACATGGACTGTTCTTCTGGTGTCTTGAAGTAACCAGTCGAATCCGTCGCGTAACGATTGAGTGCGGTGTGTGTGTTCACCTCTGTGCACGACCAGTGAAGATTGATGGGAATCTAGGATTTCACCGAGAGATGATAAACGTCCGTATTCATTCGACGAAAAGAATTCTCGATTAAAGACGTGCTCGGTATCTAATCCGTGCAGAGAGACGGTCACACTGATAAACCAAACGTTAGCCTGTTGGTACACGACAGCCGTTTTGAAGCCCACTGTCTTCTCGGAGCGGGACTCTAAGAGGTCTAACAAATCCTTAGCCCAGGTTTCTAGGTATTCTAATGTGCTTGTTTCTGGTTCAGTCAATGGCCGCACCCGGCGCATTACCTGCAGGATCAACGGGTCATAGCGGCGACTCAGTCGAACCATTGTCACGTTTAGCGAAAGAAATTGCTCAGAAAGCTCTGTTAACTTGTCTTCTTCCAATACGTTACCTTCTATTTCGAATTTGACATCTTGGATCGTAAGTTCCATCACATACTTATCCAATTCTGCTTCATCCTTGAGGTAACGCTCCTGCTTGCCCTTTTTTACCTTATATAGAGGTGGTTGAGCAATATAGACGTGGCCACGCTCTATCAATTCTGGCATTTGACGGAAAAAAAATGTCAACAGCAATGTGCGGATATGAGATCCATCGACATCCGCATCGGTCATTATGATGATTCGGTGGTACCGTAATCGTGCCGGGTCATATTCGTCTGTGCCTATCCCGCAACCCAGGGCGGTGATGAGGGTCGCAACTTCTGTGGATGACAACATTTTGTCGAATCGAGCTTTTTCGACATTTAATATCTTCCCTTTCAGAGGCAGGACTGCTTGATAACGTCGATGGCGGCCTTGCTTTGCAGAACCGCCGGCAGAGTCTCCTTCCACAATAAATAATTCACATTTTGCCGGATCGCGCTCTTGGCAATCTGCAAGCTTCCCCGGTAGACCAGCAATATCAAGCGCTGTCTTGCGCCGCGTTAATTCGCGCGCTTTACGCGCTGCTTCGCGCGCCCGCGCAGCATCGATTACTTTAGCCATAACAACTTTCGCGTCCTGAGGACGTTCAAGTAAGAAAGAGTTTAGGTGCTCCGCCAGCACGGATTCGACGACACCTTTGACTTCGCTGGATACGAGCTTTTCCTTTGTTTGGGACGAGAATTTCGGATCAGGAACTTTTACAGAGAGCACTGCCGTTAGCCCTTCTCTAACGTCCTCACCGGTTACAGTTACTTTGTTCTTCGCCGCAAGGCCTTGTTTATCGATGAATGTGTTTAAGGTTCGTGTTAAGGCAGACCGAAAACCCGCAAGGTGGGTGCCGCCATCTCGCTGTGGAATATTATTCGTATAGCAAAAAACATTCTCCTTATATGAGTCGTTCCATTGCAATGCGATTTCTACTCCGACATCGTCGCGCTCGTCTGTGAGATGAATGACTGATTCATGAAGTGCCGTTTTAGCGGTGTTTAGAAACCGTACGAAAGCTGCTATGCCACCGTCGTATTCGAAAGTGTCAGACTTTTGTGTTCGCTCGTCTGATAGGTTTATTCGTAAACCTGAGTTCAAAAAAGACAGTTCTCTTAACCTGCTCGCAAGAATGTCGTAATGAAATTCGATATTTTTAAATACTGATTCACTCGGGATAAAGGTAATTTCCGTTCCGGTTTTGTCGCTTGCACCAGTTGCTCGAAGCGTTTCCTGGGGTACCCCGTCTCGATAATTTTGTTCCCAAGTTGAGCCATCACGGTAGATCTTTAAGTAGAGTTGGTCAGACAGCGCATTAACGACGGAAACGCCTACACCGTGTAAACCGCCGGAGACTTTGTAGGAGTCGTCGTCGAACTTACCGCCGGCGTGCAATGTTGTCATGATGACTTCAGCTGCCGAAGCGTTTTCTTCCTTATGGAAATCGACGGGAATTCCGCGGCCGTTATCTGTGACCGTTACAGCGTTATCGGATTTTATCGTGACGTCTACGACAGAACAGTGTCCAGCGAGTGCTTCGTCAACACTATTATCAACGACTTCGAACACCATATGGTGCAGACCGGAACCGTCGTCGGTATCGCCGATATACATTCCAGGGCGCTTCCGAACGGCGTCTAGACCCTTTAGAACCTTAATGTTTGATGAGTCGTATTTTCGTTCGTCAGCCATGATTAACTCCTAGTTGCTACTGAGCAGTGACAACGGGTTGGGCTTGCCCTTGTTCCACGTGGAACATTTTTGCAGACTCCAATATATTGTCTGGAAGATCGTTAAGGTCTATCGCGGTGAAAAAAATCTGAGAGTCTGTTCCTAACAACGAATCCACAGCAACAAGACGCGCATTACGATCGAGTTCTGCAGCAAGATCATCTATCAGTAATATTGGCTTTTCGATGCTGTTTTCGGAGAGGTATCTCGCTTGCGCCCCGACGATCGCCGCTATTATAAGCTTTCCCTGACCTCTTGAGACGACTGTTTTAGCCATTTTTTCGTCTACTTTAACCCGCAGCTCCGCCCTATGGGGACCAACAGTGGTCGTTCCAGTTTCTCGATCCCTATTTAAGTTCGTAGACAGTATCGTTGGAAAGTCTGTCTCTCTGTTCCAGCCCCGATAATACTCCAGTTGCACGTTGCCGATGAGCTTACAGACGGGCGAAACCGATAGGTATTCATTAATCGCTGCTACACAGTTACGTCGCCATCTGTCTAACAGAACGGCTTCGGGGGTCAATGGCTCATCCCAAACAGTAATTTGCCGAGCTGCACTTCGCTGACGTAATGACATATTCCTTTGCTTTAGAGCTCGGTAATATCTTTTTAGAGTATCAAGATACTCGTGTTCCACGTGGAACATTAGGCGATCGAGCAGGGACCTTCTAATCGAAGGACCTCCACTTAAAAGTGAAAATGATTCAGAATTGAAGTTTAAAACTGGAAGGAGCTTGGCCAAATGAGAGGCAACTACTACAGCGTCACCGTTTAACCGCAATCTCGTTTGGTCAAAAGTCTTTTCAACCCCGACCCGATTTAACTGCCCCGATGAATCTATGAATTCCCCATTGACTAACAATGATTGTTCCCCGTGTGTAATTACCTCCCGTACTTTCGCTGTTCGAAACGATCGGGCAGTAGCAAGGAAATGTATCGCCTCGAGAAGGCTGGTTTTGCCACTCCCGTTTGGACCAACTATGCAGTTTAGTTCTATAGATGGGTGAATATTTAAGTCGCGAACCTTCCTCACTCTTTGGACGGATAGTGCGGTTAGCTGCACGTTTGAAAATCCAGCCTACTAAAGCCTCATAGGCATGATGACGTATCGAGCCATTTCATCGTCCGGATCTTGAATTAGGCAGCTGCTATTCGAATCAATAAAATCTACCCGCACTTTTGGACATTTTAGAACCGAAAGTACATCCAGCAAGTATGAGACGTTAAAGCCGATCTCAAGTTCGTCTCCGCTGTATTCCACTTCTATATCTTCTTCGGCTTCTTCCTGCTCTGGATTGTGTGCGATAGCCTTTAATTGATCTTTACTTAGTACTATCCGGACACCGCGGAATTTTTCATTGGATAGGATAGATGCTCTGGCTAAGCCGGCTTTTAGAGTTTCTCTATCTGCGAAGACTTTCTTCTCACCAGCTCTCGGAATAACTCGTTCGTAATCAGGAAATCGCCCGTCGACCAGTTTAGTCGTCAACGACTGGTTTCGAGTCGTCATTTTAAGGTGGTTGCCTCCAATCGTTATTTTCATAGGATCGTCGGGACTACCTAGCATACGCATGATCTCGACGACCCCTTTACGCGGAACAATAATCTGGCGTGCTTCGAGTTCACTTGTTTCAATACTTCTGTCACATAAAGCTAAGCGATGACCATCTGTTGCCACTGTTCTAATCATTCCGGCACTCAGTTCAAACAGTAAACCATTTAAGTAATAACGGACGTCCTGATGGGCCATTGCAAACTGAGTGCCTTCGACCAGTGAACTTAATGTACTGCTCGGTAAATCAATTTCTGCTGATGCTTCAAAAGAACCGATACTTGGAAACTCTTCCGATGGTTGAGATGCCAACAAAAAACGACTGCGGCCTGACTGAATCTTTACTTTTTCTTCCTGGATACTAAAGGTCACAACGGCTTCTCCAGGAAGCGCGCGGCATATATCTAAAAATTTTCTAGCCGGTACGGTAATCGTACCGGCTTGTTCAGTCGTTCCCTGAAGCTTTACGACGATCTCGACTTCCATATCGGTTGCCGTCAATGTTATCTCGCCATTATCTTCTGCATTGACCAAAACATTGCCTAAGATCGGTAAGGTTTGGCGGCGTTCAACTACGTTATTGATGGCTTGAAGCGGAGCCAAAAGCTCATCTCTATTAATAGTAAGTTTCATATGGTTAGTACCAATGATTATTGTTATTAGACTCGGCAGATCTGGTGAGAACTACAAAATTTGACTTATTTATCAGCCTGTTGCAGCAACTATAACTCCGGTATATTCGAGGAATCATTGGTATTTTGCCTGTGTGCAGTTTGTGGATAAGGTAGAGCCGTTATTTACCTAATTAGTTATCCACAGATTACTAAGTAGTTAGTATGCGCTCCAGATTCACAAAATCTTCGTTAATACGTGGTTCACTGCGCCGTAAGTCGGTAATTTTACGGCACGCATGAATGACCGTTGTATGATCCCGGCCACCGAAGGCGTCTCCAATCTCCGGTAAGCTGTGGTTAGTCAATTCCTTGGCCAATGCCATGGCAATTTGTCGAGGCCTAGCGATTGATCGTGTACGTCGCTTGGACAATAAATCGGCCACACGCATTTTGTAATACTCAGCAACTGTTTTCTGGATATTCTCCATACTTACCATTTTATCCTGTAGTGCGAGTAGATCCTTCAATGCGAGTTTAGCAAAATCGAGGGAGATTAATTCGCCAGTAAAGTGAGCGTTCGCTACCAGTCTATGTAGCGCCCCTTCTAACTCTCGAATGTTCGACTTAAACCGTTTCCCGACAAAAAACGCCACCTCGTCAGGTAGTGCGATCCCTACTTGAATGGCCTTGCTCTTCAAAATAGCGACCCGCGTCTCTAGCTCCGGCGGTTCAATAGCAACAGTGAGTCCCCATCCAAACCTCGATTTTAGTCGTTCTTCCACACCAGACACTTCTTTCGGATAGCGATCACAAGTCAGAATAATCTGTTGCTGGCCTTCGAGCAGCGCGTTAAAAGTGTGAAAAAACTCTTCTTGTGACCTTTCCTTTCCGGCGAAAAACTGAATATCGTCGATGAGCAACGCATCAACCGACCGGTAAAAGCGTTTGAATTCATTAATAGTATTGTGCTGTAGGCCTTTTACCATATCCGCAACAAAACGCTCTGAATGCAAATAGACGACATTCGCATTCGGCCGGCCTTCGAGAACCATGTTTCCTACTGCGTGCATTAAGTGGGTTTTACCCAAGCCAACGCCGCCGCAAATAAATAGTGGATTATAAGCTTTACCTGGATTTTCGGCGATTTGTAGCGACGCCGCGCGAGCTAACTGGTTAGATTTCCCTTCTACGAAATTCGTAAACGTAAAATCGCTTTTCAGTCGACTTACTACCTTGGAACTTCGCACCGGGCGTTCAACCGCCGCCCGCGTAGGCATTGCTGGCGGTAGCGGCTTGGGAACATTGAGTACCTCGCTACCTAACGCGGCTAGGGGTCCAACTGAGAACGAAATAGCGATAGCTTGGTCCGGGGAAATGTCCGCTAAGAGACTTTCAATACGAGCGGAATATTTATCTCTAATCCAATCCAAAACAAACCGGTTCGGCGCAAAAAGTTCGAGTTCGTTCGATTTTTCGACGACGTGAAGTGGTCGGATCCATGTGTTGTATTGTTGCGAGGTCAACTCTGCTTCGAGTCGTTTTAGGCATCTTTGCCAAACTACCGGGTTCAAGTGGAGATACCTTTGGCTTAAGCTTGAGTACGCGAGGACACGCGAGTTTACGCTTCATTATCCCCGTTATCCACAATCCCAGTGGAGTACCCTTAAATTGACACCAACAAAGTCTTAAGCGTACAATCCCTCGCCCTCGGATACTCCGAACCTTTAACGCAAAAGCAAAAAATTACTCCATTTAAGTCATGAAAAGAACATTTCAACCCAGTAGGATAAGGCGCGCACGCACGCACGGGTTCCGTGCGCGAATGGCAACCAAAGCGGGACGTCGAATTATAAAAGCAAGACGCGCTAAAGGACGAGCACGCCTTACACCCGACTAACGCGATCCGTTGCCCCACACTCGGCAATCTTTCCCCAAAACCCTTCGGCTGAAAAAACCGATAGAATTTAAAAACGCATTCGCGTCCGGAAAAAAGCACCGGAGCCGCATCTTCACGATCACGGTCACAGCCAACCAACTGGCTCATCCTCGTTTAGGCCTCGCGATAAGTAAAAAAGCAGCTGCTAAAGCCGTCGATCGAAATCGAATAAAAAGAATAGTAAGAGAGAGTTTCCGGTGTAACGCGAGCACGATCAGGCCAGTCGACATCGTGGTTCAAGCAACGCAAGCCACACGCAAGCAGTCGTCGCAATATCTGTCTCTCGAGCTACGCGAACTATGGCTTAAATTGACCTAAGGTTTGTGTTGGACGACGAGCATCCAACCTAAGAACGGAACGTTAAAACATGGACAATATTCGTTTATTCCTGGTCATCGCCCTATCGCTCACCGCGATGATGCTGTGGGAAGCGTGGCAGCGCGACTACAATACGGTTAATACCGAGCAACAAACACTTCTCAACGATCCTGTAAGCTTTAACGAAACCCCACAAATCGATGCGGGTGAACAATCAGCTCAACCATCAGTTCCCTCACCGACGTCCCTATCGTTCGAGCCGTCAGGTGATTCTCTTAATACGATATCCGTCTCGACCGATTTCTATGACATCAAAATAAACCTGCTAGGCGGAGGAATCGCTCAGGCCTCGCTTAAGAATTACCCAATCGAAGTAGACCAGCCCGAAAACCATTTTGCTTTACTCGATCAAACAGAAACACGATTTTTCATTCACCAGGGCGGCATCAAAGGCAACACGGAATCTCCCGATCATCGTTCCAATTTTTCAGCCAGCAGGACAGAATTCACATTAGCCGATGGCCGAGAAGAACTAATCGTCGACTTAAGCTGGGACTCGCCGTCAAATCTCCACGTTACCAAACGCTACATATTTAACCGCTCGAGTTACCTAATCAACATCGAGTACATCGTTAACAACACTTCTGAAGAGCAATGGAACGGACGAATTTACGAACAACTTCAGCGCAGCAAACCAGCATCTAAAAGAAGCCTCGTCTACACGTTTACTGGTGCCGCCTTATCGACCCCAGAAAAGCGCTACGAAAAATTCGATTTCGATGATCTAGAAGACGCTCCGCTCAACACAGAAGTCGTAGCTGGTTGGGTCGGAATACTCGAACATTATTTCGTTAGCGCTCTGATACCCCCACAAGAAAATTTGAGTCATTTCTATTCGCTCATTATCAACGACAAACGCTACGCCGTCGGTTACTGGGGACCTAGCCAAACAGTTGCGATCGGTAACACCGTAAACTTTAAATCATCGATCTATATCGGCCCGAAACTCCAAGAAGTTTTACACGACGTTACTCCGGGATTAGAACTTACAGTCGATTTCGGCGTCCTCTGGTTCATTGCAAAACCTTTGTTCGTTACTTTGCAGTTTATTAAAGATCTCACGGGAAATTGGGGTTGGGCGATTATTCTCTTAACCATGTTGCTTAAACTCGGCTTTTATCCATTGTCGGCAGCAGGCTATCGATCGATGGCGAATATGCGAAAAGTTCAACCAAAAATGCTCGCGATTAAAGAACGCCACGGTGGCGATCGCACGCGGATGAACCAAGCAATGATGGAGCTCTACAAGGAAGAAAAAATAAATCCACTTGGGGGCTGCTTGCCCATCATTGTGCAAATCCCGGTTTTTATATCCTTATATTGGGTGCTCTTAGAGAGTGTCGAGCTACGGCAAGCGCCGTTTGCATTATGGCTGCAGGACTTGTCGTCGAAAGATCCAATGTACGTTTTGCCACTAATAATGGGCGTCAGCATGTGGTTCCAACAAAAACTGAACCCTGCTCCTATGGACCCCATCCAACAGAAAGTAATGCAAATTTTGCCATTCGCATTTACAATTTTTTTCATGTTCTTCCCTTCCGGGTTGGTGCTGTACTGGGTGGTTAACAACGTACTATCAATCGCGCAACAGTGGAGCATCACGCGCAGCATTGAGAACGCACCGAATAAATAGGTACTTAAAACACAGGGTTCACTGGTGACGTTTAACGATCCGATTGCCGCAATTGCAACACCAGTGGGCCGAGGTGCAGTCGGCATCGTTAGGATCTCAGGACATAAATTAGACGCACTCGCCCATAAATTAATCGGTTCTCTGCCACCCAATCGAATCGCGACGTTACGTTCCATTCGGGCAGGCGATGCACAAACAATAGATCGAGCCCTCGTTATCTATTTCTCGGCACCAAAATCATTCACGGGCGAAGACGTTTTAGAGATACAAACGCACGGCGGCGTTGTGCAAACGCGCGACGTCTTAAAAGCGGCCATCGACGCGGGTGCGCGCATGGCCGTTGCTGGCGAATTCACGGAACGTGCCTACCTGAATGGCAAAATCGATCTAATTCAGGCGGAAGCCATTGCCGACCTCATCGAAAGTAGTTCGACGCGTGCAGCGCGTTTAGCGCTTAGTTCATTAGTCGGGGAATTCTCGAAAACAGTCGTCTCCTTAGCACAGAAACTAAAACTCGTCAGAGTCCAACTCGAAGCTTATATAGACTTCCCGGACGAGGATATCTCTCCGGTCGCACTAAGAAGCCTAGTAGGGGCGACAACCGAAGTGCACGATGAACTTCGTATTCTCCTCGCTAATGCCAACCGGGGTGCACGCCTTAATTCAGGCGTCGACGTCGTGATAATCGGGCGTCCTAATGTAGGAAAATCAACCTTGCTCAACGCATTAGCAGATGAGCAACGAGCCATCGTGACGAACGTACCTGGCACCACGAGAGATGTCTTATCAGTTGATCTCAGCATAGAGGGCTTATCTATTCGCGTTCACGATACGGCAGGAATTCGTGATTCCTCAGATTTAATAGAACAAGAAGGCGTACGCCGCGCGAAACAGAAAATTGAGCAATCCGACCTCGTACTGTATGTAACGGACGCCGATGCCGACGAACTAATCGAATTCATTAGCACGATAAAAATTCCGGTATTTACTGTACGCAACAAAATAGATGTCGACGGATTAGAGCCGGTCAGCGAGAAAACTACGGCCGGCGTTAGCGTCAGATTATCTGCCAAACACTTAGATGGTCTCGGTCTACTGCGTCGTGAAATCTTAGATCACTTCAACCTGGCTGATGACAGTGATAGTGCTGTGTTAGCACGCGAGCGTCATCTGATCGCCTTGAAGATAGCTTTAGATGCTCTGACCTTTAACGTTAACGAATTATTCCAGAACGAACCCGAATTGGGAGCGGAACAATTAAGATTAGCGGGTCGCGCACTCGGCGAGCTCACCGGCGAGTATACAAACGACGAGTTGCTCGGCGATATCTTCTCTACTTTCTGCGTTGGAAAATAGACCCCTCAACGTGCGGAAAGCATCTGGTAGTACTCCCAAATATCAGGGTCCGTGCCGGATTTGATTCGGTCAAGAACCTTAGCAAACGGCAAAAACCGGATGCCGCTCCGCGTCTCAACTGCCGGATACGATCCATCGGGCATTTCAACCCATCCCCACGAACCACCGTTTAAAATTCTAGACACCTCAGCCACATAACTTCCTAAAGCTCGCGCCACAGGTATTATTTGCTCTTCAGGAGGGTTTTCCTCGACAAAGGTCGCGTGTAAATCATCTACGATGTCATCAAGATGCTTAATGCTTGAATGCGACCAGTCGAGCTCTACGGCGTATTGTTTTCCAGCAAAGACAATAAATTCTTCAGCCCATTTCCGTGCATTAGCTTCCAAACTCTTGTCCGCTTCGAAACCCGTCGCCTGGGCGTTAACAATCAACGGTGTAAGTAGCAACGCGACGGCGTAAATAAATTTCCTCACTTCAACTCTCTCCAAACCATCGTAACCGTAAAATAATACCGCTGATCCCCAGTCGTATGACTACGAATCGTCATCTTCGTTCGTTTCGTCAAATAAGGCGGACGATTCTTCAATGAACCGCTCAACATCATCGCCGTCAGTAATTCTCAGGAAAGGGGGCCTAATTTCCTTTACATATCTTGGTGTGTCTGAGAATTCAGTGTGTTTGAGTATTTCAGGAAAAACCGAGAAGGCCAATAATACGGCGGACATCACCGTCGCAAAGCGCCATCGTTGCTGGTTATCTAGATGTGTCGAAATAAGTAAACTAAACCAGAAAACTCCTGCAAGCACGCCGAAGCTAAGGGCAAACAATACACAGACACTAGCTACCTCATTCAGTGAATTGAATAAAACCAATTCATAACTAGACACAATGGCACTTTGGACTAAGAGGTAAATTAGTATTAGCGTGAGGTGAGTTTGAAAACGCCCCTCATGCTTTATCACTCGTCCAACGATTGCCCAAAACGTTGCGAAGACAACCGCCATCGCGAGCACGCCGAAAACGCCGATCGCAAATTCTGTCCAGACCACGGGTTTATAAGTATTTAGCCATTGTTCGCCAATGGCTACGACCAGCGCGAGGCAAAGGGTTAACGCCAAATAACGCCCACTACTGAGACGATTGAGCATGCCGTCGGCACCGCCTATTTTTACCGCAGGCAACACACGATGATTCAACTCGAAGATCCGGACTCGCTGTCGTGCGAAACTGTACTCGGTGCCGGAGGACAGTATTACTGGGTCCGCCGATTCAATAGCGTGCTGCGCTCGCGTTCCATTCAAGCTTTCTAGATCTTCAACTACGATTTCACCGTTCGCGCTACACCGTATGACCGCGTGGTGTGGGGAGACGGTTTCATCTGACAAAATAATGTCATTGTCGTACGCTCGCCCGATCGTTAATCGCAGACCACTAGCGCGATGACGCTCTAGAGTCCGACCGGCACGATTGACGACGTCGAAAATTAGTTCCATCGAATGTTAGTTACAAACTTACGCATAAACGCCATCGCTAGGTCGCGTTCAATGCCGGCAATAGTAAAGTGACTAATTAAACCTGCAGTTCGTTCGTGCACCGAGGCACCGAAAAACAAAACGTCAAATAGTCCGCGATATTTCTTATACTCGCGGACGCAAAACGTTGTTTTCGTAACGACCCGGCGTCCCGACAACGAGGTAGATCGAATAAAGCCTTCATGACAAACAAACTCCGTCACATTCTCTTTGCCCGCGTCGTTATCTGCATACGCCTTAGCGAATTTTGCTGCGTACATGTTGTAAAAGCGAATGCTGTTTAATTCCTCTGATTCTAGCCAATTAAATTGGTATGCAACGCTGCCGGTAGTAAATTCGCTCGATAAGTAGATTTGTTCCTCGCTACTGCAGGTTGTCGCCGAATGGGAATAGAGAATTCCCGGGTCGTCTTCTGAATACCCCCAACACCGCACTTGGGCGGAAATTTCGCTTGGTACTATGGCGCTACCGAAATCCGCTGTGTCCCACGGATCCTCAAGTAACTTACCGACCATCGACCGTTGGTTCTTACGCAACTGTTCGGCTACGGTTTGATCACGTGTCGCGACTTTGAAATTCGACGTTGCTGATTTTTCAATAAATGCGCTAAGCCGATTAAGTGGCACTAAAAAGCTCAGCTGATTCCCAGCCGTCGCGACATTGACGCCAATCACGTTGCCCCGGCTATTTAGCACCGGTCCGCCGCTCATGCCTGGGTTCACTGACCCGGAAAAGTGAATGCGCTCGTAGACGCTGTGTGCCGCGATGCCGTTGTAGGTACCAGGTATCACCGTCCACCCGAGGTCGTGTGGGTTGCCAATGGAGTAGATTGCTTCGCCGTGCTCAGGAAGCTCGTCGGCGAGCTCTATAAAGTACTCTGGTGGGTCCTTTAGCCGTAATAAAGCTAAGTCGTTGATGACATCCAGGTTAACGAGCGTCAACGCCCCTTTATCCCCGGCGTGACTAACGAACTCAATATCGAAACGATCTGGGTGATGGGTATAGGCGGAGATAACATGGTAGTTAGTAATGACGTGCCCGGCGGTGTCCACCACAAACCCCGATCCGAGACCTGCTTGTTTGCCGGAGCTTCGATCAATAATACGGATCTGATAGATCCGGTTACCGTATTCGCTAAACAAGGATTTGGCATCTTGCGCCCACGCCGTTGCGCCTAGCGCACTGTGCAGAAACGCAATCGCCGCCAGCAATGCGAATTTCCCATAATCTTTGAACAAAGTACTTAAGCCAGATCAAATACCTAGGATGAACCGTACCAAGAAAATTAGTCAACGAGAGCGCAACTAATCTCTCCAGCCAGTAGTCTACGCGCAAGGCTCGCCGCCATACACATTTCCGTCCTGCGGCATCCAAAGCGCTAAGCAGTAAATTTCACCACCTAGCCCTTAAACCGCGATCCTTGTAAAATCGAACCCCCACTAGGCGTATTGCCAATCAAATCCAAACGGCCGCCGCACCTTGAGAAAGCAAGATGGAATCTCGAACTACCCGCGGCGCGAAGTCTAACTTGGAACTGCGCCTTTAGCGAACCCAGACAGGTCTCATAAAAGCGTTAAACTGTACCGTCCCGAATCGAGTAGTCAAAAAAATCTGACTGCCGATCGCGCACCAAACGAAATGAAGACCGCGAAATTATTTCTATGACCGTACAAATTGATATTTCATATGGCGAACTGCTCGACAAAATTTCGATTCTGGAAATTAAGCTCGAGCGCATATTAGAGCCGGCAAAACTGGAAAACGTTTCTCGAGAATTGTCTATTCTTAATCGCGGCTGGATCAACTCACCCGTCGATCGTTGCGCAGTAGAAGATGAGCGCCTGAGCCTAAAATCAATTAACGAGACGTTGTGGGTGATCGAAGATGATATCCGCGATAAAGAGGCGCACAAATCGTTCAATCAAGAATTTATCGACTTAGCGCGCAGCGTTTATAAAACGAACGACGAGCGTGCGCGGTTAAAGCGCGTCATAAACGAGAAATTAGGATCAAGTCTGAAAGAAGAGAAGTCATATCAGTCCTACTGACACCCCTTCGTTGCTGGTCCATGTAACGGGTGACCGGATTGGTGATGCGCTCATTAAGTGGCCCGTCATCGTGGCCTTAAAGGACGCCTTGCCAAATCATCGCCTCGTTTGGGTTGCAGGACGGCGTACTAGCGTGTTTAAAGGTGCGCTGGCGACGCTCGCCGCGGGCGTAATTGACGAGGTCGTTGAATGCGCAAATCTCGGCGTCAGTTGGGCAGAGTTGTTGACGCCGCCTCGATTCGGCCACTACGACATTGTCGTGGCAACGGAACCGAAGGTGCGTAGCGCGCTGTTAGTGAAGCGGATAAGCCATCGTTTGTTCATCTCGCCGGCTGCAAAATTTCGTTTCTCGGATCGACAACCGCTCCCCGGGGTACGTTACCCGGACTCAGTTTACGAACAGTTGCGCTGTCTAGGGGAGTTAGCGGCCGGTCGTGAACTGCTAATAAATCCGATCGTCACAGTTGGAGACGCGAACGAGCGCTTAGCTAAAGAGCTACTTCCGGATGGAAAAAGCTACTTAGGCCTTGCCCCTGGTTCAGCTGGCGCATCGAAGCGATGGCCGCTACAGCGTTATATAGATTTGGCGAAAGTACATTGTGCTAAGGGGCTCACGCCAGTGTTTTTTCTCGGGCCCGAGGAGGTATCAATGCACGAGGAAATCGCACGCGCGCTGCCGCAGGCGCTGTTCCCTGAACAAGTGGCAGGCTCGAAGAATTCAGGAGGTGTCTTGATGAGCATCGCGCTCGCACAAAGAATCGCTGTCGGCGTCGCGAATGATGCAGGGGGAGGACATTTGCTAGCGGCCGGCTGCCGTCCTTTGATTACCTTGTTCGGACATACGAGCGAACATAAATTCAAGCCGCCTTACGGTCAGCGGGTCGCGATCAACGCGCGTGAATACGGCGGTACCGACATGTCTCTCATCCCAGTCGATCGAGTAGCCGCAGAAATAAGTTCAGTACTTCAGATGACCACGCTATGCTAGCAAAGCGGCGTTTATTGTTTATTACCTTAAGCAACATTGGCGACCTGGTTATGACCACGCCGCTGCTTGAAGCCTTGCATTTGTCGTACCCGAATCACCTGATCGATGTTGTTGCAGATGCCCGATCATCTGAACTCTTACTGCCTTGTCCCTATCTAGGACGCCTATTGCTCAAAGATAAAGGCGCAGGGATCTCTGGTACTTGCGGATTGATCCAAAAGCTTCGCGAGCAGGCCTACGACGCCGCAGTCGATCTCCGGTCCGCCATCTTGACCTTATTTATTCGCAGCGGGCAGCGTGGTATTAAGCGGCGTGGTACGTCTGCCGGTTCGCATGCCGTCCAACATCACTTTACCGCCCTGCGTTCGATAGTCGGGGCGAACACGGAAATTCCCGATGCGCGTTTGTGGTTGGACGAACCAGGACGCGCACGCGCCAAGGAGATCCTAAGCGGCATACCCCACGGCCGTCGGCTAGTCGTCGCACCTGGAGCTAATTGGCCTGGAAAGATCTGGCCTGTCGAACGCTACGTCGAGTTGCTAGATCAGATCAGGAACGATTTCGACAGCGTCGTCATCGTCGGATCAAAAGAAGATTTCCCACTCGGCGAACGACTTCGTTCGCTATCGCCGCTACCGGCCTTAAATATCGCAGGTACGACAAGTTTGTTAGAGGCGGCTGCGTGTTTATCAGACAGTACCGCCTTCGTCGGCAACGACTCAGGGCTAGGCCACATGGCGGCTGCGCTGAAAGTGCCTACCGTCACTGTATTTGGTCCGGGCCAACCTGATCGATACAAGCCGTGGGGGCCACTCGCATCTACTGTGTTGGCGCCAAACCAAGATCTCCGAGCCTTGCCTGCTGAGGCTGTCGCAAATAATCTGTTGAGCCATCTCGCTGGTATCGCAACCAGCGTCACTGGCGTAGGAGCCAAGTAACACGCATGAGAATCGCGCAAGTGATGCTCGGAAAAGAATTCGGCGGCGCCGAGCGTTCGTATATCGATTTGTGTTCGGCGCTCAGCTCGCGCGGCCATGAAGTTCTCGCCATTTGTGAAAACAGAGCGCAAGTGCGTGCTTACGTTGAACGGATTGATGGGATCACAGTTCGTGCAATTAATGTCTTTGGTCCATGGGACTATTTAGCGGCGTTTTCACTAAGATCGCATATCAAGTCTTTTAGACCATCCGTCGTTCAAGCACATTTGGCGCGCGCTGCAAGTTTAGGCGGTCGAGCCGCGCGATCGCTTGGCATCCCTAGCGTCGCGAAAACGCACAATTATGTAAACTTAAAATACTATCGTCGCATCGATCATCTAGTTCCGACGACAGCCAAACAAACAGAGTATCTACTCGCCAACGGTGTCCGCCGAGACAAGCTAACGCAGATCCCTAATTTCTCATCGATAGCACCAATGCCGCGTGCCGAAGCGGCCCGCGGTGGCCCACTAAGAGTTGTCGCGATTGGTAGATTAGTCCATAAAAAGGGTTTTGATGTTTTACTAAACGCGCTAGCGGCGACGCTGCGCAGCGGCTCGAATATTAGCTTAGAGATTGCCGGAGACGGACCGGAACTAACGGCGCTGACAAATCAGGTGGCTGAGTTGGGCTTGCGAAGCAACGTTACGTTTCTCGGTTGGCACGCCTCGGTAGAGAGTTGTCTAGCACGGGCCGATGTTTTTGTTCTACCCTCGCGCGACGAGCCGTTCGGAATTGTGTGCCTTGAAGCGATGGCCTTGGGCATCCCCATTATCGCTACCCGCACCGACGGCCCGATGGAAATATTGGATAGTCACACGGCACTTCTTGTCGACATTGAAGATGTCTCAGGATTAACTAAGGCGCTTGCCGAGGTGGTAGGCAATGAAGTCCAAGCGGAGCTTCGCGCCACTGCAGCCCGCGATAAGTTTAATGTCCGCTACAGCGAAGGAATTGTGGTGCAGCAATATCTAGAGCTCTATCAGCGCCTCATCTGCTAGCGGCTATTCATCTTCCATCTACGGTGCTGCTACCATCGAATAAGTGTCGGTCAAGTCGCAGCGAGCCTGATTGCGTTGCTTCAAACGAGCGACTTGCGACGACGACTGCCGGTTGTTCAATAAGCACCGCAAGGGCTGCGGTCGGGTTTGCGTCCAGCGACGATATCACTCGATTGCGTCGTCCTAGCTGCACAGGGCATCGCCGCGCCTTGCTGGGTCACCAAAAGAGTTGCCGCGATCCTATCGGCGTAGTGCAAAGATAAACAAATCCACGCCCAATTAGACGACACCGCTCGCGTTAAGCTTCATCCAAATCATGTCGCACGAAATTTCGGCCAAGCAATCTGCGCTTCGAGCGCCGCGATATCGTTCGATGCATTCCACTCCAGCTATCACAAAGCTTTCTTGACCGAGCGCGTGATTGCGCCGCCAATCGCTCGGCCCAAACAGGCCGAAGACTGGGATCTGTGACGCGGATAAAACGTGCATCGGCCCAGAATCGTTCGTAACTGCGAAGCGCGCGTGTCGGCCAAGCTCAGCCAGCTCGACGATGTTGAAACAATCACTCGCATCGATCCCGCCCGAGGCGGCGCACAATTCACGATTGATTTTAGAGTCTGCAGCCGCACCAATCCACACAGGTCGTAGCCCTACTGCATCTAAGCGCGACCCAAGAGCAGCGAAAAATGGCCAACGCTTTTCTGGTCGCGTGGCGCTCGCACCGGCATGTAGCACGACGAAACGATCATCCGTAAGAGAATTGTTGGTGAGCCATTGATTGACCGAATCCCGTTCGCAAGGCCCGGCCGGTAAGATCGGAAGTGAGTCCACCACGGTCACACCTGCAGCAGCTAACACCTCGATCATTCGCTCGTATATATGCGATTGGCCCTGCCATCTCGTTCGCGGGTGAAGCGAGTATGGATAACGCGGATGATTACCAACTCGTTCTCGACAAGCAGATAATGCGCACAATATTGCGCTCCGATCGCTACCCTGCAAATCGTAGATGCGATCGCACTCAAGGCTCCGTATCCACCGAATGGTCGCGACCGTGTTACCTAGGCCACGGCGTTCCGTCGTCCTAATCGTCAAACCCGGCCAATCGCGGAACAGCGCCGCGAAAGGCGCCGACGTCAGCAAGCTAAGCTCGGCAGTAGGGTGTGCTTGTTGGATTGCGCTGATCAGCGAAGTCGCCATAACGACATCGCCAAGTGCGCCGAGTTTTATGATCAAAACGTTCATCGTCGGCGCGAGTATAACTTGGGTCGGGCAGGCGACGATGCTAGATAGACGCGCTACTATCTCAAGCCACGTTATAAGGAACCGATAGATGCCGACGTTCGAGTCTAACCGCTATCAATTTCATCGCCTAAGACACGAACTTAGTAACTACTCCCTAATACGGTTACGTGATTGTGATGGTCTCCTTCTAAGCATGCATCAATCTGGTACCCACTGGCTTAAATTTATGCTCGCCAGCGCCATGGCCGATCATTTCGCCATTCCGGGTCCGGAATTCAATCACGCGAATGACATTATCGGTGGCTCAAAAGATCCGGTTATCTACCCACAAATACCGCTATTACGCAGTAGTCATACGGTTGTGCCACTACTGCTAAGAAATCAAATGGCCGTGAATTGGCTTAAGCTACCACCGTCAATTATCTTGGTTCGAGATATTCGCGCGTCGCTCGTTTCAAATTACATTAAATGGCAGGCGCGCTACGCGGTTTCGTTCTCCGAGTTCCTGCGCGGCGACCCATCCGGGCGCCGTTACAATAGTGACATCTGGTGGTGCTTTCGATTTCTGAATGGTTGGTCGGCGATAAAAATGCTGAGCGAGCCTAATGTCTATCTAATCCGTTATGAAACGCTGCGCGAGGACCCAGAGCAGGTTTTAACGGCGTTAGCGCGACATCTCGCTATTCCATTAACGAATTCAAGTATTACGCTTGGAATAGAGTGCGCGACCAAATCAGCCATGCAACAACGCGCTGATCCGGCCCGCCCGCCCGGCGAAATAAATCACTCAAACGATGACCCGCTCAGTGTATTTAATGAATCCGATCGCAGTTTTTTTAGTTCACGTTGTGAATATTTTCTGTGCGACTCGTTTGGCTATGACTACCAACAATGGAACGCGTAACGCATCTCTTGGGAGCCTGTCGGACTTAAGGCAGTTCTACTTCGCGAATCCCTGCAATCGTCGGCAACGGTTCCTGCGTTGCTCTATCTACTGCACCCATGCGGAAAAGCCGCATCCGGCCATTTTTAGTTCACTTGTTCGACAAATAGAATGACCATTCGCACTCAAAAGTGCGCAAAAAGTAACTCCAACCGGATTTCCCCTCGTGACGAACGCCGAAGTCCGACAAGCTCCTGGTAAAACAATCTCTAGGAGTTAACGAGACGGACCCGCGTTGTAGAGACCCTCGTAAACCGCGAGCGTTTCATCTTGCATTTTCCCAAGGGTGAATGGATGAGTTTTGGGTACCTCGATGCGCGCCTGTAAAAATCTGCAGGTAGTTTCCACCGCGTGCGAAATGTCATTAGACGGTACTAAGCCGCCAGGCAGCACTTCGCGCAGAATCTCTCCCGTGCCGCCGTGATCATAGCCGATTACCGGAACGCCAAGACTCAGCGCTTCGATCGTGGTGCGCCCGAAAGCTTCCGGTTCAAGGGTTAACGAATAGGCGATATCCGCACTCGCAAGTACTTCACGCAAATCGTCACGGTTGCCGAGAAAAGTAACGTGCTCGTGGAGACCTTTTTCGGCAACGAGATTTCTAAGTTCGCGCTCGTATGCAACTCGCTGCCCGGAAACTCCACCCGCAATGAGCCCGTGTACTGCGTGCCCGCGCTTGATCAGTTCCGCGATCATGCTGATAAACTCGCTGTGTCCTTTCCACCGTGTTATTCGACCCGGCAGGACTAACAGACGCCGGCCTTCGAACTGTGGATAGTGCGATCGCCAACTTAGACGCCACGCGTCACTCGGTCGGTAATCGTAGGGATAGCGTTCGCGATCGATACCTCTCGCGATCACGGTGATCCGCTCTGCGCGGACAGTCGGATAATTTTGTGTGATGTAGTTGCGGATGAAATCCGATATTGCAATAACCTTTTCACCACTGGTCATAATTTTGCTGTAGAAGTTAACGCTGTATGGGCCGTGGACCGTTGTGACCCAGCGCGGTCGCCGGGCGGCATTCAAACCTTGGATAGCCCGATATCCGATCCAGGCCGGCAGACGCGAACGCGCGTGCACAATATCAACTTGCCGCGCGGCAATCAGTTCACGTAGCGATTTAATATGTCGCACGGACAAGATGTTTTTTTCACCTATGGGCATTTCGATATGTTGCGCACCCAGTTCACGCAGTTCGTTGACTAATTTTCCGCCCGCAGAAACAACAATTGCCTGGTGACCTGCTTTAACTAAAGCGGCCGAGATTTCTACTGTTCCGCGCTCAACGCCACCGACATCGAGTGCCGGGAGTAGTTGCATAACGGTAAACTTCCGGAACATCTACGATACTTCCGGTGTTCTGAAACGACGGGTAGACCGATTCAAGCGCGATACAATGAGTTTCGCGCAGCGGCTGGCTTCTGCAAGGGGTGTGTTGTTGGCTAATGGTTCGCCGGATTGCCAACGTCGATAGCAGGTCACCAGGCGGCGCACATCCAGATCTTGCACGAGCCGTGTGATACGGCTGCTGCGTCGCGCCGGAACATCGATCACACCAACTGCTCGTCCGGCGCTCAACGCTTCGTAGATCATCGATACGCTGTCGCTACTTATCCAGATCAGATCTGAACGGGTCAGCTGATCAGCAAGCCAAGTGATCCCCGAATTCGCGCGCCGCGTAAAAGTCACCTGATCGGATTGGAGAGTTTGCAACGCCGCGACGGTGTCGACCGGGGTGCGTCTAGAATCTCCGATCACCCAGTGCCTGGTCGGACTGGCGTTAATGATCGCTTGAAGTTGCCGAATGATCGCGGCCGTGTCCCATTTAAAATGGTTAGACGGACCGCCAATTAGGACCAGTCCTTGGTCGCTTTTGAGATCCGTTACAACGATGTCGTTTAAAACGCCCTCGGTGACGATAACGCGCGGGCTCCCGGCCTGTTGATCGTGGCGCGGAATCAAACACAAGTCGAAACACCGCATCGGAAACTGCGGCTTCATTAAGTAGATCGCTGCGCCGCCGCGCACAGATCGCGCTTGTAGCATCGGCCATTGGCAGCGCCGGCCGGCGCCGATGATGAGATCGGGATCAGGAAGATCAGCTGCGTAAGGCAATTGGCGTAACGCCGCCTGTGAGAGCGAAACGCGGCTCCTCTCGGCCGCGAGGTTATGCGGGTCGACGGATATGAGACGGGATAATGCGTCGACCAGGCCCGCCGTTTGGCGGTCGTGACCTGCCTTGCCATCAAAATAACGCCAAATGACAATTTTTTCGCGCAGGTCGGTCACGACACCAAATTAACGCAAAAGACTAAGACGGGCTGGTCACACCACGGTCAACCAATCTTCGTTACCGGGTCGACGCCCTTCAACGAGATCAAGATAGACGCTTTGCAATTGTTGCGTCACCGGGCCTGGAGTGCCTTGACCGATCACACGATTATCTAACTCACGTATAGGCGTGACTTCGGCAGCTGTTCCGGTAAAAAAAGCTTCGTCAGCGATATAGACTTCGTCGCGTGTAATACTTTTCTCTACCACGTCATAACCTTCTTCCGCCGCCAGGTGCAATACGGTGTCGCGGGTAATGCCTTCGAGCGCGGAGGTCAGTTCAGGCGTAAAGAGCACGCCGTTGCGTACAATAAAAATATTTTCACCACTTCCTTCCGCGACCATTCCGTTATTGTCGAGCAGCAAGGCTTCGTCGTAGCCGTCACGCGCCGCTTCTTGAAGCGCTAGGATAGAGTTAATGTAGTTTCCGCACGCCTTCGCCTTGCACATCGCGCTGTTGACTAAGTGCCGCGTATACGAAGATGTTTTAATTCGAATGCCTTTTTCTAAGGCGTCCGCCCCCAGGTAGGCGCCCCAGAACCACGAGGCGATGCATACATGCACGGAAAGATTATCGGCATGTAGGCCCATGCCTTCAGAACCATAGTACGCGAGCGGCCGTATGTAGGCGGTATCTAACGAGTTTTGTTTGACGCTATCGATACACGCTTGGCGAACTTGTTCGCGCGGAAACGGCATCTTCATATCCAGGATGTGCGCGGTATCGAACAATCGCCGAATGTGATCGTCGAGGCGAAAAATCGCCGCTCCTTGCGGTGTTTGATAAGCGCGGATCCCTTCAAACGCACCGACTCCGTAGTGCAAGGTGTGAGTTAAAACGTGAACTTGGGCATCGCGCCACGGCACCATCTCGCCGTCCATCCAAATCACGCCATCTCGATCGGCGTAGCTCATGTTGTGATCTCCTAAATTCTAGACTTACGTGCGTAAGCGGCAGGCCACCAGTTAACCATCGCGTTGGTGATGTTCAAATGTTTTTTGCCAAACTCGCGCTACGGCATCACTGTGTTCAGAAAAAGCCGATCGATCGACCAGCATGTCGCTTTCCTGTAGCGCGCAACGATGTATTTCAGCGCGATAGGCAAAGTAAGCGTCGTGTAAGCTTGTGCCAATGTCGGTGGTAAAAAGTTCAAGTCCAACGAGCCCTTCAAGTAGCCGCAAATTGTCGGTGAACGCGAGTAATTCGGGATGCAGGCTGGCCCATCGCAAGACGGCGTATTGCACCATAAATTCGATATCAGTGATACCTCCTACACCTTGTTTAATGTCGAAACGGTCGCCGTCCGAGCGATCGAGTTCGCTGCGCATTCGAGCGCGCATGGCGCGGACATCGTCCATCAGTTTGTCGGGATCTCGTGCGGTGGAGAGGATGTCAACGCGCACTTGTTCGAAAGCCGCCATCGTCGCTAGTGTCCCAGCGACTGCGCGGGCTCGAACTAAAGCCTGATGCTCCCAAGTCCAAGCATTTTTCTTCTGATATTCGATAAACGCATCAATGGACGTGACGAGTAAACCAGATTCGCCACTAGGTCTTAATCGGGTATCGATTTCGTAAGCACGTCCAGCCCCTGTGCGCGTGCCTAGGAGATGGATAACGCGTTGGGTTAGGCGCGTAAAGAAAACGTTATTTGGCACAGGATGTGGCCCATCAGTTTGTTGATTTGAGCCTGCCGCGTCGTGGAGAAAAACGAGATCGAGATCTGAGCCGTAACCGAGCTCGTATCCGCCAAGCTTGCCGTAAGCAATAATCGCGAAACCCACTTTCGAGCGCAGCCCCTCGGCCCCGCAATATGGCGTGCCATGTTTGTTGACCAGGGGTCTGCTGCCAATATCCAAACAGTGATGCAGCAACGAGCTTGCGATGTAAGACAATTGATTGCTCACTTCAGCAACCGGAAAACGATCCATCACATCGCTCGCAGCGACTCTCAGAACCTGCTGATTTTTGAAATTACGTAGGCTATCCATTAAATTCTCGACGTCACCTTCGTCGATGCGGGCAAGCTTTTTCCCCAGTTGCTCAATCAGTTGCTCGGCGGCGGGTGGTGCAAACAACACTCTAGGATCGAGAAGTTCGTCAAGCAGTAGCGGCTGTTCCGTTATTTGAGCCGCGATCCAAGGGCTCGCGTTAAACAGATCAATTAGTCTCTCTAAGGTAACCGGATGCTCCGTGAGCAATGAGAGATAAACGGAGCGCCGGGCAATTGCTTGCAGTAGGTCCGCGATGCGGCGAAAGGTCTCGGCGTCAGGCGCGCGCTGGGCGATGGTATTGATCACCTGCGGCATCAAAGCATTCAGGCGCTCGCGCGCAGTTTGACTCAACCGCCCTTGAAACCGCGGATGTCTAAGGTTTTCAAGGACCTCTCGGATTGCTTGTGGATTGTCGAAACCCAGGGCGATGAGTGCCGCGTCACTTAGTTCGCTCGCCTGCCAGAGCGATAGGGATGCGCAGAGCCGCGCAGAACCAGGATCGCTATTGTTCGCCTCGGTGCTAAGTAAGGCGCGAAAGCAACGTCTAACATTAGCCCTGTGGCCATCTAAGGTGGTTTCGAAATCGCCGTATGTCGTGAATCCCATGCCGAAGGCATGGCGCGCCTGCTCGAGTTCGGTGGTCGGCAATTGATGAGTTTGTTGGTCGTTGACTTGCTGCAGACGATGTTCGCTTCGTCGCAAAAAAAGGTAGGCTCTCGTTAAATCCTCACAGTCCTCGCGGTCGATTATGTGCAATTCCTCGCACACCTGCAGAACCTTCAAGATTGAACGATGTTGTAAGTCCAATTCGCGTCCACCACGAATGAGCTGCAGGGTTTGGCCAATGAACTCAATCTCGCGAATGCCGCCGGAACCGAGTTTGACGTTGTCGTGCAATTCTTTGCGCGCGACTTCCGCGTTGATGAGTGCTTTCATTTCGCGCACTGCCTCGAGCGCGCCGTAGTCGAGATAACGACGATAGACAAACGGTTTCAGTAGTGCGCTAAGCTTTTCGCGGTCGTCGTTATCCGCAGTGATAATGCGGGCCTTTATAAAGGCATAACGTTCCCAATCGCGGCCGTGTAACTGGTAGTAATGCTCAAGCGAGCCAAATGTGGTGCACAGTGGTCCACTATCGCCAAATGGGCGCAAGCGCATGTCAACTCTGAATACAAAACCGTCGGCGGTCATTTCGTTCAGGAGTCCGATCAGCAGTTTGCCTAGTCGATCGAAATATTCCTGATGGGAAATTTCCCGACGACCACCGCCAGTTGTGCCTGATTCGCGATAGGCAAAAATAAGATCAATATCAGAAGAGAAATTTAACTCGTGGCCACCTAGCTTGCCCATTGCAATGACCGTCAGCGCAAGTGGCAGCCCGTTGGCATCGGTTGGCAGCCCAAAGCGCCCGATTAATTGGTCGCTCGCCCAGCGAAGACCAGACTCGATGCAAGCCTCTGCTAGATGGCTGAGTTCAGTGCAAATGTCTGTTGGGGTGACGTCGCAGCCGATGTCCCTCCAGGCGATGCGCGCGATCTCTCGATTGCGAAATTGACGTAGACGGGAATAGGCCACGTCCGGATGGGCTGCAGTTGTGAGTGCGTCGCAAACATGCCCCGTGTAGAAGGCCCGGGTGCGCGCGTTAAGCTCGCCACGGGTGAATTCAGTGACGAACCAATGAGGCTCCGCGCGGGCAAGGGCCGCACAAAACGGGCTGGCGGACCACACGCAGCGCGCCAAGTCGAGGTCGAGCCGACCATAATCGATGTTTGAATCGGCGCAGCACTCAACGAAGCTTGCAAGACAACGCGCGCTATCGTCTTGCAGGATAACAGGTAGATCGCGAATCTTAGGTGGCATGTCCCAAATCGCTACCGGCTAGAACAACCGCACGCAGGGTTACGGCGCGTCTTCGCGCCGATAATCGCCTTCAATAACATTTGATTGTCCGCCGCCGATATCTACCTTGAACTCCGCGCGACTCACGAACCCACGCATCAGCGCGCGCGCCATTCGTCGACGAACGCTTGGGATTAACGCAATGAAGCCGAGCGCATCGGTAAAGAATCCCGGCGTGAGCAGCATCACTGCGCAGACTAGTAGAATCAGGCCTTCAGTAAGTTCGAGCGCGGGAAGTTGACCTTGCTGTGTTGCGTCGCGAACGCGGGCGAGTGTACTAATACCTTGCTCGCGAAGTAACCAAGCGCCAAGTATCGCGGTAAAGATGACCACGAGAACGGTCGCCCCAGCGCCAATCGAGCGGCCTACCGATATCAATAAATAAATTTCGAGTAACGGAATGCTCAAAAGCGCTATCAGTAGGATTGCAAACGAAGATGTGCCGGTCCGAGCCATACGTCACTATATGTGTGCTGGACGACCGATTACAATGCTCGCCAACACATTAGATGGTGGTGCAGACGAATCGTCGCCCTATCGCGGACTCCTATCGAGACCCAATCGAGCGACGATATCGCACGCGATGTTGGGCAAACACGCCAAGGTGTGCAACTTATGAACTCGACAAAATAATCGCTGTCCTTATCGAATGCGCATTGAGAAAAATCTAGCGACGAATTTAAAATGGGCATTCCGTAACGGCTGGCTGCTCGTCGGATTGGGCGTTGCGGGTACCACCTCGGCGGGGATCTTAGATGCGCTAGATAAATTTAGTGGTGAGGCGAGCAGCGCTCTGGGCGGTGTTCGCGAATTCCTGGATCCCGAAGACGCATTCAAGTTCACCCATCATAGCGACCCAGACGGCACGCTAATCCTCGAATGGGACATCGAAGATGGCTACTACCTGTATCGCGATAAAGTATCCGCGCTTTCCCTCACCGAGACCGTGTCAATCGGCGCTATCGATCGCCCAGAAGGATTGATGAAAGACGATCCCGACTTCGGTCGAGTCGCCATATACAAACACCAACTCGCGGTGCGAGTGCCTATCGACCAAGCGACGACCAGTGGAGCGACAACCGTTGCAATCGAAGTTGGCTACCAAGGGTGCGCCGAAGACGGTATTTGCTATCCCCCAATCAAAAAAACCATCGAGACCGTTATCGGCCCGATCGCAACACAGAGCACGGCAGCACCGGTCAATAGCGTAGCGCGGCCGAGTACCAGCACTATGGTGTCGGCAGATGACATTGCGGCCGATCTAGAGTCGCGCTCACTGGCGGCAATCGCGGGCAGTTTCTACGTTTTCGGATTATTGCTGGCATTCACGCCATGCGTGTTTCCGATGGTGCCGATATTATCCGGGATTATCGTCGGTCAACGGCAACCGATATCACTGCAACGCGGCCTATCGCTATCCGCAATCTACGTATTGGCAGTGGCAACAACGTACGCGGCAGTGGGATTACTAGCCGGAATTTTCGGCCACAACTTGCAAGCAAGTTTTCAACAACCCGGCGTATTAATTGCGTTCAGCCTGATCTTTGTTGCGCTGTCGCTGTCGATGTTCGGATTCTACGAATTACAGTTGCCGACCGGGATCCAGACTCGTCTCGATAAACTAAGCCGTAATCAAGACGGTGGCGGGTTTGCAGGTGTCGCGGTGATGGGTGTGCTGTCAGCAATTATCGTGGGGCCCTGTGTCGCACCCCCGTTAGCAGGCGCGCTCATTTATCTAGGTCATCAAGGGAGTCCCATTATTGGCGGTACGGCCTTGTTTACGCTCGGACTCGGGATGGGCACGCCGCTACTTCTAGTCGGTGCCTCGGCTGGAAAATTGCTGCCGCGCGCAGGCAGCTGGATGGACATCGTGAAGCGCATTTTCGGCATTATGCTGCTCGCTGTCGCGATTTGGTTTTTAGAACGGATATTGCCAGGACCGGTCGTTCTACTTTTGTGGGCAGTGTTGATTATCGTTTCGGCGATTTTTATGGGCGCGCTCGATCAGCTCAAGCGCGCGGACTCCGGCTGGCTACGGCTGTACAAAGGTCTCGGTTTAACGTTATTGGCCTACGGCGCAATCTTGATCGTTGGCGCTAGTGCCGGTGCAACTGATCCGCTGCGTCCGTTAAAGCCTTTGCTGGCGGAGTCTGGTGTTGAACATCGAACACTCACTTTTGCAGCAATCAAAGGGCCAGAAGGCTTGAGCGCTGGCTTAGCGCAAGCGCGCCGAGAAGGCCGACCTGCAATGCTCGATTTCTATGCCGACTGGTGCGTGGAATGTAAGTATTTGGAACGCGACACATTCGACAACGTTCAGGTTCAGGCGGCGCTCGCGAACGTTCTACTATTGCGTGCCGACGTCACCGCGAATGATGCGCAAGATAAGGCATTGCTTAAACAATTTGAACTCTTTGGCCCGCCGGCTGTGTTGTTCTTCAATCCGCAAGGTGACGAATTTCGTCAACAGCGAGTGCTCGGATTTATGGCTCCCGCGGATTTCACGGCGCACCTGAATACGTTGCAATGACCGTGAAGAAGAGAATTCTTTTTGTGGTGACGGCGACGTTGGCAATTTGTGCTGCATATGCGGGATATCTGCTGAACAGCCAACACCAGGCAACGCCACTTGTCGCAAGCATTGAACCACCGATTGGGGACGGATCGGCGCTCGCTTATTGGTCCTTCCCTGACCTCACCGGGAAAGAACGACACATGACGGAATGGACCGGCAAATTAGTCGTGGCGAATTTCTGGGCGACCTGGTGTGGCCCATGCCGCAAAGAAATTCCGAGTTTTATTGCGCTGCAACATCGACACGCGGATGCCAACGTGCAATTCGTCGGCATCGCCCTAGATCGGGCGGCGGCCGTGCAAGCGTTCGCTACGGAATACGGCATCAATTACCCATTGTTGATCGGCGAAGAAAACGTCGCGAAATACATGCGCGCGCTTGGCAACACGATAGGCGCTCTGCCTTTTTCCGTGTTGATAGGTCGCGACGGCAAGGTTTTGCAAACTCACCAAGGCGAGTGGAAAGAAGCCGACATTGCGGAATTGATCAGCGCTTCTTTATGAACTTGTTGTTGCCCGAATAGACGGGGAACGATGGCCCACTATAGATAGAATTGTCCATATTTGTGTCGAAACAGTTCGTATTTGCAGTGAAATGTGCTAATCTCCCGACTAAATAATTAATCTCACCCGTTGCAAAATACCTTCTATGGCGCGAATCTTGCTACTCAACGGTCCTAATCTAAATCTGCTCGGGGATCGTGAGCCATCGACCTACGGCCGAGTGACTTTAGCCACGCTTGAGGATCGACTGGTGGCTTTGGCGCGCGATGCCGCCTGTGAGCTTGAGGCGTTTCAAACTAATGCCGAACACGAACTCATCGACAAGATTCATAGTGCCAAGCCTAACAATGTCGAGTTCATTATTATCAATCCGGGTGCCTATACGCATACGAGTATCGCGCTTCGCGATGCGTTACTGGGCGTCGCCATCCCGTTTATCGAGGTGCATGTGTCGAATGTGCATGCGCGTGAGGTGTTTCGCCACCATTCATACTTGTCAGATGTCGCTGTCGGGGTCATTTCTGGGCTCGGGGTACAAGGCTACGAATTCGCGTTGCAAGCGGCGTTAAACCAATTGTTCCCGACGCCGTAAATTTGATTCGTCACTCAGCACCGAGCCCGATCACGCTTGATGGAAATTTAAGATGGATATACGAAAAGTAAAAAAACTCATCGAACTGCTAGAAGAATCTGGGATCGCAGAGATAGAGATTAAAGAGGGTGAAGAGTCTGTGCGGATCAGCCGTGGACCGATCGCTAACTACGCGGTTGCTGCGCCACCAATCGCTGCTCAGGCGCCGCCTTCGGTTGTACCTGCTGCGAGGGAGTCGGAGACGCCAGTTCAATCAGGTCACGTTATTGCGGCCCCGATGGTGGGCACGTACTACAACGCGCCCTCCCCCGAAAGTGACGCGTTCGTGCGGATCGGCCAACTTGTTTCCGAAGGTGATACGCTTTGTGTTATCGAGGCGATGAAAATCATGAACCCGATCGAGGCGGACCGCGCCGGAACAATCACTGCTGTGTTAGCAGAAAATGGCTATCCCGTAGAGTACGAACAACCCTTGTTCGTCATCGATTAAACGATCCAAGTTTTAAGCATTCCCAAAGTATGTTGGATAAAATCGTCATCGCTAATCGCGGCGAAATTGCATTGCGAATTCTGCGCGCTTGTCGCGAACTCAATATAAAAACTGTCGCCGTGCATTCATCTGCGGATCGCGACTTGATGCATGTTCGATTAGCCGATGAGTCCGTGTGCATCGGACCCGCAACGCCAGCAGGCAGTTATCTCAACGTACCCGCCATACTAAGCGCCGCAGAAATAACCGATGCGGTCGCTATTCACCCGGGATACGGTTTTTTGTCAGAGAACGCGGATTTTGCTGAAAGAGTAGAAGAAAGCGGCTTTATCTTTATCGGACCAAGGCCGGAAACCATCCGTCTAATGGGCGATAAGATATCGGCAATTAAGACGATGAAGGCAGCGGGCATCCCGTGCGTCCCGGGCTCCGACGCGGCGCTGGGTGATGATATGCAAGAGAACATGAAGGTCGCACGCGCCATTGGCTATCCCGTAATACTCAAAGCTTCAGGCGGCGGTGGGGGTCGCGGTATGCGAGTGGTTCACGCAGAAGCGGCTCTACCGCATGCCATAGGCTTAACGCGTCGAGAAGCACTAGCCGCTTTTCAAAACGATGCAGTCTATGTTGAAAAATTTCTTGAACACCCGCGCCATATCGAATTTCAGGTAATGGCCGATGGTCACGGTAACGCTGTGCATTTGGGCGAGCGGGATTGTTCTATGCAGCGCCGTCATCAGAAAGTAATTGAAGAAGCACCCGCTCCCGGCATTGACGAACAAACGCGCGCGCGCATGGGCGCGCGCTGTGTAGAGGCCTGTCGCCAAATCAATTACCGAGGCGCCGGGACGTTTGAATTTCTGTACCAAGATGACGAGTTTTACTTCATCGAAATGAATACGCGCGTGCAGGTCGAGCATCCAGTGACAGAACTTATCACCGGCATCGATATAGTGAAGGAACAGCTACTAGTCGCAGCCGGGCACCCGTTGTCATTTAGTCAACAAGATATTAGCTTGCGCGGCCACGCAATCGAATGTCGGGTAAACGCGGAGCACCCAGAATCGTTTCGTCCCTCACCGGGAAAAGTCACTCATTACCACGCGCCAGGTGGACCTGGGATCCGAGTTGATTCTCACCTTTATGACGGCTATGTAGTGCCGCCCTACTACGACTCACTGATCGCAAAACTGTGTGCCCACGGCGAATCGCGTGAGGCAGCGTTAGCGCGAATGTCGAATGCTTTAACCGAAATCGTGATCGAGGGAATCGATACGAATTTGGCGCTGCACCGTATTCTTATTCACGACGCAGCGTTTGCCGCCGGGGGCACGGATATCCATTACCTAGAAAATAAGCTGGCATAGACGGCGTCAATAATTTTGTCTGCTTCCTGGTTAAGCTATTTGTGTCGCGTTCGCGAAGCCGATGTCCCCATCGTTGAACAATATCTGGAAGAACTCGGCGCCGCGGCGCTGACTTGTGAGGCGGCCGAGGAAGGTCGACTTGTCGTTGACGAACTAGACGGCCATCAGCCCTTGTGGCCGATTTGCCAAGTCAGCGGTTTATTCGACGTCGAAACAGATTTAAGTGGCTTAGGCGAGCTTTTGAAAATTCAGGGCGTGACGTTATTAGATGAGTGCACGACGCGCATCTACGATCAAAATTGGCACGAGTCGTGGCGCGATCAATTTAGCCCGCAATGCTACGGGAACAAATTGTGGGTTAGCCCTACATGGTGCGAACCACCGCCGGATCAACACCGCGTAATTCGTCTTGACCCCGGAATGGCATTTGGGACTGGTAACCACGCGACCACTGCGTTGTGTCTAGAGTGGCTCGCAAAGAACCAGGTGGTTGCCAACGCGAAGATCCTAGACTACGGATGCGGATCAGGGATCCTAGCAATTGCTGCTGCAAAAATGGGTGCCAAGAGCGTGACGGCTGTCGATATCGATGATGACGCGATTGGTGTCGCGAAAGATAACGCGATACTCAATGGGCTAGGAGAGATTTCTGTCTCGCGACCCGAAGCACTCGACGATTCAAGTTTCGACATCATTATCGCGAACATTCTTCTTGAACCGCTGTGCAAGTTAAGTGAACGTTTTTCTGAATTATTGTCTCCCGGCGGCCATATCGTATTGTCCGGGATTCTGGAAGACCAAGTCGATCAACTATTGGCCAGTTACGGGACCGCGTATAGGATGGATGAGCGAGGCCAGCTCGATGAGTGGGCACTCGTTGCCGGAACGCGAACGCGTTGATGAAGGCGGCGAACAGGGAGACAAGTGCTTGCTAACCCAATGCCCGAAATGTGAAACAATCTTTCGGCTCGGCGCCGCCGATTTGGCCGCCGCACAAGGGTTTGTTGAATGCGGAGAGTGTGCAACGCAATTTTGCGCTTTGGACAGACTAGCCGACGAACCAAAATTCTCCTCACCCGCTACCGTCGTACCGGACGACCATCCAACTTCGAACATGGAGCCGGTTCCATCACAAGCGGGCTCTGGGCGACCGACCTTCGTATTAATGGATGCGCAATCGCCATCAGAAGGTGTCTCGCTAGCGCGAAATGCAGATCCCGCAAATCCGAACGACGTGCCTGCACCGCATGAACAACACATCGCAGAATCTCGAGAAACGCTGCTCTGCGGTGCCCCGGAGTTTTCTGGCGCAAGACCGCCCCATGGTGAAGTCGCCAGCGTCAGTCTCGCTCAAACGGGCAAGCTATCGGCGTCCGTCACGATAGACTTAGATGCCGTAGTACCGATTGAGGAAGAACAGGAGCAAAGACCCGAAAGGGAACCGCCGCTCGAAGAGGTGCGCACGGATCTTGAATCCCTCGCGGAACTCGCCCGCGATGTCGATTGCGCACCGACCACAAGCCTACCAGAATCAGAGCATGCAATTTTATTCGCCGCTCCTGGCATGCACGATTCAGATTATTCGCACCTCAGTGATTCGGCGTCAGATTTGTCTGACGTTCCATCTGTCCTGCGCCGAGACATAGCCGCTTTAGAGCGACCCCGTTCACCTTTGCGCGGTATATGGATCATTATGGTGATGTTATTTTGCGTCGCCCTAATGTTACAAGTAGCTTGGTTATTGCGTGCGGAAATATTGGCGAAGTTTCCGACATCGGATCCCATCTACAAATTCGCTTGCACTCACTTAGGCTGCGAATATAAACCAGAGGATTTAACTTCAGTAATCGAATTGATCGCGCGTGACGTGCGCGATCACCCTCAATACCTAAACACCTTGCTCGTGAACGCGACTTTGGTGTGTCATTCAATCACAGCAAACAGTTACCCAGTCCTCGAGCTCGGCCTCTATGGGCAAACGGGTGAGGCGATTGGCATACGCCGTTTTGAACCACGAGAATACCTAGACAAAAGTATTAATCCGGCCGCTGGGATGCCGCCTAATCAGCCGGTGTATATCGTGCTAGAAATCGCTGGGGTTGACAGCCGCGCTGTGAGCTTTGAGTTCTCATTTTTGTAGCAAAAAACCAACCCCTTGTTCCGTTACCGGCGATTTCAATTTGGCGAGTAATTTTCTGCGGTGCTTTTACCGTCTAATATTAAGCGAATCGACCCTCGGCCCTTTCGTCGATTATGGAATGTCGCTATTATCAAGCTGTACTTGGGTAGAACTATAAGATCGGCCCCGTAACGGTCACTCACTCAGGCAACTATCTCAGCAAATTAGATACCAACTCTCAGGAAACTCGTCCAGCTGGTGATACGCGGAAACACCGCGGCGGCGTCGTTTTCTGTAAAAAGCGATGAATTCGAAAGGTCCAGCTACTAGTGTTTTGTCTCGGCAACTACGAGTTTGATCGACCAATAGCCTTGGCGCCGATGGCCGGTGTAAGCGACCATGTATTCCGTAGTTTGTGCCTTCGATATGGTGCGGACTACGCCGTGTCGGAAATGGTCGCGAGCAACCCGCGGCTACGTAATACCGACAAAACCCAACGCCGACTCGACCACGGTGACACAACCGGTATTCGAATCGTGCAAATTGCTGGAGCAGATCCACACTCCCTGGCTGATGCGGCGCGCTATTGTGCTGACAATGGCGCTAACGTCATTGATATCAATATGGGTTGTCCGGCCAAGAAGGTGTGTAATAAGTTGGCCGGTTCGGCGCTAATGCGTGATGAAATTTTAGTTTCCTCTTTATTGAGTGCCGTTGTGGATGCTGTCGATGTGCCTGTTACATTAAAAATGCGCACCGGCTGGGATCTTGAACACCGCAATGCGCCCACCATCGCCCGAATGGCTGAAGAGCTTGGCATCAGTGCACTGACGATCCATGGTCGCACTCGAGCTTGCCGCTTTAACGGCCAAGCCGAATACGACACGATTGCAGAAATAAAACAACTAGTGTCGATCCCGGTCATCGCCAATGGCGATATCCGTACGGCCGCCGAGGCGCAATCGATATTCGATCACACGGCCTGCGACGGTCTGATGATCGGCCGCGCAGCGAACGGCAACCCGTGGATTTTCCAGCAAATAAAGCGCGCTTTAAACCGTGCCGAAGTAAGCCGACCCTCGTGTGACGACATCGTGCAAACGATGGCTGATCACGTAAACGCGATTCACGAACTGTATGGATATCAGATCGGTACACGCGTTGCGCGCAAACACGTTGGTTGGTACGCCCAACAGATGTTCAACGGCGAATCATTTCGCCAAGCGTTCAACCGAATCGAAACAGCGCAAGCTCAAATCACGTTTATAGAAAATTATCATAACGACCCACAAGGAGCGGCGGCCGCATGAGTGCAACTTCGGAACTTAGTCAACGTACTCCGGTAGAGCGATCCGATTCACCGAGATCGGCCGGGCCCCTGGCTGTTCACGTAAAGGAATGTTTAGAACGTTACTTCGATGAACTAAACGGGGAACCGCCTAGTCACCTATATGATCTCGTATTGGCGGAGCTCGAGCAGCCCTTACTAGAAGTCGTGATGACGCAAACACGCGGGAACTTATCAAAAGCAGCAGCCTTTCTCGGTTTAAACCGTGCGACTTTGCGCAAGAAGTTAAAAAAGTACGGCCTAGAAAACTAGGCAGTCTAGCTTTCCACGACTTATCCAAAGGTTTCCCTGGTAGTGAATGAATCTAAAAGTATAAAAACGGCGCTCGTTAGCGTCTCCGATAAACGCGGACTCGTTGAATTCGCATCCGAGCTAGTTGCTTTGGGCATCAACATTCTGTCCACCGGCGGGACAGCAAAACTACTCAAAGATTCGGCTATTCCCGTGACAGACGTCGCGGATTACACCGGGTTTCCTGAAATGATGGACGGTAGAGTAAAAACCCTACATCCCAAAATCCATGGTGGAATCCTAGCGCGACGCCCGCAGGACAACGCGCTGCTTATCCAGCATGGCATCGACCCTATCGATCTCGTTGTTGTAAATCTTTATCCGTTCGAGAAGACCGTTGCCGATCCGAATTGCGATTTCGCGTTAGCGATCGAGAATATTGATATCGGTGGTCCGACTATGGTGCGGGCGGCGGCAAAAAACCATCGTGATGTCGCCGTCGTTGTCGACCCAGATGACTATCCCGCGATACTCGCTAGCCTGAAAGATTCGGCGGGAGAAATTAAGGATTCCGCGCGGTTCGAATTAGCGAGCAAGGCCTTTGCACACACGGCGAACTACGATACGGCGATCGCTGCGTACTTCAGCTCGAGAACAGCGCAGGAATTTCCGGATCGTGTCCACATCACGGTGCAGAAAAAGCAAGATTTACGCTACGGCGAAAACCCACATCAAAACGCAGGATTTTATTTGGACCGTGATCGGCCCTCAGGATCAATTGCAAGCGCCGTCCAACTGCAAGGCAAAGAACTGTCCTATAACAATATTGCCGATAGCGACGCGGCCATCGAATGCGTGTGGGCGTTCGACGATCCTGCCTGTTGCATCGTAAAACATGCAAATCCATGCGGTGTTGCGGAGGCGGCAACCGCTGCACAAGCCTATGAACTTGCTTACGCAACCGATCCTACTTCGGCGTTTGGCGGCATCATTACGTTTAATCGTGAATTAGACGCACAAACGGCCGAGCTCATCACGGAACGCCAATTTGCTGAAGTAATCGCCGCGCCATCCGTGTCGGCAGGTGCACAAGAAATTTGTTCAAAGAAAGCGAATTTACGTCTATTAGTTTTAGGGTCTCGCGACTTTAAATCCCAGCCAGCATGGGACTACAAGCGAGTCACCGGTGGACTCCTTATTCAGAACCGCGACCCGTTCCGCTACGAATTTTCTCCCGATGAGTTGAAAGTTGTCAGCGATCGAGCGCCTAGTGCGGCGGAAATGCGAGATCTGTTATTCGCCTGGCGAGTGGCGAAATGCGTAAAATCAAATGCCATTGTGTTTGCTAAGAATCGACAAACGATAGGTGTTGGCGCTGGTCAGATGAGCCGTGTTTATAGCGCGCGAATCGCGGCTATTAAAGCCGAGGACGAAGGCCTTTGCGTTGTCGGTTCTGTGATGGCATCGGACGCGTTCTTCCCGTTTCGCGATGGTATTGATTCTGCTGCCCAAGTTGGTATTAGCGCTGTCATTCAACCTGGCGGTTCGATGCGCGATGACGAAGTGATCGCAAGCGCGAATGAACATGACATGGCCATGGTTTTCACCGGCATGCGCCACTTTCGCCACTAACTAGATCTACTTTTTATGCAAGTATTAATTATTGGTGGCGGCGGTAGAGAGCACGCATTGGCGTGGAAGGTCGCGCAATCCGCGAACGTGAGTCAGGTCTATGTTGCGCCTGGCAATGCCGGCACCGCGACCGAGAACAAAGTCGAAAACGTCGATATTCAAGTCGACAATATCAGCGGACTGGTTACCTTCGCCCGAGACAAAAAAATCGAGTTGACCATAGTCGGTCCAGAGGCGCCGCTCGTCGCCGGCGTCGTCAACGTATTCGACTTGGCGGGGTTGCGCTGTTTCGGGCCGCGCCGAGAAGCCGCCGAACTTGAAGGTTCGAAAGCGTACATGAAGGATTTCTTGAAACGCCATCGCATTCCGACGGCCGAGTTCGAGACCTTTGAAGACATCGGCTCGGCCAGCGCCTACGTGAACTGTCGCGCGTTGCCCATCGTGATCAAAGCTGATGGGCTGGCGGCTGGAAAAGGCGTGGTTATCGCGCAAACTTATCCGCAGGCGCTCGAAACCGTGCGCTCTATGTTGTCAGGCGAGGCGTTCGGCGAGGCTGGAAAGCGCATCGTCGTAGAAGAGTTCTTGCTCGGTGAAGAAGTGAGTTTTATCGTTATGACAGACGGTGAGACGGTCATTCCTTTTGCGTCCTCGCAAGACCACAAAGCGCGCGACGATGGTGATCTTGGTCCAAACACGGGTGGCATGGGCGCCTATACCCCAGCGCCGATTGTTGACCGTGAGTTGCACGTACGGATTATCGAGGAAGTCATCAAACCAACCCTAACGGGAATGGCTGTAGACGGGCGTCCTTATAAAGGATTTCTTTATGCAGGGTTGATGATTGGTCCGGACGGTGTGCCGAAGGTGCTAGAGTACAATTGCCGCTTCGGTGATCCAGAAACTCAGCCAATTATGATGCGCTTAACATCGGATTTAGCTGATGCTTGCGTAGCAGTGCTCGACGGGAATGCAAGCTCAGTACAACTCGATTGGGATCCAAGGGTAGCGCTCGGTGTCGTCATTGCCTCCGGCGGTTATCCTTCGGACTATGACAAAGGGCATCCGATATCTGGCCTAGACAACAGTCACACGGATGCTGCGTATGTCTTCCACGCCGGTACTGCATTACTCGACAATGCGGTCGTCAATACTGGCGGTAGAGTGCTATGTGTTGTGGGGCTAGGCGACACGGTGGCTCAAGCGCAGCGAGTTGCTTATGCACGGGTTGACGAGATTTCGTTCCAAAGCGCATTTTGCCGCCGAGATATTGGTTATCGCGCAATCGTGCGCGAAGGGTCCTAATCACTTTAGCGGAGCCCAGCTTACAATCTAAGACTCGCTCCCGTCCCAATGCAAGAAATTACGCAGCATTTCTAAGCCAGCGTCGGCACTTTTTTCAGGGTGAAATTGCGTGGCAAAAGCGCTGCCTGATCCGACCGCCGAGACGAATGAATCAATGTAGTCCGTTTCACCCATGACGATGTCGTCGACTTCTGGTACGACGTAGTAACTATGGACGAAATAAAAGCGCGTATTTGACGGGATCCCGGCGACCAATGGGTGTGGCTTACGCCAACGAACTTCGTTCCAACCCATATGTGGAATTTTGCGCGGCAACCCGTCTTCCCCGGGTCCTGCATCGCGACGGAAGTGCCGCACTTGACCCGGAAAAACATTGAGGCACTCCGTACCATTGTCTTCGTCGCTGAAAGTCATTAGGGATTGCAGCCCCAAACAAATTCCGAGAAACGGCCGCTCGGCGATTCCCTGACGGATCACGTTGACGAGGTCCTGGCCGAGCAAACTTTGCATGCAATCGCCAATCGCACCTTGGCCGGGAAACACGATCCGATCGGCGTTTAAGATTTGTTCGGGTTCGCTGCTTACGATGACCTTCTGGCGTGTACTAGCGACATATTCCAGTGCTTTCGCAACAGAACGTAAATTGCTGCTGCCATAGTCGATGACGGCGACGCTTTCCATAACGCGAAAATCTAGCCCTGGAGTTCAGTTACAACCACGATCCCGCGGTGTACCGGCGTGGTTGTCATTACAGCGAACCCTTAGTCGATGGCATGGTGCCGGCCATGCGCGGATCAGGTTCTACGGCCATGCGCAAGGCGCGACCGAACGCCTTATAAATCGTTTCAATAATGTGATGCGCATTGCGACCGCGCAATGCGTCGATATGGAGGGTCACTTTGGCGTGATTAGCGAAGCCTTGAAAAAACTCGTGAAACAAATCGACATCAAAATCGCCGACCGTCGCGCGTGGAAACGTGACGTGATATTCAAGCCCTGGGCGGCCAGACAAATCAAGCACCACCCTTGAGAGCGCCTCATCGAGCGGCACGTAGGCATGCCCATAGCGGCGAATACCGAGTTTCGAGCCAAGCGCCTCACTCACGGCCTGACCCAAGGTAATACCGATGTCTTCGACTGTGTGATGTGCGTCGATCTCGAGATCGCCGTGTGCCTTGATCGCGATATCCACTAGCCCGTGTCGCGCGATCTGATCCATCATATGATCTAGGAACGGTATTCCGGTGTCGAAGTCGCTTTTTCCGGAACCGTCTAGGTTTACCGTAACGCTGATCTGCGTTTCGTTCGTGTTACGTGAAATCGTGGCTATGCGGGCGCTCATCTTCGGTGCCATTTCGCTCATTACAGTGAGGCGGCGTACATTAGCAAATTACACGTTCAATTGATAATTCCAGTCGAAGAGATGCGAGCATGACACAAGTAAATCTGGTTGCCGAGACCATTCCAAAGATACGCGCCTACTTAGTCGCTCTACAGGATAAGCTCTGTGCAAGTCTCGAAGACGCCGACGGAACGCAAAGTTTCATCGTGGACGACTGGCAACGTGACACGGGCGGTGGCGGGCGCACTCGGGTATTACGTGATGGGGCAATATTCGAACAAGCCGGGGTTAATTTCTCAGAAGTTCATGGCGAATCCTTGCCGCCAACGGCAACTGCGAAACGACCCGACCTAAAGGGTCGCGCATTTCACGCCATGGGCGTCTCCTTGGTTGTTCACCCTTTGAACCCGTATGTACCGACGTCCCATGCGAATATTCGATTTTTCGTTGCAACAACTGAATCGAGCGAACCCGTCTGGTGGTTTGGCGGCGGCTACGATTTATCGCCTTATTATGGATTTGATGAAGATGCCGTGCATTGGCATGAGACCGCAAAGTCCGCCTGTGATCCTTTTGGCGCTAATGTGTATGCCGACCACAAACGGTGGTGTGACGATTACTTCTACATCAAACATCGGGACGAACAACGTGGTCTCGGCGGGCTTTTCTTCGACGACCTAAACGAATGGCCTATCGACCAATGTTTCGCTTACATGCAAAGCGTAGGTGATAGCTATTTGCCCGCTTATTTACCGATCGTTGCACGACGCCAGTCTCTCGAATACGGGCAGCGAGAGCGCAATTTCCAACTCTATCGCCGCGGACGCTATGTCGAATTCAACTTAGTCTACGACCGCGGTACCTTGTTTGGTTTGCAAACTGGCGGGCGGACGGAATCGATTCTCATGTCTTTGCCGCCTAACGTTCAATGGCGTTACAACTGGCAACCGGAAGCTGGAAGCCCCGAGGCGCAGTTGACCGAAAAATATTTGATGCCACGCGATTGGCTTAACCTAGGCGCCTAGGCGCGTCATATCACCGCAAGTCACCCGTTCGGCACGTCCTAATGTTGAGACGCCGACCAATTTAGTGAGGAAGTTTAAGTGAACAGCATAGAACTATTCGAGCGTCTCACGGCGGTTGATCCCGCAGCGTTGGCTGACGCCAATAAGCAAATTAGAGTGATGAGCGATGAGATTCGGCCGATTCAATCTGGATTGCAGATGTTAGGCAAGGCCTACACGGTGCGTTGCCACGAGGATTTCTTTGCGGTTATTACCGCATTGGAAGATGCCGAACCAGGCGATGTATTAGTTATCGATAGCCAGAATAGTCGCAGGGCAATCGTCGGCGAATTGTTTTCTACGGAAGCCGAACGCAAAGGCTTACACGGGATCGTGATCGACGGCCCGTGCCGCGACGTTTCGACCATTGAAGAACTAGACCTGCCGGTTTATGCGAGTTCCGTGACGCCGGTTTCGGGCACGACGAAAGCTCTGGGCGAGCATCAAGTCCCTATCGTCTGTGGCGGTATCGAAGTGAATCCCGGCGACATTGTGTTTGGCGATGACGACGGCATCATTGTTGCCAGCATCGAGGAACTCATTGAGTTATTGCCTCAGGCCGAAGAAATAAAACGACTTGAACGTCGAGTGCTCGATCAACTAGCGGCCGGTACCAGCTTGCTGTCATTAGTAAACTATGCCGAACATCGAGATGCATTGCGCGCCGGAAACAAAGCTAGCGCTTTGAAGTTTCTGCTGTAGGCCGAGCATGTCGCGATTCGTGCGCCTTATAAATTGTCCACTATTGGAGCCATGAAAATATGTCGATGGAAGATCAGCAAATCAGTCCGAAACTGTTCCAAGGGGCATGGCGCCTGGTGGATTCCTATGCGCAAACAGACGATGGCAGGCGACCATTCCCGCTGGGTGAAGGTACGCTCGGGTTTGTAATGTATGACGATCGAGGGCACATGTCGGCGCAATTGATGAGCGCATCACGCGAATCGTTTAGCTCGCGAATTCCAGGAGAGGTGCAGCTAGAGGAGTTCAAAACGGCCTATCAGGGTTATACGAGTTATTACGGTACTTATACGCTCGATGTCGAC
Organism: Gammaproteobacteria bacterium; assembly: GCA_047611805.1. GTDB lineage: Bacteria > Pseudomonadota > Gammaproteobacteria > UBA11873. Next base: position 118,151 of record JBLFWX010000002.1, read on the forward strand.
AAGCGCATGATCACCCATCATGTGGAAGGATCGTTAGCGCAGAGTTGGGTTGGTGGCGTTCAAGTTCGCCATTTCGAATTTATTGACGGGCGCCTCATTCTCAAAACGCCGCTCATTCGGGGTTCCGATGGGATAAAGGTTGTCAGCACCTTAACGTGGGAACGGGTTTAGCTGCGCGCACGCCAGAAAATCTAGCTTTCGAGCGGCCGACTGTTGTTCACGATTACCTCGCGGAGATCGAGGATCGCTGGAAAGATTTCATTATTCTGATCCTCGCCTTGATTGTCGAACGCAGCTTGCTCGAGTTCGCAAATCCAGCGATCCTCTGCAAATATTCCATTCGTAAACCAGACAATGAACGGCCACAAGAGGTTGATTATTCCAGGGGTCGAAGGACGTCTAATCATCATTAGCCCGTAGGTATGATTGCGCCGCTGCTCTTTGTCGATCGGGATATAGACATTCCAAAGGTCGAGTGCGGGATCCTCGCTTCCGGCAGTCCAAAATTGTAATGTTTGATACGGGTACTCAGTACGTATCGTCATCAAGTCGCGATCCTCAGGCGCGGCATCTGGTCGCTTCCCGAGCATGAATTTCTCCCCGAGAGGTTGTTTGCCGCTGCGCCGCTTGAACGTGTAGTCGGCTTCCATCCACGTATCGCCTTTGCGACCATCTAAGAAAATCGTTGCGACCCCGCCCATCAGTTTTCGATGTAAAAACTGGTGGTTCATGTCCATCAAGTTTTCGTGCATGAACGACCAGTGACAATCAACCTGCCGATCGAGATAGCGGGTCTTGTAGGCTGGGTCACTCGCAGATGGTAGTTCTGGAAACGCAACATTCGACGCTTTTTCCGGCGTACCCGGAAACACAAACACGAGACCATAAGCTTCACGGCACGGGTAACTTCGCACGCAATTCGGTTTGAGCGTAGACGTATCCAGGTACGGAATGCTGGTGCAATTACCGTCCTTGTCGTAGGTCCAGCCGTGATAGCCACACTTGATCCCCGCGCCACTGACCTGTCCGACGTGAAGAGGAACTTGCCGATGGGCACAGCGATCTTCCAGTGCGAACGGCTCACCAGATTTTGGCCGCACCAAAACTATGGCTTGGCCCGCGAACGCCACGGCGAGGGTCTTCCCACGTTTGAGGTGTTTACTTCTCGCGACCGGGTACCAGAAATCAGGATCGATTGCCGATTTACGAATATCAGTAGTAGGACGCGGTGCAGAAACTTCGCTTAATCGTGCGGTGCTATTGGCGATCGTCATTCGGATACCTGGTTTTGCCTGCGGATCGCGCATTATCAACTGCGTGGTCCGCGGTTTCTACTGGTTTACGGTCAAAAAATTCCGCTTTCGAGTCCAGCAGCCAAGCTCATGCCTAGCTCACGGCATGCTTCGAGCCCGGGTGGTTGCGTGTCTCCAACAACAATTACTGGTTCAATCACTTGCCTCCAGCGCAATCCGCTAATAATTCGCGTCATGCTTGAAAGCGCACCGGACCCATCGTTACCGGCGTGGATGAAAATCCCATAGGGCAATCCTTGAGTTCGTTCGAGACAGTCGTAGTACACGGTTTCTAAAAATACTTTCATCGCGCCTGACATGTAACCGAAGTTTTCCGGGGTGCCGAGAATCACGCCATCTGCGCTTAAGACTTGATCCGAGCGGGTCGTTAGCGCATCGCTGACGACCACATCAACCCCTTCTATTGCGCTATCTTGCGCACCGCCAATCACAGCTTCTGCCATGCTCGCGGTATTGCCTGAGCGACTATGGAAGACGACCAGTAGGGATTTGTTCTGTTGCATCAAAATGTTATTTGAAAGCGCGCTAGGTGAGCTGAGCGTGAGCCACCATCATGCACGCCGTGAAGCTTTAAGACCATCCTAGAAGCCTGTCGAATTTAGGCTTTCGTCACCAGGGAACGTCCGGTTTGAGTAACTTGTTGTGTACTTTTGCAGCGAAGTAGTCATTCCAATTAACGAGAAAGTGAGCTGAAAACACGCAAACCTGATTTGTCAGCACGACGTGCGACTCCATGGATGGGGGAGATAGGGTGACAGGATGCCCGACTTGCTCGACGCTCTAACCCGTAGCGCCAAGCGCAGAACTAAGTTTCAGCTATGTTCGGCGGAACCTCGAGCCAAAACGTTACCGGTCCGTCGTTCGTCAGCGACACCAACATTTGGGCGCCAAATTGCCCACAACTGACCGGCTCGTGTGACGCGCGCGCTTGGTGCAGCAGATAATCAAATAATGCCTTACTTTCTTCTGGCGGCGCAGCGGTCGTGAAACTCGGACGCGTACCCTTGCAAGTATCGGCGGCCAAAGTAAATTGTGGGACTAACAACAATCCCCCACCCACTTTGCGGACATCTAGATTCATCTTGTCTTCGTGATCTGGGAATACGCGGAAACTCAGTAGCCGTTCGAGCAACCGATCGGCTTGGAGTTCGGTGTCGCCGCGTTGGATACCAACCAGCACGAGCAAGCCCGCACCGACGGCACCTATTGTCTCGCCGCGGACTTCAACTTTAGCCTTCGTGATTCGTTGCAATAAGCCAATCACGTTTAGGCGATTTTCAGTCGACCCTCGCGACGGCGGTCCGCTTCTTTCAGAGAGCGCTTGCGCACTCGAATCGCAGTCGGCGTAATTTCGACAAGTTCGTCGTCAGCGATGAACTCCAAGGCTTGCTCGAGATCAAATTCGATCGGCGGCACCAGGATCAGATTCTCATCGTTGCCGGCAGCGCGAATGTTGTTCAATTGTTTTGCTTTGAGCGGATTGACCACGAGATCGTTGTCACGCGAATGTATGCCGACAATCATGCCCTCATAGACTTCATCGGCGTGGCGAACAAACAGACGGCCACGTTCTTGCAGATTAAACAAGGCGTAGGCAAGCGCCTTACCGGCGCCATTGGAGATCAATACGCCGTTGTTTCGGTTGCCGATGACGTCGCGTTTCTTTGGTGCGAAACGGTCAAACGTATGATAGAGCAGACCGGCACCAGAGGTAGCAGTCAAAAATTCCGTACGGAACCCAATTAGACCGCGAGCCGGTATCGAATAGTCAAGGCGTACTCGGCCTTTTCCGTCCGGCTGCATGGAGGTTAACTCACCTTTGCGTTCCCCGAGGCGTTGCATCACCGTGCCTTGGCTTTCACTTGGCACGTCAACGCTCAGCGTTTCGAAGGGCTCGTGTTCAATGCCATCGATAATCTTAATGATTACCTGGGGACGACCAACCGAGAACTCATAACCCTCGCGGCGCATATTCTCCATTAGGATCGCAAGATGTAACTCGCCGCGACCGGACACAATGTTCCGTTTCGGATCGCCCGTCGGCTCGACTCTTAGCGCGACGTTGTGAATGAGTTCTTGCTCGAGACGTTCTGCGATCTGGCGGCTCGTACAGAATTGACCGTCCCGGCCGACGAGTGGCGAATCGGACACTTCAAATGACACACTGACAGTGGGTTCATCGACGATTAGCGGGGGCAATGCTTGCACCTCGGCCGGATCACACAAAGTGTCCGAAATTCGCACGCGGTCGATACCCGTCACTGCGATAATATCGCCAGCTTGCGCACTCGCTTGCGCTGTCCGGCTAAGGCCCTTAAATCCCAGCACTTCCATGATCTTCGCGCTGCGTCGAACCCCTTCGCTAGTCACTAAGGTGACGACTTGTCCGGGTTTTACCTCACCACGCTGGACTCTTCCGATGCCGATCGCGCCGACATAGCTCGAGTAATCGAGTGAGCTGATTTGCATTTGAAACGCGCCGTCTTCGGTCACATCAGGTGGTGCAACAGAGTTGACGATCATCTCGAACAGGGCGTCCATATTAGACTCTTTCCCGTCGGCCTCGCTACGTGCGTAACCCATCGTTGCCGATGTGTAGATGACGGGAAAATCCAGTTGCGCGTCGGTCGCGCCGAGACTGTCGAATAGTTCGAAAGTTTGGTCCAACACCCAGTGCGGGCGAGCGCCATCGCGATCGATCTTATTGATCACCACAATCGGCCGCAGGCCCCGGGCAAACGCTTTTTGCGTCACAAAGCGCGTTTGCGGCATTGGGCCGTCGACAGAATCAACCAGTAGCAACACTGAATCGACCATCGACAGTATGCGCTCCACCTCGCCGCCGAAATCGGCGTGCCCGGGGGTATCGACGATATTGATCCGGTAGTCGCGCCAGGTAATCGAGGTGTTTTTCGACAGAATCGTAATGCCGCGTTCGCGTTCGAGGTCGTTGCTATCGAGAATACGTTCGCGCCCTTCGGAGCCGCGCGCTAAAGTGCCCGATTGCCTTAACAATTGGTCCACCAAGGTAGTCTTGCCATGGTCGACGTGTGCGACGATAGCAATATTGCGTAAATTTAAACTCATCTTATCAGCTCGTTCGGAGGCAAAAGGCGCTGCATTATACGGGTGAAAAGCAAATTTCGCTTGATCTTGATTAAAACCTGGTTTAGGTCGCCTTCTGGGTAGCGGATAGCGATGTGTATTTGGCTAAACTAGTGGCGGCGGTCGGAGATCCCTGGTGCAATTCGTCAGCACTCAGTCAATCATAAAATTAGGTAACTTGAAGCCTGACGGGCCGGTCCAACCACCTCGTCCTGATTCCCTCCGATTCGCAAACCTTGAGTGCACATCATGCTGAAAATCCACACTGCTGATGACCCTATCCTTATCGGATATCTAAAATCGGTTCTTGACTCTGAACGAATCGAATGTCACATACGCAACGAATTGCTGATTGGGGGGAGCGGCGAACTACCGCCTACTGAGTGCTGGCCGGAACTGTGGGTGTGGCATGATGACGACGTTCAACGCGCACGGTCAGTGATCGAGCGTGCCTTACGAAGCCCTGACGTTGGCCCCGATCCATGGGTCTGTTCACGCTGCTCAGAATCGATCGAACCCCAGTTTACCGCTTGCTGGCAGTGCGGTCGCGCGCGTATTTGAATTGTCCTAACCTTGTTCCCAAGCAAGACCTCGAAAGCGCCATCCGTTTAGATTCCCGCGGTGTTGATTTTCATCTTTGTCGCCTTCGAACCCTTCGAGCACGTTATAAACCTGAGAATATTCAGACGTCATTAATTTAAGCCCTGCGCTATGTGAGCGGGCGCCGCTGCGGCAAAGCATTAATAAAGGGTTGTCCTTGCTACCTAATTGTTCGCGCGCCAACGCGGTTTCGACATCTTCGACAAAGGAGGGATTCTCTTTCCATTCGGGAAATTCCTTCCACGCGACGTGAATCGCACCTGGCGGATGCCCCACATAATCGAATTCCACTTTTGAGCGTACATCGATTAGTCGCGAACTCGGATCGCGATCGAGCAATGCTTGCGCTTCGTGCGGTGTAATTTCGATAATTTTGCTATCCACGATTCAGCCTCCCGGTTGATTATCTCCAATCGCCGTATAATGTGACGTTGACCACTGAGTGGTCAATGTCGACGTTAATCTAATCGCGATGGTCTTGTCACTTCGCGAAAGGCCGCAACCATGACCAACGATTTATCCGCCACAATTGCTGCCGTCGATTTAGGCTCTAATAGCTTTCACTTAGTTGTCGCAGAAACATCTAACGGCCGATTTAAGATTATCGACCGAATGCGCACCATGGTGCGCTTGGCGGCCGGACTGACGAGTGATAATCAAATTGACGATGAAGCTTTGCTTAGAGCGATTAAATGTCTGCAGCAATTTGGTGAGCGACTCCGTGATTTAGAGTCCAACAACGTTCGGATCGTGGGCACGAATACCTTGCGCATTGCGCGAAATGGGCCCGCTTTCCAAGCGCAAGCTGAGGCCGCAGTTGGCTATCCTATCGATGTAATCTCGGGACGCGAAGAAGCGCGATTAATTTATCTCGGCGTGTCGCATGGCTTGGAAGACGAGTCAGATTTAAGGCTCGTTATCGACATTGGTGGCGGCAGCACTGAGTTAATACTGGGTCGTCATTTTGATCCGATCATCATGGAAAGCCTGCACATGGGTTGCGTCGCGATGAGCGCTGCGCACTTTAGCGACGGCAAGATCACTGACTCCCGGTTAAAACTCGCAGAGATTCGAGCGAAACAAGAACTAGAACCACTTGAAGCCACCTATCGAGAAAAAGGTTGGCAGTCCGTTATTGGTGCCTCTGGGACCAATGTTGCAATCCGTGATGTTGTTATTGCTAATGGTTGGAGTAAAGACGGCATCACGGCGAGCTCTTTGCTTCAGTTACGCTCGTCGCTGGTCTCTGCAGGCCATGTCGACAAGCTGAATTTGCCGGGCTTATCCGAGGAAAGGCGCGCCGTCTTTCCTGGCGGAGTCGCGATACTGTTGGGCATATTTCAGACCTTGGGTATCGAGCACATGCGCGTGTCATCCAGCGCGCTGCGAGAAGGCCTGCTGTATGATTTGCAAGGAAGGATTCAACACGAGGATGTACGCGAAAAAACGATCGAGTCGTTAGTCGACAGATATTCCACTGACCGTGCCCAGAGCCACAGAGTGTTTGGCACGGCTAAAGATCTTTGGCTGCAAGTCAATTCGCTCTGGAATATCTCTGGAACCGACCTCGAGCAGTTATTGCGTTGGGCGAGCGCGCTCCATGAAATCGGCAGTGCAATTGCACACTCTCAGTATCACAAACATGGGAGTTACTTGCTGACGCATCTCGATATGCCGGGATTCTCCCGCGGCGAGCAGCGTACTTTGGCCGTTTTGGTCCGTGGCCATCGGCGCAAATTTCCGGTCGCCGAATTTCAGACTTTAGCTGATGCTAGTCGCGATAAGATCGAAAAACTGTCTGTGCTACTTCGCTTAGCTGTCGTGCTTCATCGAAGACGTAGGGAAGCGCAGTTGCCAAGCATTCAAATCCGAGTGGAGGAAGATAAAATTCGTTTGCGATTTCCTGATGAATGGCTGGGACAGCACCAGTTGACGGTGGCCGATCTAGAACAAGAGGCGGATTATCTAAAGACGTCGCGCTTCCGGCTAAAGTTCAAATAAGAATTACGCACGCGCTTCAATCGCTAAGTTCTTCCAATAACTGCTGTTGCGCTTCTCGTGCGCGGCTCGAACCGGGCTTAACGCGGACGTAGGTGCCGTCGCTACGCAACTGCCAGGCTTTGACATTGTCGCTCAAGTAGCTATGTAAGCCCTTCTTCAGGATGCGATCACGTATTCGTTTGTCTTCGATGAGGAAGCACGTTTCAATACGACTAAAGAAATTCCGATCCATCCAATCGGCGCTCGAAAGATAAACGTCCTGGTTGCCGTCGTTTTGAAAGTAAAATACCCGTGTGTGTTCAAGAAAACGACCGACCACGGAGCGCACGTTAATATTTTCCGATACGCCGACAATGCCAGGGCGCAATGCACAAACGCCGCGCACAATAAGATCGATTTTTACTCCGGCACAAGACGCATCGTAAAGCGCCTTTATCACATTAACTTCGGTCAGCGCGTTCATTTTCGCGATAATCCGCGCGGGTTTTCCAGCTCGCGCAATGGCGGCTTCTCGTTCAATAAACTCAACCATCGCTTTATGTAAGGTGAATGGAGATTGCAGCAGTTTCTTCAACTTTCCCGGACGACCCGGAGCCGTTAATTGATGGAAAATCTTCTGAACGTCTAGGCCAATCGCGTTGTCGCAGGTAAATAAACCATAATCCGTATACAGCCTCGCCGTGCTCGGATGGTAATTACCCGTTCCGAGATGAATATAGCGGCGCAGCTGGTTGCCTTCTCGACGTACAACGAGGATCATTTTTGCGTGAGTTTTATGACCCACCACGCCGTATACAACGTGTGCGCCAGCCTCTTGTAGTTTTGCCGCCAACTCAATATTCGCCCGCTCATCAAAGCGTGCTTGCAGCTCAACGACGACCGTCACCTCTTTTCCGGTGCGCGCGGCCTCGACGAGCTCGTTCGCGATAGGAGAGTCTGCGCCGGTTCTGTACAAGGTCTGCTTAATAACTAAAACGTTCGGATCCGCTGCCGATTGGCGGAGAAACTCAATGACGGGTACGAACGATTCGAACGGATGGTGCAGTAGCAAATCGCCGCGTCGAATCACGGCGAACAGATCGTTGGAGGTTGCTAATCGACGCGGGCGGCTCGGCGCGAAGGCAGGGAACTTTAAGTCCGAGCGTTCAATCATCTCAGGTACTGCCATCAAGCGACCTAAATTAACGGGTCCGCGACATTGGTAAATTTCGTCATCGATGAGATCAAACTCACGCTTTAGCAAACTAACTAATTCGCGCGGACATTCTTCAGCGATTTCTAGGCGCACTGCCGCGCCAAAACGTCGCTGGTCGAGCTCGCCTTCCAACGCCAGGATAAGGTCTTCCACGGCTTCATCGTCAACGAATAAATCACTGTCGCGCGTTACCCGAAATTGATAACAGCCTGACACCCGCATGCCTGGGAAAATATCGTTTACGTGCGCATGAATAATCGACGATAGGAACACGAAGCTATGCGGTCCGCCAGCTTGTTTTGTCGGAATGTTGATGATTCTCGGCAGCGCCCGAGGCGCCTGTACTATAGCGACCGCACTATCACGTCCGAACGCATCCTTACCTTCGAGCGACACCAGAAAATTGAGACTCTTGTTAAGAATGCGAGGAAATGGGTGCGACGGATCTAAGCCAATCGGGCTTAATACAGGTAGTAGTTCGCGGTTGAAGTAGCGCTTAACCCAGCCAGCCTGTTTCGCGTCCCACTGCGAACGTTTCAAAAAGTGGATCTCTGCTTCTGCCAATAGCGGAATCAACTCGTCATTCAAGATACGGTATTGATCGGCAACGAATTCATGAGCTACCTCGCTAATGCGTTTTAGCTGCTCGATGGGTGCGATTTGATCGGGACCTGCGGCGGCGGAACGGTAAACAACCTGCTGTTTTAGACCAGCGACTCGAATTTCAAAAAATTCATCGAGATTGCTGCTTCCGATGCATAGATATTTCAGCCGCTCTAGCAGCGGATTGGAACTATCCTTGGATAGTTCGAGCACTCGTCGATTGAACTCAAGCAAGCTCAGCTCGCGATTGATATAGAGCTCCGGGGCATTCAGTTCTATAGTCTTCTTGTCCATCCAAACGTCAACTTAAAATCTTATTCCGCAGGCATAGTTCGCGACAGCAATAGATTGATACTGGTGATAGAATCGCGAGCCGTTGCCACTAGTACTATACCGGGATCAGCGTCTTAACATGTCGAACAGTAAGAACAAGTACTCTAGCACCAAGTCTGAAGACGAGCGCAAGAAAAAAGCCAAACCGCTCACCGCGAAGACGGCAGATCGCCACCAACTCTACGAAGATTCCGTCCAAGCAGTCGATGCAGAAATCGACTTCGTCGACGCGACATTTACTGCCACCCGGGGTCGTCAAGCAAAGTTTCTAAGAGAAGACTTCTGTGGCACTGGCAACACCTCGTGTGAATGGGTGCGTCGACGTAGTGACAACTACGCCGTTGGCGTCGATCTTGACGAAGACGTAATGGGTTGGGGGCGAGATCGACACATTGTTGGATTAAGCGACTCGGAGCAAGAACGTATCGCGCTAATTAAGGCCGACGTCATGACAGTGCACACGCCCACTCAAGATATCGTGATCGCGATGAATTTCAGTTATTGGGTGTTTAAGCAACGCCCTGCACTGCGAGACTATTTCGCCAAAGTTCGCGACGCGCTGGGCGCGGACGGCATGTTCGTGCTCGATTGTTACGGAGGATACGATGCTTTTCGCGAGCTGAAGGAAAGCACGAAGCATAAGGGCTTCACCTACCTGTGGGACCAGGCCGCGTACAATCCCGTCACTGGAGAAATGCGCTGCCACATCCATTTTAAGTTTACGGACGGGTCACGATTGAAGAAAGCGTTTACCTATGACTGGCGATTGTGGACCTTGCCGGAGCTGCGGGAAATATTGAGCGAAGCGGGTTTTAGTAAGGTTACGACGTACTGGCAGGGATGGAATGAAGATGAAACGGAAGCCAATGGGGAATTTACGCCGGTCGAGACGGCTGATGCGGATGCTGGCTGGATTAGCTACATTGTCGCGGATCGCTAGCCCGTCCGCCGGGAATCCGAATCTGATATCGTCAAATCTATAGCTATTGCGCGGTGAAACCCGGGCCTAGGCCGAACCGCGACTAAGTCCGATTCGATAATGTAGCGTCGTCATATTCATGTAACAAAGCGATCGTTTAATGGCCTCGTCGCGCAAGCCGCGATAGTTTTGCATTTGAAATGGCGGAGGCAAGGACTTGAAAAATCTGTTAATAAACATAACTTTAGTACTCATGATCGCAAACGCAGGCATCTGTTTCGCGATGGACTCGGTAGACCAAGATCTGCCCGACTACGAGAAAGCTAGCGGTGTTTCTGGGAATATCTCGAGTGTCGGGTCCGATACGCTCGCGAACTTAATGACTCTATGGACGGAAGAATTCAAACGTTTTTATCCGAACGTCAATATTCAAGTGCAAGCTGCGGGATCGAGCACGGCGCCGCCGGCACTCACTGAAGGAACCTCAAATTTGGGGCCGATGAGCCGCAAGATGAAAGACAAAGAAATCGAGTCCTTCGAACGCAAGCACGGCTACAAACCGACGGCGGTGCCCGTCGCGATTGATGCGCTTGCAGTCTATGTTCACAAAGATAACCCGATCACGGGTATTTCAATCCCACAAGTCGATGCGATTTTTTCCGCAACACGGACCTGTGGCTACAAAAGCGATGTGACAACTTGGGGGGACCTTGGTTTAACCGGGGTATGGAGCCGCAGACCCATTCAGCTTTACGGACGCAATTCGGTGTCCGGCACGTATGGTTACTTTAAAGAAAAGGCTTTATGTAAGGGCGACTTCAAGAATTCTGTCAACGAGCAACCGGGATCAGCCTCGGTCGTCCAAGGCATTACGAAATCGATCAATGGAATCGGGTACTCCGGTATTGGCTACCGGACCTCTGGCGTTCGTGCTGTTCCTCTGGCCAAGGATGACGGCGGTGAATTTATCGAGGCGAGTCCAGACAACGCCATTTCCGGTAAATTTCCCTTGGCGCGTTTTCTCTATGTTTATGTAAATAAACATCCGAATAGACCGTTGCCTCCGTTGGAACGTGAGTTTTTGCGAATGGTTCTGTCAAAAATTGGTCAAGGCGTCGTAGTGAAGGACGGATATATCCCACTTCCAAGTAAGGTAGCAGGGAAATACGCAGGCTTGTTTGCTGAGTAGTTTTCGCGGTGCAGTTTCGATTGCGATAGAATATCGCCGGGCTCGGCCGGGCTAAGCCTCGGCGGAGCCATAAAGGAAGTTGATGGAATCCGAAACTACGCAAACCAAACTCCAACTGGAAAATAGCCACCGTCGCTGGCGGACAATCAAGGACCGCCTCTTCGGGTGGACGATGGCGGTTGGCGGTATTGGCGTGATCATTACTATCGTGATGATCTTCTTCTATTTATTTTACGTCGTGCTGCCGATTTTCGGCAGCGCGAGCACCGCGCCGCTGGTGCGTTATGATTCCCCGTTCAAAGGCTCACCGATCGCCCATCTATCGCTGGACGAATACGCTGAAATTGGTTTCGTCATAACGGCAGATGGCGAATACGCATTTTTCACCGCGAACAACGGCGTTATAATCGACCAGGGCAAGATCTCAAATGGCGCGGGCAGCCCGGTCGTCGCGATCGCCGCCGGCGATCCGGTTCAGCGAACCATCACGGTGGCGTTTGAGGATCGCACAGTAATCGTTGTGCGGCCGGAGTACGCGATCAGCTATCCGAATGACAAACGCCGTATTACGCCGACCTTAGAATACCCATTCGGCAGCACCCCGGTAGAGCTTGGCCAGGGAAGCGGGGACATTTCAATGTTAGCTGCCCAGGCGCAAGACAACGAGATGACGATTGTCTCGGTTACGGACGCAAAAGAGTTAACGCTGACGAACGTGACGCTCGCCGAGTCATTTCTCGTCGATGAACCCGAGGTCACAACGACGCATGTTGTCTTACCAAACATCAAATATGACATTAGTCATCTCCTGATCGACGTCGACCAGCGGGAGCTTTATGTAGCATCCGCGCAAGGACAAATTAGTTATTTCAATATAAGTAACAAACGGCAACCACAACTCCTCGATCTGGTTAACGTTCTCCCGAACGATCTTCAACTCACGACCCTAGAATATTTGAGCGGTGGGATCTCAATTCTCGTCGGCGATTCGAGCGGCACAATTTCACAATGGTTCCCGGTTCGCGACGACAACAATAATTACACCATCCAACAGGTAAGGAGTTTCGCTCCGTTTACATCGAGTGTTTCAATAGTTGTCCCCGAATATTTCCGCAAAGGATTTGTCGCGGCCGATGAGGCGGGAAATTTCGCATTAATCCATACTACCGCCGGGCGCATCCTGGTGACGGATACCCTTGCTACGAATTCGCTACATAAGCTCGCCATTAGTCCGCGCGCCGATGCCCTCTTATTTCTCACCGGCAGTGGCGAGATTGAAAAGCACGCAGTTCACAACGAGCATCCAGAGATCTCGTGGAATTCAATTTGGGGAAAAGTTTGGTATGAAAGCCGCGCCGAACCCGAATACATTTGGCAATCTTCGTCGGCGAGTGGCGATTTCGAACCAAAATTTAGTTTAACACCGCTTACTTTTGGGACGTTGAAGGCGGCCCTATACGCGATGCTCTTCGCAATTCCATTGGCCATTCTAGGCGCAATCTATACCGCCTATTTTATGACGCCGAAAATGCGTAATTTCGTTAAGCCGTCGGTTGAGGTGATGGCAGCCTTACCCACAGTTATCCTCGGCTTCCTTGCCGGACTATGGCTTGCTCCGCTCATTGAGCAATATTTAGCCGGCGTGATTTTGGCATTTTTTGTCGTGCCGTTTTCTTTCATTTTCGCCGCTTTCGTGATTGACAAACTGCCGCCGCGTGCGCGCTCATATTTCCGCAATGGCTGGGAATCAGCCGTGTTACTCCCCATTGTCTGTTTGGGTATATGGTTGTCGTTGAGCCTGAGCCTGCCGATCGAGACGGCACTCTTTGACGGTAGCTTACCCGTGTGGCTGTCAGAGAATTTCGGTATTTCCTATGATCAGAGAAATTCACTCGTCGTCGGCATGGCGATTGGCTTCGCTGTCATTCCGACGATATTCTCAATCAGTGAAGATGCCGTCTTTGGGGTTCCGGGACATCTCACCTCCGGTTCACTCGCACTCGGTGCAACACCTTGGCAAACTATGATCGGCGTGGTCATCCTGACTGCCAGCCCAGGCATTTTTTCGGCTGTGATGATCGGGCTAGGACGTGCGGTCGGAGAAACCATGATTGTACTGATGGCGACTGGCAATACGCCCATCATGGAGATCAATATTTTTGAGGGCTTCCGTGCGTTGTCGGCAAATATCGCCGTCGAAATGCCAGAGTCCGAAGTTAATAGCACGCATTTTCGGGTGCTCTTTTTGGCAGCCTTAGTTTTATTTATGGTCACATTCGTCGTTAATACGGTTGCCGAAATTGTTCGTCAGCGTCTACGCGTTAAGTACAGCAATCTGTAGAGCACAATGAATTCTATCGAATCAGCAAAGACGTGGGTTCACAGCGGCAGCCCGTGGGTTTGGCTAAGCGCCGGCATGGTTAGCCTCAACCTAATTATGGTGTTCGGATTACTGTTTTTGATTTCGGTGCGCGGCTTAGGTCATTTTTGGCCCGCCACGATTGATTCAATCGAGCTACGCGAAAAAGACGGCAGCACGACGAGCTTGCTCGGTAATTTCATCGAACAGGAGATCGTCAGCGCAGTGCGAGTGCGTGGAACCGGCAGCATTGTTCCCGAAGGCATGGAATTCGTTCGTCGCCACCTCATCAAGGTCGGTAATCGAGACGTGTCCGGGGCGGATTTTGTTTGGGTAAATGAAACAGATATAACGTCCAGAAAAACGCCTCCCGATAGTTTTATGGCCGAACGTGATGAGTGGGGAAACTTCTACGGGAATTTACTCTCGGTGAAGTTGGACGGTGAAATTATTGCGAGCGGAGAGCCGGCATGGGACGCGATGCAAGAGAGCATCGTGCGGAAAACGGAATTGCGCCGCCAAATAAGAACAATCGAAAAAGATCAAATTGGTAAAATAAATTACGCGATGGAACGTCTTCGTTTGCGCAGCAAGCGTTTACAGCTTGACGGCGTCGAATCAGGCGCGCCGTTTGACGAAATAGCCGCTGAAAAACTATTGCTAGAGGAGCGCTACGGAACACTGAACGACTCATTGTCCGCGATTTATGAAGAGCTAGGTCGATATTCGATAATGGCTGCAACAATTACAGGGCAAGAAGTCGAATTACCCATCGCGAAAATGGTTCGTGCTATTCGTCCTAATCAGATGAGCACGTTTGAGAAAATCCGCTACTACTTTACCAAGATGTGGGAGTTCGTGTCCGAAGATCCGCGCGAAGCGAATACCGAAGGCGGCGTATTCCCCGCGATTTTCGGTACGGTGCTGTTAGTTATTTTGATGTCGATTTTCGTGACCCCGTTCGGGGTCATCGCCGCTATCTATCTGCGTGAATACGCGCACCAAGGCCTACTGACCCGCACAATACGTATTGCTGTAAATAACCTGGCAGGTGTCCCCTCGATCGTCTACGGTGTATTCGGCCTCGGTTTTTTTGTTTATTTTCTCGGCGGCAATATCGATCAATTGTTTTTCCCAGAGTCTCTGCCGGCGCCGACTTTCGGAACCCCTGGGATTCTGTGGTCAGCGCTTACCTTGGCGATTCTCACTGTGCCGGTCGTTATCGTGTCAACTGAGGAAGGTCTGACGCGAATACCTCGCGCGATTCGCGAAGGTTCGTTAGCGTTGGGCGCAACCAAGGCCGAGACTTTGTGGCGTACTGTGTTGCCGATGGCAACACCCGCGATGATGACGGGATTGATCTTATCTATCGCGCGCGCCGCTGGCGAAGTCGCGCCGTTAATGATGGTTGGTGTTGTAAAATTAGCGCCGTCGCTCCCAATGGACGGGAACTTCCCTTTTTTGCATGTTGACCGTAAATTCATGCATCTCGGTTTTCATATCTACGACGTTGGTTTCCAAAGCCCGAACGTCGAAGCAGCCCGCCCCTTGGTTTATGCCACCGCATTTCTGTTAGTCGTGTTAATTGTCGCCCTCAACATTGCGGCGATCCGGATCCGCAATCGCCTGCGCGAGTCGTACAAAGCAGGGGACGGTTAATTAATGAAAACCCATACAAATAAAATAATTCAGGTCAGTGTCTGATGAGCAATGTACCAAACGCGCAGTCAACTGGAACCGACTCCAATGGTAACTCCAACAGTTCCGCCGGCACTTACTCCGTTCCCGTTGATTCAAACACAGCATCTTTAACGGTTTCAAATCTGAATTTGTTCTATAACGACAAGCAGGCGTTGAATTCGATCAACATGACGATCCCCGAAAAGATGGTGACCGCTTTTATTGGCCCAAGTGGTTGCGGGAAATCCACGTTGCTGCGTTGCTTCAACCGAATGAACGATTTGATCGATGGCGTGCGCATCGACGGCTCAATATTTTTGCATGACGAAGACATTTATGCGCGTGATGTAGATGTCGCAAATCTTCGCCGCCGCATCGGTATGGTTTTCCAAAAACCGAATCCATTTCCGAAATCGATTTACGAGAACGTCGCCTACGGATTGCGCATTCAGAGAGTTAACAACCGCCGCACACTTGATCGAGCGGTAGAGCGTTCTTTGCGTGCCGCGGCGCTTTGGGATGAGGTTAAGGACCGTCTTCAAGAAAGTGCGTTGAGTCTATCCGGGGGACAGCAGCAACGTTTAGTTATCGCGCGCGCAATTGCAATTGAACCCGAAGTTCTTCTCCTAGATGAGCCTGCATCGGCGCTTGATCCGATTTCGACTCTAAAAATTGAAGAGCTGATCTACGAGCTCAAACGGGACTACACCATCGTCATAGTCACTCATAATATGCAGCAGGCGACGCGAGTATCTGATTTCGCCGCTTTCATGTACCTAGGCACTTTGATCGAGTTCGACGATACCAAAAAGATTTTCACGAACCCGGCGCAAAAACAAACCGAAGATTACATTACCGGCCGCTATGGTTAATGGAGAACTTTTCTAATGGCTTCCAGGCAAATCCCGAGTCACATATCACAGCAGTTCGACAACGAACTGAATAACTTACGTTCGCACGTTCTTGGCATGGGCGGACTCGTTGAAGACCATTTGGCAAAAGTTTTGGATGCGCTAGCGAATAGCGACTCGGAACTGGCCGAATATGTGGCGACGAATGACTATCGCGTTAACGCGTTAGAAGTCGAAATTGACGAGGAATGTTCCGGTATATTACTGCGCCGGCAGCCGGCAGCTGGCGATTTAAGATTAGTTTTGGCGGTGAGCAAGACGATTACTGATCTCGAACGGATCGGTGACGAAGTCGAAAAAGTTGGGCGCCTCGCGCTGGAACTAACCGCCGTTGAAAGTCCCAAAGCGTACTACGTCGGTATTTTGGCAATGGGCAATCACGTCAAGCGAATGCTACACGACGTGCTGGATGCTTTCGCTCGGATGGATTCTCAAGCGGCTTTCCAAGTGGCCAAGCAAGATCCTGAAGTCGATGAACAGAATAACGCGATCATGCGTCAACTGATCACCTACATGATGGAAGATCCGCGCAGCATATCTCAAGTGCTTAAAGCTGTATTGGCGGTCCGCGCGTTCGAGCGAGTCGGCGATCACGCGAACAATATCGGGGAGTACATCATCTACTTTGTAGAAGGAAAAGATGTGCGACATACCTCGCTTGAAGATATCGACAAGGAATTTAAATTTTCCTCGAAAGAGGATTGAACGCAGCGCCAACAAGGCTTATGCCGACTGATCGATCTCTTCAGGCGCTTCAGGTGTGACGATCGATTTAAGCGGAAAGTCGCAGCGAAACGTGCTGCCTTTTTCTAATTCGCTTTCAATATGTAGCGAGCCGCCATGGCGAGTTAACACGTGTTTGACAATGGCGAGACCAAGTCCAGTGCCGCCCTGTGATCGATCTCGGGCGGTATCTACGCGATAGAATCGTTCAGTTAGGCGTACCAGGTGTTGCTGCGCGATACCGATGCCATTGTCTTTCACGGACAGGTGCGCCCCACTGTCATCCTGGTACCAACGGATTTCAATAACTTTGCTTTTACCTGAGTAGTGAATCGCGTTGTAGACCAGGTTCGAAAAACAACTGTGCAGTTCCTTCGCGGAGCCAAATATCTCAACGCTAGTGTCAACCTCCAACGCGAACATGTGTTCGTATCGGGTATTGAGTAATTGCGACTCGCTCTGAATGTCTGCGATCAACGAGGTGACGGACACAACTTCTACGTGTTCGATCTCGTCACTCTGCTCAAGTTTGGACAACACCAGAAGGTCTTCAACGATAGATTGCATTCGCGCGACGTGTTCGAGCATTTGCTCCATCGCTTTCTGCCACGCCGGAGGGCATTGTTCTCGTTCGGACGACATGTTTTCAAGGTAGCCACGCAACACCGTAATGGGTGTGCGCAACTCGTGTGAAACGTTAGCCACAAAATCGCGGCGAATTCGGTTGGCACGATGTAGCTGAGTGACGTCGCGCGCGACGAATAGACGCTGTCCATTGCCATACGGCGTGATCCGCACGTTGAGATGGATATCAGGATTAATCGGCGAAGTGATGTCTATATTCGAAAGTTCTTTATTCTTGTCAACGAATTCAGCTATTTCGGGTAGACGGATCAAGTTCGTAATGCGTTGTCCTGCGTCGTCGGGCCAGCGGATCCCCAGATAGGCTGTGGCAGCCTTATTCGCCCACGTTACTGCGCCACGTTCATCGAGTACCAGGGTCCCATCAGGTAAGGCCCGGGTCGCGAGTCGAAATTGTTTCAGATAGCTGCCGAGTTTCTTCTTTCGTTTGCGATGCCGTTCACGCGAATAATCCATTTCGCGGCACAGGTCTTCGAAAACCCCGGGAAGGTCTGGCGCCTCGTGGTTCTTCCGATCCCGGATCCAGCTGAGCAACTGGCCGATATTTCGGTGTATCCAAAGAATATACAACGCCAATGCGACAAGCAGCGTCGAAGTGATATCGCCGAACATCCACCCGAACACAATGGCCGAGAGAACGACAAAAAATAATCTGCGAAAGTCCCTAGTCTGAAGCATGACTAGATCCTGTAATTGATGACTCCGAGCATTATCGATCGGTCTGGGGGGAAAGTGGAGCCCGCTTTCATGCTAGCGCTCTCGAAACTCGTGCCGACGTCCCGTATTTCTGGAATTCCCAAATTAACCGTATCGCACTCTCGGGATCGGCGCGGGCCTTGTTCGGTATTGCAGCGACGTAGGTACATGCGATTGGATTTATCCTCGAAGTTCCGTCGAACCACTTGACTAAGCGCTAGCTGAGAACCGGTAGCCGACGCTACGAACTGTTTGAATATACTGGTCACAAGCTTGCGGCGCCAATAATTTTCTAAGTCGCAGGATGTGTACATCGACAGTGCGATCTTCCACATAAGCATCATCGCCCCATACCGCGTCCAATAATTGACCGCGCGTGTGGACGCGCTCAGGGTGGGTCACGAAAAAGTGCAGCAATCGGAATTCTGTTGGACTGAGTTCAATGTAGTTATCGTTAATACTGACGCGATGGGTACCAGAATCGATCCGGATTCCTGCGACCGCGACGATATCATTCTGACTGACCTGCGTATTCGAGCGTCGGATCACGGCTCGAATTCGCGCAAGTAGTTCGCTTGTGGAGAACGGTTTCGTAATGTAATCGTCGGCGCCCGTGTCGAGCGCGCGAACCTTGTCACTCTCCTCGCCCTTCGCGCTGAGCATAATAATTGGAATATCGCGGGTACCAGGGTCCTGTTTGAGGCGCCGCGCGAAATCAACACCGCTGATTCCAGGCAGCATCCAATCGAGCAGGATGACGTCCGGCACGGTTGTCTTGATAGCCGTGTTCGCGGCCTGAGTGTCATGCGCTTCGATGCAGATATGACCTTCACCAGACAGCGTAAATTTAAGCATGTCTCTTATTGCGGGTTCGTCATCGACAATTAGTATAGTGCCCATTGTGGCGATCCTATGCTCGTTACGTCCGATATCTTGCGGCTCGGTTGATTCTATGACGCTTTCGTGACCGAAGCGTGACAGTGCTCTTGCACCAGTCAGCGCAATGTCCGGTGATTAGTTGCCATCACGGCGCGATCGCTACCTCCCCACGCACGCATTGCGTGTGCTGTTATATCGATGGATTTGCCGCCAACTCAGTGTCCGAAAATCGGATAACGCATCCATTCGAACTCCTAATACCTTGGTTTTGGCCCCGCCCTTTAGTACCATTACGGCTGGTTGCCATGATGGCGGCCTTTATCACTCGGGCACTAGCCCGTATCCAAGGAAGGAGAAGATAATGAATATCCTACAGAAAACCCTATTTGCTGCCCTTGTTTGCCTTGCCGTTGGTCGTGCCCACGCCGACGTTGTCGACGTGAATGCCGCTGACGCTGTTAGCATCGCAACCAACGTCACGGGTATCGGACCGGCAAAAGCCGAAGCGATCGTCGCCTATCGGGAGGCCAATGGTCCTTTCGAATCAGTCGACGACTTATTGCTTGTCAAAGGAATCGGCAGCACGACTTTAGACAACATCCGCGACAAACTCACCGTCGACGAGCGCTAATACCCGGTTCTTGTGATGAGTTAATCTCCGCACCAACCGCCGGTTCGGGCATTGCACCCGAACCGGCTTTTTTTTGCGCGTCTTAAAGGCCTACGGTATGCTCTGCTGCCGCGCAACATCAATATCGACGGGGAATTGATCGATTGAGCTGGGGTTCGGTTTCGAACCGCAATCCCGTGCTGATGCACCGCATCGACGATCGAGACGACAACGCCTATTCATGGACCCAAAAGTAGAAAATAACTCAATGGAAGAACGCTACGACCCCGGCGCAATAGAGTCGGCCTTACAAGCATCCTGGCAAAGCGCTCGCACCTTCGCGGTGCAGGAAGATCGCGCGCGTGAGAAATTCTTTTGCTTATCTATGTTTCCGTACCCCAGTGGTCGGCTGCATATGGGGCACGTACGTAACTACACAATTGGTGACGTGATTTCCCGCTACCAACGCATGTTGGGCAAAAACGTGATGCAGCCGATGGGTTGGGATGCTTTCGGATTACCAGCGGAAAATGCTGCAATCGAGAATAACATACCACCGGCCGAGTGGACTCGCTCAAATATTGACTACATGCGTGCGCAACTTCAACGCCTTGGCTTCGCCTATGACTGGGATCGCGAACTGGCGACCTGCGACCCTAAGTATTACCAATGGGAGCAATGGTTTTTTACGCAGTTGTACGACAAAGGCCTCGTCTATCGCAAAACAGCGGTGGTTAACTGGGATCCGATCGACCAAACCGTACTCGCCAATGAACAAGTTATCGATGGCCGGGGCTGGCGCTCAGGTGCGTTAGTTGAGCGGCGTGAAATTCCGCAATGGTTTCTCCGGATAACCGCTTATGCCGACGAGTTGTTAAACGATCTTGATGACTTAGAAGGTTGGCCGGATGCGGTTAAAACCATGCAGCGTAATTGGATCGGCCGATCCGAGGGGCTGTCGCTTAAGTTTAAGCTAACTGACGACACGAGCTTCCTTGAGGTGTTTACGACGCGTCCCGACACGCTGTATGGGGCGACTTATATGGCTGTTGCGCCCGAACATCCGCTCGCCGTGAGCGCCGCGGAGCGCGATCCGGCAGTCGCGGATTTCGTCGCGAGTTGCGCCACGATGTCGAGCGCCGAAGCCGTCGTCGAGAAAATGGAAAAGCGCGGCATGTCACTTGGGATCACGGTCGACCACCCGCTGACGGGTGAAAGAATTCCAGTGTGGGTCGCCAATTTCGTGTTGATGAGTTATGGCACGGGTGCCGTCATGTCGGTTCCGGCCCACGACCAACGCGACTGGGAATTCGCCACAAACTACGATCTGCCGATTATCCCAGTCATTTTTCCGCCCGATGGCCAGATCCCCGACATTGCGGCCGGCGCGTATGTGGAAAAAGGCATTCTCAAAAACAGTGCCGAGTACGATGGCCTCGATTATGCGAGTGCTTTCGAACAAATTACGGAACGTCTGGAGGCACAAGGCCGCGCCGAACGGAAGGTTCAATATCGACTTCGAGATTGGCTGGTGTCGCGGCAACGCTATTGGGGCTGCCCTATCCCGGTACTCTACGAACAAGACGGCAATATAGTCCCGGAAGCAGCAGCGCGACTCCCGGTCCAACTGCCCGAGCAAATTGAATGGCAAGGCGTATCTTCGCCGCTAAAATCAATGCCCGAATTTTTCAACACGACCCACCCTAATAGCGGTGAACCGGTGACGCGTGAAACAGATACGTTCGATACGTTTTTCGAATCGTCTTGGTATTTCGCCAGATTTTGCTGCCCGGATGCTGAGGCCATGGTTGACGAGCGGGTCGAATATTGGATGCCGGTCGATATTTATATTGGTGGGATTGAACACGCCGTGTTGCATCTGCTTTATGCCAGGTTCTTCCAAAAATTGATGCGCGATACGGGATTGGTGACAGCCGGCGAGCCATTTACCCGCTTACTAACCCAAGGCATGGTGTGCAAAGAAACCTATTTTCGCGATATCGGCCGAGGTAAGCCGCAATATTTCAACCCGTCTGCCGTGACGGTCGAAACGGACGCCAAAGGGCGCGCGATCAAAGCGATCTTGACGTCCGACGGCGAACCGGTCGAAATTGGCGCGATCGAGAAAATGTCGAAGTCGAAGAATAACGGTGTCGATCCGCAAATTCTCATTGAGCGCTACGGCGCCGACACCGTGCGTCTATACACCATGTTTGCCTCGCCGCCGGATCAGACTTTGGAATGGTCGGACAGCGCCGTCGAAGGAGCTTTTCGGTTTATTAAAAGTCTCTGGCGGTTAACCCACAAGCACATACAAAAAGGCGCCTGTGTGCCGCTCGATACGGCTGGCTTAAATCCTGACCAGAAGACGCTGCGCCGTCAGATCCACGAGACGATCGATAAAGTGACTGATGATATTTCACGTCGATATAAATTCAATACAGCGATTGCTGCCGTTATGGAGCTACTCAACGCGTTAACGCGAAGCAGCGATGACAGCGAGCAAGGCCGTGCCGTTCTTCAAGAGGGTCTGGAGACAGCCGTCTTGTTGCTCGCCCCTATCACCCCGCATTGCACGGACGCACTGTGGCGAGCGTTAGGACATGACGCTGAACCACTCGTTGATGCCGCCTGGCCTCCTGTTGATCGCGCCGCGTTAGAGCGCGACGAAGTGACAATCGTGGTCCAAGTCAACGGCAAAAAACGAGCTGAATTAACTGTCTCACCTGATTGCTCTGCTGAACAAATGGAATCGATGGCGCTCGCCGATCCCAAGATTGAGCGGACCATAGCTGACAAGTCAGTCGTAAAAATAGTGGTCGTCCCCGGGCGCTTAATCAACGTAGTCGTGCGATAATTTAGCCATGTTGAAGGAAAAAATCCGTCTCGCTGCGCTGGTGCTCATGGTCGTGAGTCTGTCCGCTTGTGGTGGCTGGGATCTACGTGGCACGCGGACCTCGGCACTCGGCATAAAATCGGTTTATCTAGCCGCAGAAACAGCGCCCCGGTTAAAAGCGTGGTTGGCCCAGGAGCTCCGTTTCAGCGGCGTCGCGATTGGCACCAAAACGGCCAGCCAAATCACAATCGAACTAAACGACGAATCCTTCGATCGCCGAGTTATCTCGGTCGACCCTGATAACGGGAAAGTGCGCGAAGTCGAACTCGGGCTCGAAGTGACCCTTTCCGTGCGCTCGCAGGACGGAAAACTGCTAATTGCGCCAGAAAAACGCTCTTGGGTTCAGGATTACGTTTTCGACGAAACCTCGCTGCTCGGTACGACTGAGAGAGCCGAAATCATTGAGACCGAGTTGGCTCAAGACGCTGCGCAGACGATTCTGTTGCGCTTGGAAACCCTCGAAATTGCGCCCCCCGCGACGTAACATTTCCCCCGTTTGGCGCACCTCCGATCGCATCGCCAGCGAAGGCAGAGCGACGTTGGTATTTGACGAAGCGACATGCAAGTAACGACTAACCGGCTTAAATCCCATCTTGAGCAAAAGGGCCTCGCCAGAGCCTACCTGGTTTTTGGCGATGAACCATTGCAAGCAATGGAGAGTGCCGACCTGATTCGCAGAACGGCGCGTACGCAAGGGATTGTTGAGCGCCTCTTATTCGAAGTGGAGGCTGGATTCGATTGGCAGCTGTTGTTGGCGGAAACAAACGAAATGTCGCTGTTCGCCGAGCGTCGATTAATCGAAATTCGTCTCAAAGGCCGTAAGCCGGACAAAACAGGCAGCGCCGTTCTGGCTGAACTTTTGGGCCGCGATGACAGTCAAGATATCTTCCTCGTGAGTGCGGATCGCCTGGACCGTAACGCGCAAAACGGAAGCTGGTTTAAAACCATCAGTAAGCACGGTGTCACTGTTCAAGTGCAGCAGATTGCGTCGGCCGCCCTCGATAAGTGGATCATAGAACGTGGTATATCAGCAGGATTGCGACTCACTAGCGCGGCCGCAGAACTCATTGCGGTGCGCGCGGAGGGCAATCTTCTGGCGGCTGCCCAAGAACTCGATAAATTAAGTTTACTTGTCGAACAAGGTGAGATCGACGTCGATACCGTGTTGAACATCATGGTCGACAGCGCTCGATTCGATGTGTTTGGATTAATCGATGTAACCGTGGCCGGCGACAGCGAAAAAGCCATACGGATGCTGCGAGGATTACGCGACGAAGGTACTGAGGCCGTTGTGATCGGATGGGCTTTAAATCGGGAATTACGGAATTTGGCCTATATGGCCATCGATGTGGCGGCAG
The DNA here is from genome assembly GCA_047611805.1 of Gammaproteobacteria bacterium. Lineage (GTDB taxonomy): Bacteria > Pseudomonadota > Gammaproteobacteria > UBA11873. The sequence continues at coordinate 142,163 of JBLFWX010000002.1, forward strand.
GGCAGTCGGTGCAATCTGTATTAAATCAGCATAATGTGTGGAGTTCGCGCTCGGCCATTGTGCGACGGGCGCTGGAACGTACACCCGTCGCCAGCATGATCCGACTATTCAGCGACAGCATGCGCCTTGATCGAATCATTAAAGGAGCGTTGCTTGGCAACCCATGGGATGAACTCGAAATGCTCTGTGTCAATCTAAGTGGCAAGGCGTAAATTTTTAGGACCAACAAGCGAATAAGCATGAGTACTTCGGCAAACAATTTAGACGGTGTTGACGATTTCGACCCTACCGCGTACATCGAACGCTTAGGACGTGCAGGACGCGCAGCAGCTGTAGAAATGGCACGCGCTACGACTCAAGCAAAGAACGCCGCGTTAATTCAAATCGCTGAGAATATCGAACTCGCAACGGCGGATATCTTGGCAGCAAACGCACGCGACCTTGCCGATTCAAGCGGACTTGAAGATGCGCTGGTCGATCGCTTGAAGTTGAACGAACAACGCATCGCAGCGATGGCTGAAGGATTGCGGGCCATTAGCGAACTTCCTGACCCGATAGGGGAGACGACGGATTTATGCTACCGACCTTCTGGCGTGCAAATCGGGCAAATGCGGGTCCCGATAGGGGTCATCGGCATCATTTACGAATCGCGTCCAAATGTCACTGCTGATGCCGCTGCGCTCTGCTTGAAGTCGGGTAATGCAGCGATTCTTCGCGGGGGATCCGAATCTCTGCATTCTAATAGAGCCATCGCCAATTGCATCAGCAACGGTCTAAAGGGTGCCGGACTGCCGAGCGCCGCAGTACAAGTCCTCGAGGTACGCGATCGTCGCGCCGTGGGTGCGTTACTCGCTGCGCACCAGTGGGTCGATGTGATTGTGCCGCGCGGTGGCAAAAGTTTGATTGAACGTGTTATCAACGAAGCGCGCATGCCCGTGATCAAACATCTTGATGGGGTATGCCATGTTTTCATCGATAAAATGGCCGATCCTAAAAAGGCCTTCGATGTTGCGCTAAATTCCAAAACGCAGCGCTACGGCACGTGCAACACCATGGAAACATTACTCGTCGCGCGCGCGATGAGCGCGCAGGTCTTACCAGAATTAATTCAAGCATACTGCGACTTGGGCGTTGAGTTACGTGGTTGCGGCGAGACCTGCGCGATCGATCGGCGGGTTAATCGAGCCGTTGAGCAAGATTGGTTTGAAGAATATCTTGCACCGATTTTGGCTATTCGGATAGTGGACGATATTGACCAAGCGATTGAACATATCCGGCACTATGGCTCGCAACACACGGACTGCATTGTCACAGAAGACCTTGGTGCAGCGCGTCGATTCTTGGCTGAAGTCGATTCGAGTTCTGTCATGTTGAATGCGTCGACTCGATTCGCAGACGGTTTCGAGTACGGCTTGGGCGCCGAAGTCGGTATTAGCACAGATAAGATTCATGCCCGGGGTCCGGTTGGACTCAAAGGGTTAACGTCACAAAAATGGATAGTGATCGGCGATGGGCATATTCGAACCTAACTTGCATTTAAAGATTCGACACGGGTGTTCACATCCGGACCCTGCCAACTAAGAAAGTGATCTTGGCTGGATGAAAGACGACGGGCTCGATCAGCCAATTGGTATCCTCGGTGGCACCTTCGACCCAGTCCACGTGGGCCATTTAAGACTTGCGATTGAGGCATTGGAACGCCTCCACTTAGCGCATGTCAGACTCATTCCTCTGAACAGCCCTAACCATCGCGCGGCACCGATTGTCGACGCCGAGGGAAGATTGCAGATGCTCCAAAGCAGCATCGACCATAATCAACTAATCGTGGACCCAAGGGAGCTGGAACGTGAAGGGCTTTCCTACACGATTGATACGCTCACGACCTTGCGCACGGATTTCGAGAACCATCCTTTGTGTTTGTTGCTTGGTGCAGACGCCTTTGACGGGCTATGTGGCTGGCATCGCTGGGAAGAGTTGTTAGATTATTGTCATTTGGTGGTCGTGAATCGACCCGGCAGCGATAAGAACTTCGAACCGCGGCTGCAGCAGTTATTAGAGCGCGTACAGATTGCCGATCCTGATATACTCGGTACCGTGCTAAGCGGCTGTATCTTGTTCCTTTCGATTCCGCTTTTACCGATATCTTCGACTGATGTGCGCGCGCGGGTTGCTGAGGGTCGATCGATTAGCCACTTAGTGTCGCCGTCAGTTCAACAGACGATCCTGCAAAATAAATTCTATAAGAGCCCTAAATGATATGAGTGCCGAGCTGACACCCGAAGCGCTGCGCGATGTGATCGCCACCGCGCTTGATGACGGAAAAGCGGAAGATATTCGGGTGCTCGACGTGCGCGGTATGACGTCGATCACTGATTTCATGATTGTCGCGTCCGGACGTTCTTCACGCCAAGTAAGATCGCTCAAAGATCGTGTCATCGAAGCGGCGCGCGAGCACGACGTACGTCCGCTCGGTGTAGAAGGTGAAAACCCGGGCGAGTGGGTCCTCGTCGATTTAGGCGATGTCATTGTGCATGCCATGCAAAAGGAAACGCGCGACTTCTACCAACTAGAAAAGTTATGGGATAACCAAGTGATCGAAGCGCCGCTGGCAGAGCCGGCGCACGAGCTATAGCACGACCTGATACTTGCGGTGGCAAAAGGCCCACAATGCGAATTCATATCCTATGTGTCAGTAAGCGACCGCGAGACTGGGTAACGGCGGCGACCGGCGATTATCTAAAGCGCTTAAAAGGCCAACTTGAGATCGTTGTTCACGAAGTTGCACCGGTAAAACAGTCGGCAAAGAATTCGCAACTCGACAAAGAAGCCGAACGGCTAAGACAAATTTGCCCTTCACGAGCTTTTCAAATCGCCCTCGACGAGCGCGGCGAATCATGGTCCACGATGGAACTTGCCGAAAAGCTCGACCGCTGGCGAGCAGTGCACGCCGATATTGCGTTTTATATCGGCGGTGCAGACGGACTCGATCCGCGGATCGTCGCGGACGCCGATTGCAGATGGTCTCTTTCTCCGCTGACGTTGCCGCATCAACTCGTCAGGGTGGTACTCATTGAGCAACTTTATCGAGGCTGGACCGTACTGCAAAACCATCCCTACCACCGAGCTTAGGACCATAGGTCGCTAGACAGTGCAATTTGAAGCGTGATGATCTCAAGAGACAATGAGTAAATCTGACTCGGCTGCGAATTTGCTCTTGGCTTCTGCCTCGCCACGGCGCCTGGATTTATTGCAACAAATTGGCGTCGTATTTCTCGTTGTCCCAGCGCATATCGATGAATCACATCGCGTCAATGAGCGGCCAAGCGACTATGTGCGGCGCATGGCGCTCGAGAAAGCAGAAACCGTCCGTGCGACTTCAGAACATCGCTGCCCAGTACTCGGCGCAGACACCACCGTCTCGATAGACAATTTAATCCTCGGCAAACCAACGAGTATCGAACACGCGCGCGAGATGTTGCAGCGACTATCGGGGCGCTGGCACGAAGTACTATCCGGTGTTGCGATCATTGAGGACCGCGCAGCAGTGATTAGCGTGCGTACGCGAGTCAAATTTAGGCAAATAGCGGCCGGTGAAATTGAATCCTATTGGGCGAGTGGCGAACCTCATGATAAAGCCGGCGCCTACGCCATCCAGGGCATAGGCGGTGCTTTTGTCGAGCGGATAGACGGAAGCTATTCGAATGTTGTCGGCTTACCGATGGTTGAAACCACGACGCTGCTGGACGATTTCGCGATACGGCGCCAATTCGCCGCTGGTGTGGCAATCACAGAATCAAAAAAGACTTTATCCAACGGCACTCGATTAGCTAAGCGTGAAGTCGGTGGATAGGCGTTTTTTAATCGGCGAATTTTTCAATTTAATGTAATCCGGAAGTCCATCGCGATACGGGGGATAGTCTTCGCCCGCAATCAGAGGTTTTAAATAGCGCCGGCAAGAGTCCGTAATTCCAAAGCCGTCTGCGGTGATGAAATCACGCGGCATCATTTTTTCCACGTTAGCGACGTCCTCTAGCGCCACTTCACCGATTCTCCATTCGTATGGCTCATCGGCAAGTCGTTCAATGGTGGGCATCACTGCGTTTTTGCCCGCGAGCGCCATCTCGACCGCGGCCCGGCCTAAGGCATAAGCTTGCTCGACATCCGTTTTGGACGCGATATGGCGCGCGGCGCGTTGCAAATAATCAGCTACGGCCCAATGAAATTTTAATCCGAGACGTTGTTTAATCAGTTCGGCGATAACAGGCGCCACTCCGCCAAGTTGGGCGTGCCCAAATGCATCGCGTATACCAGAATCAGCCACAAACTTGCCGTCAGGCGACCGTAGCCCTTCGGATACGACAATTGCACAGTAGCCGTGCGCTGCGACGCATTGTTCTACCCGCGCGATAAATCGACCTTCGTCAAATTCTATTTCGGGAAATAGGATCACGTGTGGCGCATCACCGTCGTGCTCTTGGGCCAAGCCGCCCGCCGCAGCAATCCAGCCCGCGTGACGACCCATCACTTCCATGACGAATACCTTGGTTGAGGTTTTTGCCATGGACGCGACATCGAATCCGGCTTCGCGAATGGATACAGCGACATATTTAGCAACCGAACCGAAACCTGGACAGTTATCAGTCACGGGAAGATCGTTGTCGACGGTTTTCGGTATTCCGATACATCTGAGCGGATAGCCGCGTTGCAAGCTGAGCTGCGCGATTTTGTTCGTCGTATCCTGTGAATCGCCCCCGCCGTTGTAGAAAAAGTAACCTATGTCGTGTGCAGCAAACACTTCGAGCAGTCGCGAATATTCGGCTTGATTTTCTTCGATGTTTTTCAGTTTATAGCGGCACGAGCCAAACGCTCCAGAGGGAGTGTAGCGCAGACCGGCTATCGCGAAATCCGACTCCAAAGAAGTATCGATCAGGTCTTCCTGTAGCGCGCCGATTATACCGTTACGTCCAGCGATAACGTTTGTGATCGCCTCCGGATGCGCACGAGCCGCTTGAATAACACCGCACGCGCTTGCGTTTATTACAGCCGTAACACCGCCGGACTGTGCGTAAAATGCGTTGCGTCGTTCCATAGTTGCTCCTAGTATCCGTGTTAGGTCTGTAAAAAGTCGCTAGACGAGTGCAAGCCTAGATCAATCGGAAGCGCACTAAGCTTACGATACAGGAGGATAAAGTCATCGAGAATTTGGAACTAGTGGCATTCCCCATTGCCGAATTCCATTGCACCACCGAACTAGCAATTTTCTAGGATTTAATAAGCGAAAATTATGCCCGTTAAGCGTCCAACTGAATATCAAGCGAATTTAAACCGTCGGCAGAAAAAAACTGCGATCCTCGTCGTATGCCTGATGCTCGTGTCGTTAAGGTCTAGTCCGGGGTTCGCGCTAACCGAGCGAGAAGAATTACCCGACTTCGGCGACTCGGCTGGTGCGATTATTTCGCCAGAGCAAGAACGGCAACTTGGCGAAGGCTTTATGCGTCAAATGCGCCGTTACGCGCCAGTGATTACCGACGAAGAAGTGGAAGACTACATACAAAACCTCGGCATGAGTCTCGGTGAATTAGCTGGTTACTACGGAGATTTCACTTTTTTTATGCTGGAAGTCCAAGGGATCAATGCGTTTGCAGTCCCGGGCGGTTTCATCGGTGTGCATTCCGGATTGCTGTTGGAGTCGAAAAGCGAAAGTGAAGTTGCCTCTGTCCTTGCGCACGAAATAGTGCACATAACGCAACGTCATACGGCGCGCATGATTGAAGCTCAACAACGTACGAGTATCCCGGCCATGGCAGCACTGTTAGGTGCAGTCGTGCTCACTGCATTAAACCCCGAAGCCGGAATCGGCGCGCTAACTGCTGTTCAAGCCATCAATGCGCAACGGCAAATAAATTTCACGCGGCGCAATGAACGAGAAGCTGATCGCATTGGGATTCAACTGCTCCACGAGGCGGGCTACAACACCTATTCGATGGCGGATTTTTTTGAACGGCTACAAACAGCTAGCCGCTATACCGATCCAGCGTTCATCCCTGAAATACTCCGCACCCATCCGGTCACAGTAAACCGAATTTCTGAAGCGAGAGAGCGCGCCGAGCGCCTTGGCAGTGCGCCGGTCCGGGAAGATAGCTACGAATACCACTTGATCCGGACGAAACTGGACGTGAACGGTGCAAGCGATCCTGCTGCCGCTAAACGATTTTACGAAGTCGCACTCCGCGAGGGGGCTAACATGCACCCCAGCGTGGCACGTTACGGTTATGTGCTGGCACTTACGGCCGCGAGTAATTTTCAGAAAGCGCGCATCGAGGTTGCGAAACTGATCGTTGAGTCGCCGCACGTCTTGGCGTTTAGAATCGCAGCCGCACGGTTAGAACTGCGCGCGGGAAACATTCCTGCGGCGCGCGAACATTACGAACTCGCCTATCAAGATGATCCGAAAAGTCGCGCTGCGGCCTATGGTTACGCTGAAATTTTAACTCTGGCGGGAGAGCCCAAGCAGGCTAAAGATCATTTACGAAATTATACGTTTGCGGATCGCGGTGATCCGCGATTCTTCAAACTGACGGCGGAAGCGGAGAACGCCCTAGGCGAAAAGGCCAGCTCCCATTTTTCGCTATCGGAATACTATCGCAGCCTTGGCGAACTACGGCTGGCGCTCCAGCAACTCCGACTAGCGCAAAAAGAGCCAGAGATTTCCAATTACCATCGATTGCGGGTTGACGCTAGGATGGACGAGATCAATGAAGAGCTCGATCTGTTAGAAAAAGGAACGGCAGGACGTGAACGCCAACGTCAGGAGCGTCGACGAGAGTACAACTGAACACGACCGCGTTCGCGTTGCAAATGATCTTGCCGCCACAGCGGCCTCATCGGTGGGAAGTAGTTCGATAATCGCGCACTACATCAACTAACTCAGAACAAGTTTAGGCGGTGCGTTAAGCGACATTGCGGCCGCGACAAGACACAGCACCTTAGAAAACTCGACTGAAAATTGAAGGTACGGATGACCCTATTCACAGTAAACGAGACGCAATCAATTGCGATAAAGGCCCCGCGATTTGGAATACCTGCTGAATAGTACCGCGAGTATCGCCAAACGCGTGCAAGACTCTACGCGCCGACGATTATTGAAGATATCCGCCTACGGCTTTGCAGTACTTGCTTTGAGCTGGACGCGAACCGTATTGGCCAAGCGTCCAGTCGCCGCGTTCGCCGCCGAATCTGCCGAGGCAACACTCAATACGCTCCGCGGGGAAATGGACCTCATCGCTAGCGACGAAATCAAAATCGTCGCTGCCGATATTGCAGAAAATGGTGCTGTGGTGCCGATAAAAATCACGACGGGCGGTTTGAAGGCCGAGTCGATATCTATCGTTGCGAGCAAAAATCCGGTGCCCTTAGTGGCGAAATTTGTGCTTCTCGGGCACGCGACACAGGGTATCGATACGCGCATTAAACTTGCCGCATCTTGCGACATTATTGTCGTGGTGGAAGCAGAAAATCGATGCTACGTCGCGCGCAAAGGAATAGAAGTTACAACGAGCAGCTGCGGAGCTTAACGACGATGTCTAATTCTGTAAGGGCCCGTGTTCAATTCAGAGATGACACGGTCACCGTACGAATGATCATCCGCCATGCAATGGAGGTTGGTGGCAAACGTGCCGACGGACGATATGTGGCTGCCCATTTCATTACGGAACTTATGTGTCACCATAATTCAGAACCGGTTTTGCGTGCCTATTGGGGACCTGGCATTGCGAAAGATCCTTATTTGTCTTTTACGATCCGTCCAGCCAAGAGCGGTGACGAACTCCACGTTAGATGGGTTGATAATCAAGGCATGTCGGACGAGTTTACGATGCGGTTTTGAATCATCCGTGCAATCGATCGATGCCACATCAGCGCGATTAAAGACCCATTTAGTTTCTCAAATTTTTCTACTAGGAAAGCCATTGCCTTGATCATCGCGCCATAAACCTGAGGTGCGAATTGTCGCAATGCAACATATTCAACTCGTTTTGATGTACAGTGCACAACGTCTCCGCACACTCCCCCCCCCCCAGCCGGCATCTGTTTTCAACTGCGTTCGGTAGCAGTGAATTAAGTGGTCGATTTGCCGAGCGACGCCAGATAGTTCATCAACGTTAAATAACCGGTGATCAGGCTGTGAATGCCGGCTGCGTGGTCGGGCAATCGTCAGATAACTGTTAAGTAACAATAAACGAGTGTTAAATCGAACAAATCGCCCCGCGAGTGCGAAATAGTTCTCAGAACCTTACCACTCGCAGCGTATTATCACGTCTCTACGACAGGCAGCGACCGACGCAGAATCGGTCCAGACTAATAATAAATAACGTATCGCTTGAGGCCCTAAATGCAGGACAAAAAAACAATCAGTAAGTGCCTAGATGTTCTAGGCATCATATTACTCGTCGTTGCGGGTATCTCTCTGATCAGCATCTCTTGGCCTACACAACCCCTGCCCGAGTCAGCCCTTTTCAACTATTTCTACTGCTGTCTATCCGCCGCTCTTTTGAGTTTTTTCGTTGCACGCGTTTCAGACATTGCAAATGTCATATTAACGACCCCGAACCCGAAGTTTTTGCGCGCGAATGCCTTGCCTGAAGCTGTTGACTCAGAGACGGGATCCGGAGAGGTTATCAAAGGCGATTTCACACGCGCCGCTTAACTGTTGAGCCACGACTATCAGCGAATTCGACACCCCGTATATACGGGAACGCGCGTTAACACGCCACCCCGTGTGACCTGATTGGAAAGACAACTGTCATAAGCCACCAGCAGCCCGCTCAAGAACCGACGGCGGAACGGGTCGATTGGGTAATCGATTGCGGCTTTGTCCCGGGCGCTCGCCCAATGCGGCAAAACGGTTCAAGTAAAGTAGCGAAATGGTGGGCCGTGTTGGGTTCGAACCAACGACCATCGGATTAAAAGTCCGGTGCTCTACCAGCTGAGCTAACGGCCCTATGACATAACCGCTGACGCCTGCATGGACCCGTGATTTACTAAGTCACGCTTGGGCGATGGCATCGATGTCTATCGAGGGGCCGGGGATAATAACGAATCCTGCGCCTGCCGTCCAAAATATCGGTTGAAACGTCATTAGCCCGCTGTGTCGGTCGCGCAATCGAGACGAACTTGGTTGACGAAACTATTGTGCCGGACTCGTAGCCTGTCTCCTGAGCCGAAAAATATTTTGTAAAAAATGCGTGAATTCGATCGATGTCGGCTATTATCACTTGACCTTTTGAATAAAGACCGTATTTTCCCTCGGTCGTTTAAACCTGCTGAGAATTAACATGCCGATTTATGAGTATGATTGCGGCGCCTGCGATCACCAATTTGAGACCATCCGCAAATTTAGCGACGCCCCGCTAACGAGGTGCCCTTCGTGTGGTGAGGACTCCTTGACCAAGCGCATTTCTAAGGTTGCTTTTAGATTGAAAGGTACCGGTTGGTACGAGACCGATTTTAAAGACAAACCTAAAGGCGCGAGCGGCGAAAAGTCGGAAGGTAACTCATCGTCGAGTTCAGACGGCAAGTCGGACGTCAAATCGGATTCTAAAACCAATTCGGCGACTAAAGAGACTAGCAGCGGCGAATCGAAATCAAGTTCTAGTGCCGAGTCGACTTCGAAACCGACTACCAAATCTGCCGAAACGTAAGCACGAGCCGCGATTTTGCAGATTGCGATGTTGCACTGCAAACCGTATTATCGCGGCCGTCGCCGACGACCGACCCCTGAAATAATCGATTTATCTGAGTCTTATGCGTAGCCATTATTGCGGACATATTATTGATGCTGACCTGGATGCCGAAGTCAGCGTTTGCGGGTGGGTAAATAATCGTCGCGATCATGGTGGGGTGATCTTCATTGATCTACGCGATCGTTCCGGCATTGTCCAAATCGTCATCGATCCGGACACTGCCGAGAGCTTTGCAATTGCTGAAAAAGTACGTGGTGAATACGTGCTAAAGGCAACTGGCCGAGTTCGAAATCGGCCGGCCGGTACCAATAACCCGGACATGGCGACTGGGACGATAGAAATACTGATCAGGGATCTCGAGGTACTAAATGCGGCGGCCACCCCGCCCTTTCAGCTCGACGAGCACGTCCACGAAGATACGCGGCTTAAATATCGGTATATCGATTTACGTACCCAACGGATGCAGACCAACATCGCGCTTCGCGCACGGGTCACGCGCGCGCTGCGCGCCTACTTAGACGACCAAGAGTTTCTCGACATCGAGACACCGATGCTCACCAAGGCAACGCCAGAAGGTGCACGCGATTATCTCGTACCGAGCCGTACGCACCCTGGTCGATTTTTCGCTTTACCGCAGTCCCCGCAATTGTTTAAACAACTCTTAATGATGTCCGGTTTCGACCGTTACTATCAGATCGTTAGATGTTTCAGGGACGAAGATTTGAGGGCCGATCGACAGCCCGAATTTACCCAACTTGATGTCGAGATGTCGTTCGTCGATGACGCACAAGTCATGCAATTGATGGAATCGATGATTCGTTCGTTGTTCGAGACGGTTCTCAACGTACAGTTACCCGACCCGTTTCCGCGTCTAAGCTATCGAGACGCAATGTATAGATTCGGCAGCGACAAGCCGGACATGCGCAACCCACTGGAGTTGGTCGAAGTCGGCGACTTGATGAGCGACGTCGAATTCAAGGTATTTGCCGGGCCTGCAAACAGTCCAGACGGCCGTGTCGCCGCGATGCGTGCCCCTGGCGGCGGCCGCCTAACCCGTAAGCAGATAGACGATTACGCAGAATTTGTCGCCATCTACGGCGCCAAGGGTCTTGCTTACATAAAAGTAAACGACGTCGCTGCCGGTCGGGATGGGATGCAATCTCCGATACTCAAGTTCTTGCCCGATCAGGCGATCAGCGAAATTATGCGCCGTACGTCGGCCATCGATGGCGATTTGATATTTTTCGGCGCCGATAATACTCAGATTGTTAACGCAGCGCTTGGAGCACTGCGCGATAAAGTAGCTGAAGATCTTGGCCTCGTGACATCGCAATGGTCCCCTTTGTGGGTTGTGGACTTTCCTATGTTTGAACGCAGTAGCGACAACAAACGATGGGAAGCGCTTCATCATCCGTTTACGGCCCCGACGTCCGATCAGAACGAATTAATTGCCGATCCCGGTTCAGCGATTTCGCTAGCTTACGACATGGTTTTAAACGGCAACGAAATCGGCGGTGGCTCCGTGCGTATTCATAACCCTGAGATGCAATCTGCGGTTTTCGATCTGCTCGGTATTGAGGAGCAAGAAGCGCGCGATAAATTTGGTTTCCTTTTAGATGCACTACAGTACGGTTGCCCACCGCACGGCGGTATCGCGTTTGGCATCGACCGACTAGTCATGCTCATGACGGGTGCGACGTCGATTCGCGACGTTATTGCATTCCCCAAAACACAAACAGCAAGTTGCCTGATGACGTCTGCGCCTGCAACGGTAACCGAATTACAGCTGAAAGAGCTCGGGATCAGGCTCCCTAGGGCAGAAAAAACGACGCTCGAGAAATAGCCAGCCCTTGTATCGTTCGTCGTAAATAGGGCGTCGCCACTCGATTTTGCGCTAAAATTGCGCACAACCTATCGAAGATCTTAAGTTTCAACACGTCGAGGTACCTCGCTAACGCCGGATCAGCCTGTCGGAACTGTTTTTTTGCCGACCAAAGGCACCATAATGCTCCACAACTTTTCTTGCTGGTCGCTCGCCAGCCCGCTTTGCGGCACTTAATTTAAGGTTGGTACTAAGATATGTCGGATACGATCGAACGAGTGATTAACATTGAATTACCAGATTTCGCGGTGCCGGCGCATCGTCTGACTCCTCGATCGACGGCGGGCGATGCCCAACTCAAAGATGAAATTAAGGCCTTGCTTGATAAACAGAACGCGGTTTTAGTTGCGCATTACTACACCGATCCAGCGATACAAGCGCTGGCGGACGAGAGCGGCGGCTATGTCTCGGACTCACTCGATATGGCGCGCTTCGGTCACGAGCATCCGGCTAAGACCTTGGTCGTAGCAGGGGTTCGATTTATGGGCGAAACGGCGAAAATCCTAAATCCCGAAAAGCGCGTGTTGATGCCTGATCTGAATGCAAATTGTTCGCTTGATCTCGGCTGTCCAATCGATCAATTCAGCGATTTTTGTGATCAGCACCCGGACCGGACAGTTGTTGTTTATGCTAATACCAGCGCCGCGGTAAAGGCGCGCGCGGATTGGATGGTCACCTCTGGAAGCGCGCTCGATGTTGTGCGCCATCTGGACCTGCAAGGCAAAAAAATCCTGTGGGCACCGGATCGCTACCTGGGTGACTATATCCGCTCTCAGACAAATGCTGACATGCTGCTCTGGAACAGCTCGTGCATCGTTCACGAAGAGTTTAAAGCATCGGAGCTTGAGCAATTGCGAGCATTGCACCCAGAGGCGAAAGTATTAGTCCATCCGGAATCCCCGCCGTCGGTGATCCAACAGGCTGACGTCGTTAGTTCCACCAGCGGATTGATTGCAGCGGTGCGAGACATGGACGCGCAAACCTTCATCGTTGCTACGGACGCTGGTATTTTCTATAAAATGCAAGCTGCAGCGCCCGGGAAAACACTCATCGAGGCGCCAACTAGCGGCCAGGGGGCAACGTGTAAAAGTTGCGCGCATTGCCCGTGGATGGCGATGAATGAGCTTACTTCACTCGCTGAAACGTTGGCTGAGGGAACTAACGAAATTAGTCTGTCCGCGGATTTGTGCGAGCGAGCGAGATTGCCGATTAAACGGTTGCTCGATTTCGCGGACGCTCGCAAGCAAGTCATCTACGGTAACAACGATGCTTAATTCCCGAACCGAATCGCTGCATGCGTTTTCGACATCTGCGAAGATGCGATAAAGAATTAACGAGAATTTTTGAGGGAACCGATGGCAGGTCACAGTAAGTGGGCGAATATCCGGCACCGTAAGGGCCGTCAAGACGCGAAACGCGGCAAAATCTTTACGCGGCTGATTCGCGAAATCACAATCGCCGCCCGATTGGGTGGCGGCGATACAGGCGCCAATCCGCGCCTGCGCACTGCGGTCGACAATGCACTGAGCAACAATATGACCAAAGACACGATCGGTCGTGCGGTCGCTAAAGGTGCCGGCGGGTCGGAAGGCGAGAATTATGAGGAAATCCGCTACGAAGGATACGGTCCGGGCGGCATCGCAGTCATGGTCGATTGTATGACTGACAATCGAAACCGTACTGTCGGCGAAGTTCGCCACGCGTTCAGCAAAAGTGGCGGAAACTTAGGTACAGACGGTTCAGTTGCCTATCTGTTTGCGAAAGTTGGCTTGCTGAGTTTCGCCGCCGGTAGCGACGAAGACGCGATTATGGAGGCGGCCCTTGATGGCAGCGCAACAGACGTTGTCGTTAACGACGATACGAGTATTGAGGTCCTGACCGATCCCGATGATTTTAGCGATGTCAAAGACACAATGGATGCTGCCGGCTTCGTATCTGAGAGTGCCGAAGTGACAATGCGCGCTGAAATTAGCACCGCTTTAGACGTTGCGGATGCGGAAAAGCTACTGCGACTGCTCGATATGCTTGATGAACTTGACGATACGCAAAAGGTCTATTCTAACGCAGATATCTCCGACGAAACTCTTGCGCAGCTAGACATCTGATGGGCGATCTCTGCCTATGTCGGTAACGACTATCCTAGGGGTCGACCCTGGGTCTCGCATTACGGGATACGGCGTTGTACAAATAAACGGAACGCGCGCGACACATATCGCCAATGGGTGTATTCGAGTAGCTGAACTCGAAGTGCCCGAACGTTTGAGAGAAATCTTCGATGAGTTAACGCGCGTCATTTTGGCCTATAAGCCGGACCAAGCGGCAGTCGAAAAAATCTTTATGAGCCGCAACCCCGATTCCGCGTTAAAACTTGGCCAGGCGCGCGGTACAGCCATTGTTGCTTGTGCGAAAATGGCGCTCCCGGTATTTGAATACAGCGCCACACAAATCAAACAAGCCGTCGTTGGTCGGGGCCACGCAGATAAGAAACAGGTCCAACACATGATAAAGATTTTGCTGAATCTCGATTCAATGCCTTCCCCGGACGCCGCAGATGCCTTAGCCACCGCACTTTGCCACGGCAATACGCAGAGCGGTCTCGTTGCGATTCAGGGAGCGAAAACCGTTCGCGCAGGTAGAGTGCGATGATCAGCAGACTACGTGGCCTTCTGATCGACAAGCGCCCGCCGCTCGTTGTAATCGATTGTCACGGCGTTGGTTACGAGGTCGAAGTTCCGATGACTACCGCTTGGTCTCTCCCTGAGTTAAACGCTGAGGTGACCCTGCTGACGCACCTGGTCGTGCGCGACGACGCCCACTTGTTGTTTGGATTCGCGACAGAAGCCGAGCGGAAATTATTTCGCGATCTCATCAAGGTCAGCGGAATCGGCGCAAAGGTAGCGCTAGCAATCTTGTCGGGCATTGAAAGCGATGAGTTTGTACGCTGTGTGCACGAAAACAACATCGCTCGATTAACCGCGCTACCTGGTATTGGCAAGAAGACAGCTGAACGACTCGTTATTGAAATGCGCGACCGAGTCGCCCACTGGACGCCGACTAGCCTCGCCCAAGCGCCGCACCAACCAGCGACGTCGACTGATGCGGTGAGCGACGCGATAAGCGGATTGATCGCCCTCGGATATAAACCTCCAGAAGCCAGTCGGTTCGTCCTCGAGTTGGAGACGAAAGGCAAAACCAGCGAAGCGATCATTCGCGAGGTATTAAAAAATCTGGCGTGAACACGTCGTGTTAGCCGAATTTCGCATTAGGGCACGAGCGCCTGATTTGCGCCACGATGTTGCCATCTTTGATGAGTAGCATCTAATTATGGAACTCGGCGCAGTTGAGTTGCGACGATCAACTGCGTTTCCACCGAGCTTCGGTACAATAGGCAACATGCCGGATCGCACCATCCGGTTTCAATAGTGATAATTGGCTTGCTGTGAACAATGGATGACGAGCTACTAGTAGGGACGAGCGCCGCAAGCGATGATCTGGTCGTGGAAAATGCTATCCGGCCCCGTCGCCTTGACGACTATATCGGGCAGCCGGCCGTGCGCGAGCAGATGGAAATATTCATCGCCGCGGCCCGTCAACGTCGAGAGGCGCTCGACCATGTATTGATATTCGGCCCGCCAGGGCTCGGTAAAACGACCTTAGCGCATATTGTCGCGAACGAATTACAAGTCGGTTTACGACAAACGTCGGGCCCAGTACTAGAACGGGCCGGTGATTTAGCCGCGATGCTAACCAGTCTCGAACCTAACGACGTTTTGTTTATTGATGAGATTCATCGACTGAGTCCCGTTGTTGAGGAAATCCTCTATCCCGCGATGGAAGATTATCAGCTCGACATAATGATCGGTGAAGGTCCTGCCGCTCGAGCGTTGAAGCTCGATTTACCCCCCTTTACCTTGGTCGGCGCGACCACACGAGCAGGCTTACTAACGTCACCGCTACGCGACCGGTTCGGTATCGTTCAGCGCCTGGAGTTCTACTCAACTGACGATCTCACGACGATTGTGCTGCGCGCTGCCAAAATCCTGGGGGTTGAAATCGACGGTCACGGCGCGAAGGAAATAGCTCGTCGTGCGCGCGGCACGCCGCGTATCGCCAACCGGTTGCTACGGCGTGCGAGAGACTATGCGCAGGTCAAGGCTGGTGGGCGACTCACCGAAGACGTTGCTTCACGCGCGCTCGATATGTTGAACGTTGACGTCAATGGGTTCGACATGATGGACCGGAAATTATTGTTGTCGGTGATCCAAAAATTCGACGGCGGCCCGGTTGGCGTCGACAGTATTGCCGCCGCAATCGGCGAAGAGCGTGGCACGATCGAGGACGTCCTAGAACCATTTCTTATTCAGCAAGGTTTTCTGATGCGCACACCGCGCGGTCGGATGGCTACTCGTGCCGCCTGGTTGCATTTCGGATTCGCGCCGCCCGTCATCAATCCGAGTGTCCAGGATCTATTCAATGATGAGGATTAGACACGCAAAAATATGAGTCGAAAAAAGGCATTTGGGGAATTTCCCTGGCCGATCCGCATCTACTATGAGGACACCGATGCAGGTGGGATCGTTTATCACGCGAATTATTTAAAATTTATGGAACGGGCGAGAACGGAGTGGTTGCGAGAGTGTGGGTTCGAGCAGACGGTGCTCGCCGAGCACTTTGGCGTAGTGTTCGTAGTGCGGAAAATACTAATAGATTACCTATGTCCGGCGCGTTTGAACGACCAAATCCTTGTCTGTTCGAGTGTAAAACGGCTTGGGCATGCGAGTATTGAATTCGGGCAAAATATTCTGTGCGCAGACCAAATTCTGAGCCGTGGCGAGGTCAAGGTCGGCTGTCTCGATACCGAGTCTATGCGACCAAAGCGAATCCCGCCTGAGGTGTATTTGGAGATCAGTGATGCTTGAAGCCGACTTAACCATAACGAGCTTAATACTGGGCGCTAGTGTCCTTGTGAAACTCGTCATGCTCGCTTTGCTATTCGCTTCAGTTGCTTCATGGACGTTGATATTCACTAAACGACGCGAATTGAAAATCTCGAAAGCCGAGGCAACCCGCTTTGAAGACGAGTTTCGAACGACTGACGATTTAACAGCGCTGTTCAATAAAATAACCGGTAAACGCGCGTCGGCTCCCGGTTTGGGAAAAGTGTTTGAGGCGGGCTTCAGAGAGTATGCTAGGTTGCACAAGCGTGATGGCATCGAATCAAGCTGGGTACTAGATGGTACTCAGCGCGCGATGCGCATTGCGGTCAATCGGCGGATCGAAGAGTTGGAAGATAATCTTCCGACCTTAGCGACCGTTGGGTCAGTAAGCCCTTACGTCGGCCTCTTTGGGACGGTTTGGGGCATCATGAACTCATTTCAAGCCCTTGGTAACGTTGGTCAGGCGACTTTAGCTATGGTGGCACCAGGCATCTCAGAGGCGCTCGTTGCAACGGCAATGGGTTTGTTTGCCGCCATTCCTGCGGTCATCGCGTACAATCGATTTTCGAGCGATATCGATCGACTTTACAGCCGCTACGATATCTTTATGGAGGAATTTTCCGCCATTTTACAACGTCAAATGCACATCTGACTGCCTCGTGAAACGTCAACGCCGCCAGCGCCTAATGTCGGATATCAATGTCGTACCGTACATCGATGTCATGTTGGTGTTGTTGATTATTTTTATGATCACGGCGCCACTAGTCACCCAGGGCGTAAAAATCGATTTACCGCAGGCTCCGTCTGAGGTCATCCCTAGCTCGGAACAAGAACCGGTGATGGTCATCGTCGACAATAGCGGTGCAATTTTTATCGATGTGGGCGATAACCCGGACGCACCGATCGATCCTGAAACCTTAGAAACACGCATCGCGAACTTGATCAAGTACCGCCCCGACATCCAAGTATTAGTAAAAGGTGATCGCGACGTCGCTTACGGCAAGGTAGTGACAGTGATGTCTCGCTTGCAAGGCGCCGGTGTTGAGAGCGTCGGATTGGTTACCGAGCCGCCAGCGCTTTGAACACTTGGTATTCCTTTTCCGTTCGTGCGACCTATTAATAGTCGGTTCTAAATATGAAACTAAGGCCAACGAAAAAATCACGCGCTTTCGCCTACGCGATTGGATTGCACGTTGTGGTTTTCCTCGTGTTGATAATGCGCACGCAATCGAAGCCGGAACCTCAGTTAGCATCGCAAGCCGTCCCGATTGTGCAAGCGCATGTTGTCGATATGAGCGCGATTAATGCAGAAAAACAGCGCCGCCAAGACGAGTTGGAGCAAAAGCGTCTGGAGGCTGAAAAACAGCGTCTTGCGGAGGCAAAAAAGATTCGCGAGGCAGAGCAAAAAACCGCCGATCTTAAGCAAGAGAAGGCACGTCAAGAAAAAGCAAAACTGGATCAGGAAAAGAAAAAATTAGCGGACGAAAAACGAGCTGCAGAAGTCGCGAAGGCGAAAATTTCTCAACAAAAAAAGCAACAGGAAGAACAAACGCGCGCAGCTGAGGTCGAACAGAAACGGGCAGAACAAACGCGCGCAGCTGAGGTCGAAAAGAAGCGAGCGGAACAAAAGCGCGCGGCCGAGATCGAAAAGAAACGGGTAGAGCAGCAGCGCAAAGAAGCCGCAGAGAGCAAAGCACGAGAGGAGGCGAAAAAGGCCGCAGCGGCGCTGCAAAAGCAGATCGACGCCGAGGAACAGGAATTGACGGCAGCCAACCAACGAAGGGCTGACGAATCGGAGATCGCCCGCTACCAAGCAGCAATATTTAGCAACGTCGCCGGCGCATTCGTTTATCCTGATTTAAAGGAAGGGTTACGTTGCACTCTATATGTGCGCATGATTCCAGGCGGCGAAGTCGTTGAGGTTAGGGTTACTCAATCGAGTGGCAACGCCTCGTTCGACCGTCAAGCCGAAAACGCCGTACTAAAAGCCTCGCCTTTGCCGGTCCCGAGTGACCCACGCTTATTTCGTCGCATGCGCGAGATAAAATTTGTTTTCGATCCGGAGTATTAGTCAGTGGCTTTAGCCCGTATAGGTCTCATCGTTCTCATAAGCTTGTTTAGTGTCGTCGCAACCCACGCGCAAACTAGCGACATTTTGGAAATCCGCATCACCAAAGGCGTCGAAGGCGCGTTGCCGATTGCGATCGTTCCATTCGATTGGCGAGCGGATGGCCCTCCCCCGGCGGACGTAACGGCGATAATTACCGCCGATCTTCGCGGCAGTGGGCGATTCGACGCAATGCCCCCAGCCGATTTGCCGTCGCGTCCCGCAACATTTGCCGACATAAACTTCAAGGATTGGCGCCTGCATCGCATGGACTACCTCGTCATTGGCGCAATCACACAAATCGATGTCGATAGCTTTGCTGTTGAGTTTCGAGTCATTGATGTTGTTTCGAATAAACAACTCGCTGGATTTCGGATCCCAACTACTGTGGCCAATTTGCGCTCAACAGCACACCACATTAGCGACCTGATCTATGAATCGATACTCAAGTTAAAAGGCGCGTTCGCAACGCGAATCGCCTACGTCACAGTCGTCAAATCCGGGAAGGAATCCCGCTACCAACTCCAAGTAGCTGATTCAGATGGCTATAACGCGCGTACTATCCTGGATACCCGTGAGCCTTTACTGTCGCCTGCCTGGTCGCCGCAAGGTGATCGCATTGCTTACGTGTCTTTCGAAGACCACAACTCCGCGATCTACGTGCAGAACATCCGCACGGGAAAGCGTGAAAAAGTAGTCTCTGGGAACGGAATCAACAGTTCGCCGTCATTTTCTCCGGACGGAAGACGCCTCGTCATGACGCGTTCTCTCGAGGGGAACCCAGATATTTACGTCCTCGATTTGGCGAGCGGCAAGCAAACCCGCCTGACGAGTCACGCGGCCATCGATACTGAAGCGCGTTGGATGGCACACGGGAATCATATCGTATTCACTTCCGACCGCGGCGGTGGTCCACAGATATATAAATTGCCAAGCAACGGCGGTGAACCGGCTCGCTTAACCTTTAATATGGGGGCCTACAATTCGCGTGCGAGCTTGTCGCCGGACGGGAAATCGATGGCCGTCGTCCATGGTGGAGACGGTGGTTACCGGATTGCCGTGGTCGATCTAAATAGCGGCAACTTTAACGTCCTAACAAACTCTCATCTCGATGAATCGCCGAGCTTCGCACCGAACGGCGCGACGATAATTTATGCGACAATGGGTAGCAACGGCGCGGAGCTGGCGGCGGTCTCGGTTGACGGTAAGGTTCGTCAAAGATTGGCGCTGCAAAAAGGCGAAGTTCGAGAACCGGCGTGGGGTCCGATACAGGAATAACGGCTTAAACGAGCACAAGCGTAAGTCGAACTTAAACAACACGTGGCAGGAAGAGGAGAAGATTGTGGCAATAAAGAAATTATTATGGGTCGCGTTTGCGTCGCTTGCAGTTTCCATCGGCGGTTGTGGCGGATCAAGTTCGACCAAAGGGACGCCAACACCAAGCGCTGGGATTGAAGACCGCGGGATTTCGAGCCGTGAAATGGCCGAGATTGATGGAGGTACTAAAACGGACGCCTATCCCGATGACGGTGGGTATGGAACGACCGCGCTTGGCCACCCCAATGATCCGAACGGACCTTTATCAGTGCGGGTTATTTATTTCGATACCGACAGTAGCAACGTCCGCGCCGACTTCCAGGGCACGATCGAATCGCACGCCGCATACCTCGCGGCGCACACCAACACGTCCATTAGGCTAGAAGGCCATGCAGATGAGCAGGGTTCCCGTGAATACAATCTGGCTCTTGGCGAGCGCCGAGCCTTGGCGGTGCGTAAACAACTCGTATTGCTCGGCGCATCGGCGCGACAAGTAAACGCCATAAGCTACGGCGAAGAGCGCCCAATCACAGAGGGTTCTGACGAACACTCCTACGAGCTAAATCGGCGCGTTGAGATCGTTTATTAAGCGTGCAGAGGTCAAATTAATGCTTCAACTAGGACTCCGGCGCGGCGCGCCCATAGCCGTATTACTTGCTAGTTTCTTAGGCCCGTTCGGCGTCGTGGCTGCCGAGGCCGAGGCGGTTTTGGCGGCGCGTCTGGCGAAGCTTGAGCGCACGCTCGCGAGCCGCGGACTCGTCGAAATGCAGCAGCAGGTTGACGAGATGCAGCAACAGATACAGCGTCTACAAGGAGCAATTGAAGACCAGTCCTACACAGTCGAGCAATTGCGCAAAGTACAACGCGATTCTTATGTCGACATTGATCAACGGCTTTTGGGTGTCGAGCAAGGTTCGGACGGATCAGACGGTGGTGTCACGGTGCCGCCGCTTCGGACATTGAGCGCAGACGACCGAGGCGATGTGGCAGGGGTTCCCGCTCCCCAATCATCGTTACAGGTCGAAGTTGAAGCCGAATCCGAGCAAGAACCGGTCGTTGAAATGCCTAATGAGCAATCATCGACGACGGAAACGCTGGCGTTATTTTCGCCTTCCCCAATAAGTCCCGGAGTGCCAACGGTTGATAACGTGGAATCAGACGCTGCCTACAACAGTGCGTTTAGTTTGCTAAAAGCGGGGCAATACGACGAATCAATTGCTGCGTTTAGTGGATTTCTTGAACAGTACCCGCAGAGCAACTATGCGGATAATGCACAGTACTGGTTGGGCGAAACGTATTACGTAAAACGTGAATTCGAACTCGCAATTGCAGAGTATCAAAAATTACTTAAACTCTACCCGACCAGCATGAAACTATCCCACGCGATGCTAAAAATTGGCTACAGTTACCACGAACTAAAAGAAATCGACAAGGCTCGTGCAGTACTCGAAGACCTTCGTAGCCGTTTTGCCGGATCGACGGCTGCTCGACTCGCGCAAGATAGAATACAACGAATGGTTGCAGAAATTTCCACCCAATAAATGCGCGTTGTGACGATCGTGCGAAGCGAAAATTAATCGTGCTACGCCTCACGGAGATCTTTCTTTCTCTCCAAGGAGAGTCATCGACGACAGGGCTTCCTACTGTATTCGTACGCCTCACTGGATGTCCGCTACGTTGCCAGTACTGTGATACGGCCTATGCCTTTAGTGGCGGGAGTCTGAAATCTGTAAGCGATGTTGTCGACGAGACCCGGAGCTATAAGGTGAACCGGGTTACTGTAACTGGCGGTGAGCCCTTGGCTCAACCGGAATGTCTCGGGCTCCTGAAGGAGCTATGCGATTGCGGTTTCTCGGTGTCGCTTGAAACGAGCGGGGCGTTGTCAATTGCAGGAATTGATCCTCGGGTGACGATCGTGATGGACTTAAAAACTCCGTCGTCTGGAGAGTGCCATCGGAACCTTTATGAGAATCTTGCGCATTTGGCGCCAAAAGACGAAATAAAGTTTGTTATTTCTGACGACGAAGATTATGCGTGGACGAAGGATAGGATACGGGAATATGAATTGGCCGACGTTGCGCATCTGTTGGTTTCTCCAAACCACGATGTTTTGCCGCCGCGCGATTTAGCCCAATGGGTTTTAGCGGATCGCTTACCAGTGCGCTTGCAAATACAACTACACAAATACCTTTGGGGCGATGTCCCAGGTCGTTAGTTTAAGATCCGGAATTCTTGATCGCCTCGTGGATTGGCACAGCATAAATCTTAAAACTGGCGGTGCGTTTCATGGGTACCTCCGCGCGCACAAACTCACGAAAGGATTTGATTAAAGCTGCTACCCGTGTGCCTGCCAATTCTTCCAGGCTGCATTAAGAAACGCTGTGCGTCGTTAGCATTTTGATTACGCGATCCGGAACCTGGCTTGTAATCGCCTGCGGCCTTGCAGGAGGGAACAAGTCCAAAATTCGCATCGACGTAAAAAAATGTCAGGATCTGGTTGGTGCAAAAGTAGCTAACGAATCGATAAATGTACAAGCGACCCTGCCTATGTGGAACTAATGGAAATGACGAAGACCGAACGTGCAGTGGTATTACTTTCGGGCGGCTTAGATTCGGCCACCGTGCTAGCGCAAGCCTATGAAAATGGTGACACGTGCTTTGCTTTAACCGTTGACTATGGTCAGCGGCATCGGGCGGAAATAGCGGCAGCAGAAAAAATTGCTCAACTTTATGGTGCTGCCGAACACAGAGTTGTAAAGGTGGACTACGGTCAGTTCGGTGGTTCTGCTTTAACCGACGCAAGCATTGCCATCCCGGTAGACGAACCATCTACGACGTCAATACCTGTTACCTACGTGCCGGCACGCAACACGGTGATGCTCGCGATCGCACTTGGCTGGGCCGAGGTCGTCGACGCGCGTCGAATTTACATTGGTGTAAACGCTATTGACTATTCTGGGTATCCGGATTGCCGACCAGAGTTTATCGCCGCTTTCGCCGAACTTGCTAAACTGGCAACTAAGAGGGGGGTCGAAGGTGACGCACTCGAAATCAAAGCCCCGTTGATCAATTTCACCAAGGCCGAGATCGTGCGCCTCGGATCGCAGTTACACGTGGACTACTCGTTGACAGTTTCGTGCTATCAAGCCGATGAGCAAGGTCGTGCTTGCGGTCGGTGCGATGCCTGTCGATTACGCCGCGATGGATTTAGCGTAGCTGGCCTCGACGACCCGACCCGCTACACTGATAGGTTAACGGCCGCAGGCGGGGACAGAGTGCCACCAGAAGATAGTGGGTAGCGTACCGTCACGTCCCACACAATTGGCACATGGCGGAACTGCTATCAACCCGTTTTAGCATCCGCGTCGTGCGACATGACAAGCGGTTGTGGGGGGCTGATGTTGCGCTTTGGCGTTTTCTCTACAAGTTTGAGATTGCGGTAAGCATTATAAAGCGAGCGGATTGATCGCACGTAAATCACGGCTTGTCCACAGCGACACCCGCCTGCTGCTGCGGCGGCTAATGACCGGCTCATCTCGCGTATGGCAACTTCGACATTACCGAACCACTTATCCGGGTTCAGGCCGGTTTTGCGGGCGAGATTTCTTGCCCGACGGACTCTATCGTAGCCGATGTTATAGGCCGCCAAGGCGAGCCACGTGCGTTCATTCATCGGTATGTGATCATCGAATTGATTCCGCAAGCTGTTGAGATACTTAACCCCAGCGCGGATCGCGGCTTCTGGTTCGTCGGGATGTGCGACGCCAAGCCAATCCGCAGTATCCGGCATTAATTGCATTAAACCGATCGCCCCGGCATGGGAAATTGCACTGGGATCAAATTGACTCTCCTGGAACATTTGCGCCGCGATCAAACGCCAATCGAAGCTGTATTTTTCAGCATAAGTTCGCAATAGGTCGTCAAAAGGCGAAATAGTGCCAAACACCGAACCAGGAAATTTCTTTGTACGAACGTAGCGGCGCTCTAAGGTGTTGTATGTCTCGTCGCGATATTCAGAATGAATAAAATCATCTGTTGCTGCAATCAACGGCGTGTCTTCGCTGCGCAACGTCCAGCGATAGCGGTATGCGTTCGGAATAGACATTCCCGCGACCAAGTTATCGTGAGTGCGCAGAACGATCGATATATGCCGTGCATCAATTACAAAGGCGTCAATATCGCGCGCCTCGAGGCGTTCCAAGACTTTAGCCATCGACACGCCCGCCTGGATCGGAATCACCTGCGCCACGCCATCAACGAAGTCGTCAAGAGCGACAAGGTTAGTGGATCCCTCATAACCCGCTATCGATTTATCTAATAAATCTGACGGATCGCGTATCGGGCTGTCTGCTCTAGTGATGAGTACGGACGGGTCGTGTCGGTACTCACGCGACATTGAATACATTTCTCGGCCGTGTACGGTGCGCGCGTTAATTCGAGTGGTGACGATGTCGCCCGCGCCTTCGCGCAACCAATTGAGGATCTCCGCGTCGCTCCGACCCACGAGCACATCGAGACGCAAGCCGAATTTATTAGCGAAGCGGCGGGCGAATCCAAGCTCGAATCCTGCTGGTCGACCGCGTTCGAGGAAATAATTGCTGTCGTCCAGCCGAGTAATGACTCTCAATACCCCCGATTTTTGAATGTCTTCGAACGTCCGAGTATCGCGATTAGGATTATGGTACGCAGTATGGAAGCGGCGTATGAAACCGTTTAACGCAGCCATTAGCTTCTCATTCGACTTGTGTGAATACCAGAACACAGGTTCCCGCCCTGTCAGGTCAAACAGGAACTTCAATTGAGGATGAGAAGCGATTGGGCGCTCGCCAACGTCAACATCAACTAAGGCTGCGTCATAGGTGCCGTTGCTAAGCATCTCCAAGGTGTTGGTTTGACTGATCGTGTCCGGTAGCACCTCCAAGCGTAAATTCGGAACAGCCAAACGTAGGCGATTAAGATACGGCCACATTGGTGATGATAATTTGACCGCCAAGCTCATATCGGCAAGTTCAAGTGGGTTCTCGACGACCGCGTCAGTGCGACCAATTACCCTGTGACGTCGTAGTCCGAGAGGTTCCGAGGCAAGAATATTACTGTCACGTTCGTTTTCTATCGGTAATGCGCTGATGCTGAGATCCGCTGCACCGCTACGGAGCTTTGCGAGCGCTTCGGTTGCGCGGAAAACTTCGACCCATTTGATTTCGAGTTTATTAGCGGCGGCGAAGTCCCGCAGCATCTTGGTTTCGCTAGGATCTCGCTCGGAAGTAGGGAGCACGGGTGCGTGCTTAAACTTAACAATTCGTATGACTGAGGGTTGCCGTTCTAGAGCGCTCGCGACGGTCTTTAGCGACTGCTCTGCAGCAGCGTTTGTCGCGCAAACCCAAAGTAGCAGGAGTAGGGCAATGTCCGCGGCCCACCCACGATACGGGCACACACGACAGACCCTTAGGATGTCGTTGTCCATCGATGTCTCACCAGCGTTAGCGTTAGTTTTGTTTTAACCCGAATCTTCGGAAAGCTGCCACGTCTCGTAGTTATCACGTGGGCGCGCCACTCTTTGGTGGCCTATTGCGGCAGCTCCGAGTCTCGAATCTAGCCTAATCTCCCGGACACGTACAGCGGGGATGGGGCTAGACTCATCGGGTTGGAGCGTGAATTATACCTCACGGTGAGATGGGTGTTGCGAGCCCGCGAATTGTTTAGCGATCGTTAACCTTTCCGCGGTCCCTACATCCAACCACACGCCGTGATAAAGCTCCGCCGTGATACGGCCCTGGGTAGCTGCTGCCGTCAGAATTGGCGCTAGTGGATAACGATCTGGGCCGTTTTTCGGGAATAATTCCGGCCGATAGACTCCAATTCCGGAAAAAGTGCATTTTTCTCCTTGGGTGGTGACGAAACCGTCCCGGAGGGCGAAATCCCCGGAAAGATTATGCGCGGGGTTCGGAACGAGGATCAGGTGGGCGTCCGCGAGCGGTTCACCAAGAAGTGAAAAATTGAAGTCGGTCCATACGTCACTGTTCACGACCGCGAATGGTTGATCGCCCAGTAATGGTAACGCGGCGGCAATTCCGCCGCCGGTGTCGAGCGCACCAGGCGGTTCTTGCGAGTAGGCTATCGATACGCCGAATTGAGCTCCGTCACCTAAGTCGTCGCGAATTTGCTCGCCTCGATAAGCGAGATTCACAACCAGCTCGTCAAAACCACCCGCCCGCAAGCGTTCGATTTGCCGCTCGATCAGTGTTTTCCCTCGGATACGAATCAGCGGTTTCGGTAGGTCAGAAGTTAACTCGCCCATTCTGCTTCCGCGGCCGGCTGCTAAGATCATCGCGCGCTTCATCAACTTTGGATCCTCTTCGGTAGCGGACGTGCGATTATGGCGCTGCGATTGTAATCACGTTTATTTTTGCCAGGTTGTCGTTCGGTCTGGCATATTGTCCTGCGGTTCACGGTTTTTCATCCATGATAGAAGCTTATATTGCGATCATCGTCGGTCTCAGTTTATTAACGTTCGGCGCCGATCGATTTGTCGAAGGCGCCGCGGTTGCGGCCAGCAACTTCGGAATCCCACCGCTGCTTGTGGGTTTGACGATTGTCGGATTCGCAACCTCCGCGCCCGAGATGCTAGTCGCAGGCGTTGCCTCGATGAACGGGAATCCGTCGATAGCGATCGGAAATGCGATCGGTTCGAACATAGCGAATATCGGCTTGGTCGTCGGTGTCACGGCATTGATTATGCCGTTAAACGTAAAATCTCGGGTACTCGCCCGTGAATTTCCTATCATGTTCACTTGTATTGCCATCGCATTTGTCTTGTGTTGGGACGGGTTTCTTGGATTCTCCGACGGGATTGTGCTGTTCGCGGGTCTGTTGGGGCTTATCGGACTAACGACATGGCTCGGGATGACCGATCACGCAGGTGACAACTTAGGTGTGGAGATGGAAACGTATTCAGATGCTTCCATGAGTACGCCACGCGCAATATTTTGGCTTGTCGTCGGTCTTGGTTTGTTGTTGGTCGGATCCGATCTGCTAGTCGATAGCGCCGTTACCGTCGCCCGGCATTTCGGCATCAGCGATCTTGTCATTGGCCTTACGATCGTTGCGATCGGTACCAGCCTGCCAGAGTTGGCGGCCTCTGTGGCGAGCGCGCTCAAAGGTGAGCCCGACATTGCGCTGGGTAACGTGATCGGTTCCAATATGTTCAATGCGCTGGGCGTTCTCGCGGTGCCGGCCATAATCTACCCTAGTCAGTTGGAACCGGCCATAATGTCCCGCGATTTTCCAATCATGGTGGGTTTCAGCGTGGTTCTTTTTGCGATGGCCGTTGGATGGCGAAGCAGCGGACGTTTATCGAGAATCGAAGGGACTTGTTTGCTGTTGGCCTTTGGCGTCTACCAATGGTTGTTGTATGTATCGAGCTAACGAAGCTTAACTCAGCTATGTTGACGGGTTGACGAAATATGGCGACTGCTAATGCGTCCGCTGATGGCCGCACGCGCTTACTCTCACTGGGACGTTCAGTTCTCGAAATCGAATCCCGTGCTATCAGTGATTTAGCGAAGCAAATAGATCAAACGTTCGCCCAGGCGGCGGAAATCATGCTCGAGTGTCGCGGCCGAATCGTGGTGCTCGGAATGGGGAAATCCGGTCATATTGGCAGCAAGATTGCGGCTACTTTGGCCAGTACCGGTTCTCCTGCATTTTTCGTCCACCCCGGTGAGGCGAGCCACGGCGACATGGGCATGATTACGGCCGATGATGTCGTGTTAGCGTTGTCCAATTCTGGCGAAACGGATGAAATAGTGATTCTCATACCGTTGATTAGGCGTCTCGGTGTTCCGCTCGTGGCGATGACGGGCAATGCCAATTCGAATCTCGCAAAACAGGCGACCGTCCATATTGACGTCGGCGTAAGAGAAGAAGCCTGCCCGCTAGGGCTCGCCCCGACCTCCAGTACGACCGCAGCGCTCGCGATGGGTGACGCGCTAGCCATTGCGATGTTGCAGGCACGCGGATTTACCGAAGAAGATTTCGCACTTTCCCACCCTGGCGGTGCTCTTGGGCGACGCTTGCTCCTGAAAATCAGCGGACTGATCCACACCGGCCACGAAATGCCAGTCGTGGCGCCAGACACGAGTGTTGCAGAAGCATTAGTTGAAATTACCCAAAAGGGATTGGGGATGACTGCGGTGCTGGACCCAGACTCGAGAGTCCTCGGTATATTCACGGACGGCGACTTGAGGCGCGTTATTGATCACCGTTTCGACATCAACACAACGTCAATTAGTGAAGTTATGACGACGCAGTGCACGATGGTAGACGCAAATATTCTTGCCGCAGATGCGCTGCGCATTATGCAAGATGGAAAATTTAATGCGCTGTTGGTGGTCGATTTGGATCACCGCTTGACCGGCGTGTTGAATATGCATGATTTGCTTCGATCACGCGTTTTTTGACCTTGTGGTCTAACCAAACAGTGCCAGTCGGTAAACCCAGACAAACTAGTTACTACGCCGGCTCGTTAGAATCGCGCGATCGCCACGAACTCGTTTTGGTGACGCGTGTTATCGATCCGCGTCGCCTCGAGTGCGATCTTTTCTCGTTAGCAACTGTGCGCCCAGCGCTAGGTAACGTCGCAGTCCGCAAACTCGAGACCTACATGCACCGCGTGATGGAACATTCAGGCATCCACGATGACTAACTCTTGGGTCAGCTCGGTACTGTTCGCACTTCTCGGGGTCCTGACGTACTGGGTTTGGCAACAAATAGACGAAGATGAAGATCGCACAGTACGAACACGTATTCATGAGCCCGACTATTACATCGAAGACATGGTGCGAAATACCTTGGACGAAACGGGAGCGTTAAAAAACGTACTGTACGCAGATCTGGTGACACATTATCCAGACGACGATACTACCGAATTGGCCAGTCCGCGCCTGGAAATTTATAACGGTAATTCCGAACCTTGGTACGTGGTGGCTGAAACCGGTTGGATAAGTTCCGGAAACGAAGTTGTTCTTTTGCACGGCGAGGTAGAAATTTGGCGTCAGGATGCCGAAGGTCGCCGCGAGTTTGAAGTTCTCACATCGGAGCTTCGTGTTCTACCCCAGGAGCAGTATGCGGAGACTGCCGATCCGGCCACGATCATCAGCAAAACGACAACAACAGATACGATAGGACTGCGGGCAAATTTCGCGCATGATCGTTTGGAGTTACTGAAACAGGTGAAAACCCGACATGAAATTGATCCTCCTAGTTAGTGCGGTATTTACCGCCATTTTTTTCGCCACGGACTCCATGGCATTGGCGTCTGATTCGGAGCAACCGTTGGAGATTGAGGCGGATTTCGCTGAGCTTGATGATCAAGAAGGAAAGACTGTCTACATCGGCAATGTTGTGGTCACCCAAGGCTCGATCAAAATGACTGGCGATAAATTGCGCGTTAATTTCGCCGAGGATCGAGAGTTAGAGGACGTGTTTATCGAAGGGCAGCCGGCCTACTTCAAGCAAACACCGGATAGTGGCGACGACGTTGAAGGTGAAGGTCTAGTGATCGAATACCATGCGTTGGAAAGCTTGCTGCACCTTATTCAGAAAGCCAAGCTCACGCAGGGAGAGCGGGTTTTTACGGGAGATCGCATCAACTACGATACGGAAAAGAGCCTTATTACCGCACACGGCTCGCCCAAAACGGCCGTCACTGTGGGGCAACCGCCACCGCCGCGTGAGCGAGTGCGGATTATCATTCCGCCGAAAAAGAAGAAACCAGAGTCGCCTTAATCCAACGATGAGCGTTTTGACGGTTCGAAATTTATCGAAAACCTACAAATCTAGGCAAGTCGTACGCGACGTTAGTCTGAGCGTCCAAGGTGGTGAAGTCATTGGACTGCTTGGACCGAATGGCGCTGGAAAGACGACCAGTTTCTATATGATCGTGGGACTCGTGGCGAGCGAAGGCGGCTCAATTCATATAAACGACATCGATGTGACCCGGCTACCGATGGACTTGCGGGCGCGTCAGGGACTCGGCTACCTGCCTCAGGAGGCATCGGTATTCAGAAAGTTGACGGTCGAACAAAATGTCGCTGCCGTTCTGGAAATAGTCCCAAAACTAAGCTCCGAGCAAAGAAAAGCACGCCTCGAAGAGTTGCTTCAGGAATTTCACATCACGCACATCCGCGACACCTTAGGCATGTCATTGTCTGGTGGCGAGCGCCGCAGAGTTGAGATCGCGAGGGCGCTCGCCAGCCAACCGCAATTTATTCTGCTCGATGAGCCGTTTGCTGGGGTAGACCCCATATCGGTCGGTGATATTCAACGTATTGTTCAGCACCTCAGCGCCTTAGGCATTGGCGTTCTTATCACTGATCACAACGTTCGCGAGACTTTAGGTATTTGCGATAGAGCTTATATCGTCAACGAGGGTCGAATCATCGCCGAAGGCACCTCTAATGAAGTTCTAGCCGATGAGCATGTCCGTGAAGTTTATCTAGGTGACGATTTTACACTCTAAGAACGTGCGCTGGCCGCTATGAGCTGCCACCGTTGACACCAGCGGGAAGGCCCTTGTTCACGTAAGCTTCTAGCATTCAATAGTGGAATCGAGGGCTTAGCGCCCGTGATAGCTTGTCCAGGCCGTTGCTTGGCTATTTGTGCAAACGATCCCTAGGCACTTGCGGCAAGCGCCACCCTCGTTCGGGTCCTTTTTATTGAGACGCGCGTCACGAAAGTTACCTCTTACAATATTTAATCACTGCACGATGTTGGCGGGGTATTATGAGTTAAACTCTAGCCTAATAAAAAGTTATTGCAGCAACGCCCGTAGGCTAAATTCGAAACTATCATGAAGCAGTCCCTCCAGCTCAAGCTCGGACAGCATCTAACGATGACTCCGCAATTGCAGCAGGCCATTCGGCTACTGCAATTGTCGTCGCTCGAGCTAAGCGTAGAAGTTCAAGAGGCGCTCGACTCCAACATGATGCTCGAGTTGGATGACGAATCCGGACCGAACGACGATGCCGCATTCCAAGAGCCGGCCACGACCACCGAGAGTCACGATTCTGACGATGGCGCCGACAGTGATAACACCCCAACGACGACTGAGGATATTCCAGCCGACTTGCCCGTCGATAGCGATTGGGAAGAGATTTATGACGGGCCCGAGCCGGCGGGGTCCACAATGAACTCGAGTAACGGCCAAACGGACTTCGAGTCAATCCGAAGCGCTGAGGAGACGCTTCGCGATCATTTACTGTGGCAGTTAAATCTGCTGCCAATGACCGATACCGACCGTGCAATTGGCTATACGATTATTGATCTGCTCGACAACGATGGATACTTCAAATCCGATTTTCAAACGGTTTGCGACACAATTAACGGCGCAAACGGTGTCGAAATTGAAGCCGATGAAGTAGCCGCAGTCCTTAAGCAGATACAAAGTCTCGATCCAGCAGGTGTCGCCGCGCGCGATCTGCGTGAATGCTTGACCTTACAGCTAAGCCAGTTCGACCCGTCAATACCCTGGATAAACGAGGCGACGCAGATCTGTACGCACCATCTAGACGTTCTCGGCTCACGGGACTTCGCACAAGTGATGCGTCGCTTAAAAGTATCGCAAGACGAATTGCGTCAGATTATCGATTTAATCCAATCGACAAATCCGCGCCCAGGTGCGTCGTTCAACGAACAACCCGCGGAATATATAGTCCCCGACGTCTACGTTCGAAAATCTAAAGGTCGTTGGGTCGTAGAACTAAATGGAGAATCCTTGCCCCAAATCCGGGTGAACCCATACTACGCGAGCATGATTCGACGTGCTGACAATAGCCCGGACAACAGTTCATTAAAATCGCATTTACAAGAAGCAAAGTGGTTTATTAAGAGTCTACAGAGCAGAAGCGAAACTCTGCTTCGTGTTGCGACGGCGATAGTTGAACGACAGCAGGCGTTTCTCGAGTATGGCGAGGAGGCAATGAAGCCGTTGGTGCTCCACGACATCGCCGAAATTCTGGGACTGCACGAATCGACGATATCGCGGGTTACAACCCGTAAATACATGCATTCGCCGCGTGGAATCTATGAACTCAAATTTTTCTTTTCGAGTCACGTCGCGACAACAATTGGCGGAGAAGCATCGTCTACTGCCATACGGGCTGTGCTTAAGAAACTCATCGCAGCCGAGAATACCGAAAAACCGCTTAGTGACAGCAAACTCGCGAACTTGTTGTCTGACCAGGGGGTTAAAGTCGCTCGTCGAACGGTCGCCAAATACCGGGAGGCTATGCACATCCCGCCATCTAATGAACGAAAGCAATTGAACTAACCGGTCAGTCCAACGTATACCTAGTGCAATAGCCAGCTATACTTTTACTGATGCGACTTTAAGACGCTAGAAGGACAAGTGGCTAAATTGTTGCGGCCATTTCAGAACAGCACAACGGAGAATGTAATGCAGCTCAGTATTTCCGGTCACCACGTAGAAATTTCCGATTCCCTCAAGAGTTACATCAACAATAAAATGCAAAAAGTAGAACGCCATTTCGATCACGTGATCGACGCGCATGTGGTTCTCGACGTCGAAAAGCAGCGTCATAAAGCTGAAACGACATTGCAGCTTAGTGGTGGTACGATTCATGCGGCTAGCGAAAATGACGACATGTATGTCGCGATCGACGCTATGGTCGACAAATTGGATCGACAAGTTCGCAAGCACAAGGAGAAATTGTCGGATCATCATCAGCGTGAAGGGGGACTGAAGCAACAAACTGGAGACGACTAGTCCAGGAGCCCGGAAATGGAAATAGTCGACATCCTAACGCCCGCGCGAATAGCAATCGATGTCGGCGTGGCGAGTAAGAAAGCAGTATTAGAAGAACTTGCACGCTTAGGCGCGACCGAGGCCTTTGGTTTTACGCCGGCTCAGGCTTTCGACAGTTTGGTTTCGCGCGAGCGTCTCGGGAGCACCGGGTTGGGTAACGGAATCGCTATCCCGCACGGAAGAGTTGCGCATTTAGAAGTCATGGTTGGGGCGCTTCTTCGAACTAACAATCCAATAGATTTCGATGCGATCGATGGTGCACCTGCCGATTTATTTTTCGCGCTGTTTGTGCCCGACCAAACTACCGAAGAACATCTAGCAATGTTAGCCAAGCTCGCTGAAGTATTTTCAGACCAACCGTTGGTGGATAAATTGCGCTCATCGGATTCGACGAAAAGCATTCACGATCTACTCGGTCTGCCGTCCGAAAATCGATGAGTGGGCGTCGATTTGTCATCGTTTCCGGTCTATCTGGGGCTGGGAAGTCGGTGGCATTACGAGCGCTAGAAGACGCGGATTTTTACTGCGTCGATAATTTGCCGGCCGCGTTGCTAGTCAATTTCTCCAAATTCATCGACACTGCCAATATGCCGCACTACCGCCAAGTAGCGGTCGGGGTAGACGCGCGCAATCCGGCTACCGACCTGTCCCAGTTTCCCGAAGTGCTGCGCACTTTGCAAGATTTGGAATTTGACGTTGAGCTGCTCTATCTCGATGCGAGCGATGAAACTATTATCAGTCGGTTCAGCGAAACGCGCCGCAAGCATCCATTGTCTTCGAGTGACCAACCGCTTGCTGCCGCAATAAACCAAGAGCGTGTATTGATGGAGAATCTATCGGCGCTTGCCGATCTACGACTTGATACATCAAATTCACTCGTCCACCAGTTTCGATCGCTAATAACCGACCGAGTTGCACGACGGCCTGCCGGCACGCTATCGCTCCAGTTTTGTTCTTTTGGGTACAAGAACGGCGTGCCTGCCGACGCAGACTTCGTATTCGATTTACGTTGCCTGCCCAATCCGTATTGGGACCCCGCACTACGAGGATTAACTGGGAGAGACTCGGACATTCAGAATTTTTTTCACGCTCATCCAATGGTCGATGCGATGATCAACGATATCATTGGTTTTTTCGATAAATGGATTGCTGTATTTGAGTCGGAAAACAGGAGTTACCTAACCGTTGCCCTGGGATGTACGGGCGGCAGACATCGCTCAGTGTTTGTCGCAGAAAGAATAGCGGATCATTTTAAAAACGGGCGTCGAATGATGTTGATCCACAGAGATAGTTAACGTGATCTTAAACTTGAGCGACTAACGCCGGCTGTGCTTACTCGCGAAGCTGAAATAACTAATCGACTGGGCCTGCACGCGCGCGCAGCGGCAAAGTTTGTTCAAACCGCGGGTCGCTTCGCGAGCCAAATCGAAGTGTCCCGAGGGGCGAAGAAGATCAATGGTAAAAGCATTATGGGTGTCATGATGCTCGCGGCCGCGCAAGGCGCCATTATCGAAATAAGCTCTAATGGGCCGGACGAGCAAGACGCGATCGACGCGTTGGTTGCTCTCGTCGTCGACGGTTTTGGCGAAAATTAATGAGCTTTTCATTACATGG
Organism: Gammaproteobacteria bacterium; assembly: GCA_047611805.1. Lineage (GTDB taxonomy): Bacteria > Pseudomonadota > Gammaproteobacteria > UBA11873. The sequence continues at coordinate 176,583 of JBLFWX010000002.1, forward strand.
TGTCGGTGTATCGAGAGGCATAGCGATTGGCAAGGTCCACATTATCGAACGTGCGGAACTCGATATCGTTGAGTATTCAATTTCTGATGAGGCTGTCCCACGCGAAATCCTGCGTCTACGCGAAGCAGTTTCTCAGGCCAAGCTGGATTTACGCGCCGTACGTAACCAAATCCCAGTAAAAACCGCCGTCGATATTGCGGCCTTTATCGACACACATTTGCTTATGCTCCAGGATTCAACATTCACAGTTGATACGGAACGAATCATCAAAGAACGTCGTTGTAATGCAGAGTGGGCGCTCAAATTGCAGCACGACGCGCTCGCTCAGGCATTTGACGACATGGACGATCCCTATCTTCGTACGCGTAAAGACGACGTTGATCATGTTGTGTCTCGGATCCAGCGAATACTACTTAATCACGCCCCGCTTAAACTTGAGATTCAAGGCCATCGCTTAGAGGGAATGATCGTATTGGCGGACGAGCTCACGCCGGCCGACACGGTATTGATGAAGCGTAACGGAGTTACTGCATTCGCGACAGATTCCGGCGGGCCCACCTCACATATGTCGATACTTGCGCGTAGCCTTGGGATTCCCGGCATTGTCGGTGTGCACGGTATTCGCAAATACGTTTGTGAAAACGAATTACTCATCATAGATGCTACAGAAGGTGTTGTGATCGGTGATGCGGATACTGCGACCCTAGCTTTCTATCGAGATAAACGGGCTGAACGCGAGCGACATATCGTCAGTCTTCATCGGCTACGCAGTGCCCCCGCCGTGACATTAGACGGTTGCGCTGTAGACCTCCAGGCGAATGTTGACTTGCCAGAAGATTTCGTCGCAGCCCAAAAGGTCGGTGCAAGTGGCGTCGGTTTGTATCGCACCGAATTTCTGTATATGAATCGTTCAAAAAGTCCTGACGAGCAAGAACATTTCGAGTCCTATCGATCGCTAATTGAAGCACTAGATGGCTTACCCGTTACGATCCGCACACTAGATCTCGGCGCAGACAAAGACTTCGATATACATTCAGAGCGCCACGTTGCAGCGAACCCGGCGCTCGGGCTACGCGCGATTCGCTTATCGTTGCGTGAACCATCTCTATATTGGCCGCAGTTGCGGGCCATTGTTCGCGCGTCCGCATTCGGACCGGTGAGGTTACTAATACCGATGGTGTCGATACTCGAAGAAGCCCGTCAAGTCATTGCAAACGTCCGCTCCGTGCAGAGCGACTGCGCAAAAAAGGGTCTAGCGTTCGATGCGAATATGCCCATTGGCGGGATGATTGAAGTACCGGCTGCGGCTATTTGCGCAGATCAATTTGCACAGTACTTAGATTTTTTTTCGATTGGCACCAACGATCTTATCCAATATACGATCGCGATCGATCGGATTAACGATGCGGTTAATTATTTGTATGACCCGCTGAATCTCGCGGTACTAAGGCTGATCGCCGGCATCATAGATGCGGGTGCCACCGAGTCCATTCCGGTTGGAATGTGCGGTGAGATGGCCGGTGACATTCGCTACACTAAACTGTTACTAGGATTAGGTCTTCGCCAATTCAGCGCTCACCCATCGCTCCTGCTCGAACTGAAACATATCGTCAATGAGACGGACGTAAGTAGTATCGAAGAATCGGCGCGACGCGCCCTGAAAGCTACTAATCCTGATGACCTCAAAGCGCTACTCGCCAGCTTGGTCTAGATAGCGTTTCGGTGGCGCGCCCGAGACTGCGAATTTGTTACACTCTGCGTTGCGCAATAAAAAGAACCTGGCGTCTTGAATATAATCTAGGACAGATCCTTGCAGCGATTGCTCTAGTGCGCGATTAGTTGTTCAAAGAACTAAATTTGACGTTCGTTCTATAGGCTACCCGGCCGATTTTCGCGCAGACATTCGCGGTGGCCCATCGCGTTAGGATCCGAGTTTCACGATGAACTATTCTGAATCGCACAGCCGCCATCAAGAACTCGTGCTTTCGATTCAGACGGCGCTTGAATCTAACGATCTCCTCACTGTTCGGAATCATTTAGCGGAGCTCCATCCATCAGAGCTTGCCGATCTGCTTGAGTCGGTCCCAAGCGAAATACGCGACGAGCTTTGGGTTCATGTCGAGCCAACAGCTGAAGGCGACGTGCTCGCCGAAGCGAACGACCGTGTACGCGCAGCGTTACTCGAGAACATGCGTCCGGATGAAGTCGTCGCCGCGACCGCGAATCTTCATTCAGACGACGCGGCAGATATCCTCCAAGATCTCCCAGAAGCGCGCGCCGCAGAAGTGTTGCGCTCCATGGATGAACTCAATCGAACGCGCATCGCTCGCGTTTTGTCGCACAGCGAGGATACCGCTGGCGGCCTGATGGACGCTGACATGGTGACGGTGCGCGCCGATGTTGCGGCCGAGGTGGTATTGCGATATTTGCGCTTGCTCGGTCGAATTCCAGACAAAACTGATAGTTTGATGGTCGTGGATCGCGAGAACATTTATCTCGGGATACTGTCTTTAGCGACTTTGGTCTCCGCCGCGTCGGACAGTTACGTCGGTGATCTGATGACGCTCGACACGGAAGGTATCCGGGTGTCGACGGACGCAGCAGACGTTGCACGCGTTTTCGAACAACGTGACTTGTTGTCAGCGGCTGTCGTAGATAGTGACGGCTCTTTGCTCGGCAGGATTACGGTAGATGACGTAATTGACGTGATTCGCGAGCAAAGTGAGCATTCATTTATGTCCGCAGCAGGTCTCGATGAAGAAGACGATATCTTCGCGCCGGTGTTGGTATCGACCCAACGACGCGCGACGTGGCTCGGAATTAATCTTGCCACCGCCTTCATGGCAGCCTGGGTGATTGGCCGATTTGAGGCCACGATCGAACAATTTGTTGCGTTGGCGATACTGATGCCGATCGTTGCGAGTATGGGAGGAATCGCGGGAAGCCAAACTTTGACTATCGTCATCCGAGGGTTAGCGTTGGGTCACGTCGGCTCCGCCAACGCAAGGTTATTGTTGGTACGCGAACTGGGGATCGGTATCCTCAACGGACTCCTGTGGGCCGTCGTCGTTGCCATCATTGCCGGTACTTGGTTTGCTAATCCGCTGCTTGGTCTCATCATCGGCATAGCAATTGTCATTAATTTGTTTGTTGCGGCATTTTCCGGCGCAGTGATTCCATTAGTTTTGCGGCGCATGAATATCGATCCGGCATTGGCCGGTGGCGTGGTTCTTACGACGGTTACCGACGTGGTGGGATTCGTAGCATTTCTGGGGCTCGCAACGGTATTTCTTCTCTAAGACATCGCCTTATAGGGCGAGGCGCAATGTGCTACAGGATCGTCAATAATATGTGGTACCATTTCCCTCGCATAAACAAAAATTGTTGTATATTTGCAACAAATCGAAACGTGGAAGCACTAGCTTCTTATCGGGGAAATCCGCGATGAATAAAATATCGAGAACACTAGTGGTGCTAATCACGGCAATTTTTGCCGCTGGTTGTGCCAACCAAAACATCAAGCCAGTCGAAGTAATTTGCCCGATCCTCGGCGCCGTTGCCGGCGCGGGTATTGCTGCAGGCGCATTCGACTCGGGCGATGAAGAAATCGGAATTGCAGCCGGCGCGGCAGTCGGTGCCGGCTTGGCGTGGTTCCTCTGCAAAGATCGCTCGGTACCCGCGCCACCGCCAGTAGCGCGTCGAGCACCACCACCACCACCACCCGCTCCGCCAAAAGATAGCGACGGAGACGGCGTTATCGATGCGAATGATGAATGCCCAGGAACTCCTGCTGGCGTCAAAGTAAACGCAGTCGGTTGTCCTGAAGTCGGCGAGAGGATCCTGAGCCTCGAGGGCGTTAACTTCGATACGAATAAGGCCACGATCAAACCGGATTCAGAAGCAATTCTGGCTAACGCGGTTCACGTGTTGAATGAAAACGCGAGCGTGCACGTGCGGGTTGAAGGTCATACGGATAGCCGAGGTTCGGATGCGTATAACCAACAGCTTTCGCAACGCCGTGCTGAATCGGTCGCCGCGTATCTTGTCGCGCATGGCATCGATGCAGGACGCCTATCAGCAGCAGGTTATGGTGAAAGTGCGCCAGTAGCACCAAATGATACGGCAGAAAACATGTATCGAAATCGTAGAGTGGATCTCGTCGTCACCGACAACTAGCCCACACTAAGACTCGGAACATCCTAAGGCCCTCTTTGTGAGGGCCTTTTTTTGTGCCCTGTTTTATAGCGTGAAATATAAGCGGCCCACGGTCGTCACTTTCCAGGAACACGCGCTTTTTGCAGTGAATGGGATTGAACGTTCAATTGAGCAAGTTTGAGTGGCGGTCCAGGTGCTGTTTCTCGGCTCGTTGAACACGACCCTGAGTTATTTTCGTCGATGTGCTGTTAGTTTGCCGTCGGCAGCAGATTTCCAGAGGATCATGCCGTTCCTCGTGGTAATCGCGGATTTATTCGTGCTTCTGGCTCGGCCGGTCGACCCATCACCAGGATAGAAACTAGAAAAACAAGGCGAATCTGGCCTAGGCGCAGTTTATCCTCACCAACTAAAGATAACCCACTGCGGAACTTTTAAAGCGTCGTACGCATCGGTCATCTTAGAGTCCATGAGGCCGTCGCCATTGCGGTCGACAAAATAGTAAGGTTTACCCACAAACGGAGTAATCTTGACCATATAGAGGCGGCCGTTGACTCGGTACTCCTCAACAGTCGCGTCTTTTCGTTGGACGATGGTAATTTCAGGTTCCAATTCCTCATCGTGCTCGACATAATCCGGCGGCGGTAACGGCGCAGGCACCGCCTCGCTCGGCAGCTCCTCTAAACCGGCTGGGTTCTGCGCGGCAACCGGTATCGCGATTAGGGCAAGCCAGGAAACGGCGATGGCAAGACTTTTGCGCAACATTTTTTAATTCTCGACAGTAAACTAATTGAATCAGCGGCAAGCATTTAGCATATCACCTATACGGGACCAAATCTCCCGTATGGCAGCTTCAGTAATGGTTCGAGCGGACTCCAATTATGACTAGAAAAAAACTTGTGCTCGTCGACGGCTCGTCCTATTTATACCGCGCATTTCATGCGTTACCGCCACTGACTAATTCGAAAGATTTCCCCACCGGGGCAATTCACGGCGTGATCTCCATGTTGCGAAATCTATTCGAGCAATACCAACCGGATTATTACGGCGTTGTCTTCGATCCTAAAGGCAAAACGCTACGCGACGATTGGTATCCTGAGTACAAAGCAAACCGTCCGGCTATGCCAGACGAACTTCGGCTACAAATCGGCCCAATTCACGACATCGTTCGCGCTCTCGGTTATCCCTTAGTGATGATCGATAAAGTTGAAGCCGACGACGTCATCGGTACCTTAGCGCGAGCCGCCGCCGCACAAAATATTGACGTCATCATTTCGACGGGCGACAAAGATATGGCGCAACTAGTAACGGACAGCATCCGCCTCATCAACACCATGGATAACTCCGTGCTAGATATCGCCGGGGTCGTTAGCAAGTTCGGGGTGCGACCTGATCAAATTATCGATTACTTGACGCTCATGGGCGATAAGGTCGACAACATTCCAGGTGTCGATAAAGTGGGACCGAAAACCGCGGTTAAATGGTTGGAACAATACGACGATCTCGAAAATATCATATCCAACGCCCACGAAATACCGGGGAAAGTAGGCGAAAATTTGCGTAATAGTTTAGACGACCTCCCGCTTTCAAAACGCCTTGTAACGATTATCGACGACGTCGAACTTGGCCTCGCGCTAGACGATCTCATCCCCGAGGAATGGAACCGAACTAGACTGACGGAGATATTTCAGGATCTTGAATTCAGCTCCTGGCTAAAACAGCTAGATGACGGCAAAGAACCCGTACAGTCGGCTACTCAACAGGAGTCCGATTACGATTACGAAACCATTTTCGACTCTGACCGTCTCGACCACTGGATTGGCCTGCTTCGTGAAGCAGAATATTTCGCTTTCGATACTGAGACCACGAGCTTGGATTACATGGCGGCAGAGGTGGTTGGCCTATCTTTCTCGGTCGTTCCGGGACGCGCCGCCTACGTGCCTGTAGCACACACATACGCCGATGCTCCCGCGCAACTCGATCGCGATTTCGTGCTAGAAAAATTGCGCCCCTTACTCGAAGACCCCGCCAAATTGAAGCTCGGACACCACCTCAAATATGACCGGAATGTATTGCTAAATCATGGCATCACGCTCGACGGCATCGCCTTCGATACGATGCTTGAATCTTACGTTCTAAATAGTGTGGGTTCGCGACACGATCTCAATACCCTTGTGTTAAAGCACTTGGGTCGTAAAACAATTCATTTCGAGGACGTTGCTGGAAAAGGTGCAAAACAAATCGGCTTCAATGAAGTCTCCATCGAGCAGGCGACTCCCTACGCAGCTGAGGACGCGGAAGCGTGCCTTTGCCTACACGGTAAATTGATGGCAGAACTACGCGCCGATGATCGGCTGTTCGGTGTGTATAACGACATCGAAAAACCGCTGATCCCGGTTCTCTCGCGTATCGAGCGTACCGGTGTGCTCATCGATGCTGACATGTTGGCTGCCCAAAGTAGCGAAATCGAACAGCGTCTAAATGAACTCGAAGCTCAAGCGCACAACGAGGCAGGCGAAGTGTTTAACATCGGATCGCCGAAGCAAATCCAAACAATATTGTTCGATAAATTGGGTTTACCCGTAAAGGCGAAAACCCCGAAAGGGCAACCGTCTACCGCAGAGAACGTATTGGCCGAACTTGCCGAAGATTACCCGTTACCGAAACTTATCCTCGAGCATCGCGGATTGAGCAAACTCAAATCAACTTATACAGACAAGCTGCCGCTCGAAATCTCACCGTCCACGGGTCGTGTACATACGAGCTACCACCAAGCAGTCGCGGCAACCGGACGATTGTCCTCCGCCGAGCCGAACCTCCAGAACATCCCAATTAGAAGCGCAGAAGGACGCCGCATTCGTCAGGCGTTCATCGCACCGCCTGGACGTCTGTTAGTGGCTGCTGACTATTCGCAAATCGAGCTCCGGATCATGGCGCACCTGTCGCGCGACGAGCGGCTGCTCGAGGCATTTAGAACGGGTTCTGATGTTCACCGTGCGACCGCCGCGGAAATTTTTGGCACCGCGATGGATACCGTAAGCGACGAGCAACGTCGAGCTGCCAAAGCCGTAAATTTTGGATTAATTTATGGGATGTCTGCGTTCGGTTTGGGCCGACAGCTGGGCATAGACCGGGGCTCTGCCCAGGAATATGTCGATCTCTATTTTGCCCGCTACCCCGGCGTCAGAATGTTTATGGACGAGACCAAAGAGCTAGCGCGCGAGCGCGGCTTCGTCGAGACCGTTTACGGTCGTCGCCTCTATTTGCCTGAAATTAACGCACGTAGTGCCCAACGTCGACAATACGCTGAACGCACGGCAATTAATGCGCCAATGCAGGGAACCGCGGCTGACATAATTAAACGGGCGATGATCAACGTTGATAGATGGATTGAAGACAGCCACGCACCGGCCACTTTAATCATGCAGGTTCATGACGAGCTCGTGCTCGAAGTCGAAGTGGAGGCACTCGACATGGTGACTAATCGAGTCCGCGAACTCATGGAAGCGGCGTCGGATCTGAGTATCCCACTGGTCGTCGATACTGGTTACGGGGCCAATTGGGACGAGGCGCATTAGTTCGCCAATTTGGCAACTATCGACACGCGGCGATCCGATTAGGTATTCCTCGGGTTGATTGTGGTAACATCGAGCCTGGAAATTTCTACAACCGAACCGCTTTCTGCCACCGAACCGCTGCCGCAAAAATCTCTAGCGTCATGTTGATAATCCCAGCAATCGATATAAAAGCCGGCAAATGCGTTCGTCTGAAACAAGGACGAATGGCCGATGAGACGATTTACTCCGATGACCCGTTGGCTGTTGCTACGCGTTGGGTAGAAGCAGGCGCACGGCGCCTACATATCGTCGACCTAGACGGCGCCGTCAAAGGCACTCCTGTTAATTCGGACGTCATTCACCGCATTGCCGAACGCTACCCATCGGTGCCTATCCAAGTTGGCGGTGGTATCCGCGATGAAGATAGTATCCAAACTTATCTCGACGCGGGAGTTCGTTACGTCATTATTGGAACAAAAGCGGTAACATCGCCGCACTTCGTTTCTGACGTCGCACTAGAATTTCCCGGACATATCATTGTTGGCCTAGACGTTCGAGAAGGCAAAGTTGCTATCGAAGGCTGGTCAAAGTTATCGCGCCACGACGCGGTTGATTTAGCACAAAAATTCGAGCAGGACGGTGTTGCCGCGATTGTTTTCACCGACATCAACCGCGACGGCATGATGGAAGGCTTAAATATCGACGCAACCGTTGCGTTTGCGAGGGAGCTCGCTATCCCCGTTATTGCGTCAGGCGGGGTCACCAACTTAGACGACATTCGGTCACTTTGCGCGGTGGAAGAAGATGGCGTGACGGCCGCTATTACCGGCCGCGCTATTTATGAAGGCACGATCGATTTAGCCGAAGCTCAAGCGCTCGCAGATCAACTTAGCCCATCCGCCGCGGACTGATGGCCCTCGCAAAGCGGGTCATTCCTTGCCTCGACGTTGATGCAGGGCGAGTTGTCAAAGGCGTGCAATTTGTCGACATCAAGGACGCAGGTGATCCTGTAGAAATAGCCAAGCGCTACAACGAGCAAGGCGCGGATGAAATAACCTTTCTCGATATCACCGCCAGCCATGAGCGCCGGGACACCATGAAAAATGTGGTCGAACAGGTCGCTAGCCAAGTTTTTATCCCCCTGACGGTCGGCGGCGGTGTGCGAACTATCGATGATGTTCGGGGTTTGTTAATGGCTGGCGCCGATAAAGTGTCAATCAATACCGCAGCGGTCACTAATCCCGCATTCGTAAGACAGGCCGCCACCAAGTTCGGTTCACAGTGCATCGTGGTGGCGGTAGACGCACGCTGCGTCCAACTTGATCCACGTCGCTGGGAGATTTTCACGCACGGTGGACGCAACGCAACTGGCTTCGATGCGCTCCAATGGTGCGTGCGGATGGCGGAACTAGGTGCCGGAGAAATACTCTTAACAAGCATGGATCGTGACGGCACAAGAGACGGTTTCGATCTCGAACTAACTCGGGCAGTTGCCGATTTGATACCGATACCGGTTATCGCATCCGGTGGCGTCGGCAACCTGGAGCATCTGACAGCTGGAATCCACGATGGGCACGCAGACGCAGTGCTTGCCGCAAGTATTTTCCATTTCGGTGAGCACACCGTCGGGCAAGCTAAATTGCATATGAGAAAAAACGGGATCGAAGTGCGTCTATGAGTTGGACCGAAGAAATTAAGTGGAACAGTGACGGTCTTGTTCCTGCCATAGCGCAAGCCCACGATAGCGGACGATTGTTAACGCTTGCGTGGATGAATCGCGACGCATTAATTGCTACAGTCGCGGAGAATCGCGCCGTCTACTGGTCGCGTTCGCGCCAAAAACTATGGCGTAAAGGCGAACAATCAGGACATATTCAGCAGCTAAAGCAAATCCGGCTAGACTGTGATGCAGACGCTATCTTGCTTGCAATAGAGCAAATTGGCGGCATCGCGTGCCATACTGGGAGGGAGAGCTGTTTCTATCGGGTTTACGCTGACGGTGGTTGGGTAGACTCAGACCCAATTATCAAGGATCCGGCCGATATTTACGGCCCATCGTCGTAATTCTTCGAGCTCGCGCATCATGTCGGCTGAAATTATTAATGAACTTTGTCGGATTTTGAGGGAACGAAAGGATGCGGACTCAACGACTTCATATGTGGCCGGTTTGTACGCAAAAGGTACTGATCACATACTGAAAAAAGTCGGAGAGGAGGCGGCGGAACTCTTGATCGCGGGAAAAGGCGGTGATCAAGGCGAAATAATTCACGAAACTGCGGACCTTTGGTTTCATTTGTTAGTCCTATTAACTCACCGCGACATTAGTCCCGAACAAATATTCTCGGAACTAGAGCGCCGATTCGGACAATCGGGGCTTGAGGAAAAGGCTTCGCGTCAGTGACAATAGACGTTTGTTCGAGTACTCGCGCCCTTGGAGGCTTACCATGTCATTCGGAATAAAAGAACTCATAGTAATATTGGTCATCGTGATGCTGGTATTCGGTACGAAGAAAATCCGCGGCGTTGGCACCGATGTCGGCGGCTGGATCCGTGATTTCAAAAAGGCTTTGAAGGAAGGTGAGCAAAATTCGGATGATCTCTCGGAAACCAACGACGTTGGCCGTGTGATCGACGCCGAAACGACTTCAGTCAAGAAAGAAAACGCGTAGCCCGTCAGTGTTTGATATCGGTTTTTGGGAATTCGCGCTCATTGGGATTGTAGCGCTCGTCGTCGTCGGACCCGATCGGTTGCCGGAGATGGTGCGCACAATCGGGCAGCTTATCGGGCGCGCCAAACGAACGATGCGCGAACTCAAGTATGATCTCGAACGCAGCGCGGAATTTGAAGAAATTGGCCGTCTAAAAAAGGATTTCTCGGACAACAGCAAAAGCTTAAACGACATCAAAGGCTCAATTAGTAAATCGATTAATATCGACGACCAGATTAAACTAGACGAAAAGACAGATAGCTAGTCGATTTCTCTATGGACGACGAGGAAGAAATTGACGAGATTATTGACGATGACGATGGCCTAGATCGCACCGAACAAAGTTTCGTTTCCCATCTGAAAGAACTTCGCCGGCGCATCATGGCGACGCTTCTATGCGTGTTACTGGTCTTACTGGCGTTGTTGCCATTTTCCAACGAGTTGTATTTGTGGCTCGCCGAGCCGTTGCTACACCATATGGCGGATACGGGCGCGACGATGATCGCGACAGAGGTTGCTTCGCCTTTCCTCGCGCCATTCAAACTGACTTTGTTCGTCGCGATTTTCGTATCGGTGCCGTACATTTTCTACCAGGTTTGGTCGTTCATCGCGCCTGGCTTGTATAAAAACGAACAGAACCTCGCTTTCCCGGTACTCGTTTCGAGCACGATGCTGTTTTATTTCGGTATCGCGTTCGCTTACTACGTGGTGTTTCCGTTGATGTTCGGCTTTTTTAGTGCGGTTGCGCCCAAAGGGGTGACCGTAATGACGGACATCAGCAAGTATCTCGATTTCGTCCTTAAGTTATTTTTCGCGTTTGGCGCCTCGTTTGAGGTCCCAGTCGCGACCTATTTGGCGGTCCGCTCGGGGATTACAACCCGCGATGCCTTGGCTGCGAAACGCCCGTATGTGATTGTCGGTGCATTCGTGCTCGGAATGCTACTGACACCCCCCGACATCATTTCGCAAATTTTGCTGGCTCTACCCATTTGGGCGTTATTCGAGATCGGGTTAATACTCTGCGGGATGTATATTCCAGTTGAGGACGAAGAAATGTTAGAGGAAAACGAGGAGTCTGCCGAAGACTCAACGTCAGATAAGCGCTAGCCCCTTACGCCAGGCACTCGACGCCCCCGTCTCCACTGACCAACATAATATCGGCGCAACGCCGCGCGAATAGACCGTTAGTCACGACCCCTGGGATCTGGTTGATTAGACCTTCTAACTCCGCCGGGTCGTCAATCTCTAGGCCCATCACATCGATAATTTGGTTGCCATTGTCCGTGGTCATTCCGTGACGTAACTCGGGATGTCCGCCGAGTTTCACCATCTCGCGAGCCACAAAACTACGTGCCATCGGGATAACTTCAACAGGTAACGGAAAACCGCCGAGTTTGGCTACGATTTTCGAATCATCAATCATGCAAATGAATCGTCTGCTGGCCTGCGCGACAATTTTCTCGCGCGTTAATGCGCCGCCGCCGCCTTTGACCAAATGGTGATCGCGAGTCGCCTCGTCAGCGCCGTCGATGTAGGTCGAGAGCTCACCAACCCCGTTGAGATCGAATACCGCTATTCCGTTAGCCTTTAAGCGCTGTGCCGACACCTCAGAACTCGCCACGGCGCCTTCTATTCGATGTTTGTATTGTCCGAGCAGGTCGATGAAATAGTCCACCGTACTACCGGTGCCGATTCCGAGAATACCTTCAAGTTCTACGAGCTCGAGCGCGGCTTCGGCTGCTGCTAATTTTTTTGCGTTTTGATCCATACATTTGATCCAGTCGATGTGGTCGCGTTTTGGTCCCTGCCCAGGGCGCCAAATGTTATCTTATGCGGATGATAAACGATTATTTAAAAATGATATTGAAGGCGCCTGTCTACGATATCGCGCGGGAAACGCCGCTCGACAGAGCCCCTGAATTAAGCCGCCGCCTAAATAACAACGTGTGGCTGAAGCGCGAAGACACCCAAGCGGTCTTTTCTTACAAAATACGCGGCGCTTACAACATGATGGTGAAACTTTCCCAGGCGCAAAGGCAACGCGGGGTTATTACCGCCTCTGCCGGTAATCACGCTCAAGGTGTAGCGATGGCGGCAGCGAAACTCGATATTCGCGCAACCATTGTCATGCCCAAAACGACTCCGGAAATCAAAGTCACGGCGGTACGCCGTCTTGGCGCCGATATTGTATTGCACGGGAACACTTACGATGACGCGAGTGACCACGCTCACGATCTCGCGACGACGTCGGGTGCGACGTATGTCCCGCCCTACGATCATCCGGACATTATTGCTGGTCAGGGCACGGTAGGTATGGAGATCCTGCGCCAACATTTAGGCCAAATTACCGCCATATTCGTCCCGGTCGGAGGAGGCGGTTTAATTGCCGGTGTCGGGGCGTATATCAAAGCTCTGGATCCGGCGATCAAGATCATTGGTGTCGAGGCCGATGACGCGGCGAGCATGAAAGCCGCACTCGCCGCCGGTAAGCGAGTGCGTTTGGATCACGTTGGTATATTTGCTGACGGTGCCGCCGTTCGGCAGGTTGGTGTAGAGACATTCAAGGTAGCGCAAGTTTGTGTGGATGAGATGCTGACTGTCACGATCGATGAAATCTGTGCAGCTGTAAAAGATACCTTCGAGGATACTCGAGCGATTGCGGAGCCAGCTGGGGCGCTGGCGCTCGCCGGTTTAAAGCAATGGGTAAAGCGCGAAGCAGCAACTGGCCAGAATCTCGTCGCAATATTTAGCGGCGCTAATGTTAACTTCGATCGCCTGCGCCATATTGCCGAACTAGCAGCCCTCGGCGAGCAACGCGAAGCGATTATCGCGACCACGATCCCTGAACGGCCAGGGAGCTTCCGAAACTTTTGCCACGCGCTTGGGCCCCGCGCAATTACCGAGTTTAACTATCGCTACGCCCACAACGATAAAGCCGTCGTATTCGCTGGGATTCAATTGCGCCACGGCGACGACGAAAAGGAAACCTTGTTGGCTAATTTGGCTGAAAAAGGTTTCGATGTGATCGACATCTCGGCGAATGAATTAGCGAAAATGCATGTCCGTTACATGGTCGGTGGTCACGCCGAGGGTCTCGATAACGAACGAATATTACGTTTCGAATTTCCGGAGCGACCGGGCGCGCTACTCCACTTCCTTACTCAGATTGGAGAACGTTGGAATATCAGTTTGTTTCATTATCGCAATCACGGAGCCGCTTATGGCCGAGTGTTGCTTGGAATTCAAATCCCACCTGCTCACGAAGCAGAATTTCAGTCGTTCCTGGCCGATTTGAACATGGTGTTTGTTGAAGAGCGCAATAATCCTGCTTACAAGTTGTTTTTGGGTTGATGAACTATGGCAGGTAACGCAACCGACGATTCAACGAAAGATGGATCGGCACTAGTCGAAACGATGTACTATCTAGAAAGTGTTGGCCTGAATCGAGGAAAAGCCGGAAACGCCAGTCGGCGCTGTGCAACTCGTCATTACCAGATCACTCCGAGCGGCATTGCACCGCGAGATTTAACGTCCGCTTCAATGGTGGTGCTGAGCCTAGATCATAAGCCAGATCCGGCCGGCGCGATCCCGTCATCGGAATGGCGCATGCACCAGGATATCTACTTAGCTCGACCGGATGTTGGTGCAATCGTCCATACTCACTCAAATTATGCGACCGCACTTGCCTGCGTCGGTCGATCCATTCCCGCTTTTCACTACATGGTTGCCGTGGCCGGTGGCGATTCGATCCGTTGCGCGCCTTATGCTACGTTTGGGACGCAAGCACTGTCTGACCACGCAGTTCGCGCCTTAGAAAACCGTCAAGCGTGCCTGTTAGCAAATCACGGCGTCGTGGCGCTCGGCGCGAATCCGCTAAGTGCAGCTAAGCTAGCATTAGAAGTTGAACAATTAGCGCGACAGTACTGTATTGCCCTACAGCTAGGCGAGCCAGTAATATTAAGTGACGAGCAGATGTGCGAGGTAATGGAAAAATTCAAAACTTATGGGCAACGAGTTGAATAGCCCGCTTGATGAATTCCAGGGTCGACCGAGCTTTCATCTCGCGTTTGGGGTTCGGGATCTCGATGCGACACGCGCTTTCTACGTCGACGTTCTTGGCTGCAAGGTTGGCCGATCAAGTGACACCTGGATCGATCTAAATTTCTTCGGCTTCCAGATCACCGCACACCTAGCGAATGAGACTGCGAAATTTTCAAATTCGGTCGATGAACACGACATTCCGGTGCCGCACTTTGGTTTAATTATGGATTGGGACGATTGGCATCGAGCCGTCGATCACATGGCCTATATTGGGGTCGAATTTAGGGTTCAGCCGCACGTACGGTTCAAAGGTGAGGTGGGTGAGCAGGCCACCTTCTTCCTAGCCGACCCGAGTGGTAATTGTTTAGAGTTCAAAGCGTTCAAACGGCCTGGGGACGTGTACGCCACCTAATGCCTACGCGCGTCGCGGATTAGAAAAACATCTGTTTCAACATCTCACCCGGGTCCAGCGCACGCATAAATGCTTCTCCGACTAAGAAAGCGTTGACGCCATGACCGCGCAGTTTCTCGACATCCGCTGCGCTATGAATGCCGGATTCGGTAACGACAATCCGATCGTCAGGGACATCGGCGAGTAATCCGATCGTGGTGTCTATATTGGTTACAAAACGGCGTAAGTCTCGATTGTTAATGCCGATCAGTCGCAAACGTAACCGTAGCGCCCGTTCAAGTTCAGTTCGATCGTGAACTTCGATCAATGCGTCCATGCCCAATCCAGATGCAAGCTTAGCGAGCTCTTCGAGTGTTGCGTCGTCGAGGCATGCAACGATCAAGAGAACACAGTCCGCCCCTAACGCGCGTGCTTCATAGACCTGATAGGGGTCGATAATAAAGTCTTTGCGAATAATCGGTAACGCACACGCGCGCCGCGCCGCGACCAGGTGCCGGTCGCTGCCTTGGAAATAGTGTTGGTCGGTGAGAACGGATAGGCATGACGCACCACCTTGTTCGTAACTTTGCGCAATATTGGCCGGATCGTAGTTCTCGCGAATAAGACCTTTGCTCGGGGAGGCTTTTTTACACTCGGCTATTACGGCAGGGAGTCCTTGTTCTATTCGCTGCACCAGTGCACCTGTAAAGTCGCGCACCGGCGGCGCCTGTGATGCGCGTTCTTGCAGCTGCTCTAACGAGACTTCCGCGACGCGGCGATTCACTTCTTCGCGTTTATGGAGAACTATCTCGTCAAGAATATTGTGTGATGGTTTTGAACTCGTCACATCGTCTCTCATCAGTTTATTAATTAGCTGCTTGCTGGCTGAATTCAATGAATTGTCTAAAGCGAATATCGGCGGAGCCGTCGCGTATTAGTTTGTCTGCCATCTCGATGCCGGCGGATAAATCTGGCGCGATGTCGCACAATTCAATTGCCGCACCGGCGTTCAAACAAACGATATCGCGTGCCGGTCCCGGCTCATTGTTAAATAGTCCAGAGATAATTTCGAGACTATGCGCTGCGTCGCGAGCGACGATCGTAGAAATCGGCTGTAACTGAAACCCGTACGTCGTGGGATCAATCTCGAACCATTCAATTTCGCCGTCGCGAAGAGCCGCAACGGTTGTTCTAGACCCAATACTGATTTCGTCAAGGCCGTCGTCGGCGTTAACGACAAATGCCCGCTTCGCGCCAAGTTTGGCCAGCGCTTCGATGACGATCTTCTGCCAACGTCGGCTAAATACACCTACTAACTGTCGATCGGCGCCGGCGGGATTCGTTAGCGGCCCGAGCACGTTGAACAGTGTCCGGACGCCTATCTCGCGGCGTGGGCCGGCCGCGAATCGAGTGGCTCCATGATGCGCCGGCGCGAACATAAATCCGACCCCTGTTTCCTCTATCGAACGGGCAACGTCATCAGGTGCTAGTTCGATGCACGCACCGGCTTGTTCCAACACGTCAGCCGAACCGCAAGACCCTGACACGGACCGATTGCCGTGTTTCGCAACGTAGCCGCCGGCTGCTGCCACAACAAAGGCGCTCGCAGTAGAAATATTGAAAGTATGAGCCGCATCCCCGCCGGTACCGCAGGTGTCGATTAACGGCTTTCTAGACACGTTAACCTGCAGCGCTAATTCCCGCATTACGGCCGCCGCCGCGGTAAGCTCGTCGAGCGTTTCGCCCTTCATACTGAGTGCGACCAATAGGCCCGCAATTTGCGCTGGGGTCGCACCACCCGACATGATCGTGCGCATGACTTCGAGCATATCGACATACCTGATGTCTTTGCCGCTTACCGCTTGATTTATTGCTTCGGGCAGGTTCATTGCATCTAATCTGATTCAACGAGTCGCCGCGGCGATCGAAAAAAAGTTTCCCAATAGCGCATGGCCGCCTTCAGTCAAAATCGATTCCGGATGAAACTGCACGCTAAACAGCGGTAGATCTCTATGTCTCAAACCCATAATCTCGTCGATTTCGCCGTTGTCTAATTCGGTCCAGGCGGTTATTTCCAAACCTTCTGGTAAGGAATCTCGTTCCACGACCAGTGAATGATAACGCGTTGCCACAAATGGCTGACTGAGCCCAGCGAAAATATCGCTACCCAAATGCCGAATGAGTGACGTTTTACCGTGCATCACTTTGCGTGCGTGAACAATACGACCTCCCAAGGCCTGCGCGATGCTTTGGTGTCCAAGGCAGACCCCGAGAATGGGAATCTCTGCTCCGAGTTCCGTGACCACACTCATGGAAATTCCGGCCTCGTTCGGGGTGCACGGACCGGGAGAAATAATTATCGCCTCCGGGCGCATTGAGCGAATCATTGAGACGGTAATCGAGTCGTTGCGTACAACCTCGACCATCTTTCCGAGTTCGCCACAATATTGCACGAGGTTATAAGTAAACGAGTCGTAGTTGTCGATCATCAAAATCATAACCGCAATCTTTTTCTTACACCCGTTAGAGAGTCATCCAGCAATGATGTCGATGATTTGATCGATCGAATCGACGATTGCAACCGGGCTCGAGGCGAGCAAATCACGTCTGCTCCCGTAGCCATAGCTTACCGAGATGACTTGGATGTTGGCTCGGTGTGCGGCTTCAATGTCGGTCACTGTATCGCCAACCATCGTACAACGCTCTGGCGATGTATCGCACCATTCGGCGGCGTACAAGAGTTGGTCCGGTGCCGGCTTTTTCTTATCTAAGGAGTCACCGCTTAAGGTTATCGAGAAAAATTCGCTAAGGCCAATTTGCGCTAGCAAGGGTTCCGTGAATCGAGCAGGTTTGTTAGTCACACAAGCGAGTCGATAGCCACAATTCTTGAGCTCGGATAGGGTTGAAGTTACACACGGGAAAAGGGCAGATTTGGCGCATACATTAGCGCCGTAATGATCAAAAAAACGCTTGCTTGCTTGATCGAATAACGCCTCGTCTGCGGTCCCATCGAAGCTGTTAGTAAGGCAGCGGTGGACTAGGCGCCCTGCCCCGTTACCGATGTAACTAGTCATGGAGGCCATGGTTGGAACGTCAATATTTAGGAGATCAAGCGCATAGGTCATGCTCGCGAGGAGATCAGGAGCGCTATCAACCAGCGTTCCGTCGAGATCAAATATAACTAGTGCGCCATTGGGTTGGGGTCTCATCATCCGCTGTGCTTTTCGATTTCCGATTTCATCGCCGAAATGGTTGCCGCGTAGTCTTCTTGTCCAAATATGGCCGATCCCGCAACAAATGTATCTGCACCAGCCGCAGCGATTTCGCCAATGTTATCGATTTTGACTCCGCCATCAATCTCTAGGCGGATCGGATAACCGGAGCGGTCGATAATAGCTCTCGCCATGCGTAATTTGTCGAGCGCTGCGCGAATAAATGATTGGCCGCCGTAGCCTGGATTGACGGACATGATCAATATCATATCGATCTTATCCAGCACATAGTCGAGGTAGTCGAGCGGCGTCGCAGGATTGAATACGAGACCGCATTTGCAGCCGCTTTCGCGAATCAATTGTAAAGAGCGATCGACGTGCTCACTCGCCTCCGGGTGAAACGTAATGTAGGTTGCGCCGGCGTCGACGAAATCACCAACCAGTCGATCGACGGGCTTGACCATTAAGTGTACGTCGATGTCTGCGACTATCCCGTAGGTGCGCAGCGCTTTGCAAACCATCGGCCCGATTGTCAAATTCGGTACATAGTGATTGTCCATGACGTCGAAATGTATGAGTTCCGCCCCGCCGTTTAGCACTGAATCGACTTCGCTCCCGAGGCGTGCGAAATCACAGGCGAGTATGGATGGCGCGATCACGTTGCTCTGTTTCATGAAAGTCTGACTTTAATATGGCCTGTATTCCGGCCGGGGACTCTACCGCATCACACTCGGATCTGCACGTTCGGTTAATTGTTTCTGCCGTTCGGGCGAGGGCTGAAACGAGCAAGTTCTCGCTGCTTTTCCGAATTTCAGCATGCCCGCATCGATCGAGATATCTTCGGCACGATGAATAACTCGGCTACGGCTTGGTGCGCCGTTGCCGATAAACTGCTTAATGCACTCGTATCTTACTCACTTAGGTTGTTTATCGCGGCTTTTTGCCTACCTAGCGTTATTGTCTTTATCGACGACGGCACAAGCGTCCCCGGATGCCCAAGCGGGCGCCGCGGCGCCGGCGCGGACCCCAGATGCGGCAACACCTGTCGAGCAGGCGGTCCGGAATATTACCGAACAGGCGATCGCCAGCCGCCTGCAAATTACGTTAAACGGCGCCGAAATCATATGGCTCGCGGCGCAAGATCAGGAATTTCTAGCGGTTTATCGCGACGCCGAAATTCAACCCGCGAGCGGCGCAATAATTATCAGTACCGCGAATGGACTCACTGTAGAGAACTCGCTTACTCATCGCACCATCGCTGAGGTCGCTGCTGGATCAGGTTGGGCATCACTTTCGTTTCAACCGATCGCGATGAGTAACCAGACATCGACGACCGTGCCTGAGGAGTCGCTCTTACGTCTCAATTCTGCGATAGATTATGTTCGGCGCCAGGCAATCGAGAACATCATCATAGTAGGCGATGCAGGCGGCGCGAATCTCGCAATTCAGTGTGTCACTAAAACTTCGCCTGCCGGTGTTGTAGCAGTCATTGGCCTCGGTTTGTGGGACGAGGAATTAACGGGCACCGATATCCCGGTACTTGATATCGTCGGAACGCGAGATCATCAAGCCTTAGTTAAGCATCAAGCGCGCGCGGCAAAGACTCGCCAACGTGCCAATCGCGTTGATCTAATAACGATCGATGGGGCGGACGCTAGCTTTATCGGGTATGAGGACGTTGTCGCCAAACGGCTCCGGGGATGGCTTGAGAGAGTTACTCCAGGTGCTGCGGCCGGTGGTTTTTGAGCTGAGCGTCGCGGGCTCGAATAATCGTAAAGCCGTTATGTCGACTACTGCCCTTCGTTCTTTTACAGGTCCTTCAGCAGTTCACTGATCCGTCCAAGATAATCGATCAACAGTTCCTGCGTACCGCCGATGTTCTCATTTAGTATGCCGTGACGTACTGATTCAATCATATGAAGTTCCTTTACTTCCGTTCTAACGAGATCGAATGCGATCGTTGCACTGATAGGATCGACGACTTTATCTTCAGTTGATTGAACGATACACACTGGACAGGAGACCTGAGTAAGTTCGCTTTTAAGCTGTGCGACCATCCGAGTTAATTCATACAACCCGCGGATCGGTATATTGCGATAATTTATATGGGGATGTTCAGACTCGTTCAGTCGAAAAGGAATGACACCTTCATATTTAGATAACCATCGGATCACCTTATTCGCGCCATACATCAGAGGTACGAAGCGCAGGTTTTTATTCCGAAATTTAATTGGGGCGCATACCGCTAGCACCGCGTTCAACTCTGCAGGACGCCTAGCACCTAATAGAAGTGCGAGTGCGCCGCCAGTCGAAAAGCCAAGCACTGACACATTTGTACTAAGACCGCGTAGCGTATCTAGTCCTCTTTCCACCGAGGCATACCAGTCCTCCCAGTTGCGCTCACGTAAGTCCCAAGGCGACGTCCCGTGGCCTTTAAGTCGCACGCCTAATACGGTGTAACCCAACTCCGCAAGTCGGTCGCCCATCGTGCGTACTTCAGCAGGGGAGGCGAGAAATCCATGGATAAGCAGAACCCCGTGGCCAGAACCGTTTTCTGGTTCGAGCAAAAATGGACGCGGATCGGCCGTCGCCGTTTCACGTTGGTTGATATCGTAATGTTCTCGCTTGTTAAATAAAAGACGGTCCCACTCTAGCGCGACTAACTCATCGTCGAAGCTGAGTTTCGCGATCTGAGTTGGTGCGAGATTAGTGTTATCAACCAAAGCCTCGTCGATGGCGCGACCGACTTCAACCACAGGTTCAATTTCGTTGGCGTAGACCTCGACAGGGTTTTCTAAGCGGACCGCATCGAATTCGTGATCGATCGTAAGTTTCTCCAAGAGCGTTATCTCAGTGTGGCCTAACTCGATAAGCTTCGCGTGGACTGCAGATTCCAGGAATTGAATTAACTCTGGCGTATCGGTCTTCAATAGTTCCAGATAGACGCTAGGATTGCAGATACTACGGTGCAGGTGCACGTCCTGTTGCCGTTGTAGAGATTTGATCGCCAGGTAAAGCACGCGTTTTAGATCGGATAAGGGAACTGTTTTACCACCGTTTTCCGCATATTTAAGCAGGGCAACGGAAGCGAGATGACTCGTATTTACGGTCACCTCGCCGTAAATATCCCGCATATAGCGATTACGCAAACGGCTAATGCTGGCCCTCAGGCCTTTGGTCGCGGTTTTTCTAAGGGGATTGGCGCGCAAATACTGGCCATCGAAAATGTCTCGGGGGTTATCGAGTTGCCGAGAGAGATAAGTAGCCGACCACCGTTCCCACCAAGCCCATGATTCTAACGGGCAGATCGGATCACCAAGTCGAATGTCCATGTCAGTCGTCTTAAAAAAAAGATTGCCTTCTACGATAAGTTCCTCGACTGCCCGTTGGCTTAGACTTCCGTGCAGCATGTCAGCGCTTTTGCGCAAGATGTTGTCGCTAATTCGCAGGGGATAGAACGTGATATTTGCTGGTACCAAGGACACCGGGCGTTTCGCGTTTTCAACCAGCGACTCAACCGAAGGTAGTTCTAGTCGATCGGCCCAATTCTCTAGCAGCCGATGGTTATCTCGTTGATACTCCTTCAGTACGCGCAACTTAATAATTTGCAAACCAATGGCAAGGCGCGCCGCTCCCGTGTGATGTTTGCGTCGCGATTGGGCTGATCGAGAAAACACGCTGTATTGCCCTTCGTGGTCTAAGACTTGGCGATCCTTGACCATTCCGCCTTCAGGGAAAATGACGATTTTCCGCCCACGCAGAATGTCGCGCGCAAGTAGGGGCATCAGATCTGGATGGTCACTTGGTACGGCACCAAGATCGCGCAATACCTGCGTAAACCGCCCATTGCCCTTGAAAAATTCGGCTGCTGCAACGGAACGGCAAAATGCGCCTGTTTCGCGATAAATTAAATATTGCGGGATGAATGTTTCCGCCCGCGCGAAGTGATTGAATAGAAATACGTCGCCTTGCTCAATCTGGCCTTGTTCGTGGTGTAGTTTGATCCGGACGCCGAGCATGTTTTTTACCCGGTCGAAGGCGCGTACACACCAGTCGTAAGTCTGTTGATTTAGGTCGGATGAGTCGGCCATTGAACCGTTCCTAGGTGAGATTATGACGGACGCAGATCATGATTTTCTTCGCTGTAATAGTTTGTCGATTGACCCGTCTAAGCGACACTGCGTAGGATTTCCCATCATACCGATTTACGCGACGCAATACGTCCAGTAGAGCGTTTGCTAACGTTAGTTGATCGCGACCCGATAAGCTTAAATGTTCATCTCGCGTTTTCAGGAACGAGGCTTGCGCAGACCAAGCAAAAGCGTGTTGTATTGAATCCCGACGTGGTTCTGCTGCGACGACCATAGGCACATATCTCGCGACCGACGACTGCCAATACCGCTAGACGAGTGACCCTCATGGACTACGATCCGCAAGGTTCCAGACCTTAGTGGGTCGCCGTCCGTCCCACGAATCGGCCAGGTGTGGATTTAGTAGAAGCTTTTGAACATAACTAGTGCTCGATGCGTGCTTAGCAACTGCAGTGCGCAGCCAAGGGGGCTCATAAAAGTGTCGATACACCAGCCGGCACAACACGCGAGCCTTTGACTGGGCACGAGAATTGATTCGAAAGATGAGCGCATCAGTGTCGGTATTAATCTAGTTAGGAAGAATCTTCGGGTAGTTCGTTCGTTGCCGCTGCATCTCAAAACAGTTAAATCAAGTTTAGCCAGAGGCACAGGTAGCTGGTGCGGCTAAGAGTCGTTCTTTGAATAAGCTCGTTACTAAGTGAATGCGGATTTGGAGCCTTAGCACCCGCGACTGGATCGCTTGAACGCCTCTAAGGTAAAGAATAGAAACTGCCGCAAGCGCGAAGACCTGTCTGGCACACTCGAGCCCTGTACAAAAAGCAGACTAATTATTCTCATCGAATCGTCATCGACGTATCACGGTCTGTAAACGGCGAGATGTCGCCGTCAGGCTAAGACGCGCGGGTAGAATCTAGGCTCGTGCCGAATGCTGTGCGAGCGCCCAATGAATATGTTCTGCGACAAGCGGTGTCGCGTCAGCGAGACATGTCGTCAAAGCGCCGACGACTTCTTTCGAAGTTGGCGCATTGCCTAGCGCTACCGCTAGGTTGCGCTGCCATTGCTCGAACGATATCCGTCTTATCGCAGAGCCTTCAGTGCGAGCATTGAAATCCGCCTCAGACCAGCTAAACAACTCCAGTAAGGAACTTGAATCGAGCCGATGGCGAGGAGAAAAATCTGCTTCACTGCTAAGTTTTGCGAACCGATTCCAAGGACAAACTAGCTGACAGTCGTCGCAACCAAAAATTCGATTGCCGATGAGCGATCGGTATTGCGTCGGTATTGCGCCGCGAAGTTCGATAGTTAAATAGGAAATGCAACGCCGCGCGTCTACTTGATAGGGCGCTACGATAGCTTGGGTAGGGCAGGCGTCGATACAAGCCACACATCGGCCGCAATGATTTTGATCAAATGGTTGGTCAACGGGCAACGAAAAATCGGTGTAAATTTCACCTAGGAAAAACCACGAACCTTCTTCACGGTTGATCAAGTTCGTATGTTTGCCGAACCAGCCGAGTCCGGCTTTGCGGGCCAATGCTCGCTCAAGCACTGGCGCGCTATCGGTAAAGACGCGAAATCCAAACGCGTCAACTTCGGCGCTAATTTTTTGGCCTAGTTTTTTTAAGCGCGAGCGCATTAGCTTGTGGTAATCGCGGGCGAGCGCATAGCGCGATACGTAGGCAAGCTCGGGGTCATTGAGAACCCCCCATGGCTCGGCGCCTGAATCGCTCATGTAGTTCATGCGCACACAGATCACAGAGACAGTTTGTGGCACTAGCTCTTCCGGTCGGGAGCGCTTAGTCCCGTGCCGCGCCATATACTCCATTTCGCCATGGTGTTGTTGGCCTAACCACAGATCGAGACGTCGCTCGTCCTCAGATAAATCGATATCGGTAATGCCGACTTGTTGAAAACCGAGCTCGATCCCCCATGTTCGAATTTTACCGACGAGCTCTGTTGCTGCCGGACCATCGCGAGATGATTGATCAGAGCTAATCATCATCTTGTCCCGGAGGATCATCCGTCGGTGCTACGAGAACAGTTCGTTTAAGCACCGCTTGCCACAAAGCATTAAACGCACGCCCACCCACGCCGCGACCGGCGAAATCTCCGATCGGCGCGCGGTGGATGCCCATTTGTTCGATCTGGCTAAGATACGGAATGTAAGTGCGGATCAATTCGGGATGCGAAGCGGCAAACTCGACGATAAGGTCGCGATGGAGTCGCTTACGTTTGTCGACCATTGAGAAAAACGGGACTAGGTGATTCTGGTCCAGATTTTCCGCGACGAAAAATTCGCGCAATTGTTCGTAAGCACGTAGTGATAAGTGAGTTGGTATCAGCGGAATTAAAAGCCAATCTGCCATGTTAATGATGTTCTCTGACGCCAGGGATATCGTCGGTGCACAGTCTAGTATGACAACGTCATATTGATTGTTCACTGAGCCAAGTAATTTGCTAAGTCGGTATTCAGGATTCTTCCCGCTAGCTAAATCAATATCGAGATTTCTAAGTGAGAAGTCCGACGGAATAATATCGACAAGCTCATAGTTCGTTGCCCGGACGGCTTTAGGAAGATTTTTTTTGCGTCGCAATAGTCGTTCACTACCGCCTTTCAAATGCGCGGCGGCCTGGAAATAGTAAGTCGCGGCGCCCTGCGCATCGAGATCCCACACTAAGGTTCGAAATCCGCATTGTCCCGACAAGTAGGCAAGATTTACCGCCGCCGCAGTTTTACCGACTCCTCCTTTGATATTGTATGTCGCAAATATTTTCATGGCGTCCCCCGCGAGCTGCTAGTCTAGCCATATTGGACTTAGTGTGCAGCGCTTCGCGAACGCAATCGGAGTCAGTTGTCGCAGACGTTCGGCGAACGATATACTCGAGTGACGATTAATTCACTGGCATCGAGACACGCGAGACTAAATGTTTGACATAGTCAGTATCTGGTACCGCCGCTACTTCTCGCACCCGCAAGCAGTCTTGTTAGTGCTCTTACTTGTGATCAGCACTGTCGTAATTCTTTACTTCGGTCACATGCTTGCCCCGGTGCTTGCCGCCATCGTAATCGCGTATCTGCTTGAAGGCGCCGTCAACCAACTCGAACGCCGCCGCATCCCTCGTCTGGTCGCAGTTGCAATCATATTCACTTTGTTCCTGGCTGTTTTAACCTTCTTGCTCCTGGGATTAATGCCGATATTGTCCCGACAAGTGACGAATTTCGTGCAAGAGCTACCACGCATGATCAACGAGGGTCGAGAATTGCTGCTTCAGTTGCCAGAAATTTATCCGAACATTATCAATACCGCGCAGATAGACAATCTTATCAATGGCATTCGAGTCGCCATTAGCGGCGTAGGACAAAACGTCTTGTCGATGTCTTTGGCGTCCATCCCGGCTTTCGTGACGGCATTGATCTACGTTATTTTAGGGCCCGTGTTGGTGTTCTTTTTTTTGAAAGACAAAAAGCAGCTGGTCGGTTGGACCACCGCCTTTCTACCCACGGAGCATAGTGTGCTCGAGAGGGTTTGGTCGGAGATGGACGATCAGATTGGTAATTACGTGCGCGGCAAGGTTTATGAGATATTTATCGTTGGTAGCGTCAGCTATACGGCGTTTTCCTTTCTCGGGCTGTCATATGCACCTTTGCTAGGGGTCATTGTGGGCTTGTCCGTAATCGTCCCATACCTCGGTGCCGCGGTTGTTACCTTGCCGGTCGCGTTAGCGGGTTATTTACAGCTTGGTTGGGGCAACGAGTTCGTTTGGATCATGGTCGCCTACGCTATTATTCAGGCGTTAGACGGCAACCTTTTAGTGCCGCTGCTATTTTCTGACGTCGTGAATCTTCATCCGGTTGCGATAATCGTCTCGGTGTTAGTCTTTGGGGGCTTGTGGGGTTTCTGGGGGGTATTTTTTGCTATACCGCTCGCAACGCTTGTGAAGTCTTTATTGAACGCTTGGCCGCGGGCGAGTGACGTCCCGTTGGAGACATCGCAACCAGCTTAGACTCTAGCTGAACCGTGCCGACCTGAAACTAATGTCGTTGCGACACAGACGCGTCGCACATCCCCGGCTTTAGAGATTGTTTGTAGCAAAATCTACTAGCCGCGATCGTTCACCGCGCGTTAAGGTTACGTGCCCACTATGTTCCCATGCACGAAATCGATCGACGGCGTAGGTCAATCCAGACGTTGTTTCACTTAGGTAGGGCGAATCTATCTGTCCGATATTCCCTAGGCAGACGATTTTCGAACCTGGCCCGGCGCGAGTAATGAGCGTACGGATTTGCTTGACCGTCAGGTTTTGCGCCTCGTCTATTATGATGTAACGATTGAGAAAAGTTCGCCCACGCATAAAGCTCAACGAGCGGATCTTTATTCGATTGTGGAGTAGATCTGAGGTCGCGTCGCGCCCCCAGCCGCCCCCTTCAGTTGTATGGGTGAGGACTTCTAAGTTATCGAGCAATGCGCCCATCCAGGGCGTCATTTTCTCCTCTTCGGTGCCTGGCAGGAAACCAATGTCCTCGCCGACCGGGACAGTTTCCCTGGTCATTATAATTTCTTGATAGTGTTTCGTTTCCATTGTTTGAGACAAACCGGCCGCTAACGCTAGCAGCGTTTTACCCGTCCCAGCCACGCCAATCAGTGAAACGAAGTCTATTTCAGGATCCATCAACAGATTAAGAGCAAAGTTCTGCTCCAGATTGCGAGCTGTGATCCCCCAAACCGAACTTCGCTCATCGCGATAGTTTCTCGAATGCTCAAATTGCTGCTTAGCGCCGGTACCGACCCGCACGATGGCTTCATTCTTCTCATCCAGCGTGTGAAGGCATTCGTTCGGAAAGAGGTCGCCTAAGTCATCCTCGTCGTGGCGGTAGATCGTGCGGTCGTTTGGCACGCGGTTTTCGGCACCCTCGATCGCTTTCACCCATTGATCTGCATCAAGTCTGCGCATGCCTGTGTACAGTAACTCTACATCGTCGAGCGTTTTGTCGTTGTAATAATCTTCCGCCGGGACGCCTAGAATCCTCGCTTTGATACGCAGATTGATGTCTTTCGATACTAAGACGACTTCGCGCGCTGGAAATAACGCAGCAGTACTCAGGGTCGCGGCCAAAATACTATTGTCTGGCGTGTTGCCGGGCATGGATTCGATGATTGGAGGGACTAGGGGTGCCGTCGTTTGCAAAAATAACCGTCCGCCCGGATTATCCTCCGAGCTCGAAAAGTCAAATTTGGGTAGGCTCAAGCCATGCTCGATGGCTGCTCGATCGGAATCACTCAGTATGTCTTCTAAGTTGCGGCTCACTTGACGTGCCGCGCGCGCGAGATCGGAGGTACCTTTCTTGGCCGCATCGAGTTCTTCGAGGACCATCATTGGAATGAAGACATCGTGTTCTTTGAAGCGGAACACCGAGAACGGATCGTGGAGCAACACGTTCGTGTCTAGAACAAATAGGCGGGTTTTATTCGGCAAAATCGGCTTTCATTGCGGCGCCAGGATTCAACACAAAAACGCCGCTTTATTTAACGGGTTCCATAATCGAATCGAGATTTAACTGATCGCAAAATTCCATAAACTCACCGCGCAAAG
Source organism: Gammaproteobacteria bacterium (assembly GCA_047611805.1). Lineage (GTDB taxonomy): Bacteria > Pseudomonadota > Gammaproteobacteria > UBA11873. The sequence goes on from JBLFWX010000002.1 coordinate 204,327, forward strand.
TCGCGATGGAGACATCCGTCGGAACGGCGATTGTCATATGTAACGAGAACATCGGCGCGCCGGTATGAGCGGCCGTATAGGTTCCGGAGTATAAATCTTCGATATTTACATCTCGCTCGGTGAAGAATTGCGTCATTTCGTGCACGATAGTCGGACCGTCGGCTGCGACCACCTCTATCGCATAAGGCATTGAGCTACCGTCAGTTTTACGCGGTGTGGTGCGCTCAGCGATAGTTGATAGTTGCAATTGTTCTTCCAGTCGCGGCAGTAGGTTTTCGATTTTTGCGATCGCATCCCACGTACCGGATAACAACATCATCATCGCAAATTGGCTGCCAAGAACGGTCATTCGACTATCGACAACGCTGCAACCACAGTCGCGGACTGCCTTAATAAAGGGTTCGACGAGCCCTTGCCGGTTTTTTCCGACTGCGGAAATGGCAACGTAATTTAGCATTAGGGATGGTTAGGGTTCAGACACGGTAAGTTAGGACTTATTGTGCATGCTAATGTTGTATAACCGCAAGTTTGCTGGCCCGACCGCGCGGTCATTTACAAATAGGGAACTGCAGTTTCAGCGCCTTGTCATACCATGGGCGTATAGCTACTATGCTGGGCTATTTTTAGAGAGTTCGAACGATGTCGCCTTATCGCGGAAGTATGGTCGCAATTGTAAGCCCAATGCTTGTCGGCGTTAAGCCAGACACGCCTATCGATTGGCCTCGATTTCGGCAGCTACTGGATTTCCATGTCGATAACGGAACGACAGCTATCGTCGTGGTTGGCACAACGGGAGAATCGGCAACCTTAAGCGAACACGAACATTGTGATGCAATTGCAAAAGTCGTTACACACATCAACGGGCGCTTACCCGTTATCGCTGGAACCGGCGCCAATTCTACTCGCGAAGCTATCCTGTTGACTGAATGCGCCCGCAAAGCGGGTGCCGACGCCTGCCTACTCGTCACCCCGTATTACAACAAACCGACACAAGAAGGACTTTACCTACACTATAAGGCGGTAGCTGACGCAGTAAACATCCCGCAAATCTTGTATAACGTTCCTGGGCGAACGGTCTGCGATATGTTGCCAGAAACTATTGCCCGTCTCGCGAAGCTTGAAAACATCATTGGCGTGAAGGAAGCAACCGGCGAAGTCGCACGGGTAGCGCAATTGCGCCAGGGTTGTGGTGAAGATTTTTTACTGTTGAGCGGTGACGACGCAACCGGGCGCGAGTTTATGTTGGCTGGCGGCGACGGCGTAATTTCAGTGACAGCAAATGTTGCGCCTCGCGCCATGGCGGATTTGTGCAGTGCGGCGCTCGCCGGAGATGCGGCGCGCGCGGCCGATGTCGACGAGAAACTTGCGTTGTTACATCAAGAATTGTTCTGTGAATCTAGCCCGATCCCCGTGAAATGGGCAATCCACGCCATGGGCTTAGCGCAAGCCGGGATCCGATTGCCGTTGACTTGGGCCTCTAGCGAGGCTCAACAAAGAGTGAGTACTGCTCTGACACGCGCCGGGATTGAGCATGAGAGCCCTATCTAGTGCGAATTATCGGGCGTAATCGTACGCGACATAAAAATGATGAATTTTCGAGAGGTCACACCCCAATGTTGAAGACTTGCATCGCGAGCCTCCTAATGGTCGCGATGATCGCCGGTTGCGGTAAACTCGCGCCACAGATAGACAAAATCATTCCCGACAACCGAACTGAATACAAAAAAAGTAAAACTCTCCCGGATCTGGAAATCCCGCCCGATCTGACCACGGACGCGATTCAAGATGTGATGGCAATTCCGACCGGGGGGGAAGGCGAAACAGCCAGTTTTTCGACCTATCAGGAAAGAGTCGCAGAACGCCAGCGCAATATTGAGCTGGAGCGTTCCGAAACGGGTGCGATTAAGTTACTGGATAACGAGCATATTCTTGCCATTGAAGGTGTGCCTGCGCAGATCTGGCCCCAGTTGCGCGAGTTTTGGAGCGAACAAGGATACGAGCTTGAGTTGGACGATGAAGAGCTCGGCGTTATCGAAACGTCTTGGAACGAGAACCAAGAAGACCTGATTCGCGACAAATTCAAAGTCTTCGCCGAACCTGGTCAAGAAGCCGGAACGACGTTGCTATATGTTTCTCACCGCGGCGAGGAGCTCGTCCCCCAAGGCGAAAAGTTAGATTGGCAACCACGTACCCGAGACATCGCTTTGGAGCGACGGCTGGTCGAACAAATGGAAGAACGACTTAGCGGTACTTCGAGTTCTAGCTCGGCCGTTGCACCGACCGAGCAGGATGCCGTTCAAAGGCAGGCGACCGAGCAACGCTCCGCTGACCCCGTGAGTGCGGAACTAATTAGCGCCGGCGGTGGTAAAGTTTATATGGTTGTGACCCAAGACTTCCCTGCTGCGTGGACGAGTTTGGGATCTGCACTGGATCGCGCTGGGGTTTCGGTCGAACGGGAAAATGAAAGCGGCGGAATTTATTTCGTTCGATTACCAACGTCTGGTCCGCCTAAAAAGAAAGGCATGCTGTCGAAACTTAAATTTTGGGATGGCGAAGATGCACAATTCCAGTTAAGCCTAACCGGTGTGGGTGACAAGACAGAAGTGGTGGTCTTAGATGAAGATGGGAAATGGGCGACAAGTGAGCGCGCTATCGAATTTCTGACTCGGCTGAACGAAGAGATAAACACGGGATCCTAGTTAGTAGATCCGCTAATCATGGGCGTACAGCCCACAATTAGCGGATCAATTCGAAGCACTTGAGCGTCGCAAATCTAACAATCGACTCCAGCGCGACCGAACCCCGTGCGCTTACCGAACGAGACGATTGAAACTAACGAATAAGGAGTCCGGCGCGTGCGAATTGCGGTGCTTGCAAGCGGTAGTAGCGGCAACGCAACTGTCGTAGAAGCTGGAAATTCTGCCGTCCTAATTGATTGCGGATTGTCAGTCCGTCGTTTGGAAGGCCGCGCGGCGGAACTCAATTTTGATCTCGAGCATCTCACAGCAATCGCCGTTACACACGAACACGGAGATCACATCGGTGGCGTTGGTGCGCTTGCGCGCCGCTACAAATTACCTGTTTATATGACCCACGGTACCTTCATCGCGTCTTCGTTCGGGGAGCAACGCGGGGTCGACGTGCACGAAATTTCGCCGCATGAACCATTTTCGGTTGGCACGTTACAGTTACATCCTGCACCCGTGCCTCACGACGCGAAGGAACCGTGTCAGTTTGTCGTGGAATTTGAGGGCTTAAGGATCGGTGTGCTCACCGATTTCGGCAGTGAAACTCAACACATCAATCATCATTTTGCGAACTGCAATGCATTGGTTCTGGAATTCAATCACGATACGGTAATGTTAGATGCATGTGAGTATCCGGATTCTGTCAAGGATCGAATTGCAGGTCGCCTCGGTCATTTCAACAACCAGCAGGCAGTTCAACTACTCGCTAAGCTGTCCGTCGGTCCCCTGCGCCATGTGCTGGCGGCGCATATTAGCGAGCGTGCAAACTGCAAAACTTTAGTCCAACAACAATTGGCAGCAACGTTGTCTGGCACGGACGTTGTCTGGGACGTGGCGCATCAAGATAAAGCGAGCGCGTGGATCACGGTTTAATATCCCTCTAGCGTTTGACGTGTTTCATCAGTCGACGTCGATTTTGCACTTGCCGCGCTGTCAAAACGTTGCGTTTGTCTTCGAATGGGTTGCTACTTTGCTTGAATTCGATCCGGACTTGCGTTCCCACCAGTTTGAATTTTGCTTGGAAATAGTTTGCTAAATAACGGCGGTATGATTCCGGCACGGCCGTCGTCTGATTTCCATGGATTATAATCGTCGGAGGGTTTCGGCCCCCAAAATGCGCGTATCGAAGTTTGACTCTTCGCCCACGCACCAGTGGAGGTTGATGCGCGGCAATGGCTTGTTGCAGCATTTCAGTGACTCGATTGGTTTGCGCTGTGACTTGCGAAGACCGCCACGCAGCGCAAATCTTGTCGAATAAATCACCGACGCCAGTGCCATGTAGGGCAGAAATAAATATTCTCTCGGCGTAATCAATGAAAGTGAGTTTTCGATCTAGATCGCGACGAATTTGGTCACGTTTGTCGGGCGCTAGGCCGTCCCACTTATTAACTGCGATAACGACCGAGCGGCCACTTTCGATTACGAGCCCGAGTAAGTGCACATCTTGATCGGTTATCGCTTCCTGCGCATCCATTATGACGACAACGACAGCTGCAAGATCAATAGCTTGAAGGGCCTTGATAGCACTAAATTTCTCAACGACCTCGTTTACTTTTGAACGTCGGCGAATACCCGCTGTATCGATCAAGGTGTACGCTTGCGAGCGCCTCTCGAATTCCGTAGCGACGCTGTCGTGTGTTGTTCCAGGCAAATCGGCCGTGATCATGCGTTCTTCGCCGAGCATGCGGTTGACCAAGGTAGATTTACCGACGTTTGGACGTCCGACGATGGCAACGCGGATCCGTCCTTCTGACGCGGGCGACGGATAGGCCTCGCTCGTAGGCCAGCCGTCAGTAACCTGCTCGATGAGTTCACTGATCCCCTTTCCGCTTATCGCAGAAATCGGTATGGGGTTGTTAAGACCGAGTCGATTGAATTCCACGCCAATCAATTCCGGGTCCATATGATCGACCTTGTTGATGACGAGAAAGACTGGAATGCCGGACTTTCGTGCTTGTGCGGCGATGAATTCGTCTTCTACGTTCAAGCCTTCTTTTCCGTCAACTAGCAGTACCAAGGCGTCACAATCGGCCACCATCGCCAACGCTTGCTCAGTAACGCGAGCGGTAATGTTGCCCTTGGCCAGACTATCGATCCCACCTGTGTCCGCGACTAGATAAGCGGCCTTTCCTATTCTGCCGACACCCACATTCACGTCCCGCGTAACGCCGGCGACGTCGGCTACGATCGCGTCGCGCGTTTTCGTAAGCCGATTGAATAAAGTAGATTTGCCAACGTTAGGCCGACCGATAATAGCGAGGACCGGTTTTGTGTCGGGTTGAATTTCTATGCTCATTGAACACTATCCAGGCGCCGCTTATTCATCGCTAGTGACACGGGTGCCTGCTAGTTTATAAGCGCTTAATTCCCCGGAGGTGCTAAATGCCAGCAAAATATCTCCGACTCTTCGACAGGGAACCAATATGCGCTGCTTATCTTGGCGAAGCCGATGCACGAATTCACCGGTTTCACTATTTATCCAATGCAAATAGCCTTCGAAATCCCCGACGACGACATAGTTCCCAATCACCGCAGGGCCAGTCACTTTTCTGGCTTTTAGTCCTTCTTGTTTCCAGATAGACGTCCCGGAACGCCGATCGAGGGCCCAGACAAAGCCTTTGTCGTCAGTCACATAAACTCTGGATTCGTCGGCCGCTAGTCTTGAATGCGAAGAGATCTCGCGAGTCCATTCGAGCTGTCCGGTGAATACTGATACCGCAGCGACGCTAGCCTGAAAGCTAGCGATGTAGGCCGTGTCATCAAGGATCGTTGGTTCCGCATCAATATCGACCATTCTTTCTAAATCTGAGCGGCCGCTCGGTACGCCAAGGCTTGTTTCCCATTCTTGTTTGCCCGTATCGAGATCGAGAGCCACCAGCCGACCATTGTCGAATCCGGCGATGACCATATTCTGATGAATGACCGGCGTGCCGGTGCCACGCAGAGTAAGTACCGGAATAGTTCGATCATAAACCCATTTTCGTTTGCCGGACTCGGCGGCCAGTCCAAACAACTTGCCATCTCCTGTGCGAACAACGACTGTTTCTCGCGCCGCAACCGGCGCCGCGAGCACTTCGCTAGAGACGTTCGATACCCACTTCTGTTTACCGGTTTCAGCATCTCGTGCGATTACTTCGGCGTCGGAGGTGCCGACGTAGACGAGACCTTCGCCGGCCCCAGGGCCACCAGAAATGCGAAATTCTTTCTCTCTTTCTGACCAGATTTTCTTACCTGTCATTGCATCTATAGCGATCGTTCGGCCATCGCGATCGGCGGTGAAAATTGAATCTTTATATACCGCGGGAATCAGTTCGATGAAAAGTTCATCGACTCCTTTTCCATATCGATCGGACCATATTCTTTCGACTTCGATGCTTGGTTCGAACTCAATTAATTCGGCTGGCGGAGTTGAATTGTCAGATTCGCCTCCTGTGAGGTTCCTTACCTGTTCGGTAACGGTCCCACATGCTGATAGCACGAGGACCATTAGAAGAAGCGACGCTCGGAATAATTGCATATTCAACGGGCTTACTGGACGGCTAGATTCAAGTTGTCAATCTTGAGTTGGACAATTGCACCGGAGTTTCCGCGTTTCAACGCCCTATCCAGCGTTCGTTCATACATTTCCCGCGCTTGGTCAATGTCGCCGGTCGCTAACAAAACATCACCACGCAATTCGCTAAATAAATCTGCGTGAGTGGGATCGATTTCGGCGACGACACTACCCGCTGCATCGACATTACCTTCAGCCAGTAGCACCTGCGCCATTCTTGCTTGTGCCATGGGCTTTATTTTTCCGTCTGTGGAATTATCTATCACCCACTGCAATCGCAACTTCGCCTCGGCTAAGTCGCGTACGTCGACCGCGAGCTTCGCAAGTACGAGTGCGCTTAGTCGCGCGTAGGTGCTTTTTGGATAACCCGCAATAATGGCTTGCCCAGCAGCGGTCGCTTCTTCACTGGCACCGTTTGATGCGATGCCTAGGAGGTGTTCGTAGTTGATGGACGCGTTCTGCCCTTCGGCAATTCGCGCGGATTCCCAATATCGGTAACCGAATAATCCGCCGAGTCCCAACACGAGCCCGAGGACAATGGCTTTGCCATTTTCACCCCACCACTTTTTGACTTTGGCTATTTGTTCTTCTTCGGTTGTATATGCGTCCAACGTTGTTCTCCTGTTAGCCCTGATGTTCTAATGCGGGCCACTCTTTCTCGAGTAATGAAGCCTTGTTCGATTGAATTTTTGATCGCCTTAACGCCTATAATTCGATCAGTTCCCATAGTTTGACCCTTCGGAGGGTGAAAGGTGCAAGCACCTGAGTCAATAACGGGCAAGGCCGAGCATTATAACGTTACTTATTCACGGTCAGTATTTGGACCTAAAAAACTTCGTGCCCGATCGATTACAAGTTCATATGCAACGGTCGCTTGTTCGGCTTGGCTACGCAGTGGTTTGATCGTTACAGTTTTATTTTGACTCTCGCTTTCACCGATGATCAACGCGATCTGCGCGCCACTTCGATCGGCCTTCTTCATTTGCGATTTGATACTGCCGCCGCCGCAATGACAAATGACTCTCCATTGCGGTTCTGCGCGGCGAACCTGTTCCGCGAGCACTAGAATCTCGCCTATATAGGCCTCATCGGTACTCACAAGATAAATATCCGCGTTATCGTCAATGTCGTCGCCGCTGTCCGGTAGCGCGAGCTCAATAAGTCGCTCCAGACCCATCGCAAATCCAATCGCCGGAGTTGGGCGACCACCTAGCGTTTCAACGAGGCCGTCATAACGCCCCCCAGCGCACACCGTTCCCTGAGCACCGAGCGAATCGGTGATCCACTCGAATACGGTATTGGAGTAGTAGTCGAGCCCTCTCACCAGATGGGGGTTGATTTGAAATTCGATGCCGGCAGCATTCAATATGGTGCCGAGTCGCTCGAAATGCTCTTTAGATGGCGCGTCTAGATGCTCCATCAGTTGTGGCGCGTTGTCTATTAACGGGCGTAGTGCTGGATTCTTGCTATCCAAAATCCGCATTGGATTGCGCTCTAATCGCTTCAGGGAATCCGTGTCTAGTTGATCCTTTGACGCAGAAAAATAATCAAACAATACCGACCGATACGCTTTGCGATTCTCAACCGTTCCCAAGGTGTTCAATTCAAGTCGCAGATCCGTCAGCCCTAAGGCTTGCCACATTCGCGCAGTCATCAGAATAAGTTCGGCGTCGATATCGGGACCCGGGAGATCAAAAACTTCGACACCGATTTGATGAAACTGACGGTATCGACCTTTTTGCGGACGTTCGTGGCGAAACATCGGGCCGATGTACCACAGCTTACGCAAACCTTGTTGGATTAAGCCATTTTCGAGTACAGCCCTGACACAGCCGGCAGTGCCTTCCGGTCGCAAGGTCACACTGTCGCCGTTGCGGTCGGCAAAGGTGTACATTTCCTTTTGTACGATGTCAGTAACATCTCCGATGGAGCGCTCGAATACCGCTGTATTTTCGAGGATCGGAAGACGGATTTGTCGGTAGCCATAGCCGCGCAAAATATCGGCGAGTAGCTTTTCCACATGTTGCCAGCGACTCGAATGAGGCGGCACGATGTCGTTCATGCCCCGGATAGATTGAAGCTTCATAGCGAATCGTCTCGCGCTACCGGCATCGTCCCCAGTTCGAATTGCGCAACACCTTCAATGGCTATGGCTTTTACGTCGATCTCTTTTGCTGCGTGATGCAAGGTAATGGAGTCGGTATTGCCGATAATTAGTCGGTAATACCGGTGCCCGTCCAACTCGATCGGCTTGTTTGCTTTGGCAAGTCCGAAAAAGAGCTCGGAACCATCTGCTGCGTAAATTTCGATCCAGGCCTCACTTTTCGTACTGATGACGAGCTGCTGATTGTCGGAGGGCAAGCGAGGCTCGCCTTCAGAATCTAACTGAGTCGCCACGGCGTCGCTCTCGGATGTAGGTGCGGATTGTGCTGGCAACTCCGATGCTAAATTGCCCTGGGCCAAGTCTTCTTGCTTAACATTCAGTGGCCAGCTCGGCGAATCTAAGGCGGCTTCGAGGTCCGGAGTAATCAGTAAATCAATGCTGTCATTGCGCCCGATTTGTTCCACGGCGATTGTCTCTTCAACGGCCCCTGTCACCTCCCCCTGTGATTGCCACCAGGCGACAATCAATAGGATAAGGAGGCCAATCAAACCGAAAGTGACGGCTTTTATAACTCCACTGTTTAGACCCACTTGGACAGGTGCTCGCGAGGCGAAATCTGCTAGCGCCGGCGGTTCGATAACGGCAAGTCCGTCATAGGCGCTAAGGACGGCGTCGGCGTCCAAATTTATTTCCTTGGCAATTGCTCGTATATAGCCCTTAATAAACATGGGCGCCGGTAGGTTCTCAAAATCGTCGCGTTCCAAAGCCTGAACGATTCTTGGATCCAATCGCAATCTCGCAGCCAGTGCGCTGGCGCTCAACGAGTGCGCTTCTCGGGCCTGCGCGATCAAACGGCCGGGTGACAATTTGGATCCCGGCCCAGGGCTCTGTGGTTCCTCCTCACGTGGTGACATTAGCGAGCTTCCGACTCTAAGAAGAGCTGTGTCTGTTTGCTATCCGGATACTCTTTTTGCAGCAGTAAACTGTAACTCGATACTGCGTCCTTATCGCCCAATTCGCGTTCTATTTGAATCCCGGTCCAGAGACTTTCCGGCCCGTGGTTTGCGACTTCCAGATAGCGTTGCAAATAACCGCGCGCAGGCAGGTAGCGTTCTAAGGAATAGCTTACGACGGCCATTTGTAGCAACGGCGGTGGGACACGGGGATTTATTTTCAAGGCATCGCGGAAATGCGTTTCTGCGGCACCAAGGTCGCCGGCCGCCATCGCGCATGTGCCTGCGTTGCTAAGTGCAATTTCTGGTGTCCGGTATAGCGAATTCTCATTCGCTCTGAGGAACATTTTCTGGCCTTTTTCGTATTGCTCATGCTGGCAAAGGACTTGCCCGTAGTTATTTAAGATCGCGGAACTTTTCGGATCCAGTCGCACGGCTTTTTCGAAATTTTTCTCTGCCTCATCAAATTCGCCAACCCGATTATAAAGCAGACCCAAGGTGCTATAGGCTGGCGCATGATTTGGATCCGCGCTGATCGCCTTCTCGAGTTTTTCTAACGCGGGTTCGAAATCCCCATCGCGAATGTAGGCGATGGCGATTTTAGTATTCAGATCCGCAACCTTGCCTCGATCTTGTGGTTTTATTTTTTCGGTGTTCGTATTCGATGCGCAACCGCCGAGTGCAAGCAGTAAGAGCATTGACGCGGCAAGGAGCGATCTCGAGCGGATCATTGCATGTTTACCATATTTGGTTGTGATCGGCGTCGAGCGCTCTTTGACAACACTTTGCCAACCAGCTGCCCACATGCCGCATCGATGTCATCACCGCGCGTTTTGCGCGTTATTGTGACAATTCCCGCCTTCACGAGTTCATAGCGAAATTCGTCGATTGTCTCGCGCGACGAACATTCGTAATTCACGCCTTCAAACGGATTAAACGGAATTAAGTTTACTTTGGCCGGGACACCACGGAGTAATTTGACTACGTCGCGAGCCAATGCTCGGCTGTCGTTCACATTCTTTAGCATGACGTACTCGAATGTAATTTGGTCGTGTGGGTTCGCCGATACATAGTTTCGACAAGCGTCCATCAAGGAATCTATTGGGTAGGTACGATTGATCGGCACTAATACGTCGCGTAATTCGTCAATCGGAGCATGTAAGGATATCGCCAGGCTAACCGGGCAGGTGTCACGCAATTTGTGTATCCCAGGTACATGGCCGGCCGTTGATAGCGTGACTTTTTTACGCGCGAGATTGTAGGCATGGTCGTCCATCATCAATTCCATCGCTCCCACGACATTGTCGAAATTGAGTAATGGTTCGCCCATGCCCATCATCACGACATTCGTAATTCGACGGTTCGTTTTCGGCGTCTGGCCGAGCGCACGAGCAGCCAACCACACTTGCCCGATAATCTCACCAACGCTTAGATTGCGATTGAACCCTTGCTTCGCGGTTGCGCAAAATTGGCAATCTAGTGGGCAACCTACTTGCGAAGATACACACAAAGTGCCGCGGTCGTTTTCGGGGATAAACACGGTCTCGATTGAGTTCCCAGAATCTACTCGGAGCAGCCACTTTATGGTGCCGTCTGTCGATTCCTGAGTATCCACGATTTCTGGGAAGCGGATTTCAGTGTCGCTAATCAGACGCTGCCTAAACGCCTTGCTCAGATTTGTCATTGCCTCGAAGTCGACGACGCCAAACTGATGAATCCATTTGAGCAATTGCGTCGTGCGGAAGCGGCTTTCGCCGATCCCCGCCATAAATTGATCTAGCCCCTTAACATCAAGGTCGCTTAGGTTCGTGGCTACGGGGTTCACAGATCAATCTCAGCGCGAAAATATAACGTCGTTTTCGAAGAAAAACGCAATCTCCGTCGCGGCTGTTTCTGGCGCGTCGGATCCGTGCACCGCATTTTCTGAAATATCCTTACCGAATTCCGCGCGAATTGTACCAGGCGCGGCCTCGGCCGGGTTGGTCGCTCCCATCACATCGCGGTTTAACTTTATCGCGTCCTCACCTTCTAGCACCTGTGCGAGGATAGGCCCTGAAATCATGAAATCCACGAGCTCGCCGAAAAACGGTCGCGCGCGGTGGACCCCATAGAATTCTTCAGCTTGGGCGCGGGACAAATGGACCATTTTCGCAGCCACGATCTTCAAGCCCACGGCTTCGAATTTAGCCAGTATTCCACCGATGTTATTAGCGGCAACAGCGCTTGGTTTGATGATAGAAAATGTTCGTTCTGTAGCCATTGAGACCGTGCTCCTAAGATAATTGCATAAGGTATTGAAAAGGCGGCCGTATTATAGGGCCTGCGCGCTGGAAAATCACTTCCGAAAAATCGATTAATCGCGCTTTCGCCGAATGCGTTCTACGGCGAACAAACGCCGTACGAGAGAGTGCGTAAAAGGACGCGGTTCGGTCCGCAGCGTTGCCGAGTCAGCGAACAACGCCAGGACAACTGGGGTCATCGACTCCTAGTAAAGGCCGGTCTCCAGTCTCGCGGCGTCAGACATCATTTCGGAATTCCAAATAGGGTCGAAGACCAATTCGACCTTAACTTTCGCAACGTTGGGTACGAGCGCGAGCTTTTCCTCAATATCGTCGATCAGAAATGGCCCCATCCCACAACCGGGCGCTGTGAGTGTTAATTCGATGTCAACGAGGTTTCCACCGCCGTCCAGCGCTTGGACCTCACAACGATAAATCAGGCCAAGCTCCACGATATTGATCGGAATTTCCGGGTCGTAGCAAGTGCGAAGCTGATCCCACACTAATGACTCGTCGACGGTACCGTCACCCGTAACTTCAGCATTGTCGGACGCCAAGGCCGCCACCTCCAGACCGATGGCGTCGACGTCGTGCGCCGCAATCCGCGCAAGGTTGCCGTTGACATTAACGGTGACCGACCCGCCGAGTGCTTGGGTGATAAAAACAGCCGTTCCTTCGCTCAACGTGATATCTGCGCCGTCAGGTATCAGTATTGCCGGGCAATCGCGCGACAGGTTAATTGGATCTCTATAGTTAGGGTATTCGCTCATCGTAAACTCGCTAGGTTGCCATTAGGCAAGCATTGATTTGGCTTTTGATAGTGCTTCGATAAAATAGTCGATCTCGTGCCGCGTGTTGTATATGGAAAAAGACGCGCGGACCGTTCCCGGAATGTCGAAATGCTGCATGACGGGCATGGCGCAGTGATGTCCGGTTCGAACGGCAATACCTTGGCTGTCTAACAGTAAGCCAAGATCTTGAGGATGGATCTTGTCGATAACGAACGACGCGACAGCTGCCTTGTTCTGCGCCGTCCCGATCATCCTAACGCCGTCAATGTCACTAAGTCGGTCGCTCACATAGTTAAGTAATTCGTGCTCGTGCGCCAACGCGGCGTGAAAATCCATGCTCGATACATATTCGAGCGCTGCGCCGAGGCCAATTGCGCCCGCTATATGCGGAGTGCCGGCCTCGAACTTATACGGGACGTCGTTATATTCCGTATGTTCGAAACGAACTTCTTTGATCATATCGCCGCCGCCTTGATAAGGCGGCATCGCTTCGAGCAGTTCGCGTTTGCCATAGAGCACGCCGATTCCAGTCGGCGCGAATACCTTATGCCCGGAGAACGCGTATAAATCACAATCAAGGTCTTGTACATCAACCTCAATGTGAGCGATGGCTTGAGCACCGTCGATCAAGACCTTTGCGCCAACCGTATGGGCAAGCTTGGTCATTTCTTTAACCGGATTGATTGTTCCCAGCGCATTCGAGATATGGCCGATCGACACAATCTTGGTCTTCGCGTTAAGGCGCTTCTCAAATTCTTCAACGATAATTTCGCCGCTCTCATCTATCGGTGCCACAACCAATTTTGCATCGTACTGCGCGGCCACCATTTGCCACGGGACAATATTAGAGTGATGTTCCAATTCCGAAACTAAGATCTCGTCACCCGCATTTAGTACTAGCCGAGCCAAGCACTGACTAGCGAGATTGATTGAGTCTGTTGTGCCGCGGGTGAAAATTACCTCGTCCGATGTAGGAGCGTTGATGAACTGTTGAACGATCTGCCTGGCATTTTCGTAAGCGTCGGTGCCGCGCTGGCTCAGCGTATGGACGCCGCGGTGAATATTTGAGTTTTGCGCCTCGTAGTATTGACTGATCGTGTCGATGACAACACGCGGTTTGTGAGTGGTCGCCGCATTGTCTAGGTAAACCAGCTGGTGACCATTAATCGATTCGCCCAAGATCGGGAATTCACTACGGATTTTGTCGACGTCAAACGGGGGCTTCAATAGTTGCGCTTGCGAATTACCCACGATCTTCTATCTCATTAATTCCTGTGGCATGCGTACGCGTCGTGATTATTTTTTCTAACCACTCGCGTAGCGGCGCAACCGTGATACTCGCGGCAATATCGGCGGCGAACGCGAACGTTAATATACTGCGTGCCGTTTGCTCATCAATGCCGCGAGAACGCAAATAGAAAAATGAGTCCTCGTCCAATTGGCCGACAGTCGCTCCGTGCGCGCACTTAACATCATCGGCGTAGATCTCGAGTTCCGGTTTAGTGTCAATCTCCGCGTTGTCTGAGAGCAATAGATTTTTACTAGATTGTAATGCTTCTATCTTTTGTGCATCTTGCTCGACCAGAATTTTGCCGTTAAATACGCCGCGCCCGTTGCCGTCCGCAATGCCCTTATAATTTTCGCTACTGGTTGTGTTGCCGACTCGATGCCGTACGCGTGTATGGTGATCAATGTGCTGGCCGTCATTTACCATAAACAATCCATTCATCGTGACGTGAGCACCGTGACCTATGAGATCTGCATTTACGTCGATTCGCGTGATTGCGCCTCCGAATGCGAATGAATACGTGTTCACGGTCGCATCATTTGAAACCGTGGCGAAGACATTGCCGATGTGATGACATGAGGCGTTGTCAATTTGGACTCGATAGTGAGAAACATTCGCACCGACCTGCGCATCAATCTCTGTCAGCGCATTTGTCGCGTTCGTTGATCCTTCGAAGCTCGCGTGGCTCTCGATTATCGTCACTTCGCTATTCGCACTCGCACTAATAATCAGACGCGCACTGTTTAGCCTCGCCCCAGGCGACACTGTGTTGACGTAGAGCGCTTGGATAGGCTCACTAATGCACACGCCGGCGGATACTTGGACGAGCATTCCGTCTTCGACCAGTGCGCAATTCAGCGCCGGGAATGCAGTATCGAATTGATTTAAAAACGGCACGACTTCATCAGAATCGCGTTGCAGTAGATCCGCGAACGTCGAGCACGTAACGCCGGGTGGTAGTGCGCCCAAAGACGATAAATCGGGGTCGAATTTGCCATCCAGGAATACCGCGATGTGGGTCGAGAAAATCGGAAACGGGAGGTCGGACAGTTTGATCCCCTTGGGGGCTATTGGTTCGTGACCTCCAAGTGCGATGTAATTAGCCTCGCGCAACGGGCGTATGTCGGTGTACTTCCAGTCCTCGTGACGCAAAGTCGGCATGCCGACCTTCTCGAACCGAGTAAACGCTTCGCGTCGGAAATCGACGACCCGTGGTTTTCGTGCGCCCGGTAAGTTACCGGCATGTTTCTGAAACTGTTCCGCCAATTGATCGCTCAACAAAGTCATGCAACGCTCGCTTCGTCTTTCAACCAGTCGTAACCACGCTCTTCCAATTCGAGAGCCAAGTTCTTATCACCCGATCGCACAATTCTCCCGCCGGCCAACACATGGACGAAGTCCGGCACGATATAGTCGAGTAAGCGCTGATAGTGTGTCACGATAACGAACGATCGACTGCCGTCACGCAATTGGTTTACGCCATCACCGACGGCTTTCAGCGCGTCGATGTCGAGACCCGAGTCGGTCTCGTCCAAGATGGCCAAATGCGGCTCAAGCACGCTCATTTGAAACACTTCGTTGCGTTTCTTTTCGCCGCCAGAAAATCCTGTGTTAACAGGTCTGTTCAATAAGCCGTCGTCAATGCCAACGGATTTGGTTTTCGCTTTAACAATCTTCAAAAATTCGATCGCATCGAGTTCTTTTTCGCCGCGATATTTTCGGATCCCATTGAGCGCGGCTTTGAGCATGTAAACGTTATTGACGCCAGGAATCTCTACAGGATATTGAAAGGCTAGAAAGACGCCCTCGCCCGCGCGTTCTTCAGGGGCTAGGCTAAGTAAATCTTTGCCATTAAAAGTGACGCTGCCACCGGTAATGTTGTATCCGTCGCGACCAGCGATGACGTGCGCAAGGGTACTTTTTCCAGAACCATTCGGTCCCATGATGGCGTGCACTTCGCCCGGCTTAACGCTGAGACTGAGGCCTTTCAAAATCGGTTTCTTTTCGACCGAGACTTGCAAATTAGTAATTTCGAGCATGTTGTTTCCTAGGCGGTTAGGCCACTATTCACTGCACTTAGCCAATCGATCCTTCTAGAGAAATGCTAAGCAATTTTTGCGCTTCGACTGCGAATTCCATCGGTAATTCTTTAAAAACGTCGCGGCAAAAGCCATTGACGATCATGTTGATCGCGTCTTCGTCGCGGATGCCGCGTTGGCGCAAGTAGAACAGTTGGTCATCACTAATTTTTGAAGTCGACGCTTCGTGTTCAACTTGCGCACTGGAGTTTTTTACTTCGACGTAAGGGAACGTATGCGCCCCTGATCGATTGCCGATGAGTAGGGAGTCACACTGGGTATAGTTTCGAGCGTTCGTCGCGCCTTTCGCAATTCGGACCAAACCTCGATACGCGTTTTGGCCGCGATCCGCAGAAATGCCTTTGGAAATAATAGTGCTCCGGGTATTACGGCCAAGGTGCACCATTTTCGTTCCTGTATCCGCTTGCTGGCAATTTCTCGCTAGCGCGACTGAATAAAATTCACCGACCGAGTTGTCCCCTTTTAAGATGCAACTCGGGTACTTCCAAGTAATAGCGGACCCTGTTTCAACTTGGGTCCATGAGATTTTTGAATTGTTACCACGGCAGTCACCACGTTTCGTAACAAAGTTATAAATGCCGCCTACGCCGTTTTCATCTCCGGGATACCAGTTTTGAACCGTAGAGTATTTGATCTCCGCGTCATCAAGTGCCACAAGTTCTACGACTGCAGCGTGTAACTGGTTTTCATCGCGCATGGGCGCGGTGCAACCTTCGAGATAGCTAACGTGGCTACCGCTGTCAGCGATGACTAGGGTACGTTCGAACTGCCCGGTGTTCATCGCGTTAATGCGAAAATACGTCGAAAGTTCCATGGGGCAACGCGTGTTCTTTGGGATATAGACAAACGAACCGTCGGTAAATACGGCGGAATTTAACGCGGCAAAATAGTTGTCTGATACGGGTACGACGCTGCCCAAATAGCGCTGGATAAGTTCCGGATGATTAATGACCGCTTCCGAGAACGAACAAAAAATCACCCCGACTTCGGCGAGTTTTTCCTTGAACGTGGTGTGCACCGAGACGCTGTCGAAAACCATGTCGACGGCCACGCCAGCCAGCATTTTTTGCTCTTCGAGCGGGATGCCTAGTTTCTGGTAGGTCGCGATCAGTTCGGGATCGACTTCGTCCAAGCTCTTCGGTCGATCATCTTGCGATTTCGGCGCCGAATAATATGAAATGGCTTGTAGATCTATCGGCGGATAGTGCACATGTGCCCAATTCGGTTCTGCCATCTTGGTCCATCGTTCATAGGCTTTTAGCCGCCAATCAAGCATCCACTGCGGCTCGCCTTTCTTTTTCGAAATGAATTCAATGACACCAGGGTTGAGCCCGGGCGCAACGCTGTCCTGCTCGATGTCGGTATAGAATCCTGCTTCGTATTTGTCACTGACGAAATCGTTTATGTCTTGCGGCTGGCTTGCCATCTTCAATTACCCTGTTGTTCTCGCGTAAATTATTTAACGTTGCTGGCTACAATATTGGTCGATCCCTTGGCTACGCTACGTCGATCGTCGGCGGGAATTCTGTTTCTAGAGAAAAGCTTTCACCGCAACCGCAAGTTTCTTTGACGTTTGGATTAGAAAATTTAAAACCCTCATTTAGGCCTTCGCGGCCAAAATCGATCTGCGTACCGTTAAGGTATTTCAAGTTTTCTTTGTCAATGACGAGTTGAATACCTTCGGATTCGAAAACTTCGTCGACATCACGAATATCATCTGCAGTTTCCACCACATACATGTAGCCGGAACAGCCAGTGGTTTTAACGCTAAGCCGTAGGCCTTTCGCGCTGTTCTCATCTTTCAAATAGTTCCGGACATGCTTAGCGGCGCGCTCGGTTAGGGTGACTGACATATCCAATTCCTCTTTATACTGTCGTGTGCGGTGCCACGTTGCAGCGCTTGTCTTGCCATTGGCGGATGATTTGC
This sequence comes from Gammaproteobacteria bacterium, assembly GCA_047611805.1. Taxonomy (GTDB): domain Bacteria; phylum Pseudomonadota; class Gammaproteobacteria; genus UBA11873. The sequence continues at coordinate 222,068 of JBLFWX010000002.1, forward strand.
ACATCTTTTTGACCGCCGAGTTCGTTCAGACTGATGTTGCCTAGAAATTCGCGAATTTGGGTGCTCAAATCGGCCCATAGATCGTGCGTAAGACAGCGTTGATCGCCTTGGCAATTGCGTTGGCCGCCACAGCGCGTCGCGTCTACGGTTTCATCGACCGCATCGATCACATCGGCCACGGAGATCTGTTCAGTCGATTTCAACAAGCGATAACCACCACCCGGTCCACGTGTGCCATCGACTAATCCGCGCTTGCGCAGCCGTGAAAATAGCTGCTCCAAATACGATTGCGAGATGCCTTGGCGTTCCGCAATTTCAGACAGCGATACAGGACCTCCCTGATCATGCAGCGCCAAATCTAGCATCGCAGTGACGGCGTAGCGTCCGCGGGTCGTAAGTCGCATAGGGGATAACCTGCTCGGTAAATTAAAACCAACTGAATTACTCGGGAATTATGGCAGAGACCAACTAAATTAGTCAAGAATTATATTGACGGGTTACTCATCGTCGCGCGCGCTTATCGGGTCTGTCTTGCCAGCTTCAAGTTTCAATTGCTGTATAGCAGCATTTATTTTATCTAATTGATTTTGAACAGATTTAGCATGATCCAGCATCGAATCAACTGCTTGTACAAGTGGATCGCTTAAGTCTCGCATCTGGCCGTAGGCGTCAAATCCAAGTCGCTGTGCTGTTTTTTCCCGTTCCGAGGCTGAAGGATGTGCAGTGTCCCCGCCAGCGACCCGAGCAGGTACGCCGACGACTGTTGCGCCGTCTGGGACATCCTTTACGACGACCGCATTGGAACCCACCCGGCTATTCTCGCCGAGTGTAATTGGACCGAGCACCTTTGCCCCGGCGCCGACGACGACCCCATTTAATAAGGTCGGATGACGCTTACCTTTCGCCCAGCTAGTGCCGCCTAGGGTAACCCCGTGATAGAGCGTGCAATCGTCGCCAATTTGTGCGGTTTCTCCGATCACAACGCCCATGCCGTGATCGATGAAGAAGCGTCGCCCGATCGTCGCGCCCGGGTGAATCTCTATTCCTGTGAGGAATCGCGCGAGGTGCGAATTCATCCGGCCGAGCCATTTAAGATTTAAATCCCAAAGGCGGCGGCTCAGTCGATGCAACAAAACCGCGTGCAAGCCCGGATAGGCGGTAACGACTTCCAGTGTTGTACGCGCCGCCGGGTCGCGAGCGAACACACAATCAATATCTTCTTTTAGTCGTTCGAACATGGGATGTCTTGATTCCAAATCATCGTGAGATCGTCGGCAAACGACGGTAACGTCAGTGTAAGATCGCAGAAAGATCTTGCTACAGATGCATAGAATACTATGCGAATAGAGCGCACTGAAAAACCCCATTCGTTGCGCAATGTCCTCATGAGGGTCTTGGAGCGCCCATCGTTGTGCAGCGCAAAATGACCTAAGCGCGCGATTTCAAACGCGGTTCGGCGCAACGATTCATCATCGTCCGTCGTGTCGCGACTTTAATTTTCGTCGCGTAAGTCTACTTCGCCGTCCAAGCCGTAATAAAAGCAGCGAGCTTATAGACCCCAAGAATTACACTATTGTCAGTCGCGAAATTTTTGTAATTGGGCCTCCGTGCGCGGGATCTTGTCCTGTAACTCGGCAACCCGCGCGCGTTCTTTGTCGACCACGGCAGGCGGCGCTTTTTCGACAAAAGACGGATTATTTAGCTTACCACTCACAACTTCGAGAGCCTTGCGCATTTGGGCGAGTTCTTTCTCCAGGCGCTGAATTTCCACTGCTGGATCAATTAATCCCCCCAATGGTACGAACACTGTCATTTCTCCGGCGAGTACACTGGCGGCGTCGCCTTCACCGTTGAGTACGCGTTCGATCGTCTCCGTTCGTGCGAGTTGTTCGATATATTTTTCGTAGGCCTCCAACCAAATCCGTTCTTGAGGAGAACCATCTTGAACTTGCACGCCGATACGACGATTCGGCTCAATGTTGTTTTCCGCTCGGATACGCCGAATGCCGAGGATAAAACTTCGGATCCATTCGAAAGCCCGCTCTGCATCTGGGTCGTGGGTAAATTCAGCGCTTCGCGGAAACGGTTGTTGCATAACGCTGTCGCCGTTGATGCCGAGCAGCGGTGCGGCCTTGAGCCAGATTTCGTCCGTCACGAAAGGCATCACTGGGTGTAGCGCTCGCATACTCGTTTCAAGCATTTCGACAAGCGTTCGTCGAACGGAAAATTTCTGGGCCTCGCTCGTCGCCGGATCGTTCAGTGAAATTTTCGCTAATTCGATATACCAATCGCAATATTCATCCCAAATAAATTCGTAGATGGCTTGCGATGCCAGATCGAAGCGGTAGGATTCAAAACCACCGCTGATCTGCTCAAGCGCGTCGTGCAATCGCGATCGGATCCATCTCTCCGCCAAACCGAGATCGCTTGCTCTGTTATTATCGGCGAGGTCGTGATCTTCACACATTAACAAGGAAAACCGCGCGGCGTTCCAAATCTTGTTACAGAAATTTCGATAGCCTGCGACCCGACCTAAGTCAAACCGAATGTCTCGCCCTTGGGTCGCCATCGAGGCAAATGTAAATCGCAGGGCGTCGGTGCCGAACGACCCAATTCCATCAGCGAATTGCCTGCGCGTCGCGTTCTCGATTTTTTGCGCGTCTTCGGGACGCATGAGACCCGCTGTCCGTTTTGCAACAAGCGGTTCCAATTCAATACCGTCGATTAGATCTAATGGGTCGAGAACATTGCCCTTGGATTTCGACATCTTGTTACCATCTGCGTCGCGTACTAATCCGTGGATGTACACTTCCCTAAATGGCACGTCGCCCATGAATTTAATGCCCATCATGATCATTCTGGCAACCCAAAAGAAAATGATGTCGAAACCGGTGACCAGCACACTCGTCGGGTAGTAGGTCTCCAAATCCGGGGTTTTTTCTGGCCAGCCTAACGTTGAGAATGGCCACAGCGCCGAGGAAAACCAGGTGTCTAGTACGTCGTCATCGCGACGCAATTGCACCGTCGCATCGAGTCCACCACGAGCGCGTGCATCAGCCTCGTCGCGGCCGACGTAAATATTACCGTCGTCGTCGAACCAGGCGGGGATGCGATGACCCCACCAAAGTTGTCGGGAGATGCACCAATCTTCAATGTTTCGCATCCACTCGAAGTAAGTCTTGCTCCAATTTTCTGGAATAAAACGGATGTCGCCATTCTCAACCGCAGCGATTGCCGGCTTCGCGAGTGGTTCGACCCTCACAAACCACTGGTCCGTTAGATACGGTTCAATGACTGCTTGAGAGCGATCTCCGCGTGGCACGACGAGCTTGTGCGCATCGATCCGCGCAATAAGATTTAACGCCTCGAGATCCGCAATAATTTTTTCTCGCGCGACGTAGCGATCTAAACCTCGGTAGCTAACCGGCGCTACATCATTGATTTCCGCCCGGTCAGTAAAAATGTTGATCTGCGCGAGTCCGTGTCGCTTGCCCACCTCGTAGTCGTTGAAGTCGTGAGCAGGGGTGATTTTGACGCAACCGGAACCAAATTCGGGATCAACATAGGTATCCGCAATGATCGGGATCGTGCGGTCGCATAAAGGTAGTTGAATGGATTTACCGATGATTCGCCGATAACGCTCGTCAGTTGGATGCACTGCGACCGCGCTGTCTCCCAGCATCGTCTCCGGTCTGGTTGTCGCCACTACGACATGACCGGTGCCGTCGGTTAGGGGGTAACGGATATGCCACAATTTGCCATCTTCTTCCTCAGAGACAACCTCTAGGTCCGATATTGCGGTACACAAGACGGGGTCCCAGTTGACCAGCCGCTTGCCGCGGTAAATTAAATCTTCGTCATATAAGCGAACAAAAACTTCCGTTACGGCATCGGAGAGTTCTGCGTCCAGAGTAAATCGTTCTCTACTCCAATCCATTGACGCGCCCATGCGTCGCAACTGTTTCGTGATAGTCCCGCCTGATTCCGCTTTCCAATCCCAGACGGCTTCGATAAATTTTTCGCGGCCCATCTCCGTCCTAGAAATCCCGTCCCTGGCAAGTTGTCGCTCCACCACCATTTGCGTCGCAATACCGGCATGGTCTGTTCCACATTGCCATAACGCACGCAACCCTTGCATCCGTTTGTAGCGCGTTAATGCGTCCATCAAGGTGTCTTGAAACGCGTGGCCCATGTGCAATGAGCCTGTAACGTTAGGCGGCGGCAACATAATGCAATAGGGTTCGCCGACAGCTCCTGGCTGGAAATAGCCTGCGTTTTCCCAATACGCGTAACGGGTCGATTCAATGGCGTGCGGGTCGTAGGTCTTTTCCATCGTGGACTTATCTGGCACCGGATTGGGTTCCCTGCTTATTACTGAAGAAGTTTGCGGCAATGGAAATGGCATCGCCGTTTGAGTTTGCGTATTCGCTTCGCTTGACTTGCTGACGCCATGTTCAAATTCGTTGGCGATGTCTGCTTTTAGTTGTTCATTTGGGTCGTATATTTTCTCGCCAACGCGCATTTCTACATCGTCTGCGAGCGGCCTGGCCGGCACACCACTGTCGAACGGCTCAACGTCACTTGATGTCGTCGGCATTCGCATGCCCTTGAATGCTGATGAATCGATATCAACGATCTTGTCGGTTAATTTCGGAATCGCGACGCCTTCTGGGGGATACCGATCTGTGGGTCGCATCTTGAGCAACTCACGCCTACTTTCGAGTAACAATTCAAGCTGGTTGATCGTCTGGTCTAGATCATCGTCGGCGCTTTGAGGTTCTCGTGGTTCGTCAACCACGCGGCGCTTCCAACTTATGGGTGTTGAGCGTGTACCCGCGCTCTTGATAGAAACGATAGCGCGTTCGAGCCGCAGCAACCTCTAGACTATCGCTTCCAGTCGTTTCTATGACTCGCTCGAAGCGACTGAAATAGTCCGGTACGTCGGGACCTAAATTGATCAATATGTCGTTTATCGCTGGGATGGTCGCGCCGAAGCCAACGGTTATTTTTGTCGTCGCAGCATCCGGCGAATCAAACATTGCGTGCGGCAAAAACGAGGTGTCTTTGTAAGTCCACAACAAGTTATCGACTGAGGAGGCTGCCTCACCGCTCGGGCAGCGGATGTGCACGCAGTGCCCTTCGCCCCAAGCCTTCTCGGCGAGTCTACAAATGAGGTGCTCATGTTGACGGAGGTCCGGATTGTCCATCACATAGAAATCGACTCGGGTCATTTCGCGAGCTTATTTGGCTGCCGCGATTCGCGAGCGTAAATACTGGACTAACAGAGCCAGCGGGCGGCCGGTGGCGCCTTTCGGATTGCCGCTGGTCCACGCCGTACCGGCGATGTCGAGATGGGCCCAGCGATACTTTTTCGTATAGCGCGCCAAGAAGCAGGCGGCAGTAATACTGCCAGCTGCGCGACCGCCGACATTCGCCATGTCAGCGAACGGGCTGTCAATTTGTTGCTGGTAAACATCCCACAACGGTAGGCGCCAAGCGCGGTCGCCACTTAACTGGCCAGCCGCATACAAACCGTCGGCTAAATCGTCGTTATTACTCATCAGCGCCGACGTCGCATGCCCAAGCGCCATAATGCAGGCGCCTGTTAAGGTCGCAATATCCACTACAACGTCAGGGTCGAATCGGGCGCTATAGGTTAAGGCGTCGCATAAAATCAAGCGGCCTTCAGCGTCCGTATTGAGAACCTCAATCGTCTGGCCTGACATGCTCGTGACAATGTCTCCGGGTTTGCTCGCCTTGCCATCTGGTAAATTCTCCGTCGCAGGGACTACGCCAACAACGTTAATGGGCAATTGCGCTTCGGCGATAGCGGCCAACACGCCAAACACAGTCGCTGCACCACACATGTCGTATTTCATCTCGTCCATTTGCGATCCCGGCTTCAGCGAGATGCCACCTGAGTCGAACGTGACCCCTTTGCCAACCAGCACGACCGGCTTCGATTGGCCAGTACCGCCGTTATATTTAATCGTGATGAGTTTGGCCGGTTCCTCACTGCCTTTCGATACTGACAATAAAGCGCCCATGCCCAGCTTTTCCATGGCGATTTCATCGAGGATATCGACCTCGAGATTCTTATGTTCCTTGGCGAGTAGCTTCGCGCGCTCCGCGAGAATTTGTGGCGTGCAGTAGTTCCCCGGACTATTGGCGAGATCTTTTGTGAGCTTTAGGCCGTGGACCAGGCATTGTCCGAATTTAACTTCGTTCTCAATAGCGCTATCGCCACTAGCTGGGACGTAAATGGTTAAACGCGAAAATTGCGTGGCTTTCGACTTCGTGATCGTTTTGAATTCGTCAAATCGATAAGCCGCCGCGTCGAATGCTAGGATCTGTTGCTGGACCTTCCAAGGATCATCGCGACCCTCGACCGCCACTTCCGTTAATGTTGATATGGCGTTCTTGAGACCCGCACCAATTACCGAGCTGGCTGCTTTTCGCACGAGCTTGACGTATTCTGCCGCCGTGATTCCTGACCGTTTTCCAGCACCCATGAGTAGCACGCGATCGGCCGCGATCCCGGAAATGTTTGGCAGTAACAAGGTTCCAGCAAGTTTGCCGCTGATATCACCGCGTTTAAGCAGCCCAGACAAGGTCTGGCGGCTCGGGCTGTCAAGGCTGGTGGCGCCGCTCCCAAGACTCTTCGGGCTGTGGACCGCTGCGACAATGCACGCTGATTTTAATTTAGGTAGCGAACCGTGTTTGAGAGCAATTTCCATCGTTAACCTCGCCGTTTTCGGTTCGAAGATCTCATGGTCTTCCGTCCGAGTTGTTTTGCGTGAGCGTGAATTGGGCTGTTACGAAAGTGTATGCGTTTGCCTCAAGAGGCGCAAAACCGACTGCGCGATCGCAGTGATGTCATGAAGACGATCGATCGCTATATCGCGAGCAATGTTGTCGGGTCAACGATGACCGTACTCCTCGCCTTGCTTGCGATCTTTACGTTCTTTGCTTTCATCGACGAGCTTGAAGAAGTTGGTCGTGGCACTTACGGAATCTTGCACGCATTACTATATGTCGCCATGAGCGCGCCCGGATTAGCCTACGAGCTATTTCCGATGGCGGCCCTAATCGGTTCACTACTCGGTTTGGGAACAATGGTCGGTAATGGAGAGATCACCGTTATTCGCTGTGCCGGAGTCTCAAAACTGCGGGTTGTTTTAGCTGTCATGAGAGCTGGCGCACTGTTCGTAGCGCTCGCGGTATTAATTGGCGAATTCGTCGCGCCGCCAGCGCAGGCCTACGCTGGACAATTTCGTTCTGCTGCGATCAGCGACCGTGTTGCGCTAAAGACTCGGAACGGCTTTTGGGCCCGCGATTCGAATAGTTACATTAATATTCGAGAAATTCTGCCCGGGAACCAAATTAAGGACATTTACATCTACGAATTCGATGACGAAAGTGAACTCCGCACGAGCACGCATGCTGTGCAGGCACGCCATATTAATGGGAAATGGATCCTAGAAGGCATCGCTCAAACCGTCATCTCGGTCGACGGAATCGAGAAACGCGAAATTGAGCAGGCAGAATGGGATTCCCTATTGCAGCCTGACTTAATCGCAATGGTCGCGATTCAGCCCGATACGTTGTCAGCCTGGACCTTAGTCAAATACATTCGGTTTCTCAAAAATAACGGCCAAACTGCGGAACGTTACGAGCAAGCTTTGTGGATCAAAGTTACTTACCCATTTGCAAGTGCCGTGATGGTGTTTCTATCAATACCCATGGTGTTACGCGCAAACCGCTCATCGAGCGTCGGCCAGAGAGTGCTAACCGGAGGACTGATTGGTCTTGGATTTCACCTCGTTAATCAAGCAGCAGGTCATCTCGGCGTCGTCTTCGACATTGCTCCGGTGCTCAGCGCCTGCGCGCCGGCGCTTTCTATGAGCGTGATTGGCGCGGTGATGTTAGTACGAACCGCTTAAACTATGGTGTCCGGCCAGCTTGTTGGCACCATTCAAACGTTCGCTAAGCGCGTTGTTGATAAGCGGTCATGCCACGAGCGATGGTCTCGATCAACTAGGATCCAGAAGAATCCAAGACCGAATACCCCCCACGACACCAGCGCCCCACAAAACCGCAGTGCACACTGCCGCCACGAAATACGATTCGCGGAATTGCAGCCGACAAGCATAATTTTCCACGACTTCATGCCTAGCGTTTGCCCCGTGCGCGTCCAACAGAATCCGAAGTAAGCATAGGCGGTGATGAGTAAATAGCCTCTAAACAGCATATTTCCCGCTTCGATGGCCTCTCCTTTTCGCGCTATGAGGACTACTAAGATAGCGAAGAACCAGATCCCGGCTAATGCGATCAGGTCGTACATGATGGCGGCGAGTTGGCGTACTAGCGACGGGAACGAATTGGAGGGCGGATGCTGCGCTAACATTCTGTTATGGTCCTGCCTGCGATCAGAGCAAAATAGGTCACGACGGTCAGTATGCAATTCCGGGACTAAGTTGAATTGCTCTGCGCGATGCGACGGTTGGCGGTCGAATCGGCGTCCGCGGTTTCGGCACACTGTTTGCCGTCACAGCGGGTTCGTATAAAATTTGAATTGGCGCTCCCTAGGGGAATTGAACCCCTGTTTTCGGCGTGAGAGGCCGACGTCCTAGTCCACTAGACGAAGGGAGCGGATATAAACTGGTGCTATTATAAGGTTCAGCACGGTCGCAACAACCGGATATCAATTGAGTTTTCTAACCAACCTATTTAAGCGTTCGGGTTCGACCCGAAATTTAGCAACGACCGATCCGATCAGATCGCAACCACCGCGAATATATTCTCGAGGTGAGCACTCTGTTTCGCGGCAATACATATCTGACGGTGCGCTAAAAGTCCTCTATCGCCTAAATAACGCAGGATTCAAAGCGTATTTGGTTGGCGGAGCGGTGCGCGACATATTACTTGAACGCCTACCGAAAGACTTTGACATCGCGACCAACGCCCACCCGGAGGAGATTCGCGACTTATTTCGTAATAGTCGCTTGATTGGCCGTCGTTTTCGGCTAGCTCACGTTCGCTTTGGCCGCGAAATTATCGAAGTCGCAACTTTCCGTGCTGGCCACGAAGGTGACGAAGACGGCGCCTCGATTGATGGTGCGGGCCGGATCCTAAGGGATAACGTGTACGGCGAGCTGGATGACGACGTGTGGCGTCGCGATTTCACGGTGAACGCGCTTTATTACGACATCAACGATTTCTCGATCGTCGATTACGTTGGCGGCGTGGAGGACATCGCGCACCGGCGTCTTCGTCTAATCGGTGATCCTGCCTTACGTTACCGTGAAGACCCCGTGCGGATGCTGCGCGCTATTCGGTTCGCTTCGAAATTGGATTTCGACATAGACACGGCGACCCGCGAGGCATTCGATCGCTACGGCGGCTTGCTGAAGGAGATCGCTCCGGCACGATTATTCGATGAATCACTGAAGATGTTTCACTCCGGTCACGGACTAAAAACGTTCGAATCTCTGCATGAAACCGCGATGTTCGAGCATCTTTTTCCGCATGCAGCTCATACTTTCGACGCCGATCCGCTTTCATACAATCTCGTGATTGAATCGATGCGCAATACCGATCAGCGATTAGCTGAAGATAAATCGGTTAATCCGGCTTTCATTTTTGCGGCGATACTATGGGGTGCGCTCCAGGCGCGATTGGGCAGTCTCATTGCAGATGACTTCGGTGAGGTGGAGGCGTTTAGCATTGCCGCGGACGAAGTGATTGCTGAGCAAGTAAGACGGGTAGCGATACCGAAGCGTTTTACAACGGTTGCTCGAGAAATTTGGCTTTTTCAGTCCAAATTATGTCAGCCAACGCGCAAACGTGCAGGTAAATTACTCGACCATCCAAGATTCCGCGCCGCTTACGATTTCCTACTGTTGCGCGCTCGCGCAGGGGAACCGCTGTCGGATCTCGCCAAGTGGTGGACGGACCTCCAAGAGACTGACGATCAAGGCCGCGAAACGATGCTCGAGGCGCTGCACCAGCCCGCAAAAAAACGGCGGCGCTCTCGCACGCAACGTCGAAAACCCGCCGACTAGTCCCAGACGTACTGAATTTGTTGTCTCCCAAACCGGTTAGCGCGTTTATCGGCGTCGGCAGTAATTTGAACGATCCGCCAGCACAAGTGCGCAGCGCCATCACGGCTATGGGTCGCGTATGTGACTGGAATGTCGAGAGCCAATCTTCGCTTTACGTGAGTCCGCCGATGGGGCCACCGGACCAGCCGAATTACGTCAACGCCGTCGTACAATTATCGACCGAACTTAGTTGCCTCGCGTTGCTGAGTCGGCTTCAAGACATCGAAACCGCACACGGTAGGGTACACAGCGACATTCATTGGGGGCCACGAGTGCTTGATCTGGATATTCTGATCTTTGGCGAATTCGAATTCCACACAGGTAAATTGACCGTTCCACACCCAGGGATCCTTCAACGCCCCTTTGTTGTCGTGCCGTTGGCGGAAATAGCGCCCGACCTGATCTTACCGAACGGCATCGCAGCGGCGGATATGGTGCGAAATCTGACGTGCGACGAACTTCAGCGCATCGACAATGAGTAACTCGAGTGTAGAACTAGGATCCCCGCCCGTTCGAATATTAGCTATCGAAGGGCCGATTGGTGTCGGTAAAACGACGTTAGCGCGCCGCCTCGCCGAACACTATGGCAGCGACTTGATGCTGGAAGACCCAGCGGATAATCCGTTTTTAGAAAAATTCTACACCGATCCGAAGCGATTCGGCTTGCCGACGCAACTGCATTTTTTATTTCAGCGGGTTCGACAACTACAGCGATTCCAACAAAACGATTTGTTCATGCCTATTTACATAAGTGATTATATGCTTGAGAAAGATCGCCTGTTCGCCGAGTTGACCTTAGACAAATCGGAATTCGAAATGTATTGCTTGGTCTATGAACGAGTTGTTGAAACCGTGCCGGATCCCGATCTAGTAATTTACTTACAAGCGAGAATTCCTAGCCTGCTGAATCGGATCGCGCTACGCGGGATTGGTTACGAGCAAGACATCGAAGGAGATTATCTGGAACGCCTGGCTCGAGCATACGTTCGATTTTTCAGAAATTTCAGCCGTTCACCCGTACTTGTTGTCGATACTGAGAACGTGAATTTAGTGGATGATGACGAGAACTTCGCGATTTTGGTTCGAGAAATCGATGCAGGCGTGTGCGGTACGCAGTACTTAGAAATAGCGGCCCAGCTACCCCAACGATCGGCATAAAACGCGTGCAGCACATAAGACAAAGCTCTGAGTTAACCCGTGTCCAAGAATTCGACCCGGGTCCTCAATTTAACGATAGAATGCGCCGGTCAATCCATTAGAAATATTGTTAAATCTGACTATGGACACGATTTTTAGCACCGCCGAACTGCGTCCCGTGGTTGCGCAATGGCGAAGGAGCGGCGAACGCATCGCATTTGTTCCAACGATGGGCAATCTACACGACGGACATCTTTCGCTATTGCGACGGGCCAAGGACTTAGCTGATCGAACGATTGTTAGTATCTTCGTCAACCCGATTCAGTTTGGACAAGGTGAAGATTATGCAAAGTATCCGAGCACCTTGCGGTCCGATCAAGATAAGTTGGCGCGTTGCGGGCTGGACGTCTTGTTCGCACCGAATTTGCGCGACCTCTACCCCGGCGGCACGGAAGAAGATACCCGAGTCACGGTCCCTGGACTATCGACCATCTTATGTGGAGAGTTTCGTCCAGGGCATTTCTCTGGCGTCGCCACAGTGGTAACAAAATTATTCTTCAGCGTTCAGCCAGATTGCGCGTTGTTCGGCGAAAAAGATCTTCAACAAGTGAAAGTCATTCGACGCATGGTTGACGATTTATGTATCCCTATCGAAATTATCGGGCACCCGATTATTCGGGAAACGGATGGGTTGGCAATGAGTTCGCGAAACGGCTATTTGAGTCCCGAAGAGCGCGTAATTGCGCCAAAGATTCATCGGACCTTGCTCGCCGCACGGACCGCGATTCTGGAGGGGACGCTTCCGTTTCGAACGATCGAAACTAATGCGATTAAAACGTTACTTGAAGCCGGATTCAAGCCAGAGTATTTCAGTATAAGACGAACTAGTAACCTCGCCGAGGCCAGCGAATCAGACAATGAAGTATCGATTCTCGCTGCCGCGTGGCTCGGTAAAGCTCGATTGATAGACAACGTTCAAGTAAAAGCGAATGGCGACTAGTCCCAGCAACGCGGATTTGCCGCGCGCCTTGTGGTTATGGGCGTTACCCGTGCCGCTCATTGCTCACCTTTGTGCACGCCAGTTTGATCCGCAAGATGTGATTTTCTCACGATGGATAGAATCCGAGGCGGGTCTGATTGAGAATGCAACAGCCCTTTTGTTACTGCCCGCGGCCTATTTCGCCTTCGTTGTGGGGCTCCGATGCTACCGACGCTTTGGCCCAATGTTGTGTGTTTGGTTTATGTGCGTCGCGGGACTTTGTTTTGGTTTCGCGGGTGAGGAGATTAGTTGGGGTCAGCATTGGTTGGGCTGGCAATCGCCAGAATATTTTATCGAGCACAATCGGCAAGGCGAAACAAATTTTCATAATGTGAACATTCATTTCGGTCGGGTCGTCAAATCAATCCTTACCCTGGCCATAATTGTCGGTGGGATCATAATGCCGCTCAGACGAGTTAAGCGCGCCTACCGCCACGAATTCTGGGCGATAGCAACCCCCACCTTAGTCTGTGTTCCTGCAGCGATTTTTGTATTTGGCATACGCCTTGTCGAACGGTTCAAAACCTGGTTTGACATTGAGTGGGGTTTGCTTGCAGTAAATTTGAAGGAATCGCAAGAACTTTATATCGCCATTTTTCTGCTCCTATACTCGTGGTCCGCGTACTGTCGATTCGCAAGCAATCGAAACACCTGAGCGCCTGCGCGCATCACCTGCGGTACTAGCCGCTTGATTGGCGCTGCGATGCAAGGATAATGCGCGCTATAACTGAACAGATAACTAATTTCCGAATGCCCAAATCCCACAAAAAGCAGCTTTTCGTGAAAACCTTCGGCTGCCAGATGAACGAGTACGACTCTCATCAAATGATCCAACTTATGACCCAAGACCGCGGCTATGAGCAGGTCGACCGGGCTGAGGACGCGGACCTATTGTTGATGAATACCTGTTCGATTAGAGAAAAAGCGCAAGAGAAAATGTTTTCTGAACTGGGCCGATGGCGCGCTTTGAAGGAATTTAATCCAAAACTCCTGATTGGGGTCGGTGGGTGCGTTGCGAGTCAGGAAGGTGCGTTGATATGGGAGCGCGCGCCGTACGTGAATCTGATCTTCGGGCCACAAACTTTGCATCGCCTACCGGAGCTTGTCGACCGCGCGACGGCCGACGAAAAACACGTGATCGATATCTCGTTTCCGGAAATAGAAAAATTCGATCGCTTGCCAGAAGCTCAAGCAGATGGGCCGAGTGCATTCGTATCGATTATGGAAGGGTGTTCGAAGTACTGTAGTTTTTGTGTTGTCCCGTACACCCGAGGAGAAGAATTTAGCCGACCACTAGATGACGTACTTGCAGAAGTGTTCGCTTTAAGCGAACAAGGCGTCCGTGAGGTCACATTGCTGGGCCAAAATGTGAACGCCTACCGAGGCCAAATGCACGATCAGAGAATTGCAGATCTAGCAACGTTGATTCGATATATCGCGTCTATCGATGGCATTGATCGGATCCGATATACCACCTCGCATCCGGTCGAATTTAGTGACCGATTAATCGAGGCCTACGCCGATGTTCCTGAGTTAGTGAGTCACGTGCATTTGCCTGTGCAAAGCGGTGCGGACCGGATACTCGCGCAGATGAAACGCGGTCACACGACGCTCGAATACTTGTCGAAAATAAGAAAGCTTCGCCAAGCGCGACCCGGTATTTCAATATCCACTGATTTCATCATTGGGTTTCCTGGGGAGACCGCGAGCGATTTTGATGCAACGATGGCGCTCATTGATAAAGTTGAATTCGATCATTCTTTCAGCTTCATTTATAGCTCGAGGCCCGGAACCCCTGCAGCTAATTTGCCCGACGACGTCAGTCCGCAAGAGAAAAAGCATCGCCTTGCTATCTTGCAACGACGAATTATCGAGTTAGGGAATGAGAAAAGTAACGCGATGATTGGGACGCAACAAAGAGTTTTAGTGACCGGCCACGCGAAAAAGAACGCGAGCGAACTTTGTGGTAGAACGGAGAATAACCGAGTCGTTAATTTCGTCGGCCCGAAATCATTAATTGGCGATTTCACGGACGTGAAAATAAGTGCGGTATTGCCGAATTCGCTGCGCGGAGAGCTATGTTGCCTAGTAGAACCCGAATGTCAGATGTGATGGTTCGAGACGGCCTTCCCAGTTGACTACACAAGCCAATTTGAGCTTCGAGCTCGACTCACCCGAAAATGAACGATTAGCGAACCTGTGCGGTCAATTCGACGAGCACATTAAACTAATCGAACGGCGGTTAAGTATAGAAGTTAGGCAGCGAGGAAATGAATTTACCCTCGTCGGTAGCCAACGGTCGATCGATCTCGGTGAACAGATAATTTCTAATCTTTATGACTTAACCTCGCGTAAATCAATCAGCACGGTTGATGTCCACCTACAACTTCAAGAATCGGAGTTGGAAACGCTCGCGACAAATGGCGAGATAAAGGACGTATCAGTGCGCACGAAACGCGCAACTGTATTGGCACGAGGCTCCAACCAACGGGCCTATATTGAAAATATTCGAGCGCACGATATAAGCTTTGGCGTTGGTCCTGCTGGGACCGGTAAAACTTACCTCGCAGTGGCGTGCGCTGTTGCCGCGCTTGACGAGGAGCGGGTGAGCCGGCTTTGTTTGGTCCGGCCTGCTGTAGAAGCTGGCGAACGATTGGGTTTTCTTCCCGGGGACATGGCACAAAAAATCGATCCTTATTTACGACCGCTCTACGACGCACTCTATGAGATGCTTGGCTTCGAAAGAGTTGCGAAGCTGATCGAGCGGAACGTGATTGAAGTTGCTCCGCTGGCGTTTATGCGTGGGCGAACGCTAAATGGATCCTTTATCATCCTTGATGAAGCTCAGAACACGACCATCGAACAGATGAAGATGTTTTTAACTCGAATTGGCTTCGGCTCTAAAGCAGTTATTACAGGTGATATTACGCAAGTCGATCTACCCCGTGGCAAAGCCTCTGGCTTGCGTCACGCGGTCGACATCGTCCAGGATATTGATGGCATCGGTTTTACGTTTTTCCGGACGGCAGATGTCGTACGTCATAGTCTCGTTGGGCGCATTTTGGACGCCTACGAAGAACACGAGAATGACCCGCGTAATCCCGTGTAACGTTCACCCATGGCGATCGAGACTCACGTTACCGTTCAATTTGCGACAGACCTTGATGCGCCACCGGCTAGCGAGATCGTCAAATGGGCGACGCTCGCGCTCGAGACGAAAATGAGTCGACCCTGCGAATTAACCGTGCGGGTTGTGGGGGACAAAGAAGGTAGGCACTTGAACGAACATTGGCGCATGGGCGACGGGCCAACCAACGTATTAGCTTTTCCAATGGAGGGTTTGGAACTCGAGCCGCCACTTCTTGGTGACGTCGTTATCTGTGCATCAGTAGCTAACAGCGAAGCGATGCGCGACGGCAAGGAAAATCACACGCATTGGGCTCACTTGGTCATTCACGGCACCTTACATCTATTGGGCTATGATCATCTAACCGACAGCGAGGCTGCGGACATGGAGGCTCAGGAATGCACGTTGATGCGCGAACTAGGCTACCGTGACCCCTACCTATGAACGATGGTCACACTAGTCGCGCGCAGAAGAATTCCTTGAATAATTGGTTGCGCCGGCTCGGCAAATTCATAACGCCGAGCCTAACCGAGCGACAAGAGATCATCGACGTCTTATACGAGGCCGAAAGTCAGCATTTAATCGATCTCGGGACCGTCGCAATGATGGAAGGCGCGCTCCTCGTATCGGAAATGCAGGTTAGCGACATTATGGTTCCCCGCTCGCAGATGATCTTTATCGACGAGGATACGAGTCCGGAGCAGATCCTTTTGGACGTAATCGAATCAGGGCATTCCCGCTTTCCGGTGTTAGACGACAAGCGTGAGAAGGTCCTTGGAATCCTGCTCGCTAAAGACCTACTTGCTTTAGCGAAAGATCTGGGCGATAGATTCGATATTAAAGATATCCTCCGACCTGCGGCTTTCGTGCCGGAGACGAAGCGGCTGAATATATTGCTCCGAGAATTTCGAGCCAGTCGGAACCATCTAGCGATCGTCTTAGATGAGTACGGGGAGATTGACGGGCTAGTAAGTATCGAAGACGTTATTGAACAAATAGTCGGCGAGATTGACGACGAATTCGATGTCGAAGACGAGGAGTTCATCCGCCAACATCGTGGTAATCGGTTCTCCGTGAAGGCTCATACTCCGATTGAGGAATTTAACGTGTTTTTCGCTACGGAATTCGGTGACGATGTCTACGACACGATCGGGGGACTCGTGACCAACGAATTCGGTCATGTACCGGGACGAGCGGAAGCGATTAATTTTCGCGGATTTGAATTCAAAGTGCTGCGCGCAGACAAGCGCCGCATCCACCTGCTACGGGTGATTAGACTTGACGAGAGCGTCGCCGTTTAACCCGTTCAATGTCCTGATGGCCGGCGCTTGAATACTAGCGCCAAGCAACTGGCTCCCAGGCGTGCAATCGGAATGGGCCGCGCCATCGTCGCGATCGGGTCTGGGGCCTTGTTGCCCCTCGCGTTCGCCCCGTTCGGTTACTTCCTACTAGCCCCAGTTTGCTTAAGCGCGTTATTCTGGCTGTGGGACCAAGCGAGCCGCAAGGCAGCATCGTTGACGGGCTTCTTGTTTGGCCTCGGAGCATTCGGCTTCGGTGTGTCGTGGATCCAAATCAGTGTCCATCAATTCGGCTTGCCCGTGTATGCGTTTTCGGTGGCCGTCACCGTATTATTCGTAGTCTCTCTGTCGCTGTACCTGGCGCTATGCGGCTATTTAGTCGCCGCGGCTCGGACGCGTTATAGGATTCTGCGGATCCTAATCCTATTTCCAATTATGTGGACAAGCGCAGAATTTCTACGTGCCTGGTTGTTCACTGGATTTCCTTGGTTGTTGATTGGGTATAGCCAAGTTGATTCGCCACTCGCGGTGTTCGCGCCAATCATCGGCGCTTACGGCGTCTCCTACATCACGTGCGTGATCGCCGCAATTCTTGTCGTTTTCCTAGTCGGGGAGCGAATCGGCCGAATTGTTTGCGTCGTTCTCATTGGAGTTGTGGCCCTTGTGTCGGTGATGCTGCAGCCCGTGGTGTGGACAACCGAAAGCGGTCCCACTGAGACGGTGGCATTGGTTCAAGGTGCCATTCCTCAAGAGATTAAATGGCACGAAAAGTATCGCCAAGCGAGCATCGATCTGTATGGCGAATTGTCGGAACCTCATTGGGGAAAATCGCTTATTATTTGGCCGGAAACTGCGATAGCTGCTTTCCCACAACAGGTGCCAGAATTAATTGAACATCTAACGACCAAAGCGCTGCAAAGTGGCACATCGTTACTCGTTGGATTACCGACGAGCGATTCGTTTAACAATAGCGAGCACCACAACAGTATGCTGCAACTTGGTAAGCACACAGGGCGCTATGATAAACGGCATCTGGTACCTTTTGGCGAGTATTTGCCGCTAGATGCTCTATTGCGTCCCATCACGTCCTTTCTAAGTATTCCAATGTCAGATTTTAGTGCGGGAAAACGGGATCAAGAACTTCTCAAAACCGATAGTTTCACTATTGGGACGTCGATTTGCTACGAAGACGCGTACGCAAGCGAGGTCTCGCGCGCTCTGCCGGCAGCTAACGTGTTGGTCAATATCAGTAATGACGCTTGGTTTGGTCGCTCAATCGCGCCACACCAGCACCTGCAAATAGCTCGCATGCGCGCATTAGAAATGGAGCGTTATTTACTGCGCGCGACAAATACTGGCTTCTCGGCAATTATTGATGAACGCGGAAAAATAGTCGTTAAGTCTGGACAGTTCGTCAGCGAAGTTATTAGCGGAACTATGGTTCCACGCACTGGATTAACGCCGTTCGCGCGCTACGGATCCGCGCCTATGCTGGTGCTCTGTTGTTTCGTTATCGTCAGTTTTTATTCGTTTGCCCTTCTACGCGAGCAACGTAGGCTGCATTAAGTTTCTCGCTAATGCCTGCGTAGTTCTCGGCCAGATCGAGTACGTTCTTACGGGTTAAGCGCAGTAAAGTCAGCGGCGATGTGGCGACCACACGCGCCGTGCGTTTCTCGTCGCCGAGCAAAGCAGCTTCGCCAAAAAAATCACCGGCAAAAAGTCTCCCAATATGGGTTGCCGCACCGTTCTCTTCGCGCGACACTGCCACCGACCCCTGGACTAGAATGTATAACGAATTGCCCCTCTGATTCTGCCCGATCACCTCATCGCCGGTTAGAAAGGCGATGGTTTGTGATTGATCGGCGAGTTTGACTAGGACTTCGTAATCCAATCCAGAAAACAGAGGGACTCGCTCGATTAACTCTGCAGCACCCAATCCGCGATCCGGATTTTTTATCTCCGGTAATCTAGCTCGCGCGGCCCTTAACACGTCGTCTATACGAGCGAATGCCTTAGCGCCGATATCTCCGTGATGGTAGCTCCGTTGCGCACTATTGCCGGCGCTCCCGAGCGCCGCGGCCTGAGTTAAATGCCCTTCCAGGCTGCGAAAGAATTCTGGAAAATCACATCGAGCCTGAGTTAAAAATATTCGCTTGCGCTTAATCTTTTCTTGATAGTGATCAGTAACAATCGCGACATCTTCGGCTTGCAAGCCACTGAGCGCGACCAAATTAGAAATCACTGCTTCACTGCACAAAATACCGGCAATGTCGCGTTGGATCGCTTGACTCAGTCGCGCGCGTTGAACTCGGGCTAGCACAGGTGCTAGTGCGTTGTGCTCACGCATCCAGCGTAAAACGGTCCTCTCGACTTTTTGGAATGGATTGCTTATTGAATCACCGTCAATCGTGATTTCATCGAACTCGGCTCCCATCCATGCCTCGCGCTTGCGATGTAATTGCGCCCGCAAGTCGAGAAATGTGTATTCCATGATTAAGCCCAGCGCATATAGCTTGTCGAGCTCTTGTGCCTCTAGATCGATCGCCTCGATGTAGGCGTGGCGTAAATGAAGTCCAGTATCGGGATGCTGGACTTCGTTTCTAAAATATCCGCTCAGGGTCTGTTCAATTTCCTGTGCATGTTCTTGAGTGAGTAGATCGGCCTTGGCTAGCCGTTCGACGACTGACTTGGAATTTTGTTCTGCATCGACTAAGCCACGTTGTAATTCGGTAATCTCCTCTTCGGACAATCGATCAATGCCAAGCCGTTTAATGAGCGGGCGAATAGACGGCGCGTTGATCAGTAACGTAAACAATACGACTCCCACCGTGAGTTCCACCAACGTTTGGCGTCCGCCCAGAGATTCGGGGATTGATAAGACAATGGCGATTGCTAGACCGCCTTTGAGGCCGCCCCACCACATGATATGGCGTTCCCCTAGACTCACATGGGGCAAGGAGAAGAGGTGAATAGTCGTCGGTACTAGGCTATACACAGTCGCGGCGCGCGCTAGCAAAACAAGTAGCGATGCGACAATTATTCCGTCGAAGTGACTAAGCATTGCACCTAAATCAACCGACAGACCTATCATTAGAAATAGTAGGGAGTTGCATACTAATGAGATGACTTCCCACGTTTCGTGAACTGAGCGTAACGC
This sequence comes from Gammaproteobacteria bacterium, assembly GCA_047611805.1. Lineage (GTDB taxonomy): Bacteria > Pseudomonadota > Gammaproteobacteria > UBA11873. Next base: position 241,929 of record JBLFWX010000002.1, read on the forward strand.
GTCTTGCGGAATTCGACTCACCGCGTAACCCCCCATAGTGACGGCAGCAGCTACGGCGGCCATTACTCCGGATACATGCAGCACATGCTCGGCGACAACAAAACTTGAATAGGCGATAACGAGTGACATGACGACAATCGCTAGATTGCTACCCCGAATGCGCCGCATTATTTCCGCAAGGCCAAATCCGATTAGCGAACCAACAACGATCCCACCGAAAAACACCCAGAAAAACTGCGTAACTGCGTTGCCGATATCGCTCGCAACAAAATTTCCAGCAACTGCGATTCCCAGCAAAATATTAAATAGCACGATGGCGGTTGCGTCGTTGAATAACGATTCCCCCTCCACCAAGGTATTTAAGCGGGCCGGCGCACCGAGTTCCTTAAAGAGCGCGACGACTGCCACGGGATCGGTCGCAGATATAAGCGCGCCAAACAGCAAAGCAAGGATCAGGTTTAAATCAAGATATAGCCAGATCCCGAGTCCGATAATTGCCGTTGATATAACTAACGCAGGCACCGCAAGAATAAAGATCGGCGCGATATCGCTTAATAATCGGCGCGCATCGAGATTTAATGCGGATTCGAAAATTAACGCGGGTAGAAATATAAAAAAAACGAGATCGGGCGTGAGGTGAAATTCCTTCAATGCACCCAAGCCTGGAACGGAGCCGGCTAAGCTTGAAAGCAACATCCCAAGCATGACCAAGAAAACGGTATACGGGATCGGTAAGTTTCGAGTGAGGCTTGCCGCCACCATCGAGATGGCAAGCAGGGCCATAACGACCAGGACAAGTTCAGAAATCGGCATGTGCAGAGTTAATCACAGCAAAGGGCAAAAGCGCTATAGTAAATTCGAATTACTTAGAGAGACCTCACTTAGGCAAGCTAGTCTGGCGGGTCGCGATATGGCTCACGCTCATAACCAGCAGGAGCCCGAGGACGGCAAGTCCGATTGCGTGCACTGTGGATGGTTCCCATGCTGGGGCGACGGGTAGCGACTCCAACAGACGTTGTTTATCTCTAACCATCACATACTCGCGCTGCTGGAATGGCCAAATCACCCATAATGAAGCCAGCAAGAATCCGCTGATGAGCAGTAACATAATCCTTTCATAGCGATGCATCAGCCAAGAAAGCAGCCGCGTAAATGCACTTAGACCGATTGCGGCACCGATCGCGAAAGGTAGAATAATCTCGACGTCGAACTTTCCAATTCCATCGAGCACGGTGCCATATTTTCCAAGAATTAGAAGGATAAACGATCCCGAGATGCCAGGCAGAACCATCGCGCAAATCGCCAGCGCCCCACTACCCATGATTACCCACCAGTGATCGGGAGTTTGCGTCGGTACCGCCGTGACGACGAGCGCGCCTAAGATAATGCCGGCGAGTATCGCACTGAAATCGATTAGTGATTTCGATTTGATTTCGCGTAGCAAGATGATGGTCGATCCCACGATTAAGCCGAAGAATAGGCCGTAAATCGCCTCTGGGTGCGTGTGCAATAAACTAGGAATTGGGACAATTCGCGTGAAAAACAGCACCGCGCAAACGATCCCTAAGCCGAGCGGCAACAGGAACAAAAAGTGTGGACGTGTAAAGCTCGTTCGAAGATCAAACTTTACGACGGCTAATAACCAGGTGGTATCGAACGATTTGATGGCCTCAATTAATTGAGTGTAGATACCGAGGATAAATGCCATCGTACCGCCAGAGACGCCTGGAACGACGTCCGCCGCGCCCATACAGAATCCTTTTGCCAGTAGCGCCCAAGAGTCCTTTATCGAGCCGCGCACGGCTACCTTATGCTCGGCTTAGGCGATTGCAAAATAGCGGCGCTAGCGGTGTGTACCGTGTCGACTAGAATCGCAACGTTTTCCGGATCGATATCTGGAGTGATGCCGTGACCAAGATTAAAAATATGCCCCGGATGCGCACCAAAAGAATCTAAAATCAAGCTCGCTTGTTCGATAATGGCTGCCGGTTTTGCGCGCAGGATCGCCGGATCTAAATTTCCTTGCAGTGCGACTCGGTGGCCAACTCTTTGACGTGCGTCGCCAACGTCGGTCGACCAATCGAGACCTAGCGCAGAACAGCCAATATCCGCCATCGTCTCCAGCCACAATCCCCCGCCCTTAGTGAACGCAATCGTTGGTACGGCATTATCAACTTCATCGACGATGTGTTTTATGTACGGCAAAGAAAATGAATGATAGGCGGCATTTGAGAGGATCCCTCCCCAAGTATCGAAGATCATAACCGCATCTGCGCCGGCGGCTATCTGTGCCTTCATATAGGCGCCGCTAGCTTTGGCTAGTAAGTGCAGTAGCTCATGTAACAGCTCTGGCTCGTCGTACAGCATTTTTTTAATTAATTTGAAATCGCTCCCACTGCCACCTTCGATCATGTAGGTGGCCAGGGTCCATGGACTACCGCAAAATCCGATCAGCGGCACCTTGTCATCGAGTTCGCGCTTAATCAGTCGTATTGCGTTACTGACATAGCCTAGATCGTCTTCTGGATCAGGTATGCCAAGTCGGCGGATGTCTTGGGCTGTGCGAAGAGGGTGTGCAAATCGAGGACCTACGCCTTCAACTAGAGAAAGGCCTAGTCCCATCGCGTCGGGAATGGTGAGTATGTCGGAGAATACGATCGCGGCATCTAGTGGAAATCGCGCTAGCGGTTGCAGAGTTACCTCACACGCTAACTCAGGTGTTTTACATAATGTCAGGAAGTCGCCGGCGCGTTCGCGCGATGCACGATATTCTGGTAAGTAGCGCCCGGCCTGGCGCATCACCCAAATCGGGGTCGCATCGACCGGCTCGCGCCGTAGCGCCCGCAAAAATCGGCTGTTATTTAGCATAAGGCTTTAACGAAATTCAGCTGCGATCTGCTGCATCACGTCAAAGTGTTTTGAGTCTTGGTTGCGAACTCATGCGAGCGGAGCGGGGAGATCAGAGTACCCCATTAAATACTCGTCGATGCTGTGCGCCGCGGATCGGCCCTCCGCAATGGCCCAAACGATCAATGATTGGCCGCGTTGCATATCGCCGGCCGTGAAAACCCCGCTTTCGGAAGTCATCCATTTATTGTCGCGCCAAACGTTGCCTCGCGACGTGAGTTTTAGTGCAAGCGAGTCGAGCAATCCATTTTGTTCTGGGCCCGTAAACCCCATCGCGAGCAGCGCGAGGTCGCAAGCTATTTCATGTGTAGTACCCGGAACTTCAACGAAACTCATTTGACCGCCTTCGGTTTTCATTTCAACTTCATTGAGTTCGAGAGCCCGCACTTTACCCGCATCGTCGCCGACGAATTTTCGGCTCGAGACGGAAAAAACCCGTTCTCCACCTTCTTGATGCGCAGACGAAACCCGATAAATCTGCGGCCATAGCGGCCACGGATTGTTTTCCGTCCGTGACGATGCCGGGAGCGGCATAATTTCGAGCTGATGAATTGATTTCGCCCCTTGGCGATGCGACGTACCGAGGCAGTCCGCACCTGTATCACCGCCGCCAATAATGATGACGTGTTTGCCGGCGGCGGAAATACTCTCTTCCGCGCTGATATCGTCTCCTTCGCACATCCGGTTTTGCGGTGTGAGGAAATCCATTGCGAAATGAACGCCATCGAGTTGCCGTCCCGGGATTGGCAGATCTCTTGGTTGCGTTGCGCCTCCCGTCAGAAGAACTGCATCGTATTGCGCGCGTAACGCGTTCGCATCAATGTTGAGTCCAACATTTGCGTCCGTGCGAAATTCGACCCCTTCAGCTTCCATTTGCTGCAAGCGGCGGTCGAGCGCTCGCTTTTCCATTTTGAATTCCGGGATCCCATAGCGAAGCAGTCCGCCAATGCGATCGGCTCTCTCAAAAACAACCACGTTGTGACCGGCCCGGCGTAACTGTTGCGCCGCCGCTAGGCCTGCCGGTCCGGAGCCAACAACGGCGACTTTTTTTCCGGTCTCGACAAGCGGAGGTTCCGGAACGACCCAGCCCTGGGCAAAGGCATGATCGATAATCGTGAGTTCAATAGCTTTGATCGTGACTGCTTCGTCGTTAATTCCTAGTACGCACGCTCCCTCACAAGGAGCTGGGCATAATGTGCCAGTAAATTCCGGAAAGTTATTCGTGGCATGAAGTCGAACGATCGCTTCATGCCAACGGTCGCGGTATACCAGATCGTTCCAATCGGGGATCAAGTTGCCAAGGGGACAGCCTTGATGGCAAAAAGGTATCCCGCAATCCATACATCGCGCGGCTTGTTCCTCTAAGGTGTCGGTCGGCCATGGGGTCATTACTTGTCGCCAGTCGCGAATACGTTGTTCGACTGGGCGGTAGGGCTGTGTTTCTCTTTGGTAATCAAGAAAACCGGAAACTTTACCCATTGGACGCCTCCATTATTGCCTGGTCTTCGGGGACGCCAGTCCTTCTGGCAGTTTCAATTGCGAGCAGGACTTTCTTGTAATCCTTAGGCATAACTTTGATAAAATCACCGCGGCATCGCTTCCAGCGATCGACGATAGTAATTGCGACCGTGCTCTGCGTATAGCGCACGTGGTTTTTCAGGAGGGTCAGTACGATTTCTTCGTCTTCCGTCGTTTCTATTTTTTCTAAATCGACCATTTCTTTATTGCACTGTCCAGGAAACGCTTTGTCCGGATCGTAGACAAATGCGACTCCTCCAGACATTCCGGCCGCAAAATTGCGTCCAGTACGTCCAATAATTACAGCACAACCACCGGTCATATATTCACAACCATGATCGCCGATTCCTTCGACAACTGCGCGCGCCCCGCTATTGCGAACGCAAAAGCGTTCGCCAGCGATACCTCGAAAATAGGCTTCGCCGGACGTTGCGCCATATAAAGTAACGTTGCCAACAAGAATGTTATTTTCCGGAACAAACGTCGCATGGCGGGGCGGGTATACGATCAGTTTGGCGCCGGAGAGGCCTTTGCCGACATAATCGTTCGCATCCCCTTCGATGGTCATGGTGACCCCACGCGGCACAAACGCGCCAAAACTCTGGCCGGCCGAACCGTTAAAGTGCAGTTTGATCGTGTCGTCGGGCAGACCAACACCGCCATAACGTTTCGTAATTTCGTAGCCGAGAATTGTGCCGACCGTGCGGTTCGTGTTTTTGATCGGTAAGATCGCATCAACCGGTTCCCCACCTTCCAGTACGTCTTTGCACAGCGGAACGATGGTGGTTCGGTCGAGTGATGCATCGAGCCCGTGATCTTGTTCGCGTATCTGGCGAATAGCGACCTCCGGTCCAACCTCAGGACGATGCAGGATTTTTGCGAAATCGAGTCCTAGTGCTTTCCAGTGATCGACAGCGCGCTCGACATCGAGTTCATCGACTTGGCCAATCATTTCCTCAATTGACCGGAACCCCAATTCAGCCATGTACTCTCGCGTTTCTTGCGCGATGAATTGAAAAAACGTCTCAACAAATTCTGGTTTGCCGGCAAATTTTTCCCGTAACCGTGGGTCTTGCGTCGCGACTCCAACAGGACATGTGTTCAGATGACACACGCGCATCATGATGCAGCCCATAACGACCAACGGGGCAGTCGAAAACCCGTATTCTTCGGCGCCTAGAAGTGCTGCGATGACCACATCGCGACCCGTTTTCATTTGTCCGTCGACTTGCACAACGATGCGATCGCGCAACTTGTTTTGGACCAAGACTTGTTGCGTTTCGGCGAGGCCTAACTCCCACGGGACGCCGGCGTGCTTCAACGAGGTTACGGGCGATGCGCCTGTTCCGCCGTCGTAACCTGATATTAATACGACATCGGAATGGGCTTTCGCGACCCCCGCGGCAATCGTGCCAACGCCGATCTCGGCAACGAGTTTGACATGGACACGAGCGACCGGATTTGCATTCTTAAGGTCATGAATAAGTTGCGCCAGATCCTCGATGGAATAGATATCGTGATGTGGCGGCGGTGAAATAAGTCCAACACCAGGTGTCGAATGTCGAGTCTTCGCGATTTCCGGGTAGACCTTATGACCAGGCAATTGCCCGCCCTCGCCGGGCTTGGCGCCTTGGGCCATTTTTATCTGCAAATCGTCGGCGTTGACGAGATATTCGCTAGTCACACCAAAACGCCCTGAGGCAACTTGCTTGATCGCACTGCGGCGTAAATCACCATTTGCATCGGGTAAAAACCGATCGGGATCTTCCCCGCCTTCGCCAGTGTTCGAGCGCGCGCCGAGTCGGTTCATCGCGATGGCGAGTGTTTCGTGCGCCTCGCGGCTGATTGACCCGTAAGACATCGCGCCAGAGTGAAAACGCGACACGATCGCTTCTATCGACTCGACTTCATCGATAGGGACAGCTTCGCGTTCGTGTTTAAACTTCAGCAGGCCGCGTAAGGTTGCGCGTCGCTCACTTTGATCGTCCACTAATGTCGTATATTCGCGGAATATATCGAAACGACCGGTCCGTGTTGCGTGTTGCAATTTAAATACGGTATCAGGGTTGAATAGATGGTATTCGCCATCGCGTCGCCATTGATACTCGCCGCCCCAATCAAGATCAGGTCGTTTTACTGCTCGCGATGGGAACGCGTTACGGTGCCGTTTGGCGGTTTCTAGTTCAATGATGTCCAGTCCAACGCCTTCGATTCTCGTTGCTGTCGAAGTAAAGTACCGATCGATGAATTTTTGATTCAACCCAACCGCTTCAAAGATTTGCGCACCCCGGTACGACTGCACAGTCGAAATGCCCATTTTGGCCATCACTTTCAGCAAGCCTTTATTCGCTGCCTTGATGAAGTTACGAACCGCAGCGCTAAGGGCTGGTTCACCTGATTGATGATCGGAAACCTTTTTAAGGATTTTGGACCTCAGCATTGAATCTATCGACTCAATCGCGAGATACGGGTTGATAGCATCCGCTCCGTAGCCGAGGAGAACCGCAAAATGATGGATTTCTCGTGGTTCACCTGATTCGGCTATAAGCCCGACCCGAGTCCGTTTGCCGTTTCCCACCAAGTGATGGTGTACACCAGCCATGGCCAGTGCGGCTGGGATCTGGGCGTGGTCTTTGTCAACGCCGCGGTCGGACAGGATGATGAACGAATTACCGAGGTCGATAGCCTCGTCGGCCTCGACAAACAACCTATTCATTACTCGCTCTAAACCTGCGGCACCATCGGCCACGGGGTAGACGGCCGAGAGCGTTTTGCTGCGAAAATCGTGCAAATCGATGTGTCGGATACGCGCCAGGTCGCGGTTGTCCAGGATCGGCGAATCGATTTTTATTTTGCGGCAACTTGCGGGTGTCGCGGCGAGTAGATTGTGCTCTGGCCCAATGGGCGAAGACACTTGCGTTACAAGCTCCTCACGGATGCCATCGAGTGGCGGATTTGTCACCTGAGCGAAGAGTTGTTTGAAATAGTCGTACAGTAACCGTGGGCGGTCGGACAACACGGCAAGTGCCGCGTCCGTTCCCATTGATCCAATTGCCTCGGCTCCGTGTTGCGCCATGGGTTGCAATAGGATGTGTATATCTTCATGCGTATAACCGAATGCCTGCTGACGCTGTAGCAAGGTCTCGCGAACGATCGGTTCAATCGTTGTTGGTTCCGGTAGTTCGTTGATATGTTTATAGTTATTCTCTAACCAATCAGCGAAGGGATGCTCGTCTATATACTCTTGCTTGAGTTCTTGGTCGTCGATAATTCGCCCTTGTTCAGTATCCACTAGAAAGATACGGCCAGGATGAAGGCGCTCTTTAATCTCGATGTTTTCTGGCGGTATGTCGAGCACGCCGACTTCTGAGGCCATCACGACTAATCCGTCCTTGGTGACGTAATAACGCGATGGACGCAAACCATTTCGATCGAGCACGGCCCCAATCACTTTCCCGTCAGTGAAGGCGATCGAGGCAGGTCCGTCCCAAGGTTCCATGAGGCAACTGTAGTATTCGTAGAATGCGCGCCGATCCGGACTCATCGCTTCATGCCCACTCCAGGCTTCCGGGATCATCATCAAAAGCGCTAACGGCAATGGGCGCCCGCCCATATGAAGAAATTCGAGGACTTGATCAAAACCGGCAGAGTCGGAGTTTCCTTCGAGCACTATTGGGAATAATTTAGCTAAATCGTCGCCGAAAAGATTGGATTCACATAAAGCCTCGCGGGCTTTCATCCAATTCGCGTTACCGCGCAAGGTATTGATTTCTCCATTGTGCGCAATGTATCGAAACGGCTGAGCCAGCGGCCACGACGGAAACGTGTTGGTGGAAAAGCGCTGATGAACCAAGGCCAGAGCGCTGACAAAGTGTTCATCGGCAAGGTCAGGAAACATCTGTTCGACCTGCTTTCCGGTGAGCATGCCTTTATAAATCAATGTGCGATGAGACAAGCTCGGGATATAAAACTGCTCCCTACCCGAAATTTCGGAGGACCATATCGCGTGCTCAACGCGCTTGCGGATAACGTAAAGTTTTCGTTCGAAAGAGTCTCCTGCTGAAACGTTGTCCCCGCGACCGATAAGGACCTGCTGGATTGTTGGTTCACTTGCCAGGGCCGATGGACCAATCGGTGAGTTATCTACAGGGACGTCGCGCCAACCGCACAAAATTTGGCCTTCTTCAGCAATAATGGCAGCGAACTTTTCACGGCAGATAGCCGCGTCTTTTTTATCTTGGGTCAAGAATACCAAGCCGGCACCATATTCTCCTGGCGCAGGAAGCTGGATCCCAATTTTCTGGCATTGAGTGCGCAAGAAAGCATCCGGCATCTGGATCAGAATGCCTGCCCCATCGCCGGTATTCTCTTCCGCGCCGCAAGCCCCTCTATGGACTAGGTTTTTCAGTACGGTTAGCGCGTGCTGGATAATGTCGTGCGATTTCCGGCCATGCATATCGACAACAAATCCAACGCCACACGAATCGTGCTCGTAGGCAGCGTCATACAACCCGGCTTCAGGTCGCCCCGGTTGCGGAAAATGTGGTCGAAGGTCAGACATTCGGTTTTTAGCCTCGCTGAAGCTTAACTGCCCAGCTTTCTGGTAGCGTGAAAAAAAGGACGTCGATTATACCTCTAGGCGAATCCGAGTGTCATCAAAAATGACCGCTTGCTGGACATCAAGAGTGTCGCCGCCCCTGTCACTTTAAATCAATTAAGCAATTGATTGATAAGAATTTACGAATCAGTTAACCGAACCGATTCGGTGGTTAGTGGAGACTCGCAATAGGGCGCGCCCAAGGCTTTGTGGAGGCCAAATTCGGCGGTAGATTCGCAATTGCACTCAGCGCTGAGTCGCGATCCGGATAATAATTGTACACAACGGCGTACCACGGTTGACCCGAAAGTTGGGTAACTAAGACGTCGCTGTGCTTGCCAATGTTACGAATTTTGATGAATGCGTTGGCGGCGGATCGGTCACGAACTCCGAATAGTTGTAAGACATAGCCAGTATTCGGTCGACTGCGCAGCCATTCGATAGAGTACGCTTGCGTTATCTTGGCGTCGCTCGGAGGTCGCGACTCGAGGGTAGATGGGTTCGCTATCGCAGGCGGGGTGCTTGGGGCGGGTCTTGGTGACGGATCAGACACGGGCTCTAAACCTATTGGGCTAAGTGGCTCTGTTTCACGTTCAAGGGGCCGCGGATCAATTGTGGATCCGCTTGTCTCGGGCAATTCGGCTTTAACCGCGATTGGAGGCAGCGGGGCCAAAGTAGCGGCTTGGCTAAGCGGTTCTGTTTCGCGTTCAAGGAGTCGCGGCTCAATCGTCGGCCCGCTTGCCTCGTCCGACTCCGCTTGGGCTAGGATTGGAGGCTGGGGAGCTAAAGTCGCTTCCTCTTCAAGGTCTCGGGATTTCGCGGCAGTAGGCATGGGCAACGCGATAAGGTTTTTCGGCACGACCTTCTCGACGTTAGGCAGTTCAAGGTTGATCTGAGTTTCTTGGGTCTTCGTCGGATTGTCGGCGTTAAAGAATGCGAACAGCAAAAATGCTGTAATCAACACGCCACCGATGACTAAATAGCGCAGCGCAGGGTCAGGGTTCTTACGCTGCGCATTTGCGTTAAGTATTTCAATCTGACGAGCGAGCACAATTGCTTTTCCAGGTACGCCGTTAGACTGTTGATATATTTGAGCGAATTCAGCGCTGCTTAACGGAATTTCGCCCGGCCCACTGGCGACGGTCCAACGATGCTTTATCAGCTCAGCAATCTGTTCACTGTTAAATCGAGGAACGTCGACAACGTGTACGAGTGTTTGTCGTCGTGTTTCTCCTTGGAGTAGCTCAATCAGCGGAGAAACAGCGGGATCGGCCGCCAAGATTATTTTTAACTCCGCTGCCTCGTCAGTGCTGTGGGCTAATTCGGCGAGAACGGCTGGTGTATCGGCCGGCAAATTGTGCGCGTCGTCGATGATCAGTAGTACGAGTTCGCCACGGTTATTGGCCGCAGTAATCGACTTTCGAATCATGTCGATTGATATTGCGCCCGACTCCTGATCGCTAATTCCGAGTTCATCAGAAATCTTCTTTAGTAAGGCCCTTTGGTTGAGCGACGGACCGGCGACGAACTGCAACAAAAGCAAATTTTGAAAATCTGAAGCGCAAACTTGTTCGAGCATTGCAGATTTTCCGGACCCAGAGCCACCCGTGAGAACGATAATTTGGCGACCGAACTCAACTAAGTGCCGCACGAGTTCAATCCGCTGGCGCAGTGCGGCGTTTGGAAAGTAATACTTCGAGTCGCTCGAGTGGACGAAGGGGTCGATGCTTCCTGCTGACGCTGGCCTTACCGAGGTCGAATTTGAGTTCGCGCTCATGTCGATTTTAACCGAGCCTAAGACGCAGGATCAGGAGCACGCGAACTTGTCAGTGCTGAAGATCCGCTTGTGTTCGGATATCGCAAATCGGTCGGTCATGCCGGCGACATAGTCCGCAACCAGTTGAGCGCGACATCGTGAACTTGGGTCAAGCTCTGGTGAGCCTATAGATTGGGCGACATCAGGGCTAAAGAAAAAATTACTAAATAGTTCACCGACGATAACTTGCGCTCGGTCCGCGTTTTCGAGAACTCGTTCGTGGTGATAGAGCTGCGTGCGCAGTATCCGTTTTAGTTGCAGATGTTCCGAGCGCACCGTAGGACTGAAATCGACAAGCGGGAAGGCTTGAGATCGAATTTCATCCGGGTGTTTCGGCGCAATTTCCGATAAACGGGACTGTGTCGATTGGATTAAATCAGTGACGAAATAATTCATCATTGCTCGTATCACACTGTGGAATAGCTGCTTGGACGACGCCCGCGGCCAATTTTCTAGCGCAGACTTATGAAAGCTTGCGAACAATGGGAAATCAAGCATCAAATTGATATGCAACAAATTCGCGCGCATGCCGTCGTCGATATCATGATGATTGTAGGCGATCTCATCGGCGACGTTGGCCAGTTGGGCTTCCGGGGGAGGTTGGTGACGGTCGATAAAGCGAGTTCCTAGCGCGCCTAGGCTTCGCGCTTGTTCAACGCTACAGTGTTTTAGAATTCCCTCGCGCGATTCGAATAAAAGATTCAGCCCTCTAAATGCGAGATATCGATCTTCTAAATACTGGACAATGCGAAGTGATTGTCGGTTATGTTCAAACCCTCCAAACTCCTGCATGCACCTATTCAATGCCGTTTGGCCTGCGTGTCCGAACGGCGCGTGACCGAGATCATGCGCAAGCGCAATTGTTTCAGTCAGATCTTCGTTCAGGCTAAGGGCGCGCGCGACTGTGCGGGCAATTTGCGTGACTTCGAGCGTATGGGTGAGTCGCGTTCGGAACATGTCGCCTTCATGATTTACGAACACTTGGGTCTTGTACTCGAGCCGGCGAAACGCGGCGCTGTGAACAATCCTATCGCGATCGCGCTGAAACGGTGACCGATACGTTGACGTCGCCTCAATATGGTCGCGACCACGGCAGGTTTCTTCGCTCACGGCGTACGGAGCGAGGTGATCTCGTGAAAACTCCTTGCGCGTCGCGCCATTCATCCGTTAACGGCGACTTCGGAATTACGCAACACGTTCTGAAAATCGGTCGTTGGGTAATCGTCACAAACAAAGGCATTGCCTATCGAACGGAGCAAAACTAGTCGAATGCGCCCGTCTCGATTCTTCTTGTCAATTTTCATGGCGTCTTCTAGGCTCCTTGGGTCGACGTTTTCCGGCGGCACAATGGGCAACCCGGCACGACTAATGAGCGACACAATTCGCGCGTGATCGTCGGGGCGCATTAAACCCATGCGGGTGGATAGATCGGCAGCCATACACATTCCACAGGCGACTGCCTCACCATGTAGCCATTGCCCGTATCCGAGGACGTTTTCGAGACCATGGCCGAACGTATGGCCGAGATTGAGAAGGGCGCGTATACCTGATTCGAGCTCATCTGTTGCAACGATATTAGCCTTATTCTGGCACGACTGGCGTATGGCGTGTTCTAGGCAATCCTTATCAAGTGCGATCAGATCTTCGATGTGCTTCTCCAGCCAAACAAAGAACTCCTGATCACCGACCAAGCCATACTTAATTATTTCTGCTAAGCCGGCGCGCAATTCCCTGGGTGGCAACGTGCTTAAAGTAGAAAGATCAGCGATAACGCTCGTCGGTTGATGAAAAGAACCGATCATGTTCTTGCCGAGAGGATGGTTAACCGCAGTTTTACCACCCACAGAGGAATCAACTTGGGCAAGCAAGCTGGTCGGAATTTGCACAAACTTAACGCCGCGTTGATAACACGCTGCAGCGTAACCGGTGAGATCACCGATGACCCCGCCGCCCAGTGCAAGTAAGGTACAGCTGCGATCAAAGCGCTGTTCAAGCAGCGCCGATATTATTTTTTCGAAGCTCTCTAACGTTTTAAATTCTTCTCCGTCGGGGAGGACCACGCGGCGTACCACGCGCCCTTCAAGTGCTTGTTCGACAAGATCCATATAAAGCGGCGCGACGGTCTCATTGGAGACAATCATTATCTGTCGTGATTCAATTTGTGAGGGAAGAATGGATCGGTCGGCTAGAAGTCCACTACCAATGAAAATTGGGTACGAACGCTGACCAAGGTCGACTTGAACAATTGTCATTTACAGGCCATCCGAATTTGTCTTACAACCTCTGTTAAGCCGACAGTGCCCGTGTCTATTACGAGGTCTGCGATGCTTCGATATAAAGAATCTCGCTGTCCCAGAATATCCCGCATTTTACCGACCGGATCGTCGGTATTCAGCAAAGGTCGATTCGAGTCGTGCCGTGTACGTTCGACGAGTTCCTCTACTAACGCATGTAAATAGATTACGAACCCGCGGTCCGACAATACTTTGCGATTGTCTGCATCGAGGACTGCTCCGCCGCCGGTAGCGAGCACCACTTCGTTTAGCTGAGTCAACTCATCGATGATTCGTTTCTCGCGGTCACGAAAACCGGCTTCCCCTTCCACGTCGAAAATTAGCGCAACTGAAGCGCCCGTTCTTCGTTCCAGCTCTTGATCCGCGTCGACAAAATTTTTGCGCAAGCTTTTTGCGACCCGCCGCCCGATTGTCGTTTTGCCCGAACCCATTGGACCAACAAGAAATATGCGTAATTCCGTCATCAAACAAGCGAACTCTAGCGAGACATGAGTTAAAATTTCCGAGCCGAAGCAAGCCGCGAGAAAAGCCGGTCAGTCGAAATAAATCTCAATGGCTGACGACCATTACGCACGGAATTGCGAATCTACGACCTGAGACAAGATTGTTGCAGCTTGCTGGCTGATGCGCAAAAAAACGCGGAGCATGGGCTCCGCGTTTTTCGCTTGATCTGGCGGCCCGTTATCGCGATGAAATGGACAACGAGTCTTTGAGAATTTTCGGTGTAACGAACACCAGCAATTCTTGCTTAGAGTTATTCTCCGATTTTCGTTTGAACAAGCGTCCAAGGTAGGGAAGGTCACCAAAAAACGGGACGCTGGTGACGTCGTTGCGGTTATCGGATTCGAAGATACCGCCGAGCACAACGGTTTCCCCATTTGCAACGAGAACTTGGGTCGAAACCTCGTTCGTATCGATACTTGGTATATTGGCAAATATCTCCCCAACAGAGTCCTTGTTGATCGACAGATCCATGATGATTCGATCATCAGGCGTAATCTGCGGTGTCACCTTAAGGCTTAGTACTGCTTTCTTAAAGGACACGGAAGTCGCCCCGCTTGAGGATGCTTCTTGGTACGGTATCTCCGTGCCTGCTTCGATGATGGCCTCTTTCTGGTTCGCGGTTATGACCCGTGGGCTCGATACAACTTCGCCACGACCTTCGGCTTGCAACGCCGATAATTCGAGCTGGAGCAAGTAGCTGCCGATCCGTCCTATCGACCATTTAAAGGCCGCTGCTGGTCCCGCGACACCTAAATCGACGATATAGTTCTCCAAACCGTCAGTGTTGAACGTCGTGTTTCCTCCATAGTTCGTGTCGCCTGGAACACCACCGCCAACGGCACTGACGAAATCGGATTTGGTGCCCCCTGCGCCTGTCAGCACCAGATTCTTCCTGTCGTTGGCATGACTGTAACCAAACCGAACGCCTAGTTCCTTACTGAAATCTTCGTTCGCGATGACGATACGCGATTCGATGAGGACTTGCCGGACCGGCACATCCAGCGCCTGAACGACGCTTCGGATGCTCGTTAATTGATCGCCAGTGTCCTGCACCAGGAGCGTATTTGTCCGTACATCGACCGTTACGTTGCCACGCTCCGACAGCAGATTGTTCGATTCAGCCTTAATTAACGCCGCAATTTCCGCCGCTTTTGCGTAATTTACCTGAACGAATTCCGTGCGAAGTGGCGCGAGCTCTTGAATTTGTTGCTGGGATTCGAGCTCTAGTTTTTCACGTGCTGCGATTTCTTCCTGCGGGGCGACCATCACGACGTTACCGATTTGGCGCATTCCTAAACCTTTCGATTTCAGAATGATGTCCATGGCTTGATCCCAAGGTACATTTTTTAGCCGTAAGGTAACGTTGCCGCCGACGGTGTCGCTCGCAACGAGATTGAATTCGCTGAAATCCGCAATCAATTGCAGCACCGCGCGTACTTCGATGTTTTGAAAATTCAACGATAAGCGTTCGCCGGTGTAACCAAATTTATCTTTCTTTAGTTGTTCCTCTTCCGCCGGCGTTAAAGGCTTCAACTCGATTGTGAATATATTCTCGGATTGATATGCCAGATGCTCGTAGAGACCGTGCGGTGTAATTACCATCCGTGTGCCATTCCCGCGGGCAAAAGTGTCTATTTCTTTCGCTGGGGTCGCAAAATCGAGTACGTCCAAACGCCGGTCTAACTCATCAGGCAAGGTTGTATCGACGAAATCAACGATTACATTTTTTCCTTGCTCTCGGATGTTTATCCCGACATTAGGATTCGACAAATCCACTACTATTTGTGCTTCGCCGCCCGCTCCTCGGCGGAAATCAATATCTCTGATGCTGGCGTTAGTCGCCGACCCCGGCAATGTGGCAGTTTCACTCGCCATGCCCTCGCCAATGTCCGCGGCACCACCCTCAAGGGTTAGGGTGATGATATTGCCTTCGGTTTTTATATCGTAGGGCACCATCATGTCTACGAGATTCACGACCACTCGTGTGCGTCCGCCTGCTTCAACCGCAGTAACGCTCTCAGCATTTCCGATCCCGATATTCTGAGATCTATCAGCCAAGTTTAGAGCGGTTTGGGGAAAATCGATTGCGACCCGAGCCGGATTATCAATGGTGAAACTGAGCGGCTCTGCATTCACCGGTTCCGACAGTTGCAGACGCAACTGCACGCGGTCGCCTGGCAGGGACGTGTAACTTATATTGTCCAATGTCGCGGCGGACGCGCACGTCATTAATAGCGCTGTGCAAATCGCAAATGCCGCCACGACGAGACGAGAACGCTGAATGCGTTCGCTAAGCGTCCGGGTTTCAACACTAACAATTCGATTTCGAGATAACATGGCAATGACCATTTTCGTACACCCCTTCTTTGGGTTATTCCTCAGATAAAGCTAAGGTTGCGGGACGTTCTTCCCAACGTCCTTGCGCGTCCTTGATAATTTCGCGGAGATCAATCTTGTCTTCTTGGATATTTAGAATTTTTCCGAAATTCGTACCAATGTAGTTGCCTATCTGCACTCGATGCACGGCGCCTCCTACATCGCGGATAATCCCCCACAATTCGTCGTTGCTCTCCAGAACGCCGACCATCCGCAGCGAGTCCAGCTCCGCGCGCTCTAATTCTTCCGCGTTATGCGTCAGCATTTCGGTGAGCAAGGCTTTCTGAATTTCGTCAGTTTCATTCGGTTCGAGTTTCTGTTTAGCCCGTTCAATATCGAAGAACGACTGGAACGGATTTCTCAGGCCGAGTTCGCCCGATTGGTATAAATACGCTTCATACGGTTTTATCGGCGGTAGCGGGTCGATTCGTCCACCTGGTCGCTGCTTTACCTCGGCAGCGTAATTTTCGAGATCAGTTTTGTCGCGCGAGACACATCCCGTTCCGGCGAGACAGGCTCCAGTTAACAATGTGACAATTAACCTCGACCGGTAAGTAGCAAAAGTCATTTAGCTGCTTCCTCTTCCTCATCTTCATCCATATACCGATAAGTTTTCGCAGTCGTTTCCAAAATCAATTTCGTGCCCTGTGACCTTATCCTCACATCGTGATTCGTCACGATGCGCGGCAGGTCGGAAACGCCACTAATGAATTTTCCTAAATCGTGGTAGTCCCCAACGACACTAATCTTGATGGGCAATTCGACATAGAAATCGGCAGGTTGTTCTCTTCCAGGTTTAAATAACTGGAATTCGAGGCCTGCGCCGAGTCCTTGTTGTGAGATATCGACTAGCAAGGCCGCAACTTCAGTTTTGTTCGGCAGACGCTTCAGCAGATCACCGAAAGTTTCTTTGATATTTTCTAATTGAATCGTCAAGGCCTCAAGGTTGGCGGCCTTTTTCTGCCGCGCCTCGAAGGTGAGTCTAAGGTCAGCTTCTTGTAGTTCTACTTTCTGCAAGTCTTCTTGTAGGACGCTAATGTCTTTCCAGTAGGCAAGTCCGAGGATCGCTGAGCAGACGATGATGATGAAAACGACTTTTACAATTCCGGGCCAGGAGCCAATATTATCGAACGTAAGGTTATTTAGATCCGACATATTCATTATGCGTCTCCTGCGTCATTATCGGCGTCCGAGGAGGGAGACGTTTGGTTAAATTTCAACGTGAATGTGGCTATACGCCTTCCGTCCTCAGTTGAGGTTTGGATGATGTCGAGACTCGGTTGCGTGAGCCATTCTGATTTTTCTACGTTCCGCATGTAGTTCGACACCCGAGCATTCGATTGAGCAACGCCCTTTATTACGATCTGTGTCCCCTTTTGGGTGATTTCTTTTAGGTACACACCTTCAGGTAGTGAGCTCACGAGTTCGTCGAAGATATGTACGATAATTGGCCGACTTGTTTGTAGTGTCTCGATCGCCTTCATGCGGGCAAGCAGCCGATCTTTCTCCTTTTCGAGTTCGACTATTTGTGCGATTTTTACGTCGAGCTGCGCGATTTCGGCCTGCAAATAATCATTGCGGCTTTTCTGGTAGTCGATTTTTTCGTTGAAATGCCAATGGATCGCTCCCCAAACGAGGAGTGCGCCTGCGGCGCAGATTCCGACGACGGTTAAATACTCTGTTTTTCGTTGGCTGCGCAGTTCTTCGCGCCACGGGAGTAAGTTAATTCGTGCCATTAATCGAAACTCCTCAACGCTAAGCCGCACGCAATCATCATCGCAGGTGCATCATTCGCAAGCGCATCGGCACGTACTCTCGATGCCACTGACATCTTCGCGAACGGATTCGCGATCGTGACGGGGGTGTCTAGCTTTTCACTGATAAGCTTGTCGATGCCGGCTATTGATGCACAACCGCCAGCAATGACGACGTGGTCAACCGCACCGACTTGGCTGGACGAATAAAAAAACTGTAATGCTCGATTGACTTCTTGCGCCATTGACTCGAGGAACGGTTTAAGGACTTCTGGCTCGTAGTTGTCCGGTAATCCGCCTTGGCGCTTCGCGAGACCGGCTTCTTCGTAGGACAGCCCGTAGCGGCGCTGTATTTCGTCGGTGAGTTGGCGGCCCCCAAAGAGCTGCTCGCGGGTGTATACGATTGAATTATTTTCTAAAACGCTTAGCGTCGACGTTGTCGCCCCAACATCCATAATGGCGACGATGTGTTGATTCCCGATGCTATCAATTATCAGTGAGACCGCGTTTTCTAAGCCGAAGGCTTCAACATCGACAACTTTCGCTTGCAGTCCTCCGACTTCAAGCGCCGCGACTCGCCGCTCGACGTTGTCGCTGCGCGAAGCCGCTAGGAGCACGTCGACTTTGTTCGGTTCCGTTTCAGAGAGTTCTAGGACCTCAAAATCGAGGCTGATTTCTTCGAGCGGGTAGGGGATGTACTGGTCAGCTTCGATTTGAATTTGGCTTTCCATCTCTTCTTCGGACAAATTTGCCGGCATCGAGATGATTTTCGTAATTACAGCGGATCCCGCCACTGCACAAGCAGCGGTGCGAGTTCGAGTGCCCGATTTCTTTACTGCCCGGCCTATCGCTTCTCCGACCAGTTCGGCATCCGTGATACTCTTCTCAACCACGGAATTCGGCGGCAGCGGCTCCACGGCATAGCTTTCTACGCGGTATCGGTTGCCACTACGAGACAGTTCGAGCAATTTGACCGATGTGGAGCTGATATCGATTCCCAACATTGGGGGCTGTTTTCGTCCAAAGAGAGCCACAACTTTTCCTTTTAGATTTAATAGGTTACAACGAAAAAGTGTTCTTTAACCTTAGATCCTAAAGCTGACTATAGACAATCAAGACTCAAAAAACAAATCATATTTGTTTAATATCTAATAGAAACGGGTATTTAGACAGATAAGCTAATGTAAATATGTATCAGATATAGCCTTACTGCCCGCCCTAGACACAATATGTTGCGCTTTTCATTCTATTTCCTACTGTCCGCATTTTTCGTTGGCGTCGTCACAATTGGGGCAATTTTGCGATCGGTGCTACCAGACTTGCCCTCGGCTGATGCGCTGCGTGAAGTGCACCTACAAACGCCTTTGCGCGTCTTCTCTGCTGATAAGCGCTTAATCGCTGAATTTGGCGAGAAGCGCCGCCATCCTGTACTTATCGACGACGTCCCGGAATTAATGAAGCAGGCATTCATCGCTTCAGAGGACGACCGATTCTACGAGCACCCTGGTGTCGATTGGATGTCTATGACGCGCGCTGCCATTGAGTTAGTCCAGACAGGTGAAAAACGCCAAGGTGGAAGCACGATCACCATGCAAGTGGCGCGAAACTTCTATCTGTCCCCAGAGAAAACCTACGAGCGAAAACTAAAGGAAATCGTGCTCGCCGTGAAAATTGAGCAAGAGTTGTCGAAAGACGCGATCCTTGAGCTCTATCTGAATAAGATCTTTCTGGGCCATCGAGCCTACGGTGTTGGTGCAGCGGCAGAGGTCTACTACGGAGCGACCCTTGAAGAACTGACTTTGGGGCAAATCGCGATGATAGCCGGCCTACCCAAAGCGCCCTCCAATTCAAATCCAATTACCAATCCTTCGGCTGCCGAAGGCCGCCGAGAATATGTACTGTCGCGAATGCTTAAGTTGGGCTACATAGATAAGGTAGCTCACGACGAAGCAATTAAGGAATCTGTCGCAACGACCGTGCATGGTTTGCGCACAGAGGTTAGCGCGCCTTATGTCGCAGAAATGGTGCGCGCTTATTTACTCGAGAATTATCCGCGAGACGCCTACACCGCGGGATACCGAGTATTTACAACGCTCGATTCGACGAAGCAAGGGGCTGCAAATAACGCGTTGCAATCATCTTTGCTCGCCTATGACCGTCGGCACGGTTATCGCGGTGCCGAACAGCATTACGAAATGCCTGTTAATAATGAACTCAACGCGAGTGAGCTACTGCAGGGTTATCTTGATATCGGACCCTTACGTGCGGCGTTGGTTATCGACGTTAACGAAACCAGTGCGCAGGTGCTTACTGCAAGCGGCGAGGAATTGCCCATTCCGTGGGAAGGTATCAAATGGGCGCGAAAGTACATTTCCCACGATCGTTATGGCCACGCGCCAAAATCGGCAACCGATGTGCTGCAAATTGGAGACGTTGTTAGAATCGAATGGCGAGCACCACTAGCAACCCAAGAAGACAATCCGCTAAAATCGAACACATTGGATTCGACCGGTTATTGGCGTCTCGGCCAAATCCCGGCAGTGGAAGGTGCGTTAGTCTCGGTGAAGGTAAGTGATGGAGCCATCGAAGCGCTGGTTGGCGGTTTCGATTTCAAGAAAAGTAAATTCAACCGTGTCGTTCAAGCGTTTCGGCAACCTGGATCAAACTTTAAGCCATTTATTTACTCCGCGGCGCTGGAAAACGGATTTACCGCCGCTAAATTCGTGAATGATGCACCCATCGTATTCGATGCGCCTGGACTCGAAAATGCCTGGCGGCCGGAAAACTACAGCGGCAAATACTATGGCCCGACGCCGCTGCGCACAGCACTCGCTCACTCGAGAAATTTAGTCTCGATCCGTTTATTAAGAGCCATGGGCGTCGCGACTGCGGTAGAGCACATTAAGCGATTTGGCTTTGACGTGTCGCGCTTACCAAAGAACCTCTCACTAGCGCTGGGAAGTGCGGAGGTTACGCCGCTCGAATTAGTTTCTGGCTACGCCGTCTTAGCGAACGGCGGTTACCGAATCAATCCGTATTTTATTGAACGGATTGAGACCGAACATGGCGATATCGTTATGCAGGCGGATCCGGCGAGAGTATGCACGGATTGCGATGAATCAGACTACGACGGCGATAACGAACCAGTCGATATCGCCGCGATAATCCACCAAGCGCAGGCAGGGCCTGGACACGCAGCCCTAAGAACACTCGATGCGGGTAACGCGTGGATCATGAATTCGATGATGCGCGACGTGATAAGACTTGGCACCGGCCGACGCGCCCTTCAATTAAAGCGTCGCGACCTTGCGGGGAAAACCGGCACAACTAACGATCAAAAAGATGCTTGGTTTTCAGGATTCAACGGCAAGATCGCAACGACAGTTTGGGTTGGATTCGATAATTCTAAACCGCTCGGGCGCGCCGAAACCGGTGCCAGCGCGGCGCTACCAATGTGGATCGATTACATGGGCTCGGCGTTGACTGGAACTGAAGAATCTACGATGGAGCGACCACCGGGCCTGGTAACCGTAAAAATCAATCCGAGTACCGGCTTGTTAGCGAGCGCCAGCGATCCTAGCGCGGTGTTCGAAACCTTCCGTGAAGGAAACCTGCCAAAAGCCGATAGACAGTTTGGTTCGCCTCACGATGGGGGCGGCAATCAATCTGTCTCCGAACACCTTTTTTGAATTAGGCCGCGCAACGCACAAATTTATAATTCTGCGTCTGCGAAACGCGAAGATCGGTTATTAAAGAACCTTGGCTAGACATTCATCCAAAAAAACGCGAGCGCCACAACGCAATCCGACTAAGCTGGAGCGGGCGGAAATTGCCTCTATCGCCGGGCGTCTGATCGCCGAAGGTGATGCGGTTGACTTCGCGAGCGCCAAACGCAAGGCTGCGGCAAGCATCGGACTCGAGAATTCACGCGATCTGCCAGACAACCTTGCAGTTCAATCGGCGTTACTCGAATATTTGCGCCTATTTGAAGGCGATCGCCTAAATGCGCGTATCGCATTAATGCGGCACGAGGCACTTGCCGCCATGCATGTATTCGACATATTCGAGCCGCGCCTAGCGGGTCCCGTTTTCTACGGCAGTGCAGTTGCCAATTCGGCGGTGACGCTACATTTGCATACCGACGAGATCGAAAGTGTCACGCGATTCCTACAGGATTCCAGAATCAACTACCGGTTGACCGAGACCCGCTTAAGGGTTGCCGCCAAGTCGTACGAAGAATTCCCAACGTTTTTAGTCTTTAATAACGATCTCGATTTTGAGTTGATTGTGATGCCGCTCAATAGTCTCACTCATCCTCCACTGAGTGCATTGGATGGACGTCGGTACCGCCGCGCAGACAGCGTAACGCTCAAGCAACTGATCACCCAGAGCGGGCCGCCCGATGCGCCGTCACGTCGGGCGGCGATTGATCGTGACGACCAACAATGAGTCCTATTGCAGTCGTCGAAGTCGCCGTTTTCGCCCCATTACGACAAACATTTCACTACCTTGGATGCGTCGACCCGAACGCTCATCCTGCGCTTCCTGGGAGCTTAGTTAAAATTCCGTTCGGGCGTGGCCAACGCACCGGGATTGTCATCGCGCTGGTGAATTCAACGGACGAACGCCCGTTAAAACCAATCAGCGAAGTGGTCGACACGGTACCCGTTATTGGCACTGGAATTATGCGTCTCGCCCGATGGGCGGCAGACTATTACCAACACCCGATCGGCGAAGTCCTAGCCGCGACCCTACCAGGTGCACTGCGCCAAGGTTCGGCACCGGCTCGCCGCGAAGAGAGCGAATGGGTAATTAGTGACTCGAAGCAAGGAGAACTCAACGACCTTGCCCGCAGGGCGCCACGTCAAGCACTACTGCTAGAACGTTTAAGCGGCGGCGCGAAAATGGCGGCGGACTTTGCAGATCTCGACTTCGATTGGCGGCGCGCGATGCGTGAGCTGGAAAAGAAGGATCTGGTTGCAAAGCGACCACGAACCGCCAATAAAATCACAGGATCGTCCGACCAAGCATTTTCTCTAAATGATGCGCAGCGCGCCGCAGTCATTGTTTTGAACGACGCGTTGGGTTCGTTTAAGGCTTGTCTTTTGCACGGGGTGACGGGCAGTGGTAAGACCGAAGTGTATATGGCGGCAATCGAACAGGCTTTGAAAAGTCAGCTCAACACGTTGATGCTAGTGCCGGAAATCATCTTGACTCACCAGATGGTAGCTCGCTTGACGCAACGATTCGGGAGCGCGGTTGGGGTTCTGCATTCCGGGTTAAACGACAATCAACGCGCTCAAGTTTGGTTGAGATGCCGCGCTGGTGACATAAATATACTGATGGGGACGCGATCTGCGGTGTGGGCGCCACTACCTCGTATCGGGATTATTATTGTCGACGAAGAGCACGATATCTCGTTCAAGCAACAGGACGGATTTCGCTACAGCGCACGCGACGTCGCGATTAAACGCGCGCAACAACTTAATGTGCCGATTGTTCTTGGCTCCGCGACCCCCTCGTTGGAGGCCTATCTCAACGTTAAGACGAATAAATTTGCCTACTTGTCGCTACCGCAACGCGCTGGGGTTGCGCGTATGCCGAGCTTGAAATGTGTCGATGTGCGTGGATTGCGACTGCGCGGCGGCTTGTCGGATCAATTAGTGCGTGACATGGGCGGTTGTCTAGAACGTGGCGAGCAAGTGTTGCTTTTCTTGAATCGCCGCGGCTTCGCGCCGATCGTACTTTGCCACCAATGCGGCCACATCGCGACTTGTTCTCGTTGCGACGCGAAACTGGTTTGGCATAAAGAACGAAAGCTATTGAGCTGCCACCATTGCGGCGCGCAAAAGAGAACCCAACACCTTGAGGCGTGTTGCCGCGAGCCGGAGATCGTACCGCTAGGTCTTGGAACTGAGCAGGTAGAAGAGACACTTCGTGAATTATTTCCTAGTAAGAACATCGCGCGTATCGATCGCGACACGATGCGCGGTAAAAATGCTATGGAAGAAACATTCGCTGCCATCCGCGGACGCGCTGTCGATATACTCATCGGGACGCAAATGTTGGCAAAAGGACACGATTTTGCGAACGTTACGTTAGTCGGGATCATCGATGCCGACAGCCAATTGTTTAGTACGGATTTTCGCGCTGAAGAAAAACTGGCGCAAACAATTATTCAAGTATCCGGTCGCGCCGGTCGGGCAGAATATTCTGGTTCGGTTCTCATCCAGACCCACCATCCACATCACGATTTGTTACAGACCCTACTTCTCCGGGGCTATGATCATTTCGCCGAAAAAGCCTTGGATGAACGGCGCCGGGCAGCCCTGCCTCCGTACGTAGCAATGGCACTAATTCGGGCCGAATCGCCTAGTATGCAAATGCCGACGAAGTTCTTGACCCAGCTCGCGGCACAGGTGAAGCAAAAATCGATCAAGGGTTTAGAAATCCTTGGGCCGATTCCGGCGGCAATGGAAAGAAGAGCAGGGCGCTACCGCGCCCAGCTCATGGTGAGCGCCCAGACGCGGCGTGTTTTAGCGACGGGTGTGAAAGCGTTCATCAATTTAGGCGGTGAGATGCCGCTGAAGAACAAAGTTCGTTGGTCTGTGGATATCGATCCGCTAGACACAATTTGAGAATACCGAGCGCAACCGGATCACGATTTCAATCTACGGTGGGGAGGGTCGAATGAATAAACGGATCTGGGCGATAGCCCTATTGAGTTTGACGCAAAGCGCGACAGCCGACAGCGAGGGCCTTCGCGTGAAAATAACGCCGACTATCGATAGCGTCAGTGTCACGCAAGGCGAGCATCACGTCACGATCTCGCGCCACCAAGATGCGACCAATAGGGTCAACCCAGACTACGCAAAGACGTCAAGAGATTGTCCGCCTTTTTGCATCCAAACAATGACTATTGCACCTGGGGTAGACACGGTCGGTGAACTTGAAGTGCTCGAGTATCTGCGTCTGATCGGCAGTGGTGATGATTCAATTGTTGTTATTGACTCAAGGACTCCCGAGTGGGTGGCAAACGGTACGATACCCGGCTCAGTTAATATTCCATGGACGAGCTTAACCCCATCAGCCGGCGCGGATCCCTTTGCGATATCCGACACGCTCGAGAAACAATTCGGGGTTGTTAACCAAGAGGGATTATGGAATTTCTCAGGGGTTAGAACCCTAATATTGTTTTGCAACGGACCCTGGTGCGGTCAGTCGTCTGCGATCATAAAATCGTTGCTAAGTTTCGGCTATCCAGCACATAAAATTAAGTGGTACCGTGGCGGTATGCAGGACTGGGAGATCCTAGGACTGACCGTCTTGCGTTAAACGCCATTAGCTATTGCGCCTTCGCATACGCCGTCTATGAGAGTATCAATGCGCTTATGCGCGGTGGTGAGGATCGGGTTAGAATGCGTCCCCGTCGCGCTCTAGGAAGATTTCTTGAAGCTACAACTCATTACTTTATTGGAACAAGCGGTGCGCAGCGCTCTTGCTAGTTTCGATGCCGATCCGGTCGATCTACCCGAAATTCAGCTAGAAGTTCCGCGCGACCCCGCCCACGGTGACTTCAGTACGAACATCGCGATGATACTTGCGAAGCGTTTGGGGAAATCTCCGCGCGATGTCGCGACTGAAATTGTCAAAAACATCGAATTGACCGGAGTACTCCAAAACGCCGAACTTGCTGGCCCGGGGTTCATTAATTTACGCGTCGCTACTAGTGCCGTGATGCAAGGCGTCGGAGCCGTGATTAGCGCCGGCACACTTTACGGACAATCAAACAGTGGCGCTGGGCGTAGTATCCAGATCGAATTTGTATCAGCAAACCCAACCGGCCCGCTGCACGTTGGCCACGGTCGCGGCGCGGCTTATGGTGCAGTACTTGCCAACCTATTTAGGGCTACTGGTTACTCGGTTAGTTGTGAGTACTACGTTAACGATGCGGGACGGCAGATGGATATCTTGGCTGTCAGTGTGCTATTGCGCTACCTAGAAACGCCTGGCAAGAGCCTGGATTTTCCAAGTAACGCCTACCAGGGCGACTACATTACCGAGATCGCAGCGACGCTCCGTAGAAATAGCGGCGAGGCGTTCGCGCGTCCTATGGAAGACTTGATGCTACCGAGAATCGACCAGGCCGATCCTGAGTTGGCGATAGATGAATTGATCGCGCGTGCCAAGTCTGTTTTAGGTGCTACGCACTACTCAGAAGTTCACCGATTCGCTCGTGACCAGATACTGGCGGGCATCCGATCCGATTTGGTCGAATTTGGTGTCGAATTTGATAATTGGTTTGCTGAAAGTTCACTTGCAGATGCTGGCCGAATCGACGAACTTGTCGCATCGCTTCAAGCGAGTGACCATATCTACACGAAAGACGGTGCGCTGTGGTTTAAAAGCACGGCATTCGGAGACGAAAAGGATAGGGTCGTGGTTCGCGAGAACGGATCTCCCACCTATTTCGCCTCGGACATTGCTTATCATGCCGATAAATATCTTCGTGGTTTCGAACACTTGATCAATATTTGGGGTGCCGACCATCACGGCTACATTGCCCGGGTGAAAGCTGCGATTGACGCGATCGGCTGTAATTCGAAGCGCTTAGAGGTTTTACTAGTGCAGTTTGCAGCGCTGTTTCGTGACGGCGAGAAAGTTGCGATGTCGACGCGTTCAGGTGAGTTCGTCACGTTAGCCGACCTCGTCGCAGATGTTGGGCGGGATGCGGCAAGATTTTTCTATATCACGCGACGCGCTGATCAGCATCTCGATTTCGATCTGGACCTAGCAAAAGCCCAGAACAATGACAATCCAGTTTTTTATGTCCAATACGCCCATGCACGTATCTGCGGGGTATTTAAGAAACTTGAGGAAGCTGGTTATTCTTTCGATTTGGAACTCGGACTCAGGTCGACTGAATTGCTTCAGCATGCGAAGGAGAAGCAATTGATAATGCAACTATTGCGCTATCCCGAAATTGTTGAAACGGCGGTTTGCGATCGGGAGCCGCATCAAATCACAACCTACTTGCGCGAGGTAGCGGCTAGCCTTCATGCCTATCACGGGAGCGACCAGAAAATCGTATGTGAAGACGCAGAATTACGCAACGGGCGATTGCTGCTAAACCTCGGAGCAAAGCAGGTGCTAGCGAATGGCCTAGGGCTGCTTGGTGTCTCAGCTCCAGAGGCAATGTAGTGGCTCGCGATTACAAGAACTCAAACCCGAAGTCGAAACCAAAGACGCGCGCTCTAGGCAGCTGGGTTTCTTTCACTAGCGGCCTAGGAGTGGGATTGCTTTGCGCAGTTGTGGTTTATTTCTGGCAGATCAACTCGCCTATCGCTACCGCACGAAACGAGGCGGCGAGCGAACCAGTAGAGAAAATTCGAAGCTCCGGTGCGGTCGACTTCGACACGCAGATGGATCGGGCACTGCCGAAGCGCGAATTCGAGTTCTACAAAATACTGCCCGAAACTGAAGTAAAAGTTCCGGATTGGGAAATTTCGACTCCGTCAAAAAAGGAAGAGGATAAATTCAAGCAGGGAACCTACGTATTGCAAGTCGGTTCGTTCCAGCTTCACAAAGACGCAGATCGAGCGAAAGCGAATCTCGCGTTACTCGGAATCATCGCGAAGATACATCGTGTCGTCATTAATGGCCAAGATGTTTGGTATCGAGTTCATGTGGGACCGTTTTCTGATCTCGCAAAAATTCAATCCATGCGCTCGAAACTTGTTGAGGCGGGTAGCGATTTTATTTTACTGAAAATTGGTGATGCGACGGGTTGAACCACGGAACCCGTGCATCGGTTCAGCACGCGGCATGTCGATTGCCGCGGTTGTCAACAGCTCTCTTCAATCAGATGTTCTAGATTCTCTCGTACTGCCTGGTGAAATGCGGATTCACCGAATTCATTAACAAAATAACTCGTTAAGCGGATTTCCTGGGAAAGATAAAAGCGGATCGTTTTACTCGCATTTTCCACCCACGCGGGCCAGCTCAACGTGACGGCGTTAAATAACTCATGTTCTATTTTCAGGTCCGCAGTATTTTTCCTGAATACGTCGTATTTAGCGGCTAAGCCCGAGAGGTCCGCGGCCCGCACGGCTTTTTGTTCGACGGTAACGAAACTCGCGTCTTTGTGGGTGCTCAGGATTGCGCCGATGACTTTCGCGATGGTTTTTGGTGGGACGCGACGCTCTTTGAGTCGAGTTGCGGCAAGTTCCGCGGAATATGCCTCCTTAGTTTTAAAACCCAGGGCCACATGGTCGTCGTAGAAACCGGCGTCATGAAATAGCAAGGCGTAGTAGACCACGCTGTGGTCCACGCGAATACCTTCGTCGATGCATCGGCGAGTGATGTGCTCGGCTGCTGAAATCGTGTTTCTGGCGTGTTGAAAATTGTGATAAGCCAATGCGGGGCTATACAGGCTCTCAACTTCTAGCTCGAGGTCCGAATCCCTGATTTCCGAGATGCTTGTGACAATCACGATTATATTTATTCTTCAAACGGGTAGACGTGGAGCGGGTGATGGGAATCGAACCCACGTATTCAGCTTGGGAAGCTGATGTTCTACCATTGAACTACACCCGCCAGGCTTGATTCTGTCGTTGCGCTCGCGAGCCTTTCGGCCGTCGTTGTAGGCGTTTGGATCACGCGTCATCTAATTTTCGTACCTAAAACACTCGCCTTCATGTCACCGCTATTGCGGGTTTCCCATGAAAACCATTGCAGGAGCAGCGCCGAATAGCGGCCGTGCGGGGTCGATTCTATGCTTTTGCAGATGTGAGTTAAACCATAGAATAAATTAGCCACGGTGTCGGCAGCAGCTGTTCAACGAGGATTAATCAAGGTTTTCGGGTGCGGAGAACTAGGTAACCAACACGCGATTAGCCTCTGATTCAACCCAAGTAGGCTATTATGTGCCGAGAAAAACGGGCAGACTGCATGGCTAACGTAAAAAGTGTGACGGTATTGCGCTGAGGTCGGCTACAATAACCGGAATCTCAGCACCTTAGAGCAAAATAGTAATGAGGAATCTCGCAACAGTAGAATCGCTTGAGTTCAGAAAGACAAGCGCATGTCAGAACATAAGCCAACGGTAGTTATTGTCGACGATAGTTCGACAGTACGCCTTTTCTTCGAACGAGCCGTTGCGCCACTCGACGTGGATTTAGAAATGTTCGCCTCAGCGAATGACGCGCTCAAATACTTAGATTCGCATAAACCAGACCTGCTGTTCCTCGACATAATCATGCCGGAGAAAGACGGCCTGACATTCCTGCAGGAGCTTCGCCGTCTTCCGTTACACGCAGATACACCTACCGTCGTGATTAGCTCGAAAGACTACGCTCAGGATCGCGTGGCTGCCAAGGAACTTGGCGTCGTAGAATTTGTCGCAAAGCCTATGTCAACGAAAGTTATCGAAGAACTTATTGTAAGATACACCGCTTCGGTCTAACTGGATTTTACGACGGATGGCTAAATCGTATTTGCGCTTCTGGGGCGTAAGGGGATCCTACGCGGCACCGCAAAAAACTCATCTCGGAGTGGGCGGCAATACCTCGTGTGTTGAAATTCGCTCTGGTGATCACTTGCTGGTGTGTGACGGTGGCACCGGAATTATCCCGCTGGGTGAAGAACTCATGGCGAAAGCGAGTATTTCTGAAATGCTCGTCGTGTTTACCCATTACCACTGGGACCACATTTGCGGCCTACCGTTTTTTCAGCCGGCATTTTCGCCGAATTGGAAAATCAAGTTTTTCGGTCCTGGTGAAAGCGCGCAGGATATCGAGAGCCGTTTATCCAACCAAATGAAAGCGCCATATTTCCCCGTTGAAACTGAGACCTGGATGGCGGACATCGAATACGTCAGCCCTTCGCAAGAAGGCGTGACCCACGGCCCAATTAGCTTGAGTTTTCATAACGTTCATCATCCAGGGGTGACGTACGGTTATCGGATTAAAGTTGCCGGCAAAGACATCGTGTATGTGTCCGACAATGAAATAGATTTTCTCAAGTCTTCGATCGCACACCGGCGGGACGAATTCGATGACGAAGAACACAAACTCCTCGAACAAATCCAGAACGAGGAACGCGATGCAGAACTTGACGAGATCCGCGGTATCGATATTTTAATACACGATGCCCAGTACACACCTCATGATTACAATAAAAAACGTGGCTGGGGGCATTCGTGTTACGTCGACGTGGTTAATTTTGCCATCGACGCCGATGTCAAAGCACTCTATCTATACCACCACGATCCGACCTATGACGACGAAAAGATTAATGCGATTCATAACGATTGCATGCAAATCATTCGCGAGCGGAAGTCGACAATGGAGTGCCATGTCGCTCACGAAGGACTTATCGTCGAGCTTTAACTAGAACGTCGTTGCGGTCGCCGAACGCAGCTAGTTCGGCGCCACCGGCCGATCCGTGTTTTCTGAGTACCCATGTCAGTCCCATTTTCACCAATTCGAAGTTTCGTCCGTCGCGATAGTCGGTTTACCCGCGCTCAAAAGGAAGCAATCGAACAAGATTGGGACCGTTACGTTTTGCCTCGCTGCGATGGTACGGCTGCGCTTGTGGCGAGCTTCGGTCGACAATCAGCTGTGAGCCTTGAAATTGGCTCCGGCGACGGTACCTGTATTCTCGAATTGGCCGTACAGCGCCCTGACGAAGATTTCTTGGCAGTGGACGTTCATCGGCCTGGGCTCGGACGACTCTTGAATCGAGCAAAATCCGGCGGGCTATCTAACATTCGTGTATCTGACCAGGATATCTTCGAGTTGATCGACCCCGCGATCGAGCCATTATTCGAAAAAGTAATGATCTTCTTCCCCGATCCTTGGCCAAAAACGCGTCACCGAAAGCGACGAATGTTGCAAGCTAGATTTTTCGATTTTCTCGAGTGTAAGTTGCACCGGCATGGAAGAGTATTCATCGCGACCGATAGCCGGAGCTATGCAAATTCAATCCTAAAAACAATGGAGAGCCTGCCACGCTGGGTTAATTTGGCCGGTGCCGGTCAGTTTGCACCTCGAGCCGCTTTCAGACCGATAACGAAATTCGAAAGCAAGGCACTTGCCGCTGGGACAACCGTATTCGACTTTTGTTTTGCTCGACGTTGATCTCGCGGCACCTGCGGTGTCGCCGATTCGATATTACTTTTCGCTGGGCGGGATCAGCCTTCGAAAGCCAATTCATCAAATGAGCTGAGGCAATGAAATTCGCCACTTTCGATCCCTGGCCCCTGAGAACTAGGGTAACGAATACCATATAAGTGGGCGATCCCAAACCGTTGGGCTGCTTCAAGCACGCTGTGATTGTCATCGATGAAGATGGTCGTTCTCGGGTCGATTTTTAGTTCATTCGTGAACGCGGGCCAGAACGAGGCCTCTTCCTTGCAAGCGCCAAAATTATGCGAGCACGTAATGTCATTGAAGAAGCGCTCGATGTCGGTTAACTCAAGCTTACGGCGCATGCTACTTGCTTGCGCGTTGGTGGCGAGCACGACGCGGAACTCAGATCGGTGTAGCGCGTCAAGAAACGCAATCGCTCCTGGGCGTGGTCGAACCAAATGTTCGAGTTCCAATTCCAACGCGGCCACGTCAATCCCGAGACGTTCGCTCCAATGATCAAGCGAATACCAGTTGAGGGTTCCTCGGGCGTCGCCAAGTCGCTTAGCCACCTCATCTTGCGCTGTTTCTATGGAGTAGCCTGAAACGCGGGCATAGCGCTGCGGCAATAATCGATTCCAAACTTCACGATCGAAATGCAAATCCAACAAGGTACCGTCCATGTCAAGCACGACGGTTTCGATTTCATGCCATGGCGGCGTGCTAGATTTTGGCATTTCACTACTCACATATTTCGCCGAAATTTGCACACGTGCGCTGGCATTTATACACCCCGCGCGGATCGACATTACACATTTTCGACCATTTTAGGCACGCCCAGGTACATTGCTTGGGTGCATCACGGAGATCGTCGTTTATCTCGCGCACGGTTGACGTTGTCTCGGCCTGTTCGGCGCTTGAAACAGCAGAGCTCGATAAACCGAATACCAAGGCTAGGACACCCAGCGATAGCGTACGACCTTGGCGGCGAACTCGACATAGGACGATCCGCATTGATGCACTCGCTTGCTCTTGATTTGTCATTGCGTGTCGCCTGGCAACTGTTTCTGATTCACGAACAATACAGCCAACAGATGAATAAATACTGAATAAATCGACCATAGTGAGCAGCCTACTTGCGATTCAACGCTCTCACTGCATTATCGGTCCGCGTTTCGGCAAGGCGTATCCAAGCTCAGTGGCCAATAATTTGGCTTGCTCCAGCTCTTGGTGATTAAGTTCTAAAGCAAGCGTGTCCCGATAACTTTCGCCTGCTGAGTCACCTGCTTTTGCACTCAAGGCATACCAGGCATGGGCACGAACGAGATCACGTTCGACGCCGATACCTTGCGCATAAATATTGCCCAGGTTGAGTCGGGCCGTTCCGGATTTCTGATTCGATGCTAATTTTAACCAGAACCGTCCTTCATCGAAATCTTGCGCAATATTCCCTTGGCCGAAGGTGTACATCATCCCGAGCGTCACTTGTGCATCCGCGTTCCCGTCCTCGGCTAGCCGCTGAAAAACATCTGCAGCGAGTTTTGCTTGATCGGGATCCTCGCTGTGCTCGAGATGAATTCGGCCGATAGTAATATCTGCGTATTCGTGTCCTTGAGCTGCAGCTTTGTTGAGTAACTCTAGCGCGGCGGCTTCGTCCGCCGGTCCCGCTTCGCCGCGCAACCGCATGATGGCTAAGTTGTACTGGGCGGATCCGAGATTCTGATCGGCAGCGCGCTCGAACCACTCGGCCGCTAGTTCTAGATTCTGATCGACGCCACGGCCCTGATAGAGATGTAAAGCATAGAAGAACTGTGCCTCGCGATCGCCGGCAGCCGCGCCTCGTTCGAACCACTGTGTCGATTGCGCGAGGTCGGTTTCGACCCCATATCCGCGAAGATACATGGTGCCGAGATTAAACATGGCGCCGCCCAGCGATCCTACCGCCGCTTTCTCGAACCAAGATTGCGCCAAGCTGTAGTCCTGGGGAACGCCGCGCCCCTTCAGATACAGTACGCCAAGATTATTTTGCGCGACTGGGTCGCCTTCGCGGGCTTTAAACATGAATTGAGCCGCCGCGGCGCCATAGCTGCCCCGAGCAATTGCCTGCTGACCCGATTCTGCGGCGCTGTAGTACGTTGTCCCAATGAGAACAGCGGCTAACAGCAAGCGAAATGAATCAGCCGTTGGCTTAAGGAACTTGGGAGTTTTTCCCATGCTTCGAATTCGGCTCCACCCTAGTATTGATCGTGTAGCGATAGCGTTATGCTTTAATTTGCGGTGCCCCGTATAAGCTCTTATGCGGGGCTTTTTTTGCCTGCGTTAGCGCTCGATTTACTATAGTTACTGCTGACCGCTTTGACCGTGGCAAATCGAGCTTAGTATCGGCGCGTCGCATTCTAGCCTGAGCAGGGCGACACGCGTAGCCGTCAGGTTTAACCGGTTAATTGTTGCGTGCGGAACGACAGAAAAATTTCCTTGAGTCCACATTCTAGGTTTTTGTATTGGTGCTCTCCGGCTCGCATAGGCGCCATTATTGAGGATAGCAATCGCCACGGCGGCACTCAATCGGCCGCCCCACCGGTCTCGGCGAATTTCACTTACCCATAATCGCGGCGCGCAGGTCCCGGGTCTCTGGTGTTTCTGAAAATGCCAGGGTAGCGGTGTGGTGAGTGATACCAAGTTTTTGATAGGATTGCGTAAGGTCCGGGAATTGCGGCGTCATGGCGTAACGCTTGTAAAGTGGAACTAGAACATCCATTTCGGCAATAGTATCAAGCGCGGCCATCAGCTCGAATGCGCTCACTCGTTGTTTTGAAGGCAGGCAACATCGAGAGTAGCGATCAAACACTGAATCCAAGGATATTCGACCCTTGGACTGATGGCGAAAATTCACGTCCGCAATAAATGCGATGGCAGCACCGCCCCAATAGACACGCATGTAACGGCCTTTATCTAGCATCTCCTGTGTATCTTCCGCTAAGGTATCAGCACGGGTCACTTGGGCCGCGCCTCTCTCGAATCCAGCGTGCAACTTTTTCCACGCGAGTTGCGGCTTGATTAAGCCAGCGCGTGCCCGCAACACATTTTGATAATAGCTCGCGACACCTTCCGATAACCAGGCATCCGAATGAGTCAGATAGGGATGAATTAAATGGCTCAGCTCGTGAGAAATTACCCAGTTGCTGGTTAGATCGCCCAAGGGGCGCGTACTGTCAACATATAGGTGAACGGCGTCCGCGCCACCACGGGTGACTTCCCCCCATGGTACCGGGTCGGAATTATGCGCTAGAGGAAACACGATAATCTGCGCCGACGGTACTGGAATGCGCCCGTATAAGCCGGTCAGTGTGTCGATACCCGTCGCAACCCACGTCTGGAGCTTCTCTGCAACGAGCGGTGAGACCTTACCGACAATTGCGATCCGTACATCGACCTCGGCGATCCGGACTACTTTTAATGTGAGTTCTCCAAAAGCAATCGCGCCCGACCAATTGCTTGGGCGATCTTGAAACTCGAAACTTTGATCGCCGTTTTCTCCAAGCAGCAGTTTCCCTGGTGCGAGAACCTGAACGCCGTGGTCAGTCGAAAAATCCAATCGTGTCGTTGACCAAACTACTGACCCGACTGCGCGCAGCAAAAAATGATCAAACGCCAAAACGACGCCGCCATTGTGATGGTTGAAACCTGAGCGCCGAGCGTTCGTCTGGTCCCGCTTTAAGGCGACGGAGTAATGAACGCAGCTTGCGTCTATATCGGACAGGTCTATTTTTCGATCTCGTATTTCTAGATTACGAATCGATCCGTCTGTGAGCATTGCGCGGACGTTTTGGATCCGCCCAGCCAGCGCTTTAGAGGC
Source organism: Gammaproteobacteria bacterium (assembly GCA_047611805.1). Lineage (GTDB taxonomy): Bacteria > Pseudomonadota > Gammaproteobacteria > UBA11873. Next base: position 276,678 of record JBLFWX010000002.1, read on the forward strand.
GATTAATGTGCTGGGAGTAGCTCCCGTATCGAAGCAGGATTTAATCGCCAACTTTTGCAAATCGTCATTAATCGTAATGCTGAATCGCATCTGCTGTCGTTCGAGGGCCGCGTGAGCGATTGGCGGCGCGACAAATAGCAGTAGAGTCACCAAGACTGCGATGCTTTGAAACATCAACCGCGTGCACTCGCTAATTTCGTTCACTCGCATGTCATTCATTTGTTACTTCAAGCTTCGACACTCACGATGATTCATCGCAACCCAGGTAGAGCATCGAGCCGGTTCTATCTTTCGGGACGGTGGTTTAGCGTTCAACCGCATCGAACGATATTATGGCAGCGTGAAGCATCGTAAATGCCGAGTCTAGCGCTTCATTCGGTGAGTACTAATTACTTAACACCGCAGTTAACTCGGCCAGTTCGACCTGCGCATCGTCTATGACCGCCAGCCCCGATCCTACGTTAAATTCGTGGTCGCGAAGTTTACGGTGAACCGGCAATAGCGAAAGTTCGTGATGTTCAAGCGACCACGGTGGCGGCTGCGGATCGTGCAAGTGTGCCAGCATGACGACGTCGACGAATTGCAGACGATCGGACACAGGTTTGCAATAGGATTCCGATTCGAGTGTCGCATCAACGAAAACATCAGGAAAATGCCACGCGCGCAGCACCATCGCACCGACTTGACCGGACAATTCCACACATAATTTGTGCAATATCGTAGGTTCAGCCAACACTCCCTTATTTTGGCACGCTGCACTGACGACGACCGAGATACCGATGTCATGCAGTAGTCCCGCAAGTAGTCCCCGCTCTGGACTCAGTTTGGCGACATCGCGAGCCAATACGTAGCTCAATGCGGCAATTCTGCAACTATGTTGCCACGCGAGCCTAAGGAACTCTTTCGCCACGCGCTCTTTGCCTGTGAAGAGGCTTCGAATTGTATGGGCGATGACAAGATCCCGGATCGGGCCAATACCAATGCGAACCACTGCCTGAAGCACACTTGCGACCGGCGCGGTACCACTCAAAGCGGCGCTGTTCGCTACCTTAATACAGTACGCGGCGGTGCCAGGATCACCTTGGATTATTCTTGCAATGTCTTCCACCGCAACATTTTCATCGTCGGCGGCCCTACGAATTTGGATCGCCACGTCCGGTAGGCTAGGGAGCACAAGATCGCCGCTCATCAACGTATGGTAAATATCGAAAAGTATCTGTTGCTCAAGGTCTGCATTTTCTTCCGTAATCTCATCGACCGTTACCGCTTCAAGTTCGTTCCGTTGCAGGCCCACGAGGTTTGCCGGCAAGGATACGAACTGAACGTTAGAAATCGCTGTGGCGAGGCATCGAACCTTCGGATGTGCGGTTAGCGGATGACAGGCTTCGATACTGCCACCGCTAATGCAAAAAGATTCGTTGTCCGCGTCGCTGATCGAGACCTCCCCAATCAGCAAGTAGAACAACTTGTCGTCGTGCTCGCCACTGCGAAATAAAGTTGAGTTAGCCTTGCAAAACTGTAATTGAGTTGCGTCTGTAATCGTTTCGAATTCAGGATCACTAAAATGTCGTAACGGTATTAGCTTACGAATCCGTCTGAGGGCCTCCTCACGTGAGAGAGTTTCGTTTGATTCGGTATGGGGTTTGATAGCGGACAAATCGGATCTCCGGCGGAAATGCAGGTTCTTTAGTAGCCCTAGCGGCCGTTAACGATACTACTTAAGGGTCGTTACGTAATAAGGGCAGATTTCACCGTTTCGAGTCTCCGGTAATGCCGCAGCGGGCGAAATAGCGGAGAACGATTCAGTGCAGCGCCGCACGAATGCCCAGACGGATCTGGTCAGCCGGTAGCCCTGCAGTTTCGAATTAGCACCGCGGCCGGCCAACACTTTTCGTCTGACGGGCGTGTCGGGTGCTCGGCCGAATTCGAGAAGTGCGAACTCGGATCCTAAGGTCATCGTCAATGCTAGATTGCATCCGCTTTATGCTAATCTTCCCGTCTAGCATCTAACCGTGTCGCCGTCATTGCGTAACGACGTTATTTTGCGACCACGACAATGAGGCAACCGGCTGATCCCATGGCTGAAAAAGTACACATAATTCGGGCTGAAAAGGCCTTCGAGTTCAAGCACACGATTTCGCATCCGTGGAACCCGGACACGATTGTCCCGGGAACCAAGCTCGACCGAATGGTCGGGTTACAGCGAACCCGCATTAACGTGGTAAGAGTACCGGCTGGGGGCGTGGCCTCTGTGTTCCATTCGCATCAAATCGAAGAAGAGTGGATGTACATCCTGCAAGGGCAAGGCGTATTGGATATCGATGGGCAGGAGCATCTGTTAGGTCCCGGCGACTTCGCGGGCTTCGCGGCTTGTTCAGCCCCGAACCATCTAAAAAACCCCTTCGGAAAAAGTTTGGTTTGCCTAATGGGCGGCGAACATGGCGAAGTCGAGATCACGGATTTCCCCCGGGTCGGGAAGCGCCTCTTCCGACACGGTAACGTGATGGAAGTCTACGACACCTCCGATGCTGAAGAGTCGGGGCCCGCAAATATTGATGAGATCGTAACGACGAATTATCGAAAGTCGTTGAGAAACCAGTAAGTAAGCTGCCCTGCCCGCGTTAAGCGAAGAAATTCGAGTCGGCGAGCGATCCCAGCAAGCCCAACAACCTATTAGTCTAGAGGTTCGTCATCCTTACGAATTGCGGACGTCACCTACGACCTTATTACGCCCATTTTTTTTCGCGAAATAGAGCGCTTTGTCGGCTCGGTGAATCACGTCAGTCGAAAACTCCTGTTGTTCGATTCCGGTCCAACCGATGCTGACTGTCATCTCACCTAAGCGGGGAAACACATAGTTTTGAATGGCACTGCGGAACCGTTCCAGGGCCAACTCGGTGCCAATCGCATCTGTATTGTTCAAAATCACAATAAATTCTTCGCCGCCGTAGCGGAAGAA